>CAVKBL010000064.1:0-2035 GCA_963654805.1 Lachnospiraceae bacterium | reverse complement strand
CGCGTTCCTTGATGGCCTCAATCGCCACCTGAGCCTTGAATTTTGCGTCGTACTTACGCCTTGCCTTTTTCATGATGCTAAGTTATGTATTTTTAACTTAGGCACCTGTATTAAAATCCGTAACTATTATAGAATCAGAGAACTGCAGAGACTAAACACCTGCAGCTTTATGATTATCCTTCTTGACAATGGCCACGGCATCGAAACTCCCGGCAAACACAGTCCGGACAGCCTCTTCCGTGAATATCAGTTCAACCGCGAAATCGCACTGCGCGTCGCATCAGAACTCACCGATTGCGGCTACGATGCCAGATTGCTGGTGCCGGAGGAGTCTGACATTCCTCTCGCCGAACGCTGCCGCCGCGCAAACGCCCTTTCTGCCGGCGTCGGAGCGCCGAATGCAATCTTGGTCAGCATCCACGTCAATACCGCTGGAAACGGCTCGCAATGGCTCAATGCGACCGGTTGGAGTGCTTACACCTCAAGAGGAAACACCCGTGCCGATGCCCTGGCAACCTGCCTCTACACCGCAGCTGCGAAAAACCTTCCCGGCCAATGCCTCCGCACCGACTATACCGACAATGATCCAGACCTTGAAGCCGGCTTCTATATCCTGCGCCATACTCTTTGCCCGGCAGTCCTCACCGAAAACCTCTTTATGGACAATGCCAACGATATCGCCTCCCTCCAGAGCCATTCCGGCAAAGATGCCATCACAATGCTCCACGTTGAGGGAATCAGGGAATATCTCTGCGGATGACCAGAGGTCAGCCTGCCCGGGAGGGTGCTACGGCAATATGTCCATCTCCGTAAATAACTATTTATAAATCTTTAACATCTTTTAACATAATAATTTTCGCGGTCTTGAAGCAATGGCGTACCTTTGCCGCTGATAAAAGATTGTGATATGATACTTGATTCTCAGTGCAACACGGTATTCCTCTCCGACAGGCTTCAGAAGTCAGCGCCGGTGACCTTTGGCAACCTTACAGAAATCCTCAGACAGTGGGATGTCCCATATAGCCTGCTCCCGGACACAAAAGACATCTGGTGCCGGGATTATATGCCGCTACAGGTGGAGAAAGGCCGTTTTTTCAGCTACAACTACAATCCTGACTACCTGCGCAACTACAAAACATACCGCAAATCCATAACTGACTCAGAGACTGTTCTGGACTCGCTTGACCTCGACGGCATCTTTACCAATTTGCCCGGCAATCTTGTCCTCGACGGCGGCAATGTGGTGAGGTGCGGCAGTAAAGTCGTGATGACGGCCAAAGTCTTCGAGGAAAACCCGTCATCCCGTCCTGTCCAGATACTGGAGGCTCTGGAAGAAACGCTTGAAGCTGAAGTTATCGTGATTCCGTGGGACACAAAGGAGATATTCGGCCACGCCGACGGAGTCTGCCGATACGCTGACGATGACACCATTCTGCTGACAAACTATCGCCAGATAGACAAGAAGATGGATGCGCGCATCTACGAATGCCTCATGCCGCATTTCAGAAACATCGTGGAACTGGAATATACGGAAGCCGCACGGCACAAGTTCGACTGGGCCTATATCAACTGGCTGCAGACGGACAAAGTGCTAATCGTCCCTTCATTCGGATGTGCGGCAGATGCTGAATCCATTCGGCAGATAGAAGCTGCGCTCCCCTCTTATCGCGGCCGCATCGTCACTTGCGAATGTCCCGAAGTCATCCGCAAAGGCGGTGCACTCAACTGCTGCAGTTGGACAATAATCAGATAGAGTGAATCAAGATCGCTATTGAGCAATCGTACTCTCAGGTAGCGAGAAATGCCATTTCCTCTGGGCCTGACTCTCGTCTATTCCGCGTTTATCGTCTATCTTGACTCCAGTTCTTGCGTCAGTTTTAAGCTCCTTTACTGATGCGCTGTTTATACGATCCTTCCACTTTATAGAGAATCCCTGGAATATGGAGAACTGGCTGCTGAATTCAATTTGACAGTGCAACACTGTCGAGTGTAAAATTATACATTTTTTGGAAATACTCCAGCGGGGTCAGATATC
>CAVKBL010000063.1:0-2108 GCA_963654805.1 Lachnospiraceae bacterium | reverse complement strand
GTTATAACACTACAAATAATTCTTGGGAAACTATCTGGTCAAAATAACTTCAGCCTTGCTCTAGTCAATTATGGCTACGGAAGTAATTAAATTAGTAGATAAACAATTAGATGCAAGTTCACTCTATATGCAGTCCGTATTCGACAAGATTTATCCTGTCGGCTCAATCTATATGAGCGTGAACTCAACAAGTCCCGCGACTTTGTTTGGCGGTACATGGACTCAACTCAAGGATAGGTTCTTGGTTGGTGCGGGAAATTCGTATTCCGTTAATGCAACTGGTGGTGCAACGAGTCAAAGCTATACTCCAAAAGGTTCTGTTGGCTCTCACACGTTGACTGTAAGTGAAATGCCCAGGCATGGACATAATGTCCGCATTTGGAATAAAGATGCAGGAACGACAGATTATCATAAATTGTTTAGTTCTGACGGCGTTAGTCTTTTAACTAATCAATATGGTATTGACGTTAGAGCAGACGGAAATATTGTTTATGGTTGGAATAACACTAACAAGGTTGCTCAATCCGGCATGGGCGATGAAGCTGGCACTACAAACATAATGGGTGGCGGCGCATCGCACAATCATGGTTTTACCGGAACAGTAGCCACTATCTCCACTACCCCCCCCCTACCTGGCCGTGTATATGTGGAAACGGACTGCATAATAAGAACCGGAGGTGGTTATAATGGCTAATGTAATTCAACTCACAGACAACTATGTAGCTACCTCTTCCGTATACGATACCAACCAGAACAAAACTCAAGCAGACATTAACTCTTCTGTTTCGAGTTCGATAACGACGATAAATAGTAATTTTTCGGCACTTAGTGGTAAAGTCAATAACATGAATTGCACTTCAAGGAGTACAGCTGCTAGTGGGTCTACATCATATTCTGGTTTCTACGTTAATCAAGTCTACAATACTGGATATCCAGAAACTTATGGGAATGTCATTAGACTTGGCGGCGCAGGTCAATGTGAACTCTTTATAGCTTGGTCTGGATCTAGCGGTGCTACAGCAGGAATGTACTTCAGAAATCGCCGTGATGTGGCAGGAGCAACATGGTCTAAATGGCAGAAGGTCAGTGCGACTACTGTTTAAGCATACGTTATCGAGAACGTGTAGTTGGAAAACGGGATAAAATATCCTCCCGACCAAGCATTCGCCGTTATAGTCCATTGCGGAGCTGAGTATGAGCATTTCCAACCATTACTATTCAACACTGTAGTCCAGCCACTTGGTGTAAGAACTGCTACTAAGGCTGGGCCATTCTGTTCCATGACTAATAAACCGCCTACATGGGCTGCGGAATAGCTAGATGTGACTTTTATATAAATCTTGGTTTGGTTCGATGTTCCGACATGATAGATTGATTGTGTCAAGTATTTTGTGTAAACATCTTTGATTTCCTGCCTCGTGTTAATCAGGCTGCATCTTGTTTCTTGACGGCTTCAAGTCTATCTTCAAACATCTGTAGTATTTCAGCGGAGGCCTGGCAGAAACCGCGTTGCATCCGCTCGGCATAGGAACGGTTCAGATCGCTGTAATAGCAGCATACGAAGCGCTCAAGCGACTCTTCGTTAGGAAACTGCTCCTTGACCTTGGATTTGTGCTTCAGGCCCTTGTTGCTTCGCTCAATGATGTTTGTAGTATAAACGCTCTTCCGAATCACCTCAGGAAACTGGTAAAACTGGTACAAGCTCCCCTCAGCGCGTTCAAAGATTCCTGCAAGCTTCGGGTAGCACTTCCCGTACTTCGCCAAGAATACGGATAGTGCCTTCTTTGCTTCATCTTCGGAACTGGAGCGATATACGCTCTTCAGATCGTTGAGGACATCCTTGCGGTCTTTATTGCGGATATACCTGGTGACCGTACGAGAGAGATGAACCCAGCACTGCTGATGCTCCGCTTCCGGAAACTGCCGCTTAACAGCATCTCGCATTCCGGCTAATCCGTCTGAGGCAAACAGGAGAACCTGCTTTACGCCACGGCTTTTGAGGGACTCCATCATTTCTTCATAATTCGCAGCGGACTCAGTTGGATAGAGAGCGTAGTCCAAAACCTCTCTGGTGCCATCCGGTGTAATACCCAAAAGCACATGAAGCG
>CAVKBL010000062.1:0-2218 GCA_963654805.1 Lachnospiraceae bacterium | reverse complement strand
TGGGCCACTTGTAAAGGCTTTTTTCGATTATTTTGCCTCCTATTAAACCGGATTAGACTAAAATTTACTACATTTGTAACGCTGCCCATTGGGGCGGCAGACATATTAGAAAGCGTTTAGCTTTATTC
The DNA here is from genome assembly GCA_963654805.1 of Lachnospiraceae bacterium. Classification (GTDB taxonomy): domain Bacteria; phylum Bacteroidota; class Bacteroidia; order Bacteroidales; family UBA932; genus Cryptobacteroides. The sequence continues at coordinate 2,090 of CAVKBL010000062.1, read as the reverse complement.
CGCCAAAATGAATCTGGACAATTCATTCACATTTGGAATAATGTTGACGCTCTCACTGGCTATACCATGGGCTACGCCCACGCTATAGCAGAAAGTGTGGGCATATACAACAACTTATTCAATGTGAAGGGCAGTCCAGAGCCTATTTTGGGAATAAGACTAAGTTGGCTCGCACTTTCTTTTTGTGTGTGATTTAGACTTCACTTTCGGGCCGGGTGAAATGGACGGATACCCGAAATGTATCAAAGACTGATAACCATTATTCTATTCGTCGCCGCTTTTTTAAGTGCGCCGGGCTTTTCGCCTGAGACCTATGCCCAAGCCAACAGCAAGTATGAGGAGTCATATAATTTCAAACGTGCGGTGGAGGCATTGCAAGATGACAACGACACGGAGGCTATCAGTTATCTCAATCAGGAGGTGGGTCAACATAAGGACAATGCTTATGCCTATTTACTCCTACAGTATATATACTACAACCGAAAACAGTATGGGGAGGCATTGACGGCGGCCGCCAAGGCCCTGAAATATATGCCCAAGAAAGACAAGGTGTCAATTTCGGACACATATTCAAAACGCGCCGAAACCTATTATGCTTTGAATCAGGAGGACAAGGCATTGGCTGATTACAATGCCGCAGTGAAGGTCTTGCCGAACGAGGTAGAGCCGTTAAAGAATCGCGGCAACTTCTACTATATCCTGGAGCGTTATCAGGAATCCGATGCGGATTTCCAGAAGGTGCTGAAACTTGACTCCGAGAATGCTTATGCCAGAATGGGGTTGGGCAGGAACTGCCTTGCGCGGGAGGAGTATCAGAAGGCCATAGATTATTTCGATTATGTGATTGCGCTGTATCCGGATTATTCTTCAGGGTATTCATTCAGGGCTGAGGCTTACTGCAAGTCGGGAGACTATTCGGGCGCGGCGTTGGATATTGTGAGGGCTTTGGAGATTGACGGGAACGACAAGGCTTTCTATATGATGACGAAGGATACGGAGAATCTGTACAAGCCTTTGTCAGTAAGATTGAAAGCAAAAGCTCTCTCCGAGAAGAATAACGGGTATTGGCCTTATTGTCTGGGGATTCTGAACGAGTCGGAGGAGAAATATGGTCTCGCCATCGATGCTTATAAAAAGGCTATGGCATTGGATCCGGATGACATTACGGCGTATCGCATTATGAACTGTTATGAGGAACTGGGAAACTGGAAAGCGGCCCTCGAATATGTCGATAAGGCCATAGAAATGGATCCGGAGGACATCAACTATAAGAATGCCAAGGCGAACCTGTATTGGTTTTCCGATAATCTGGATTCTGCCATTGTCGAAATCTCCAAGTGCGTTGATGCTGAACCGGAGAATTATTTCTATTATCATCGCCGCGGCTGGTTCAAGGAGCACAACAATGATGAGGACGGGGCATTGGAGGATTACAACAATTCGATTATCCTGAACCCGTCGCACGCATATTCCTATATGAATCGCGGAAGGCTGCACCTCAACCGTGGAGAAAAGGATTTGGCCGAGGCCGATTTCACCAAATGCACCCAGCTGGACACCATACCGGACGGGAACAGCTGCGCGGAGTTCGCGTGGTTCTACCTCGGGAGAAACGACAAGGCCATTGAATATATGGACAAGCTTCTGGCCGCCGACTCCACAGGAAACTATTATGATGCGGCCTGCCTGTATTCCATTATGGGTGAGAAGGAGAAGGCGTTGGACTATCTGGAGCAGGCTTTCGCAACCGGTTTCAAGAATTTCCATCATCTTGACAAGGACTCTGATATGGACAATATCCGCGACACGGAGCGCTATAAGACATTGCTGGCGCAATACAACAGGCAGGAGCCGGACGCGGATGCCTCAACGGATGCGGAGCAGTGGGTGGAGAAAGTCGTTGAAGTTCCATTCGTGAAGTCGGGCGGTGTCACAAAGGTCAAGTGTGAGATAAACGGTCTGCCGCTCTCGTTCATATTCGACACCGGGGCTTCCGTCGTCAGCATATCTTCTCTGGAGGCGACCTTTATGTACAAGAACGACTATCTGACGGCGAAGGACATTGTCGGGAAGTCGGCTTTCGTGGATGC
>CAVKBL010000061.1:0-2442 GCA_963654805.1 Lachnospiraceae bacterium | reverse complement strand
AGCACCGCAGCGTGTCGCCCACGGGCAGCGAGAACACGAACATGAGGGTCGCGAAGCCGCACACGGCTGCCCCGACCCCGAAGTGGGCTATCCTGTCAAGCCCGATTCTTTCGATGAGTTTTTCCATATCCTAATCTGTTAATCTGTTGTTTGTTGTTGTACGTCTGTGGACGGCTCTCCCGGAGCGGTCTCATCAGAGGCTTCATCATGGGCTTCCGCCGCTGACATCCGCGCGTCGAACGCCTCCTTCTCGTCCAGCCCGGCCTCTCTCCAGTTCTCTTCCGAGTCGGCCTTGCCGAGCATCAATTCCGTGGCGAACACCCTGTTGTTGTCACCGACCTCCGCCGTCTGCGTGAGGTACATCCCCTCTTCCGGGGTGAGCAAGTTTCCTTTCAGTTTCATATCGATTCTGTTTTTACGCTATCGTCCAGCCCTTGGTGGTTGTTATCGTCTCCTTCTGCTCGTCCGTCAGCGCAGCCTTTGTGTTCGCGGACAGCTTTATAGTCTTCGCCGTGCTGATTGTCGGCAGCGCCTCCACGAGCGTTGCGAGGCTGTCAGTGTCCGTCCATGCGGTCAGTGCACTGAAATCGTAGGTTGTGAGCGACGCCGGGTTGAAGAACGCGGCGGAAAGTGTCAGCGCCGCCAGTTTCTGGCAGTTCTTGAACATATAGAGCATATTCGTCACCTTTGATGTGTCGAATTTAGAGAGGTTGAGACTCGTCAGACTTTTGCAGTCGTAGAACATATAGGACATATCCGACACAGCCGAGGTGTCGAATCCCGAGAGGTCAAGTGTCTGCAAAGACGAGCAGTTGTTGAACATGGAATACATGCTTGTCGCCTTGGCGGTATTGAATTTAGAGAGGTTGAGACTCGTCAGACTTTTGCAGCCGCCGAACATCGAATCAAAATGTGTCACCTGGGAGGTGTCGAATCCCGAGAGGTCAAGTGTCTGCAAAGACGAGCAGTTGTAGAACATCAACATCATCGATTCTGCGTTGCCCGTTTTCCATTTGGACAGACCGCCAATTACAGTCAGGCTTGCGCACCCCTCAAACACCGAATCAAGACATTTGCCCGTTTTGTAGATTAGCAGATACAAGTATTGCAACGCTTTGCAGTTATAAAATAAGTACGATATGTCAGTTGCTTCAGACACTTCCAGTGTATAAGAAATGTCTGGATTCAGGGATACGAGACTGGTGCATCCCGCAAACATATATCCCATATCAATCGGTAATTTCCAATACGAGTTGCATACAATAGTTTTCGCCTGACAATTGTAAAACATATGGGAGACGGTAGTCACCTTGCGGTTGTTTGTCGGGCTAAATCTTAACTCGGTGTTTGACTTTCCGGCGAACATATAACTCAAATCCGTGACGGACGATATGTCGAAGTTATCCGTCACGAAGTTTGCTAAAGATGTATTCTGGAACATCGCCCGCATCGATGTGGCCTCCGACGTGTCCAGAAACCGCAGGTCAATCGGCCAGCCGTTGATTCTGGTGCATCCCTTGAATGCTTCTGACAAGTCCTTAACCGGCAATGTGGCGTGCTGAAAACTCACCCAGCACAAATCAGCCGGGAATCTGAACGACTCCGTATAGTAGTATTTCCTCGGGGTGTCGAGAGACAAAAGCTGTGATTTGCCGTCTATCGTGATATACCTGTTGCTCTCCCAAGATGACGCCAGTATATACGGCTTTACTTTCGACATCTTCTCATCGACGCTTGACAGCACGGCCACGCTGTTGTCGGACAACGCGGACGCCGTCCAGTCCACCAGCTCTCGGAGTATCTTCCGCACCCACCACGCCGGGGCGCGCAGAGAACCCCGCTTCCCCACGACCTTGTCTATGAGGTCTGTCAGTCCCTTCCGTGTCATATCGCTACATCGAAAGAATTAATGAGCAGGAGCCGTCGGCCTTGAGCATCACCGACGGATACATCCCTATCAATATGGTATCGGCCATAGCCGATGAATAGTCCAATATGCTGCTTGTGGTCACGTACACCGGAATCGTGGAGTCACCTTGTGTGACCACACCACTGGCGTAATAGTCCGGCACGGCGGCTCCGCTGTCCATCGCGGCCTTGATGGCGGCGTATGCTTCGGCGTTGCCCGCCTTCTGATCGTCGGTGATGTCCTCCCCGGCGTAGATGCGCCTCGGCGCGCTCCCTGCGGAGACGGCCAGCTCGTTCAGCACGAGGTTCAGCGCCTTGCCCGTGATGGCCCTCTCCCCGTTCTCGTTGATGGTGGAGTCGATAAGCTCCTTCAGTTCCTCAATTTCCATATCCTTTGGTTTTAATTGGTTTGTAAAATCAGTTTGCGAAGTCGGCGTTGAAGTCGTCGTTGCAGTCCCGGACGCGGAGCACGAACCTCCCGTCCGCCTCCTCCCGGGAGTACAGCCCCAGCTCCTCCGCCGTCCTGTCGCCCTT
>CAVKBL010000060.1:0-2603 GCA_963654805.1 Lachnospiraceae bacterium | reverse complement strand
GCCACATTGAACATCTCCTGCACTCCTGGAACCTCTGTCATAATAACCTGTCCGATAAAGATGACAAGAACGATAAGGATGAACCATTTCGTATTCTTCCAGGTAAGCCCCTTGAATGCTGAGTCATTCGTCATAAACGCCTTAGCATTAAAAAGATTCCAGAACTGAAGCATTACGAAAATCGTAAAGAACAATCCAAGCTCGTATGGAGTCAGTCCATTGTATGCTCCCCAGGTGAAATTGATGTCCGTAAGAGAAGTAACATCTGCGTGCTGGAAGAAAAGAAGTATAGCCAACAGGATTGCAGTAAATGTCAGACCGACACCGAGAATTCCAGCCCCCATTCCCTTGAGAATATGCTCATTAACAGATCTCGGCTTCTCCTTCATCACGGTATGAGTCGGAGGCAACGATGCCAAGGCAAGAGCTGCGAAGGTATCCATAATAAGATTAACCCAAAGCATCTGAGTAACCGTAAGAGGAGACTCAGTACCAATGAACGCGCCAATAAGCACAATCAGACAGGCTGCTACATTCACGGTCATCTGGAACAGGATAAATCTCTTGATATTCTTATAAAGAGAACGGCCCCACATCACAGCATTCGCTATGGTACTGAATGAGTTGTCAATGATGGTCATATCGCTGGCCTCTTTAGCCACAGCCGTTCCATCGCCCATTGAAAGGCCGACATTTGCCGCATTCAGCGCTGGAGCATCATTTGTTCCGTCTCCTGTAACCGCCACCACATAATCGAGTTTCTTCAGGATGCGAACTACCCTCTCTTTGTCATTAGGGCGGGCGCGTGAAATAATCTTCACCGTCGGAAGCCTCTTTTCGAGGTCTTCATCAGTCATTGCCTCAATCTCCTGACCGAAAAGAATGTTCTCATCAGTATCGGATTCTGACCACAGACCTACTTGACGACCGATTTCCTTCGCTGTACCAGGAGTGTCGCCGGTCACAATCTTCACTTGAATTCCGGCATCCAGACAATCTTTAATGGCCGCCGGAACATCCTCTCGGACAGGGTCAGAAATAGCGACGACTCCCATCATCTTGAGGTCGGAAACTTTCAGCTTTCCATCCAGAATCACATCCTGTTCATCCGCAAGTTCCAGATATGCGAATCCGAGAGTTCGCATAGCCTTGTTCTGATATTCGGCAAGTTTTGCCTCGTACTGAGTCTTCTCATCTGCCTTAATGTCACAAAGGCTCATCATAATTTCCGGCGCACCCTTCACATAGACAATGCGCTTGCCGTTTACCTTGGAACGGACGACTGTCGCCATATATTTCAACTCTGTCGAGAAAGGCAGACGATCAAGTATTTCCGCATCCTCGCGGATAGGAAGATAATTCACACCGTTCATGTGAAGCCAAAGAAGAAGAGCACCTTCAGTCGGGTTTCCGATGGCCTTTATCTTTGCAGGATCGGCAAAATCCAGATTCGCCGTCGTATTAACGGCGATGCACTCCTTCAGGAGTTTGGAGAAGTCATCGTTACCAAATTTTTGATCTGTCAAGTCCGCAAAGGCTGTCTCATAGACATTCATCTGATTCTTTGTCAAAGTGCCCGTCTTATCAGTGCAGATGACGGATGTAGCCCCCATCGTTTCACAGGCGTGCATTGTGCGGGGAAGCGTGTTCTGCTTCATCAGACGCTTCATGCTGAATGCCAAGCTCAAGGTGATTGCCATCGGAAGTCCCTCCGGGACAGCCACAACGATAAGCGTTACGGCAATCATAACAGTATCAAGCACATACTTGACAAAACCGACGATTCCGGTAGCATCACCGAATTCTCCGTTACCATTAATAAAATAAATGAGGAGACGTCCGACAATAATCAGGGCTGCTATCGCGTAACTTGCCTTGGTTATAAGGTCTGCCAACTGATCGAGCTTTTCGCTAAGAGGTGTAGCATCACCCTCCCTGACCTGAGCCGCCTCAAATACCTTTCCGCTAGCGGTAGAATCACCGACAGCAAAGACCTTTGCCGTACAATACCCCTCGATGATGGTACAGCCCTTCATTATCTGGTTGGAAGGATATGTCGCATCCTTATCAAACAGAGACTCATCGGTAGTCTTTGAGCACTGAGGTTCACCGGTAAGAGTGGACTCGTTCACATTGAGGTTCAATGCTTCCAACAGTTCACAGTCAGCCGGAACCTCTTCACCGGTTTCCAAGATGACGATGTCGCCAACGACAATCTCCTTGCGTGGCACCTGACAGACATTGTTGTTTCGGATCACCTTTACAAGAGTCTCATCATTCACCTCGTTGAGGCTCTTGAATGTCTTCTCGTTCTGGCTCTCAAGGATGTATGCAACGCCTGTTGCAAGAAGCACGGCAACCGCAATACCGATAGGCTCGAAATATGGCTCAATACCGGCCTCACCGCCGAACACGCCCTGATAGAACGAAATTGCGCCTGACAGCACCAATGCCGCAAGGAGAATCGTTATCAGCGGATCCATATCGAACTTCTTCTCATCCTCATCCCAGTCTCCTCCGAGGAATGCGACAAGATAAGTCAAGAAGAACAGGACTACAAGGATTACTGGCCCGACCCAGATATTCGCCGGCATTGCGATGCC
>CAVKBL010000059.1:0-3480 GCA_963654805.1 Lachnospiraceae bacterium | reverse complement strand
TACTGCGGCCAGGAGTACTCTAATGTGAGGACACTGACCTCCTGCACCTGTCCGAGACACCCTCTCGGCCCCGGAAAGGGCAAGCATTCTCCGGCGCTGTAATGACATACACACATCTGCACGTACACACGGATTATTCGCTCTTCGACGGGACGGCGAAAATCAATGACCTGTTCGAAAGGGCGGACAGGCTTCATGTGTCCGGTCTTGCCATCACGGACCACGGGACAATGGCAGGAGTGCCGGAGTTCCTCGACAGGGCAAGGAAATACCCCGCAATCAAACCGATTGTGGGCTGCGAATGCAACATAACCGACCACTATGAGCATACGGAACCGCGCAGGGGATGGTTTCACGTCATCCTGCTTGCCAAGAACCTGACGGGATATCACAATCTCGTCAGGCTGTGCTCGATAGCCGGGACCGAGGGGATGTACTGCGGCAAGCCAAGAATCAGTCATCGGATTCTGGAGGAGTACCGTGAAGGTCTCGTCTGCACCTCGGCCTGTCTGGGCGGGGAAATCCCAAGGGCTATACTTGAGGATGATATGCAGAAAGCCCGTGAGGCGGCACTATGGTATAAGCGTGTTTTCGAGGATGATTTCTATCTTGAAGTCTGGAACCACAGGGCCGACTCGAAAGTGGTCATAAGCGAGTCGGATAATGAAGAAGCGTTTGCCCTGGCCAACAAGGAGCTGGCAAGCGCTCAGAGAAAGGCCGTCAGAGGTCTGTTCGCCCTCGGCAAGGAGCTTGGAGTCAAGGTCATAGCGACCAACGATGTTCACTTTGTGCACCGTGCTGATGCCATCGCCCAGGACGCTCTGTGGTGCATATCCGTCGGAAAGAAGGTGGGAGATGCGGAGAGGCTGCGCTGTTCCCATATGGAGTTCCTCCGGAGCGAGTCCGAGATGCGCCGGGTGTTTCGCTCGCACCCTGAGGTGATTGACAATACGCGGGAGATACTTGACAAGGTGGAAAGGTATTCCATCGCCGAAAGGCCGATGCTTCCGCCCGTTGCTGCGGACCCTGCTGCCGAACTCCGGAGTCAGGTGCTCCTTGGGGCTGCTGGCAGATATGGAGAGCCCGGTCCGGCCGTGCTCGACCGGATCGAGTATGAACTCTCGGTCATAGGCAGGAACAAGTGCGAGAATTACTTCCTGATTTGGAAGGAGCTTGCCGACTGGGCGCGTTCGGAAGGAATCGCGGTCGGCCCGGGCCGCGGTTCGGCTGCCGGCAGCATAGTGAACTATTGTCTCGGCATCACAGGAATAGACCCCCTGAGCCACGGCCTGCTGTTCGAGCGGTTTATGAATCCGGACAGGGAGCGGCTGCCGGACATAGACGTGGACTTCGAATCGGGATCACGTGAAAGGCTTGTGGAACACCTTATGGAGAAATACGGGCGGGACTCCGTATCTTATTACTCCGTATATGAGTCCATTTATGATGGCGACGAGATTTTGAAGAAGAGCGCCAAGGTCTTCGGCGTCGACAAGCGGACAGTGGAGAAAGTGGTGAGACTCTACATATCCGAGCGATGTTACCGTATGCGTATGTCCCTGAAGTATCTCCGAGAGAATTGTGCCTATGTGGCCGCGAGATGTTCAGGCAACAAGAAATTCAATGCGGCATACCGGGCGGCGGAACTGTTGGAGGGAACGCATTTCGGGAAAATAGTCCGGGTGTACGCCTGTCTGATAGGCGTCGGGCCTTTGTCGGGGCATATCCCCCTGACAAAAGTCTTCGACGGGCGCGCGGGGAAGGAAGTTCCCGTTTCCCAGTATCGGTCCTGTTATGCGGAGGATTGCGGAGTTCTTAAACTTGACCTTCTTGAAAGGAGCGTGCTCAATGTCATCAGAGATGCGGTAAGGCTTGCGGAGGAACGGCACGGAGAGAAGGTAGACATCGACCGGATTCCGATTGACGACGCCGGCACGATGGCGATATTCGCTGGCGGCGACACGGGAGATGTGTTCCAGTTCGAACCGGCAGGAATGAGAGAAAGCCTCAGGGAGTTAAACCCCGACAGGTTCTCCGACCTGGTTGCGATGTATGCCCTGTACAGGCCCGGGCCTCTGGACTATGTGCCGTCTCTCATTGCCCGGAAAAACGGTACGGCCCCGGTCGGGTATGCACTTCCGGGGATGGAGGAGACGCTGGGAGAGACATACGGCCAGATAGTGTATCAGGAGCAGATCATGGACATCTGCAAGCGTTATGGAGGATTCTCGCCCGGCGAAGCTGACAGGGCAAGGAAGGCTTTCGGCAAGTGTCAGCGCGAAGTGCTGGATTTCCTGCACGGGGAGTTCGTCCGGCGCGGGGAGAAGACCGGATATGCCCCGGACATCCTTGAACGGATATGGAAGGATATGGAGGATTTCGGACTGTATGCGTTTATGAAGTGCCACGCCCTGTGCTATACTTGGATAGCCTGGCAATGCGCGTGGCTGAAAGCACATTATCCGGAAGAATATGCCGAAGCCTGCAGGAAGAATTCCCCGGATTAGGGAGCTTTCTCTCTCCGCCCTGCAGAAATCAATCACAACAAACACTGACAAAATGGCCTGCGGCGCTTTCCGGGCTTGATTTTTGAACAGATCAACGGCGCAAGACAGCCTGCAAGGCACAGAACAAACATTTAAACCATAAAAATCATGAAAGAGACAATCGCAAAGATCAACGAGGTCCTCGCCGTTCTCCAGTCGGAGCTCGCGAAGGCCAACGAAGGCAACAAGGCGGCCGCCGCAAGGGCGCGCAAGGCAACGCTCGAACTCGAGAAGCTCGGCAAGGAGTTCCGCAAGGTTTCCATCGCCGAGATGAAGTAATCGGAGCCTTCAGAGAAACGAAAAAAGAGAGCCGGTGAGGTTCTCTTTTCCCGTATTACAAAAATTCGGACGAATGTAAGACCTAATTCAACAAAAATTCCGACGAATTTCATTGGTGATGTGATGTCCGAGAAAAGATCAGAATAATATGTCCTCCCTCCTGTCCACCTCCGTGATTGGTCTTATGCGTTTCAGAAAGTCAATGCGAGGGCCCTTGCAAGGGCTTCGGTGTCGCCGAGCTTCTTCTCCAGATCTTCGCCCTGAAGGTAGTCCAGATTCCACGCCGCCACGGTGATGACCTCGCCGAGGCCCCAGAGGCTCGACAGCGCGCCTATGTAGGAGCTGCCCTGGTCGCGGGCCGAGCCGGTTTCTATGTCCATACCTCTCGTGGTGATGTACATCACCCTCCGGCACCTGCAAAGTCCCTCGCAGGTCCTGCCGTTGTCGGTGAAGGTCACGCCGAAGAGCGACATGTTCTCGAAGAACGCCTTCAGCGCCGCCGGGAAGCTCATGTCCCAGAACGGGGCGGCAATGACTATCCTGTCGGCGGAGGCTATCCTCCGCGCTACGGTGACTGTCTCCTCAGGCACGATGCCCGACGACCTCTCCGCCAGTGTCTTCGGATTGACCGGCGGCAGGGCGAGCGCGTTCACGT
>CAVKBL010000058.1:0-3824 GCA_963654805.1 Lachnospiraceae bacterium | reverse complement strand
TGGTGCCTTCTTCCGTTAGGCCCGTAGTGTATGTGTCTCAGTACGATGTCGATACAAATTGCTTAGAATTCTATTTGTATAATAGCTCCGACGTTTATGATGTTCCAAGCGATTGCCATGTCTCCATTAATGGTGCTAAGCCAGACAATACATGTTTCTCTTACACATGTACATTCAGCGGAAATAAGGTAACCGCTAATCTTGAAAAGCAGATGACTGTTGTAGCCGGAGACGTTACGTGTGAGATTTCTCTGCAAAACTATAATACCGGTCAGATTGTTGGTTCTGCTAATTTTACGCTTCGAGTCGAAGAATCTCCTTACGGCAAAGCAACATTGTCTAAAACGGATATCGACAACATCCACGACATCTTAGACATAGCAACGCAAGAAGCAACAAACAGAGCGGAGACTGCAGCAAGCAGCGCAAATAAGTCGGCAATTGATGCTACTTCGTCAGCAAACGCGGCGTATTCATACGCTGAAGAAGCAAAGAAAACAGCTAGCGACTTCAACCAATCGGTTCAGGATACCACAAAGGAATTCGAAGCAGAGGTCAAAAAAACTTCTGACGACTTTAAGGACGAAGCTGCAAAGCTTGCCGAACAGTATTCGAGAGAAGCGGCCAAAGACGCTGAATCCTGGGCTGTTGGTGGTACTGGTACGAGAACCGGCGAAGACATGGACAACTCCAAGTATTACTCTGAGGTTTCAAAGTCAAACGCCACTGCTGCTGAAGAAGCTGCAAAACTTGCTAAGGATTACTCGACTATCGTTATGCCGGATCTATACCTTGATCCCGATACAGGCATTGTGTACGAAAAGACTGGCGTAGGAATCGATGTACAGATGGATGAAGATACGGCGTATTTGTATTGGAAGATCACAGTCGGATAAGGAGGAAATTCAAAATGATAGAAATCAGCTTGAATGGTTCCCTTACCCAAACGGTTTATGGTTTAACCCAGTATGACTACGGACGATATTTGAAGTTCATAAGTGATCCCGTGTTGGTTGACGATACCGAGGTTCAGTTCTATCAGAAGGATCTTTCTGGGGTAATGTATACAAAAGACGGGTCTGTGAAGGTCCCTGATAAACTTCTCGAAAATGCAACAGACATCATTGCCTATGTATACATTAAACAGGAAGGTCTTGGCCAGACCGTATTGACGCTGTTCCTCAAGGTGCAGAAACGTCCTAAACCAAGCACATATATTCTGCCTGACTATGACGAAGGCGGCGGAGATTACAATTCGCTTGCGAATAAGCCGACGGTTAATGGCGTTGAGCTCAAGGGGAACAAGACAATTGAAGATCTCGGAGAACACACCATAACTAACGCTGAACTTAGCGATATCGTAAACTATCAGTATCAACTTATATTTGGAGGAAATAATTAATGGCTGAAACTATTTATAAGCGGTTGGACTCGGATCAGGTTCAGTACCTGGTTAATCTGATCTTCTCAAAGCTCAAGGGTTCACCGCTTGCAAATGATACCAACACAACTTATACGCTTACGCAGGATTCGACTGACGGACATAAGCTGACATTTACTGGGTCAGACGGCAAGACTGTAACGGTGACTATCCCGGATAACAACACGACTTATTCCGTAGCGACAACGACTACAGCTGGTCTCATGTCAGCAGCAATGCTTACTAAGCTTAATGGTATCGCCGAAGGCGCAAATAAGACAACTGTGGATACGTCTATGTCTTCCACCAGCACCAATCCGGTTCAGAACAAGGTTGTGAACTCTGCTATTAGTGCTAAGGCAAATCTAGCGTCTCCTACTTTCACTGGAACTCCAAGTGCGCCGACAGCAGCTGCAGGAACAAGTACAACTCAGATTGCTACAACTGCCTTTGTGTCAAGTGCTGTATCCGCGGCCATTGCAGACGTTACACAGATTGCGTTCTCTGTGGTAGAGACTCTTCCGACAACTGGTGTAACCGGTACGATCTATCTCGTAGCGCATTCTCACGCAACTGGCGATTCTTACGATGAGTATATCTGGCTCGCTGATGCGAAGAAGTACGAGAAGATTGGTAACACAGACGTGGATCTTTCTGGCTATGTCAAGTCTTCTCAGATGAGTGCCATGACAAATACCGAAATTCAGTCTGCTGTTGACCAGGCGTACTCTGACGTATTCGGTTGATTGAAAGGAACTAATACATGGCGGAGTATAAAATAACGGCTCTTGAGCAGATCCAGTATTTGGCAAGCGCCATGTTTTCAAAATGGAAGGCGACCGTTGACTCGGCTATGTCTTCATCAAGCAGTAATCCCGTTCAGAACAAAGTTGTGAAGGCATATGTAGATGACACGTTTAAATCGACGCTTAAAGACGTAGACTTCGTAATCGATCCAGATACGGGAATACTGTACTACAAGAAAACTATGAATAGTTAGGAGAGATTATATGGCAGCACCATCGGGATATACAGCATTGGGTGTTGTCGGGTACACGTTTAAGGGGACGTATAGTAGCACAACGACGTACAACAGGTACAACACGGTCTACTATAACGGCTCGACCTTTGTGTGTATCAAAGACAGCACTATTAATCAGACACCCGAAGACGATGGGGTGTACTGGCATTTGATGGCCGAAGGCTTCGACGAAACGCTATTCAACGAGCTTAAGGAAATGATTATTTCGAATAGATTCTACGCTCCAATTTCTGCAGACGACACTGATACATGTGAGCTTGCGGATGACGACGGGACAATTATCGAAGCCGATTGGCGATATAAGGAGGCATAAATGGCGACAACAAAAAAAGTAGCGGATATGACGGAAATTTCCGCATTGTCTGGCGATTATAATATTATAGTGCATGACGGGACTGGGTTGAAGAAGACCCCGCTTAGTAAGATTGGTATTTCCGACGGGGCAGGAGCACATAACGCATGGTATGAAGATGTGAACCTCGGAAGCTCCGTTTCTTCAGAGCAGTGGACTGAAATTAAAGCCGGACGTTTTAGAGGACTCCCAATCGGAGGTTACTGGAGTAACGGCGGCGTTAACTATAGAATTGCGGCATTTAACTATCTGAAAGGATGCGGCGATACTGAGATTACAAATCCGCATGTTTTAATTGTTCCAGATAAAAATCTGGCTACTGGAGCTATGAACAATACAGACACTACGGCCGGTGGATACCAGGGCTCAGCAATGAGAACAACAAATCTCGCGTTAGTCAAAACCCAAATTAAGAACATGTTCGGTTCAAATCACATTCTCACCTATAAAGGAATGCTGACAAATGCCGTGTCAAATGGAAGGCCTTCTGGGGTGGCATGGTTTGATTGCGATATTGAACTAATGAACGAGCAGATGCTTTTCGGCAGTAGCATTGTCGGACCTGCTTCAGATGGGACGAACATTCCTGCGAATGACCGACTTGAGAAATCGCAGCTACCGTTGTTTGCATTCAGACCGGATCTCATTAGTGCTAACCAATGGTTCTGGTTGAGAGATGTTACATCTGCGTTTGCATTCGCCCGTGTTGCTGCAACCGGCATCCAATACAGTTACGGCGCCTCCGACGCTACCGGCATTCGCCCATTCTTTCTTATCTATTAATCCTATCGTTTAAAGGAGAAACATTATGGAAGAGAAAATTACGCTTGTACTTAGCGATGGCACAGAGCTTACAGGCTTTACTGAGAACGGCACCAACTATATTACTGAGACCAAGGTCGACGAGTCCGTATTCACGGGCAAGCTTTCGACCTTAACAATCAAGTACGCCGACGGAACAGAAAAGGTGCTGCACGACGCTTATCTTGTTCAGCAGGTTACATATGACG
>CAVKBL010000057.1:0-3926 GCA_963654805.1 Lachnospiraceae bacterium | reverse complement strand
TGCCGACCTTCGCAGCGATTTCATGTTCAAAAGAGCCTTCGGCCAAAAGGACATCATGATCCCCTTTCTTAACGGTATCTTCAGAACTGACAGAATAGTGGATATCGACTATCGTAATGTGGAACAGCTCGGTTTCGACGCCGACAACGCTAAAGTCTATTACGACATCTATTGCCATTGCTCAGACGGCAAGGACTTTATCGTGGAGATGCAGCGACGCTCCCAGAAGTATTACCGTGAAAGAATGGTATTCTATTCCACTTATCCCATTCAGAATCAGTACGAAGAAGCCAAACGCAAGCACGCGGAGACTTTCGGCCCGGACCCGGGCAATCCATTTTTGTTCAATTACAGGCTTCATCCCGTGTACATTATCTCCATAACGGATTTCAAGCTTGACCACGCGCCCGATTGGCCTAAAGATAAGTTTGTAAGCAGGTATGACATCCGCGAGGTGTCCAACGGAGAGCCGTATTGCGATACGCTGAATTACATCTTCATAGAGCTGCCGCGCTTCCGCAAGGCTTTGGAGCAGAAGTCGGACGTAGCGGAGAAATGGGCCTTCGTGTTCAACAACATAGCGCAACTGAACGCGATTCCTAAGGAATTGTCCGAAAATTGTTTTCAAAGGTTGTTCGAAAGTGCGAAAATTGCTAACTTCACCGCCGACGAACGGATAAATTATCTAGAAAACCAGAAAATGAGATTCGATTACGAGAATGTAATGGAGTATGCCAAGGAGCAGGCGAGAGAGGAAGGACTCGCAGAGGGACGCAGCAAAGGTCTGGCTGAGGGGCTCGCTGAGGGGCGTGCTGAGGGGCTCGCTGAGGGGCGTGCTGATGGGCTCGCTGAGGGGCTCGCCGAGGGCGAGGTGAAAGGCAAGCGGGAGACGGCGAGAAATCTCTTGAAAAAGGGAATGGATGAATCTTTCGTGTGTGAGGTTACCGGGCTGCCAATGGAAGAGGTGCAGAGTTTGCTTATGTCTTAACAACTTCTGTGTTATTGTCATAAAAAACGGGTGGCTGTCAGTCTCACGACTTTCAGCCACCCTTGACGTCTCTCAAATATTTCAAGATTGAATTAAATAATCGTTAAAAACAGAACGACGCCTATTCTGTTTTTAACAAACTTTTATTGACCTACACAGATTGATAGGTAACGGTCATTGTAGCAAAGGTAATCGTTCCGCTAATTGTGAAAACGACAGAATTCGTGTCAATCGCAGGTGTCCATGTAATACTGCTGTTGTCGATAATGGCAGTTCCGCTATCAGGGGTAACTCCTTCAGTGAATGCTTTTCCGCCTTTTGTTGTAACAATCTTGGTTATTTTCTTTCCATCAGGAACGGTAACAGTTAAAGTATAACCGTTATACAGTCTAAAATCTGTATTTTTTAAATAACTATTCGTAGAAGAGCCGTTTGTGGCTGTAACAGTAACATCTCCTGACGTCCCGGTCAATGTCAATTCAGATTTAGATACATTCTTTGAACCATTCTGTGATGTTCCGAATAAAGTATTCCAATTCTTTATAGATATTGTCTCTTCTCCTGCGGCAGGGACATAGTCGTACTTATATTCAAGGGTCTTTATATTGCCGGCGGTGAAGGTGACGTCTTTAGTGAGGGTGAGGGTCTTTTCGACTCCGTTGACGGAGATCTTAAGGGTTGAGCCGGATGCAGCTTTGTGTGGCTTGATGGCAATGAAGAATACGGCTGAGGCGTTCTGCGCGATGGCAGTGCCACCGGTAACGGTCAGATTGGCAGTTTTACTGACATACGCATCCCCACTACCCTTATATGAAGGCGTGTCTCCAGCATAGTTCACATAATAAGTTCCGACGATATCCTCGGTGGATGTGAACGATACGCTGCTGACGGTGAGATCTTCCTCCAAGGTGTTGGTTACTTTCACCGCCACTACGGAAGCGAGGTGCTTCATCGCTATGGCTGGCTTGACATTAGATGCTACTTCCTTTACTACTCCGTAAAGCGGGCAAGCAGTTCCTGCAAGGTGAGTCATGCTGTCATTACCGGTCTGGGTCTGAGATGTACCGCCCACGGTAATCCAACCCTTGGAGGTATTGGCTGGTGTGGCCACCTGAGATGTGTACGGATAATTCGCATACCAGTCATAACTCTTATCCGCTTCCAGCGCTTTAGCGAGAGTGCCGGAGAATTTGCCGGTAAGAGCTTCATCTACGGTAAACTTCCCGTCGGAAGTGTAGGTGGTAGCGCCGGCTTCGGCGTGGAAAAGATTAATGGCGTCACCGCTGGCCCAGGAAGTGGAAAGACCGTCATTGGTGGTCTTGGTAAGAAGTGTGGAGACTTCGAAAGGAATGCCTTTGGAAGCAGGTTCTACGATAGCGACACTGTCATCGCAGGAAGACAGAGCAAATGTGGCTGCCAACATCGCTCCGAGCGTGAAAATTGAATGTTTCATAGGGCGTCGGATTAGAATATCAGCGTGTCGTCAAAGTCTTCGTCAGTCCATGACTGGATAGAGAATGTGTCGGTACTGGCCGTGAGTACGGCAGATTTGCAGGCGAGTGAAATCACCTCGCAGGACGGGGCGCAATAAGAGCCCCCATCCCGTGAAAGAATGGATTTTGTCATGTGATAATGTTATTTGAGGATAATGAATGCTATGAAGAAAGGCTCCGGCGTCACCAGACACCGAAGCCTTTAATATACTGTATTTCAGATTATTATTCTGATATTCTACCCCCCCCCATTATGTGGTCTGAAGGGAACGCCGAAAACGGATATGCGCCGAATGTGCTAAGCATTTATTTGAGGAAATCTTGACAAATATACATAAAATTAGCGACAATCAAAAATAAGTGCAGGGTCAGAACCGCTCATTCGTCTTTGAGTTTAAGGTGGATGTCGTCTCCGAAAGACCAGATCTGGACAGTGCGGCCGCCCTCGAGAGTAATCTCCGAAGGTGTCTCCCTATCTTCTGAAAAAGCCTTGTTGGCAGCATCATACCAATGCAGAATCTGAGACGAATATTGACGGAAAATCTCTCCCTTCTCGCTGAGCGACACCCTGCCTCCAGCCCTGTCGAAAAGAGTCACGCCAAGCTGCTTTTCAAGCTCCGCGACATTAAGACTTATCGCCGGCTGGGATATGCCAAGTTCCCGCGCCGCAGCAGTAAAACTCAGCGTACGGCACAGGGTTTCAAACACTCTCAATCGAAAATCATCCAGCATATAACACCTTCTATTCCATGAATTCATCAAAAGTTTTGCTGAATTCTTCCTTGCTTGTAGTGAATACATGTCCGAGAACTCCGATGGATATGGTCTGCATCTTGCCATCCTCATCTTCGACCTGTCCAAGACTGCAGACAAAACAATTCTTCACTTCTAAACGATTATCAATAATCCAGTTTACGATGCTTGAGCCAATCGAAGCGCCTAAAAACCCAAATCCCTCTCCCAGCTGCTCATCCGACTGCTCATTCAACTTCGAATTGACCACAGCCATAATGGCATCCTGGTGAGCTTGCTTGTCCGGACATGTTATAACACACACGCCTCCAATAAATATTAGCGCCAGAAGGAGAACAGATATTTTTTTCATATTGGACATTTTTACGGTTGAACAAAAAAACATTGACACCACCGCCAAAGATAACTATTTTTGTGCTCACAGACAATCGTAAAAAGCCTTTATCTGTAACTTTGGGCTTCACTCCTACTAAGTAACCGTTAAAAAATAACTTGGTAATCTATGTTTGTCTTTTCGGTCTATAGACTTTTTTTCATCAGTCATTTAGCACCGCTAAACTCCTTCTTCAAAAAAGCCTCTGTTCTCGAAAATACTGTCATATCTTTACCAACTTATTTTTTACCGCTTACTAAACATCAATAGTTCGTTAATTTTATAAAAGTTACGCCGCGGCACGAACGCCGTAGAATAA
>CAVKBL010000056.1:0-4228 GCA_963654805.1 Lachnospiraceae bacterium | reverse complement strand
TCATCAGACGCTGGATAACACCTGACCCGAAAAGCGAAGACTACTACGGCGTCAGTGCATACGCCTATTGCGCCGGTGATCCGGTGAATTTCGTGGACCCGGACGGGAGTTATATTATTGTATCTCAAAGTGAATCAGAGCCTAATAAATATATTGTTACTGGTGGGGAGGTAGACGAAGATCTAAATGTTTATGTCGATTCTAAAGATGAAAATAATGTCTTGGGGTCTATGTTAACTCAGTATTCTTTTGCTGGAGATGATGGAGAAATTATCATAGGCGCTGAAATTAATATGGCTGATTCAGATGGGCAAATATTCTTAGATAGTTTTTTTTCAAATACTCCGTCTCTAGTGGATTATATTATTAATGGTCGTGCGGGAAAACCATATGATTTTAAATCAATAGGTTATACTGGTGGTGATCGTAATATTTACCATTATCGTGGAATGAAAATCACTATTGATGACGATTCTCATATTTTCTCTGCAAGAGATGTTGGTAATTATGCGGCAGGTTATATTTCAGCATGTTATATGATACCTTGGAAGTTGGTAAGGTCTCTTTTTGATAAATATGATGCTTTATCAAATAAGAAAAAGGGTCCATCTAGTGAGGGTATGACATCTCAAAAAGCGCAAGAGGCTGGATATAATCAAGGAGAAAAGTATAATAGAGTTATAAGAAACAATATTGTGTTACGAACACCATTTTATAGATAATGATATGAGTGTTAATGTATTGTCGGATAGAAAGGTAATGTGGTGGACGCTATTATTGTTGAGTCTTGCGTTTTTCTTGCCAATTGAATATTGTAGTTATGCTCCACAAGTAGGAATGTTTGAGCATGGAGAATATGGTAAAATGCAGGTATATAGCTATTTCCCATTAATCATTCACCCCAAGCTTCTTTTTCTCACGCTACTTCATCCACTTTTATTTTTGTTTAGATTACTAATGTATTTTCATAGTTTTTGGTTTGATTTGAATTTATACGTAGAAATTTATTGTATTATTAGCTTTTATAAAAAAAAGGTTAATTATTATCATATTTTGTTACTATTTTTGTCCATATTGGAATTGATTCTTTATTATGATTATACTTATGAGAGCCCAACTTTTGCCTTTTCAACTGATTATTCTAGTCTAATCGTATATCAAAGGGGATTAGGATATTATTTTTTTATTGTAAGTCAAATCGTTCTTTTATCTGGACTTTATTGCAAGAAAGTGGTCCGTCGGAAACGTATAATGTACCCATGATGTCGGACAATGGGTTAAGTCAAAATTAGTCTATTTTAATGATTATATTACCTTTAACGTCGCTCTCTGCTACACGTGCGGAGAGCGTTTTGTTTTCCGACGGGAAGAGCGTTACATAATTGTCGCTCCAGAAGACCGGAGTTACGTCCCTGCCTCTCTCATCGGTGACAATGACTCTTTTCATGAGGGCCGGTTTGTCTGTGCGGTTGGAAAGCGTGACGTCTATCACGTACTCTTTTCCGTCTTTTCTCACTGAATAGTCGTATTCGAGAGCCGTCTTTCTTAGTTCGGGGAGCAGAATCAGCGAACTGTGCTGCGAATAGAACCAATAGACGTTGTCCGAAATGAGATTTCCCCCTGCATCTATCAGTTCGAGCTTGACGAAATAGTTATAGGAATATTTGCCGTTTCGCGGCACTTTGACCACTTCCTTATATGAATCCGCATTCACATCCAGAGTATCCTCGTACTCCCATGCGGTGCTCATGTCGAGATTGAGCACTTGCGCTTTGACACGCACTCCGGACATCTTTTTGTGAGTTGCGTTTATTACTGATACGCTGAAATCGTGTGCGTTAAGCTGTATATGGCGCGGCTCCATGGCCTTTTTTGCAAAATAATATGACGCGTTGGGTTGCAGATACCAGTCGTAGAGTTGCCAGCCCACGTCCGGCCAGCAGGAGTTGATTTTCCATATCATTACTCCGGTCGTGATGTCCCACATGCGGTGATTGGCGGCTTCGAACATGGCCCTGTATCCGTCGGCATTAAGAATCTGAGAATTGTCGGCATAATCTTTTACATTTCTCGGTGTACCTCCGAACATGGTGCGGATGGCATTGTCATAGGAGCGGTAGCAGAAATTATTGGCATCCCAAGCCCCGTGCTCCGCCCAAGTGCTGTCCAGCGGGTAGATTGGGTTTTTCTTGTCTGCCTTTTCAAGATTTGGCATGAAGCGCTGCAGTGAACTGTATTCAGGCATGGAAGGAGTTCCCAGTTCGTTTTTGAACATCTGGAGATGCACTTCATTTATTTTTTGAAAGTAGAATTCAGGCTTTTCCCAGTTATAGTCCGGGCCGCCGTCATCGGTGGTTCCGGTAGGCAAGTCTTCGAGAAAATATGGTGTAAGCTTGGCCACATCCCAATGATAACTTGTGGTAGGAAAGTAATCCCTGGTGGTGTCAAGCTGTTGAACCTTGGCCTTGGTTCTGCGGTAAAGGCTTTCGTTCATAAGCACCTCGTTAACTCCTACCCATGATATTATGGAAGGATGGTTGCGGTAGCGGAGCACCATGTCTTCCACTTCGGCTATGGCCAGGTCGTGGTCGAGAGGATTATTCTCGTTAGCGCGTCCGGGGACCATACGGTAGCACTGGTAGAAGACGTGCCACCACATTATGCCGTATTTGTCGCAGGCTTCCAGCCATTCTTCTCGCGGCGACGGCATATCTTCACTTCCTATCAGATTGACTCCGGCCAAGGCCATCAGCCTGGCCTGATTGTATATGTTCTTGGTGGTCTCGTCCAGCAGAATGTCCGGTTGTATCCAGCCGCCTTTGCAGAAGATGCGCTTGCCATTTATGTAATACACCCGTCCATAGTCGTCTCCGTTTTTCAGAAATCCGTGCTTGACCTCCCTTATTCCGAAGTCCAGCTCCTTGGCATCGGAAGTGTGGCCGTCTGATGTGAAGGAGATTTTCAGATGGTGCAGCCATTGCTGACCATATCCGTTAGGATACCACAGATGCGGATTGTGTATTTTAAGTTGCGGGAAGTCTTCGGCTGTAAGTTCCACCGTGCGTCTTTCTCCCGGAGCCAAGGTGATGTCTTCTCCGACGCGGACAGGTTTCATTTTCCCTTTCATCTTTTTGGTGTAAGTCGGAAATTCGACTTCTGTCTGAAGGGTCACCAATGCGCTCAGACTGCCTTTAACGGTTTTATCCGAATGGTTCACCAGTTCCGTCTTTATGCATATGTGCGCCTGCGTAGTGTCGATAAGTTTTGAACTGACGAAGGGTGAATCTATGGTTACCTGGTTTGTGGCGTGAAGCGTAACCTTTTGATATATACCCATATTGCGATCTCTTACTACAGGGGCGCAGTCCCATCCTCCGGACATTTTAAGTGTCTCGTCCTGGAACATGTCGGCGCAATTGCCTCGCGGAGGGCCCATGGGAACGAGCTGTGTTCCCGGGGTAGGCACTCCCGGATGATCCACCTGATATATCGTCAGGCTCACTTCGTTCTTCTCTCCTGGCTTGGCATATTCGCTTATATCCAGAGTGAATCTTCTGAACATTCCGACTATGTCCTTTTTATCTGCCACTTTAACTCCGTTCACGCTTACGTCGGCTTTGTAATTGATGCCATAGAGAGTAAGCCATATTTTCTTACCTTTATATGAAGACGGGATATTCACTTCGCAGCGATATACATACGGGTCCTGCCAAGGATTTCTTCCACTTTTCAGATAATTGTATTTCGACAGGTCGTGCTTTTGGTTGAACTCATCGGATACATCCGGAATCAGGTAATTGTTCAAGCCAATCCTGGGGTCCGGATAGACTCCCTGCTTCACAAGAGCATTGAGCACCGTAGTCGGGACCTGCGCATCGTACCATTTTTCTTCTCCCGTACCAATCTCCCCGGAATTTATCATCTGCCAATTCTTCAATTCTATGGTCTGCGCCGTAACCGGGCAAAGGTGCGCTATCAGCAGGATTATGGAAATGAAGAAAATTTTCGTTGTCTGTGCTGCGCTGCTCATATTATCTGTGTGTTTTATTGTCAACTCTGGTTTTGCGGGCCAAAACCTGCAAAGATTCCAACTCACTAAGTTAGAGAAAAATACAGAATAAGCCTCTATGTTTGCGCGTTGTGACTGACGATTTTCGTTTATAGCCTCATGTTTCAATACTTCGTTAAAAATTTAATATTTCCGTAATTTTCAAATACTTACAACAAC
>CAVKBL010000055.1:0-4520 GCA_963654805.1 Lachnospiraceae bacterium | reverse complement strand
AACGCTCTCGATTAAATTTTTTTCTTGAATTCTCTCGGTACTTGCTTGTACTTATCTTATCAGTCTTTTCAATGAACTTGTTAAGTTTGCTCCGCTTTTCGAAGCGGGTTGCAAAGGTAGAAATAAATTTTAAACTACCAAAATTTATTTCAATTTTTTAAAACTTTTTTCGAGTCTTTCTCGATCAGGTCGTAAAAAATCCCGCTCGTTTCAAGCGGGATTGCAAAGGTAGTAATAATATTTAAATATCCAATATTTTTAAGAATTTTTTAAATATTTTTACATCATTCCACCAGGCTGAGCCACGGCTGCCGGCTGAGGTTCTGGAATATCCACTATACCACATTCAGTCGTAAGGAACATACCGGCCACAGAAGCAGCGTTTTCAAGAGCGACACGCGCCACCTTCGTAGGGTCAATAACCCCGGCTTCGTACATATTGACAAACTCACCGGTGCGGGCATTGTAACCGAAGTCTTCCTTGCCCTCTTTAATCTTCTGGATAATGACACTGCCGTCTACGCCTGCATTCTGAGCGATTTGGCGAAGAGGCTCTTCAATAGCCTTGGCTACGATACGGATACCGGTAGTCTCATCCTCATTCTCACCCTTGAGGTTTTCAAGAGCTGCGATAGCACGGATATAAGCTACACCGCCTCCAGGAAGATAACCTTCCTCGACAGCTGCACGTGTCGCATTCAGAGCGTCCTCCACCCTGTCCTTCTTCTCCTTCATCTCCACTTCGGTAGTCGCGCCGACATACAATACTGCGACACCACCGGAAAGCTTTCCGAGACGCTCCTTGAGTTTCTCCTTATCATATTCGCTTGTTGCGACCTCGATTTGAGAACGGATAAGATTAACACGGTCTTCGATATCTTCCTTCTTACCTGCACCGCCTACGATAGTGGTGTTCTCTTTGGTAATGGTAACTTTCTCTGCCCTGCCAAGCATGTCTGGCGTAGTATTCTCAAGCGTAAATCCACGATCTTCACTCACAACGACAGCGCCTGTCAAAGTGGCGATATCCTGAAGCATCTCCTTACGGCGATCTCCGAACCCGGGAGCTTTGACTGCAGCCACCTTCAATGTACCGCGAAGACGGTTCACAACCAATGTAGTAAGAGCCTCGCCATCTACATCCTCTGCTATGATAAGAAGTTCCTTACCTTCCCTGGCAATAGGCTCAAGAATTGGCATAAGGTCTTTCATTGAACTTATCTTTCTGTCAGTGACAAGGATAAGCGGATTTGAAAGTTCCGCTTCCATCTTGTCGGAATTGGTCATGAAATAAGGTGAGATGTATCCGCGATCAAACTGCATACCCTCTACGACCTTAACTTCGGTCTCTGTACCTTTGGCCTCTTCGACAGTAATGACACCGTTCTTGTTGATCTTTGACATAGCGTCAGCGATAAGCTTTCCGATATACGCGTCATTATTGGCAGAGATGGTGCCGACCTGCTCCACTTTAGAGAAATCGTCGCCTACCTCACGGCTATGCTCGCGGAGATCTGCGACAACAGCATCTACGGCCTTGTCTATACCACGCTTAAGGTCAAGCGGATTAGCGCCTGCGGTAACATTCTTTATACCGACATTGATAATGGCCTGTGCGAGAACGGTAGCGGTAGTGGTACCGTCACCGGCCTGCTCATTTGTCTTGGAAGCCACTTCTTTGACCATCTGAGCGCCCATATTCTGGAACCTGTCTTCAAGCTCAACTTCTTTTGCCACCGTGACACCGTCCTTTGTCACCTGAGGTGCGCCATATTTCTTATCGATTACCACATTACGACCTTTCGGGCCAAGCGTAACCTTTACGGCATTTGCCAATGCATCCACACCGTCCTTCATAGAAGAACGGACATCAATATTGAATTTAATATCTTTTGCCATAGTACTATAAAATTGCTAGAATGTCAGATTGTTTAACAATGAGGTATTTCTTGTCTTCCACGGTAACCTCCGTACCTGCATACTTGCCATAGAGAACGACATCCCCTACAGCTACCTCCATAGGTTCATCCTTTTTACCTGAACCTACTGCGATAACAGTACCCTGCTGTGGTTTTTCCTGTGCTGAATCCGGAATATAAATTCCTGAAGCTGTCTTGGTCTGAGCCTCTTTAGGCTCAACAAGAACTCTATCTGCCAATGGTCTAATCATATTATTATGTGTTTTAAAATTCATTCCGCCCTTTTTGGGCTACACCATTAGCAGTACAATGTCCATACCATTGACAAATTGTCAAACGCAGCGCAGCACCTGCCAAAGAACGATGCCTACGCTGACACTTACATTGAGCGAATGCTTGGTCCCGAACTGCGGAATCTCCAGAGAGCCATCTGACGCATCCACCACATCCTGCCTTACCCCATCCACTTCATTACCAAAGACAAACGCATATTTCTTTCCCTCTTTCCTGTGGAATTTCTCCAGAGAAAGCGAATTTTCCGTCTGCTCGACACTGAAAACTTCATAACCTGCATTTCTCAGGGAGAGGATAAGGTCAAGTGTATCCTTATGATGTTCCCACGGAACTGAATCTTCCGCACCGAGAGCAGATTTATGAATCTCCGCACCGGGCGGCGTGGCACATATTCCACAAAGATATATTTTATCGACTTTGAACGCATCCGAAGTACGGAAGGCGCTGCCGATATTATGGGCGCTTCGAATATTGTCAAGAACCAGGACAAGCCCCGACTCTGGAAGGGATTTATATTCCGACGGGCTTATCCTGCCCAGTTCACTGTTAAGAAGTTTACGGTCTTTCATTGCAAGGGCGAATTTAATAATTATATTTGTCTATATATAATATAGTATCATAGGTTTTGAAAGAATAACATTTTAACGGCGTATCGATATGAAACAGGACAAACAGATTTTTGAACTTATCAAGAATGAGAAAAAAAGACAGATGGAAGGGCTCGAACTTATCGCATCTGAGAATTACGTAAGCGACGAAGTGCTGGCCGCTATGGGTTCTGTATGCACTAACAAATACGCTGAGGGATATCCGGGCAGAAGATATTACGGCGGTTGCGGCGTGATAGACAGAATTGAGCAATTGGCAATAGACAGACTCAAAGCTCTTTATGGGGCTTGTTGGGCCAATGTCCAGCCTCATTCAGGAGCACAGGCCAATATGGCCGTCACCATGGCGGTGCTCTCTCCGGGAGACTGTTTCATGGGCCTTGACCTGAGTCAGGGAGGACATCTCACACACGGCTCACCCGTAAACATCTCCGGCATTCTCTATAAGGCTGTTCCTTACGGAATCGACAAGAATACAGGTAGAATCGACTATGACAAGATGGAAGAGACTGCGTTGGCATGCAAGCCAAAGCTGATTATAGGTGGGGCTTCGGCATATTCGAGAGAGTGGGATTACGAGAGGATGAGGGAGATCGCCGACAAGGTGGGCGCCATTCTCTGGATAGATATGGCTCATACTGCAGGGCTTATCGCCGCCGGGCTGTTGAAGAATCCGCTGCGCTACGCCCATATCGTGACTTCCACCACTCATAAAACCCTCCGTGGTCCTCGAGGCGGAGTCATCCTGATGGGGCAGGATTTTGAAGATCCGAAGGGTCGCACTACACCTAAAGGCCAAGTCAAGATGATGAGTCAAGTTCTTGACAGTTATGTCTTTCCTGGCGTGCAAGGCGGCCCGCTCGAACATGTCATAGCGGCTAAGGCGGTGGCTTTCTATGAGGCTCTGCAACCGGAGTTCGCCCAATATCAGATGCGGGTCATCTCCAATGCCCAGATGATGGCTCACGCTTTCATAGACAAAGGATACAAGATTGTCAGCGACGGGACGGACAACCATCTCATGCTCATCGACCTTCGGGGTAAATTCAATAATTTATGCGGAAAAATTGCGGAGCGCGAACTGGGAAGGGCCGACATCACGGTAAACAAGAATATGGTGCCGTTCGATTCGAGAAGCGCATTCCTTACCTCGGGACTTAGAATAGGCACTCCGGCCATCACTACCAGAGGGTTTAAAGAAGAAGATATGCTGACTATCGTGGATCTTATCGATACCGTTCTATGCTCCTGCGCCAAGTATCTCGATCCTCAGGCAAGTACATCCGCCACTATCGAATCTCCGGAGCATCTGAAGAAGCTGGCAGAGGTAAAGGAAAAAGTTCACGCGCTTACCGATGGCAAACCGCTTAATGTCTATCAATAAGTTGTGAATTGCTTATAAACTACTATCTTTGACAGACTGAATACAGTTTCTTTGCTTGAAACTGCTACTTCGTATAGGTTGTGAATTGCTTATAAACTACTATCTTTGACAGACTGAATACAGTAGATTTTCAGAAAGTCATTTTCACACAACACCTTAGACAATGTATTCAGATTAAAAAATCCAGCCCATATTGAGCTGGATTTTTTAATATCATTCGCGATTTATATTTCTGCCACAGCGACCTATACAACTTGCGCCTTCCAGCCGTCCACGCAGCGGGTCGCAGACGAGAAGTTGATTCCGAGCTTTATG
>CAVKBL010000054.1:0-4646 GCA_963654805.1 Lachnospiraceae bacterium | reverse complement strand
CGATGCTCGTAACTCTATTCTTAAAGAATGGAGCGACATGGGCGGAAGACAGCAGTTGGTGACTGGCTTGGCTAATGCTTTCTGGTCATTGTATGCGGTCGTAGCTTCCGTGAAGAAGGCGTTTACAGATATTTTTCCTGCTGTTACAGGTAAGAACCTGTTCGATCTCACTAAGAAGTTTAGAGAGTTCACAGCGCATTTGATGATCTCGAAGCAGACTTCCGAAGCGATCACTAATACATTCCGAGGTTTGTTTGCCGTACTTAAAGCCGGATTGAAGATCGTCGGCGCGTTAGCAAAAGCGTTAAGTCCCGTGGCAAGGGTTTTGCTCATTCTAGGAAGTGCTGTGCTTAGCGTACTAGGCTGCGTTGGTGATCTTGTTGCCGAATTTATCAATTGGGTCGACGAAGCAGGTCTTGTTAGACTAGCCATGACTGCCGTATACAACGGCATATTATTATTTTTGGCCGCAATAGGCAAAGCAATAGTCAGTGTCGTGCAATTTGTACAATCGGTTGCAAATCTACCTATTGTACAAAAAGCGTTCGAAAAGATTTCAAAAGCGGTGTCAACATTATACTCTGTTGGTGTACCCGCTTTGGCCTCATTTATTTCTAGTGTTAGAAATTTTGTTCTGGCGGCCAAGGATTTTGCAGCTACCAATTTGCCGATTGTACTGCAGTGGATTGCCGATAAACTAGCAATTGTGCAGTCCGTGGCGGTAGTCGTCGGCGGAGTAATTTTAAAGCTTGCGAAAAAATTTATAGCGTTTGCCAAGAACATTGCAACAGTACCAAACAAGATCAAGTATATTACAGAGTCGATTAAAGAATTCGCAAAAGAGGTTGCGGATAAGGTAATGAACAGCCGAATCGGCGAGTATTTACAAAACGCAAAAGATGCACTTAGCGATTTCAAGGATAACATTGTTGATTTTGTAACGACGACAATGTCCAAACTCGGCGAACTTGATCCGAAGGCGTTACTTGCATTTGCGTTCGGTGTTGGCTTGGTTGCTTTAGTCTTAAACTTAAACAACTTGGTTAAAACCGCTAAAGGGCTGGTCGACAACTTATCTACAACCATAAGCTCAGGAAATACTGTTTTAAAGACACTTAATAAGACCATCGATTCTTTCAAGAAGAGCAAAATCACGCAGGTCGCGACAGCGATAGTGATGTTTGCTGCCGCTCTATGGGTTCTTAAGGATATTCCTCCTGTTCAGCTTGCAGCGTCTGCTGGTGCTATTTCTGGAATAGCATTGGCTATGACACTGATGACCGCAGCAATTGGACAACTCGGGAAGATGGGAAAGATCGGCGACGCGACGAAGTATGCATACAGCATGGTTGCGCTTGGTGCCGCTATATTCTTGATGTGCGAAGCGTTTAATTCGTTGAACGACATGAAGATCGACGAGTCACTCGGCGCGAAACTAATCGTCATGGGAACGGCGGTCGCTGCGATCGCGACAGCTTCCATTGCTATTGCTCAAAAGGCACCAGCATTATCTTCTGGATCAGTTTTTCTGTTGGCGTTTTCGTTTTCTATTTCGAATGTTATAAATGCCATCAACAAGTTGAACGTCAAAGATCTCGGAGATGTATCGGACGCAATGTCTGTACTCATCACAGTTGTAGGACTGATGGCGGTATTGGCTGTTGCGGCTAGTAAAGTAAAGTTTGGTAATGCCACAGGACTTCTAGCTTTGGTTGCTTCCATGTATCTCATGGAAAACCTTCTTAAAAAGATCGCAGAAAATGGTATTAGCTGGGATACAGTAAAAGCCAATATAGACAAATACGCGATGGTACTAACTGCTATGTTCGCACTGGTAGGATTGGCAAGAGCTGCTGCAGGTGTCGCTGCAGGCTTAGGCGTTGCCGCAGCCGGCATTGGTGCTGGTGTATGGATTATCGCGCAATCACTTGAGAAGTTCCGAGATTTCAAAGTCGAGGGGCCGGTCGATACTATAGAGTTGATTGTGACCATTGGCGGTGTATTCGCCGCTGTTATATGGGCAAGTCAGTATGCGAAAAGCGGAATGGCGGCTGCTACTGTAGTTATTGCGGCTGCTACTGGAATATGGTTAATAGGCCAGGTGGTTAAGAAATTCACAGAGCTTGATCCGCAAGCGTTGCAGACAGCAGTATTAGAGATGGAACAGCTGTTGTTTATGATTGGTCTGATGGCCACTGCTCTCATAGTTGCTACCAAATATACTGAGACGGCTAAAATAGGACCAATAATAGCAATGGTCGGCATGCTAGGCGTCTTAGTTGCATCCATGGCTGTATTGTCGACAATGATCGATTCCCAGACATTACTGAATACTGGTATATCTCTTGGGATTGCACTGGCTGGCATCGGCGCGGCATTTGCTGGACTTGGCATGATGAAAAATCAAAATGTGAAGTCTATAGCGCTTTTAGCAGAAATGATTGTTGTACTAGCCGCAACAGCCGGTTCGCTTTATATAGTCGCGCAATTACCACTTGACGGTGTTAAAACTGCAGCAGTGTGTATAACCGCTATATTGGCGGTTCTTGCTGGAGCCGTAAATTGGGCACAGGACGCTGTTAGCGGAGCGAAAGCATTGGCTTTGGCAACCATACCGCTTGTAGGAGCCGCAGTATCGATAGCGATTATTTCAGGTATCGATTTTCTTAGTATGTTGGCGGCAGCTGGATCTTTGTCAGCAATTATGCTGGCTCTAGCAAAGGCTGCCAAGTGGGCTAATGGATGTATAACTGGTGCCGGCTCTATTCTTCTTGCATCTTTATCCTTACTTCCAGCAGCAGTATCCCTGATGATGTTGGCAAGTTATGATTGGGACGCAATTTCAGGAGCTGCGCTTATATTGGTGGCTGTTATGGCAACGGTCGTATTGGCATCAAATCTAGCGACAGGCGCTATTCTAGGTGCAGCGGCAATGGTTGTCTTATCGGCTAGTTTGATAGTTATCGCCGCCGCATTACGAATAGTAGGCGAATTGCCTGCGGATCGAATTGACGCTGCAGCGTGGGCGTTGATTAAAATCGTCGGGGCGTTAACAGTCGCAGGCGCTATAGCTGGTTTGTGTTCACCCATAGCGGTCGGTATCTTGGCTGTCGGTGCAGCATTCGTTGAATTCGGTGTCGGCGT
The DNA here is from genome assembly GCA_963654805.1 of Lachnospiraceae bacterium. GTDB lineage: Bacteria > Bacteroidota > Bacteroidia > Bacteroidales > UBA932 > Cryptobacteroides. The sequence continues at coordinate 1,502 of CAVKBL010000054.1, read as the reverse complement.
TGCTGCATTTGGAGTAGGAGCCGTTCTCCTCGCTACGGCTGTAGACATCTTCGTCGATGCAATGATCAAACTCAGTGAGATCGGACCCGAAGAAGCTGAGAACATCAAGAACTCCATGGCTCAGATAGGACTCGGTATTGGTGAAGGCTTGGCCAATGTCGTTATCGGCTTTGCTTCAACAATTCTTGGTGCAATCCAGGAGGCTATCGGCGGAGTGCTCGAGTGGCTTGGCGAAAAAGTAGACGGATTCGTTGAAAAAGGTACAGAATTGCTTGACGGCTTGGGCCTTGGATTCTTGGCCAGACCTGATGGCATATCGACGGCTGTTTCCGACTGCATTGACTGGATTGCTGGTTTATTCGACGATCTGAAGACCAAGCTTAAAACCGCTGGAGAAAATGCTCTTGCCGGTTTGCAGGAAGGTATTCAATCCTTCAAGGACGGGGGTTTCTCCGGACTTGGTAAATGGGCTGGAGGAAAGGTACTGGAAGGCTTCAACAAGATTACAGGTCACCAGTCTCCTTGGAAGACCATGGTTGCGGCCGGTAAGGATATGGTTACCGGTCTCGAGAAGGGTATTGATAAGGGCGATATTGGATCAGTAGGAAAGGATTCAGCGAATACATTTCTTAATACGTTGCGTACTGTTTGGGGTTGGCATTCGCCTTGGACCGAGACGATTGACGCGGGAATTGGTTCAATCTCAGGCTTGTGGACGGGAATTAAAGAAGCATGGGGTAAGGCTAAGGATAAATTCACATCGGTTGGTACCGATATTAAAAACTCCTTAACAGCCCCTCTCAGCAATCTTCAGAAAGAATTCAGCGATACATTCGGCATGGGCGCTGATAGCAGCGTTATTTCCGCTGTTACAAATCTATTCCCAGGTCTTACAGACATGCTGAATGAGACTGGCGACGCAACCTCCGCATTAGGTCTCGACGCTGACGATTTGGCATCATCTCTCGGAGGCGTTGCTGATTCTGCTGACTCTGCAGGAAGCTCAGTTGGAAGTGCCGGCGAAGCGGCATCTAAATCCTCCCAAAACATCGAACAAAACGCCAAGTTCTTGAAGTATGCAGCTCAGACCGTAAAAGCTTACACAAAGCAGTACGGTCAGCTGAATTCTACGCTTGGCAACACATCAGGCATCGTGTCAGCTACGGAAGCAATTACGCTCTTAGCTACACGAGTCTATGAGTCCGAGCAGGCTTACACTCAAACGATCACTACGGCTGAAGAAGCGCAGACGAGAATCGATGACATTAAGAAGTCGTTCGTTTCTCTCTACGAGTCTATTCAGTCAAGTATCGAGAGTGCAATCAAGATCAATGAGGAATTCGATTACAAGTTCGGCACATCTTCCAAAGATATGCTCAGCAATATCGATTCTCAGATCATTGGTTTCCAGGATTACTCCAAAGCTCTGCAGGAGATGGTTCAGCGTGGATTCGATGCTGATGCGGTAAGAGAGTACGCTAAAAGCAATGTTTCCTCTATCG
>CAVKBL010000053.1:0-4652 GCA_963654805.1 Lachnospiraceae bacterium | reverse complement strand
GGATTCGATGCTGATGCGGTAAGAGAGTACGCTAAAAGCAATGTTTCCTCTATCGGTGAGATGTCAGCTCTTCTTATGATGAGCCGTACGGAAATCGAGAAGTGGAATAGCGATTATCGTGCGGTTGCCGACATTAAGCAGAACGGTGCTGCTGAGCTTCTCTCAACAGTGGCCAATGCTCTTGTACGAGCTAATATCGATGTTGAGAAGACTTCTAAGGACGCTCACGACGCCATTAAGCAGTACATCCAGGATGGTACTTACACCATTAAGGATGCTGCCGGTGAGGTTCAGTCTGAGTTCAAAGATACAGGCGCAGTTATTGTTGATTCTGCAAGTGATGCGGCATCTGCTTACGGAGACATGGCGAAGGAAGCCTATAAGGTTTACGACGCTAATGGAGAAGTAATACAGAGCTTCGTCAAGATCGGCGATACTTCAACCGAACAGTCTCATGTTGTTGAAACTGCGTACAAAGCAATGCAGCAGTCTATTGAGGATACGCTTGAATCCCAGAGAAAGTTCTTTGAAGAATTCGATACTGGTGAGGATGACGAAGACGCAAAGACCGCTGACGATTACTTAGACATGATGCAGTCTCAGATCGATGGTACTCGTAAGTGGGGAGAGATGCTTGAGAACATCTCTAACACTTTGGGCGATTCGACTGGCGCTAAGGACTTCGTTGAGTATCTGGCAAGTCTTGGACCTGAGAGTTACCAGATTGTCAGCGCATTTAACGATGCTTCCGAAGAGCAGCTCGAATCAGCCGTTCATCGATACAAAGAGATCATGTCACTGTCCGGTACAGAGTCAGAACAGATCACGGCTACATTCTCACAGAACGGATACTATTCTGTTAAAGGCTGGTCCGATGCAGTGACAGCGGGAGCACAGGAAGCTGAGCCTCAGATCACTGTTACTGCAGATGCTGCCGGTGAGAACTTCGGTATTGGCTTTACAAATGGTATGGCCAGCACCTTGCAGCAGGCGAAGGACCAGGCTACGACCATGGGCCTCGAATCGTTGAACTCACTTCAGACTGCACTCCAGGAGCACTCACCTTCAAAGGCAACGGAGGAGATGGGTACTAATCTGGGCGTCGGACTTCAAAATGGAATGAATTCGTCGACTGTTGATTGTCTTAATGCTGCACAAACATTAGCCCGAACTGTTCTTATCCGTTTCCAGATGGATCTCGATAAAGAGAATTTCGTCACGATCGGTAAGAATATTGGAGAAGGCTTGGTTGAAGGTATGTCAGATAGCTCGATCATGACCAAAGTCATTAAGACTGCTGGAGATCTTGCTAAATCAGCATACGATGCAGCTAGAGAAGCTCTTGACATCAATTCTCCGTCTCGAAAGTTCCGGGCTCTTGGCAAGTCTTCTGTTGAAGGCTTCGCTCAGGGTTTCAGTCGATATTCTAAGCTCTCAACAAGGGCTGCTGAAGAGGTGTCTAACGATGCTTTGTCTGCAGTATCCGACATTGCAGCGGCTATGAATATTGCAGCTGATGAGAACTTCGACATTCAACCGACGATTACTCCAGTTGTAGACATGTCCAACATCTCTGCAGCAGGTGGTCTTATTAACGGATATTTCGGTCAGGTGCCGATGAATGTAAGCTCGTATCTAAACAGCTCTATGATGAGTGACGCATTAAACGCTATTAGTCAGAACGCTGCCGGATCGAGCGATGTTGTATCCGCTATTCGTGAGCTTCGTTCGGATGTTCAGTATTTAGGTCAGGCGATCGGTCAGGCCAAGGTAACTCTTGATACAGGTGTGATTGCTGGGGCTGTTACTCCGGGAGTCAGCGCTCGTATCAATAGTCAAGTAAATTCTAGAGGGAGTGTCTGGAAATGATTAACTATTTCACATTTAACGGGAAGTCATCTCTGGACTTCGACCTCTACATCTCCGGAGCAGGGACTTATGTAGCTCCTGCCCGGAAAATAGATGAGGTAGAGATACCGGGCATGAATGGCGTGCTTCATCAGGACAGTAATACGTTTGAAAACGTGGACATTACTTACACTGGCGCATTCATGTTTCAGCCAACCAGGAAGTACAGGGATCTTCCGATCAAAGGTATGTACATTTACGACGACCTGAGACTTCGGATTGGAGCACTGCGAGCCTGGCTTGCTAAACCTCGTTCGTATGTTCGCTTCGAGGATACTTATCATCCGGACGAATACCGTCTTGCCATCTATAAGGAGTCCTTTGAGCCTACAATGTGGTATGACCTGTCTGCCATGCAGGTGGATCTTACGTTCAATTGTAAGCCTCAGAGATTCCTCAAGGTTGGTGAGGACGCCGTAATCGCAACGGGTAACAGAACGATTCTCAATCCTACGATCTTCGACTCTAAACCGTTGATCAGAGCGTATGGAACGGGATCCTTCACAATCGGTGGGGTCACAATGAAGGTGACAGCTGCCAATGAATACACGGACATCGACTGCGAACTGATGGAATGTTACAAGGGATCGACGAATTGCAACGCGAATGTTTCGAGTGACAATTACGCCTTCCCGACCATTCCGCCAGAGGAGTCGCAAATCAAAATGGAAGGCTTTAGTCGGCTTGAGATTACGCCGAGGTGGTGGACTGTATGATTCCAGTATTATTTGATTCGAAAGCAACAGAGTTTTCGACGAATGGTCTTGGGCGTCTTACGGATGCTATTAGTTGCACGGTGACCGAAGAACGAAATGGCTCGTTTGAGCTCGAGATGGTGTATCCGATTCAGGGCATTCATTACTCGGATATTTCGTACTCTAAGATCATCGTGGCTAAGCCATCCCGAAAACAGACTTACCAGGCGTTTCGTATCTATGAGATTAGTAAGCCGTTAAGCGGACAGGTAACGATTAAGGCCCGACACATAAGTTACCAACTTAGCTACATTCCGACAGTTCCGTTTAGTGCGGATACTGCGAGTGGAGCATTGGCTGGGCTTAAGAGTCATGCGACTGAGAATTGTCCGTTTAACTTGTCGGCGGATTTCACTTCAGGAGCCACATTCATATTCAAGGTGCCATACTCAATAAGATCCCTTCTTGGCGGGCAGGACGGGTCAATCTTGGACGTGTATGGCGGAGAGTATGAATGGGACAACTGGAACGTGACTCTACATAAGAGTAGAGGAACAGATTCTGGTGTGGTGCTTCGCTATGGCAAGAACATCACCGATCTCACGCAGGAAGAATCAATTGAGAACACGGTAACCGGTATCTTCCCTTATTGGTTTAAGGAAGTATCTTCAACGGTGGAAACTGAGAATGATGACGGATCGACAAGTTCTGAGACAACATCTACCGAGGTGCTTGTGAAGCTTGACAGCCCTGTGCAGTCAGACAAAGCAAGCAATTTCCCCTATCACCTCACTGAAGTTGTTGACTTTACGAATGAGTTTGAGAACGAGCCAACTCAGGATCAGCTGAAGGAGTATACGACTCAGTACATTAAGGAGAATAATATCGGTATACCGACTGTCTCGATTGATGTGTCCTTTGTGAATCTGAGAGACACTGAAGAGTACAAGGATTACGCGGTTCTTCAGGATGTGAATCTTTGTGATACGGTGACCGTAATATTCGAAGAACTTGGCGTGTCAACGACTGCTAAAGTCATTACAACCGAGTTCGACGTATTAAACGAGCGATATAACAGTCTTGAAGTGGGAGATCCGAAGAGCGATCTATCAAGTACGATTGAATCACAGCTGGAAGAGATTGCCAATCGGCCGACTTATGACGAGGCTCAGGAGAGCGTTGACAGGGCTACTGGAGTGCTCAATGCCGGTACAAGAGGTCATGTCATCATCAATCGTACGAATGACGGTTGGGCGAATGAGATATTGTTTCTCGATAACGCTGACATCAATCAGGCTAAAGAAGTCCTTCGAATCAATCAGAAGGGCATCGGCTTTAGTTCTAATGGCTATAAGGGTCCGTATTACCAATCCTGGACTATGGACGGTCATCTGTCTCTTGGCGGTGTAAACAATAATTACGGCACGTTTGAGATTTTGGATGGTGACGGAGATAGATTAGGTCTTTGGAATAACGTCGGGCTATTTATCTACGATGGCAACGGTCATCAGGTACTTAAGCTTACAGAATACGGCTTATATTTGGTTGATGCGAATAACAAGGACCTTGCGCATATGGATACGAAGGGATTGACCGTCAACCAGGGTACGATCAACCTGAAACGAAAGAACGATATTGGTATTTATGCGGATGGTGATGTTGTACGAATCGGAGACTTCGAGGTCAACGATGCATACGGTAGACAGATATTTGAGTCATCCGATGAGAAGACCGGCATGTCTGGCGAACCAGATAGTGATGAAGGCTTGTATTTATGGGCGAACTATAACTCGTCTCACGACTACAGCTTCGTTGTGAACTCAGGCGATGCCTATGTTATGCATGGTGGAACGAGCTATGCGATTGGCGAGTCGTTGGCTGATATTTACGATAAGTTGGATGATCTCCAGTCACAGATTGATGACTTGGATAGTGGCGAGTCTGATGTATAAAGAAGGAGGTATAAATGGTTTCAAGAACTACATATTTAAACATGGTGCCTTCTTCCGTTAGGCCCGTAGTGTATGTGTCTCAGTACGATGTCGATAC
>CAVKBL010000052.1:0-4677 GCA_963654805.1 Lachnospiraceae bacterium | reverse complement strand
CTCTTTCTTGTCGTAGGCTGTCGCCTCTCCTATAAGGTCTTGCAGTTCCATATCATTTTAACAAACATATAAAGATTATTATTAGCCAAAAATGATAGGCACACCGTATATTGCAAAAATTATTAATATCGCTATAATCCAACGCTTTCTTCTGCGCTCCTTTAGATAATTTCTGCCAGGGGTATCAAGAATATTACAGATTTTTTTATAGTTAGTCAGATTTATAATTATTTCCCCCCATGATGAGTCTGAGATAATTCCTTTACTTTTAAGCGTAGCTATGGAGCCATCAGGATCTGGGTAATCCCTAAGACTTAGATAACTGCTTCCTTCTGATTTCCCAATCATTTTTCTGACCATTCCTTTCGTATATGATTCGATATATTTAGGACACTCTTCAGTTTTAGAAGAAAAAAAGATACGGTAGTGGTGGAAGAAAGAGTCATAGACATTGAAATAGTCTTTTTTATCAATATCGGTCCTTGGCATATATCGTTCAATTGCCGAAATAGTGTCCTTTTTGCCGTACTTGGTAACAAAATCGGATGATGCATAAGAAGAGCTTTTCAGATGTCGCACAATGCTTTTGTGTAAATTATTTAATATGAAATCATATTTCAAGGGGTCGCCTACAACATATTTTTGTTCATATTCGATGTACAAAGAATAGTTTTTGAGCAAAAAATCTAAAACACATTGCTTTAGATACTGTCCCTGTGCAACTATCTTTCTTTCTTCCTCCTCCTGTTTTATTTGTTCTTCCTGTTTTCTCTTGCATTCTTGTTCCTCTTGTTCTCGTCTTGCCGCTTCCAATTTTTCAATAGCTTCAAGCTTTTTTTGCACTCGTTGCTTTTCATGCAATAGAACTTCTTTCTGCCTTTCCGTAAGTTTTGTGGGGGAGACTTTTTCTTTCAGTCGGGCGAAAGGCAACGATTCATCTCTTCCGGCTATGATTGGATATGACACACCTTGATAAAACAACACCATTTTTGATTTCCCCTGAAAAAAGTCCATCAAGTCTTCATCATCAATAGGGAAATGCGATGTTGAGACATAATCCTTGTAAATTATGCTATAAACTGGAGATGAATGACAAACAGTTAAATTATGTGATGTGGTCCCTACTAGTTTAACAACTGCTTCGGAAGGGAAGTTTGCCTTCTTGTCGGAACGGTATTTCAGTGTCAGTGTAGGTTTGAGTTCATCCTTTTCACATTCCGCTTTTAGTGAGAGTCTATACTCTAGCGCATAAGTTTTACCTATGGACAACGGCCTTGTCCATAGTGCGGTTATTTTGTCATCTGACTGAAGAATAATCCATCCGTTGCCTTCATCTATTATTTTAGTGCTTTGGATATTACATCCAGGCTTGCACTCTATTTTTTTTCTCATATCAATTGATTTTAGAGGAGACAAATATGCGTTTTTATCTCGAAGTTAACCTTGTTGGAGTCTTCATTATAGAGAAGGTGCAGAGGTGAAATAAGTATAGCATTTGCTGAAGTGCATTTAAGATAATCGTATTTTTACTTTTTTTTACTTTTTATTTTTACTGTTTCGACCAACTTGACCCTTTCTGGATAGGAGTATTTTTGTCCCTCAAAAAGTTGGGAAACAAAGGGCTTGTAATAGGACTTTTCGTACAGCATCCGCTCAAGCGATTCTTCTATGGCTAAATTGATTTCTTCGGCCTTACTTTCCACAAGTTGGATGACTTTCTGCTTTCCTGCTGTATCTACATCATTAAGAATGGCATACAGTATATCAGGATTCTTTGTTACCGCCATATCAAGCTGTTTAATTCCTTCTGATATCTTGCCTCTGCGCATAAGATATTTGCCCAAAGTGAATCGGTTTTCGGGCGTGGAACTTAACGATAGAGCTTTCTTTTGATATTCAATGGATTTCTCATCATCTCCTAGTATGTAAGCAGCTAAAGCAGCCTTATTGTATGAGTCGCCGGCAAGTTGTTTAATGTTTTTGGGATCAGATGTTTGCTTGATATAGTGGTCGTTTACGGAATTTGTAAGAATGTTGGCGAGTCTGATTGCCGAAGGACTGCTCTCTACTGAAGCATATTTTCCCGCTCTGAGGAAATAGTCCATTGCCTTGGACACGTCCATATGTTTTTTCGTGTACAGATGTATGCACCCTATCTTATGCAACACAAAATAATCCTGTTTTTTCATTTGCTCGGCCTTGAGGAACTCTTCTAAAGCATCATCAAATAAATCAGGGTCTTTAGAGGCGTTTTCAAAGAATTGTATCCCCAAGGTGATAGCTTGCTGCCTTTCTTTTTCTGAATCGGGAATTTTCAACAACTGGGCGATATTATTCTGAAGCAACAGTCCTACTCGTTGCTGCTCGATGACGATGTCCATACGACGATTCAAGAAATCAAGTCCCTTATTGACACCTTGTAACTGGGAACCTATCATTGTGGCTGCTTTCTGAATGGCCTGTATTTGGACTTCTGCTATTTTTTTGTTGGCAAATACCTGCATCATGGCTGCCTGCTGAACTGCATATATCTGATCCTGCGCTGCACGCTGGATTTTCTTTCCGATTTTGTCAACTCCATACTCTACAAGCTCGGTGTTTCTTAAATAATCTCCCCAACTGTCCACGAAGCTGGCATCTTCGTTCCACGGACGCCAATAGGATAATAAAAATGAAGGTTCTGACATAGTTATTACGAGTTATTCCATTCAATAAGTTCTTTTTCAGCCATGGGCATATGGTCTGCCCATTTTTCTAATGCCTTAAGAATCTGTATGTAATCTTCCTTGCTGTCAAGTTTCGTCCATTTCTTAAGATTGATAGACGTATCGGCTTTTTGAGCTTCTTTCAGAATCAGCCGATCAATGGGACATGCAGGAGGAGTTTCCACCAAGCCGTAGCACCATAAGTATTTAAGAAAAAGAGAAAGGCTTTTCTGCGCATGAGATACCTTGTAGTTGTCACTAAATTTGTGTAGTTCCTTTCTTAATTCCATTACAATATCGGCATATCCCGATATTGTAGTATCCTTGTTGATTTTGGATGTTTGAGTCAACAACATTGTTTTCCAATGAAATCTGAGATTATCAGCACCTGTCTCGGGTTTTGCCGGGTTGTTCCTGGTAGAAGAAGATAAAGCCGCTCGGAGTGCCATTTCTACCAGAAAAACATTTTTCCTGTCGTTTTTGTTAATAGGTGTCAAGAATTCACTTATTATGGGCTTAATATCTTGCATGTCAATTGCTTTATATTCTAAAGTCCTCCGGTTGTGTGTTACATGGAGTTTCTGGCAGTTGTCGCGACAGTTCCTATTTGTCGGACTGCGAGGCAGCTGCTTTATGTCCCGCAGTATGGCATTTTCAATTCTCTCCTGATCGGTATCAGACCCATGGAGCAGCGCAACTAGTCGCTCTAATTTGGGCATGGTTGTGTTACGGTCATTGTTCCGGGCTATTCCCTCAGCCTGGAAACGGCTGATGCCGCCCCACATGATGGTGGCCACGAAACCCTTGTAAAGATCCTCGCGGAAAAATCCGATGATATCTTCACGCGTAATTGCGGCAGGGAGATTCCGGACGACCTCCGCGAAATCGTCGCCTGTCGCTTCGACCTTGGAAACCGGAGATGCGAACCGGCCGTCACGCCAATGGACAGCGGGTTGCACATAGTTTTTGATGTCGGCTATGTGAGTGTGTATGAAATTGATAAATGACATAGAGGATATGGTTTATTAAGTAAATAATTATGTGGTTATTGGGATATGGCAAACTTTTTTGCAATTCATAATTCTTTTATGTGGTCTACTATAGGAACAATGGAAGCGGGAAGAGGGAAAGGGGTTATCACAAAACCAAGCGCTTCCCAATCAACCGTGTAAGAATATAGATCATTGTCCAATAAATAGCTGTCGCACTGATTCATAGAGATATGATTGGTTTCGACAAGATGAAAATGCTCAAGGGATTCCAACTCACGCTTGACCGCAGATGTGTCCGGCAGTAAAATCGAGGCTCCAAGAAATTCCGGTAACACCCCGTCTATGGCGTGGTTTAACATGTCTATATAATCTTTTCTTGCAATGTCGATTTTTACTGTTTCTAACATGCCGTTAACCTTTCTGAATATACCGGACTCTCCATCTTTAGGGCATAGATGAAGAAAGTGCTTGAGAACCCTGCGGCTTATTCGAAAGGACTCGTTGTCTCGAATCTTAATGTTGGCCAACTTGTCAATGGATACCCACTCTTCTCTTTTTCCGTTCAAATGGCTTTCATTCAAGGTAGTTACATTCAATACAAGATCCCCATCATCCTCAATATGGCATGAACGGGCCAAATCTTGTATCCGACTCTCACTCCTAACATACTCGGAAGGGAGAGCGTATTCGTCAGAATCATGGACTCGTGACAATAGAATTGACACATGACCCTTGCGGAGCCGATAGTGATAAAAGTCGATGCGGATTCTCTTCATATTCATTATCCCGTTGAGTTCATGTCACCATTTTCGTTTAGGAATCTATATTCGTCACAAAATTAGCGAAAATATCGGAATATATGAGACGGCGGGAGTGTTTCTCTCTGCATTATATGTCAATAACCATCAACATTTGCTATATTTGCTGAATTCAATTTGACAGTGCAACGCTGTCGAGTGTAAAATTATACATTTTTTGGA
>CAVKBL010000051.1:0-4916 GCA_963654805.1 Lachnospiraceae bacterium | reverse complement strand
CGATGCTCGTAACTCTATTCTTAAAGAATGGAGCGACATGGGCGGAAGACAGCAGCTGGTGACTGGCTTAGCTAACGCTTTCTGGTCCCTGTATGCGGTCGTGGCTTCCGTGAAGAAGGCGTTTACAGATATTTTCCCTGCGGTTACAGGTAAGAACCTGTTCGATCTTACAAAAAGATTTAGAGAGTTTACAGCTCAGTTGATGATCTCGAAGCAGACTTCTGAGAATATTCAGTCGATATTTCGCGCGCTATTTTCGCTTTTGAAATCGGCAATCGGGATTATCAGCAGTGTAGCTAAGGCTCTAAGTCCAGTGGCAAGAATTGTCGTTATTATAGCTTCGGTACTGTTAGACTTACTAGCGGTAGTCGCCAAGTTAGTTGAGTCATTTGCTGACTGGGTTAATGAAAACAATTTAGTTACTAAAGCACTATCGCTGATTATTACTGGCGTTGGCGCACTCATACTTGCTGTTGCTAAAGGCGTGACGACAGTAGTTTCTTTCGTTAAGGCACTGGCTAGCATGCCAGTTGTTCAGACGATATTTACGACAATCGGTAAAGCGGCAACGAGCATGTATACGAAAGCTGCTCCATATTTGCAGCTATTCGTTAAGCTTATTCAGTCGCTAGTCACAACCATAAGGAACACAAAACTTCCTAGCATGTCGACTGTTCTCGGTAAGATCTCAGCTGCATTAGGCGTTATGTACGGTGCCGGGACTAAAGTGGCCGGAGTCTTTACGAAGATGGTGAAGAGCCTCAGCGGTCTTACGCGTAAGCTTGGGTTCTTCAACAAAATTTCAAAATGGCTTACGACGATGGCGTCGAAGAGCAAGACAATGGCCATGACGTCGAGCATAGTCAAGTCGACTTCTTCGTCGATGAACGAATTGTCAACATCGATGTCGTCTACGGGCATTACTCAAGCGCCTCAGAGGGTTAGTCTTATTTCAACAGCTCTGACGTTCTTGTCAAACGTAGCTTCTGACGCAAAAGCATTGGTCGTTGGGTTCTTTACCGGTATCGTCAAAACCATAGGCAAAATCAAACAGACGCCGAACGTCATTAAGTTACTTACAGACAAGGTCAAAGAGCTTAAGGATAGCATTGTTGACTTTATCAAGAACAGTTCACTTGGTCCGTTCTTCGAAGATGCAACTGAGGCACTTGGCACATTTAAGGACAATATCGGTGAATTTGTTACTACGGTGAAGAGCCATTTAGAGAAGCTCGATCCTAAAGCGATTCTTGCATTTGCGTTTGGTGTGGGACTCGTCGCCTTGGTGTTTAAGCTTAATACCTTGACCGAAACGGCAACTGGTCTGGTTAAAGACGTATCTAAGATCTTGTCAGGCGCAAACACGACGATCAGCACATTCAATACCTCGATGAAGACCATCACGACGGCTATTGAGAATACTGTTAACTCGTTTAAGAAATCTAAGATCATGCAGGTTGGCGTGGCCGTTATGGCTTTCGCTGCGTCTCTTTGGATTGTTAGCTCGATTCCTGTGGATCAGCTTTTTTCGTCTGCGGCCGCTATTGCCACTGTTGGATTGACTATGTCCATAGTTGCTCAGGCGTGCGCTAGTGTTGAATCGACGAAAGCAGCCTATACGATTGCTGCGTTAGGCGTTGGATTACTGGCAATGTCTGTAGCACTGAATCAGCTTACGGGCATTACTTGGGACAAATCGACGATTGCGAAATTTGGAGCCTTGGTTCTTGGTGCAGCAACATTAGTTGCAGGTACAATAGCGCTTAGCCATTTCGCACCTCAGATGATCTCAAACGCTACGAGTTTGCTGATTTATGCGGCGTCCATAAGCATCCTTCTGACTGCCCTTGGTAGAATCAAGGATTTCAGTATTGAGGGGATGGAAGATTCCATCTCAGCGCTTATCGTTGTGATAGGCATGCTTATGGCATTATCCGTCGCCGCAAAGGGCGTTAAGTTCTCAAGCGGCTTCGGCATGATTGGCATGATCGCCTCCATTCTTGTAATGGAGAAAGCATTGCAAAAAGTTGCCGACTCAGGCATAAATTGGACGACGATCGAAGATAATATCGATAAGTTCGTGGTCGTTCTTGGAGCAATAACCGCATTATCTCTTGCGGCAGCCATCGCGGGTAAATACGCAGCTAGAGCCGGTATTGGTGCAGTCTTAGTTGCTGCAGCATTACGTTTACTTATTTCTCCGTTACAGGAGCTTGGTGAGATGTCTAAGCGCCCGTACAGGATGGAGAAGGCTCTTGAAGCAGTAACGATGATCGGTACAGTATTGGCAATGGTGGTGGCAGTCGGAGCAATAGCTAAATACGGCAACAAAGCAGCTGTGTCTATGGTTGGCGCTGCGGTAGCAATCACAATCATTGTCGGAGCTATGAAGATGCTCGGTACAATGGATGCAGCTCAGTACACACAAGCTCTTGACGGCATAATCCAGGTTATGATTACACTTGGCATCGTTATGTCGGCGATTTTATTTGTCTCGCAGTACACTGAGAAAGCTAAGACCGCTCCGATCCTTGCCATGATAGGCATGCTCGGAGTGATTGTTGCAGGCATTGCCGTCCTAACAACCATTTCTGATTGGCAGGCAGTCATTGCGGCAGGTGCTTCACTTGGAGCCGTTTTAGTGGGACTTGGCGTAGCATTCATGGGAATGGGCAACATTCAAAATGCGGGTGCCTTAAAGAGTTTCGTAACGTTCGTTGAAGTGGTTGGCTTGCTCGCGGCGGCAAGCGGTGCTATCTGGATTGTGTCGCAGCTGCCTATGGACAATGTTCTAGCTTCCGCTGTGGGCATCGCAGGTGTAATGGTTGCGGCGTCCGTCGCAGCTCTGATTGCAAATGGTGCTGCTAAAGGCGCTGAGGCAATGGTTCTTATGTGCCTCGCTATCGCAGCTTCTGGAGCGGCGTTGAGCCTTGTTCCAAACTATGATTGGCAGAAAATAGGCGTTGCTGCAGCAGCTATTGGTGGCGTTATGCTCGCGGCGGCATTTGCTGCAAAAATAGCTAAAGGAGCCCTTGAAGGTGCTAATGCTATGCTACTGCTGAGCGTTCCGATTCTTGCAGCAGGCGCATCACTATCACTTGTCGCAGGCTATGATTGGCTTTCTATTCTAATGGCTGGAGGCATGATGAGCGCTATGATGCTCGCTGTAGCTGCAGCAGCTAAGATAGCCAATGATGCAGCTGCAGGAGTTACGGCAATGATTACGCTCAGCGCAGCTATATTAATAGTTGGAGCAGCATTGAGAGTTCTTGGTGAGCTTCCGGTTGCTCAGATATGGTCTGCTGCTGGAGCTATTGCCGCTATAGCTTTGGCGTTTGTTGGATTAGGCGCTGTTGTTGGAAACATCGCTTCTGTTGCATTGGGCATCGAAGCTCTCGGTTCAGCCTTCTTAATGTTCGGCGTAGGAGTTGCTGCATTCGGAGTAGGAGCCGTTCTTCTCGCTACGGCTGTTTCTATATTTGTCGACGCTATGAAGGAGCTTGGACAAATTGGTCCAGAAGAAGCTGAGAACATCAAGAACTCCATGGCTCAGATAGGACTCGGTATCGGCGAAGGTTTGGCCAATGTTGTTATCGGTTTTGCCTCAACAATTCTTGGTGCGATCCAGGAGGCTATCGGCGGAGTGCTCGAGTGGCTTGGCGAAAAAGTAGACGGTTTCGTTGAAAAAGGTACCGAATTGCTTGACGGCTTGGGCCTTGGATTCTTGGCCAGACCCGATGGGCTTAGTACGGCTATCTCTGATTGTATCGATTGGATAGGCGATCAGTTTAAGGGACTTAAAGACAAACTTAAGAAAGCTGGCGAAGACGCACTCGACGGTCTTAAGCAGGGCTTTTCTGGCGTAGTTGAAACCGGCAAGAACGTAGGAAAAGGTATTATTGAAGGTTTTCAGGTTGTTACCGGCTGGCATTCGCCTTGGAAGACTATGGTTACTGCTGGAAAAGACATGGTTTCTGGTCTTGAGAAAGGGTTGGACAAGGGCGATATCGCATCTGTTGGAAAAGATTCAGCGAATACGTTCATCGATACTTTGCGCACTGTTTGGGGTTGGCATTCTCCTTGGACTACATCGGACGACGCTGGTGGAGGTTTTGTTGCAGGATTATTGCAAGGCGTACAGTCTAAATTCTCAGAATATAAAGACAAGTTCACGAAAGTCGCCACTGATGTAAAGAACTCGTTGACCGCCCCTCTTAGTAACCTTCAGAAAGAATTCAGCGACATGTTCGGCATGGGTGCTGATAGCAGTGTTATTTCCGCTGTTACAAATCTGTTTCCAGGTCTTATGGATATGCTGGACGGAACGGGTGACGCAGCTTCAGCATTAGGCTTAGACGCTGACGATTTGGCATCATCTCTCGGAGGAGTTGCTGATTCTGCTGATTCTGCAGGAAGCTCAGTTGGAAGTGCCGGTGAAGCAGCATCAAAATCCTCCCAAAACATCGAACAAAACGCCAAGTTCTTGAAGTACGCAGCACAGACTGTAAAGGCTTACACCAAGCAGTATGGTCAGCTGAATTCTACGCTTGGCAACACATCGGGTATCGTGTCAGCTACGGAAGCAATCACGCTCTTAGCTACACGAGTATATGAGTCCGAGCAGGCTTACACACAGACAATCACTACCGCTGAAGAAGCGCAGACGAGAATCGATGATATTAAGAAGTCATTTGTTTCTCTCTACGAGTCTATTCAGTCAAGTATCGAGAGCGCAATTAAGATCAATGAGGAATTCGATTATAAGTTCGGCACATCATCCAAAGACATGCTCAGCAACATCGATTCTCAGATCATTGGTTTCCAGGATTATTCCAAAGCTCTGCAGGAGATGGTTCAGCGGGGATTCGATGCTGATGCGGTAAGAGAGTACGCTAAAAGCAATGTTTCCTCTATCG
>CAVKBL010000050.1:0-5021 GCA_963654805.1 Lachnospiraceae bacterium | reverse complement strand
GTATCGAGTCTGCAAGATCTACGGCTAATCAAACCCATGCTTTTGCAGGTGAGCCGCTTTGGCTCACTGGCAGGATGCCGGGACAATTCCGCGGCGAAAAATCCGACAACGCCTGAAGAGAGTAAGAAATACTGTATTCCTAACCTTGTTGAAAATGCGGATAATATGTAAGCCTCCAGTGAGGCGCGTGGTTCCGCGCCGTGGTGGTCGCCTACGGAATGGACGTCAAAACCACCACCGAATCCTCCTGCGTCTCCTTGCTCCTGAAAAGATACCAGGAAATGACCGGCAAATAAATCTTCGCTTCTTAACCTATCTTCAAAAATCTTTCATAATCTAAAGCAACCTATTTTTTACACATCACTATATTTTTGCGGAACAAATATTTTATGTAATTTTGGAGTGTAATTCCAAGATTACATAAAATGGAAACGAAGTACATAGCAAGAAATATGGAGAGTATGCTTCTTGAAGCAGCGCAGTATTTCCCGGTCATATCCGTCACCGGACCCAGACAGTCGGGTAAAAGCACGATGCTGAAACACCTGTTTCCATTGGCTGTCAAATATTCTCTCAAAGATGTGAACGTGAGAGAGTTTGCATTGAATGACCCGGTGGCGTTCCTTAATCAGACATCGGAAATGATGTTCATTGACGAGGCTCAGAAAGCTCCGGTTCTCTTTGAATATATTCAAGGCATCGTGGATGACAATCCCGAGAGAAAATTCCTTCTGTCAGGCAGTTCAAACTTTGAATTGATGCACTCACTCTCCGAATCATTGGCCGGTCGCGCGGGAGTTTATGAACTTATGCCGATGTCATTGAGTGAGACACGCGAGGCATCGTCATCCAAAATATTGGCCAATTTTCTTTATGATGGGCTTTTTCCTGCTATCTGCGCGAAGAAAAACGTCGCCCGTCTGTTCTATCCGTCGTATGTGAAAACATATCTGGAAAAGGATGTGCGGGACGTGCTGAAGATTAAAGACCTTATGCTTTTCCTTAAGTTTATGAAACTCTGCGCAGCCCGTGTAGGGTCCATATACAATGCGTCCGAACTGTCCAATGAAGTCGGCGTGGACAATAAGACCATCTCCGCCTGGATGTCAGTTCTGACCGCGTCATATATAGTCTATCTTCTGCCGCCATACTACGAGAATGTCTCCAAGCGTCTGGTCAAAAGCCCTAAACTCTATTTCACAGACCCGGGATTGGCCTGTTATTTACTTGATATAGAAAGCCCGAAACAACTCGAAAGGGACAAGATGAGAGGGGATATTTTCGAGAATTTCGTGGTTATGGAAGCCGTGAAGCACCGTATGAATGCGGGGAAGGAAGGCGGAGTGTTCTTCTACCGCGACTCGAACCAGAATGAGGTGGATCTGCTCCTGAAAGAGGAGGGCGAAATCAGTGCCTATGAGATAAAGTCCTCTATGACCTATACCACGGAATTCGAGAAGACAATAAAGAAACTGCCGGAATGGCTTAACACTCCGGTTGTCAGCAAGTCAATCATCTATGCAGGAAATCTTGAGAACTCCGTGTCTGACATCAAACTGATAAATTACAAAAATTTGAAGTTCTGAAAAAGCCATGGTACTTGTGCCATTTCAAATGATACAAATATCAAATATCTCGTTTTCAATAAGTTGGACTAATCGTTTAATAACATTGAGCCTCTGTAAAGCGGACAATCAACAGCTGTTCTACCAGATTTGGCGTTTTCGGGTACACCCATATCATTTCAGCGTCGACATATCGATAACGTATCTGAACTTCACCTCTCCTGCGGCCACCTTGCGGTAGGCTTCGTCGATGGCCGGTCCCTCGGCTGGAATGACCTCCACTTCGGGATAGATGTTGTGCGCCACAGAATAGTCCACCATCTCCTGCGTCTCTTTCATCCCTCCGATAAGCGAGCCGTAGATCTTACGGTTTGCCATATAGGGCAACACACCGATGCTGATGGAAGGACATTCACTGCCACTCGGCAGTCCGACGATAGCCATTTCCCCGTTCTTCTTGAGCATTGAAACATACATCAGCGGCTCGTATCGCGCCGGGATGGTGCTGATGATAAAGTCCAGAGTGTTTCCGAGTCCTTTCAGGTCTTCCGGATTGTTCACGTTCACATAACGGACAGCGCCCATGCGCAGGGCATCTTCGCGCTTCTCCTCCGTGATGTCGAACACCGTGACGTCAGCTCCGAGCGACACGGCATACTGTACAGCCATATGCCCCAGTCCTCCGAACCCTGCCGCTCCTACCTTGTCGCCTTTCCCCACGTGGCTGAACATTATAGGGGAATAGGTGGTGATTCCGGCGCAAAGCAGCGGAGCGACGCGCCTGATGTCCGCACCGTCAGGTATCTTCACGACGAAGCGTTCATCCACCACGATGTTGTCTGAATAGCCGCCCGTCGTTATCTCCCCGCCGTGGAACACGTCACGCGAATTGTATGTATAGACGGTCTTGTGTTCATCGCAGAACATCTCCTCGCCGCCTTTGCAGTGTTCGCATTCACCGCAGGAGTTTACCATACAGCCCACACCGGCCAGATCGCCTACTTTGAACCTCGTCACATTTTTACCTACTGCTACCACCCGTCCGGCAATCTCGTGCCCCGGAACCATAGGGTAACTGCCCGGCATCCAGTCACCGTGTACCTGATGCAGGTCGCTGTGGCAGATGCCTGAATAGAGAATCTCAATCAGCACGTCGTCATCGCCCACTGCGTGACGGGTAAAACCATATTCGTGGAAAGCTCCTTCGGGTGAATCCACCGCAAATCCCTTGGATGCGATACGCCCCTCTTGTGCAAATAAAGCATTCGTCATAATGATAAAGCCCAAAATGATCAATATTGATAAGCGTTTCATATTATTGTAACATTATTTTCAGTGACAGGACGGGACGGCCTGTATGACGTTTCCCTGTCAGTCGCAAAGTTAGCGCGTTCGCACGGAAGGCGGTTTCCTGTCGGGTTCAACATTCTTTACTGTGAGGTTCAAATCTGTCCTTTTTTAGCTACATTTGCGGAAATGAATGTAGCGAAATGGAAGAGTATAAGATAATAAACTACTCGAACATATTCCTGACTTATCTGCACGAAACGGACAGGATATGCACCTTTACCGTCAAAGAACATACGCTGTTTTATCTGCATTCCGGTGAAATGGAAATAGAGGAAAGCGGGAAAATCACACGTTTCCGTGAGGGTGAGTGCGCTTTTATCCGGAAGGACAACCGCGTCAAGATGCACAAACATTGCGCAAAGGACGGCAAGCCGTACACTTCCGTAGCATTGGCGTTCACCCGGAGCTTCCTGTTGGACTACTACCGGAAGATGGACAAGAATTCTTTGCCGACTGATGCCAGACGCAGCAGAACAAGCCTTCTGAAGATTCCGGTCCGCCCGGATGTGGTAAGCCTTTTCGAGTCCATACGTCCATATTACAGCTCTGCCGCAGCTCCTGATGAGGAATGGATAAAGATGAAGATAGGCGAGGGGCTGCATGCGGTATTGAAGACGGACAAGAATGTTTATGCGTCTCTGTTCGATTTCACCGAACCGTGGAAAATAGACCTTATGGCATTTATGAACGAGAACTATATGTACGACTTGAGTATGGAGGAATTGGCCAACTATACGGGGCGCAGCCTTTCCACGTTCAAGCGCGATTTCAAGAAGGTGACTGACACGACACCGCAGAAGTGGCTGATAGACAAGCGGCTTTCGGAAGCGCACCGGATGCTTTCGGAAGGGAGGCGGAAAATACAGGATGTGGCGATGGATGTCGGTTTCTCCAGCCTTTCTTTCTTCTCGCGCAGCTACAAGGCAAAGTTCGGCCACCCGCCGGTGGACACGCTGTCGGCACAATGAAGTTTGCTTTACGCGATGAAAATCATTGACAAATTTTTGAAATGTTGTAAATTTATAGCCATTTG
Source organism: Lachnospiraceae bacterium (assembly GCA_963654805.1). Taxonomy (GTDB): domain Bacteria; phylum Bacteroidota; class Bacteroidia; order Bacteroidales; family UBA932; genus Cryptobacteroides. Next base: position 1,073 of record CAVKBL010000050.1, on the reverse strand, counting down.
ATAATGATTTATTGAACCTTCTCGACAAGCGAGAGCAATCCAAATGAATTTGAGATTGCCGAGCGCAGAAAAGTGGCGTATGAAATACGAACAACAATAAGCGGTATGGCGACAGCGATAATAACCGGAGCGTCTTCTGGACTTGGAACGGCCTATGTGGAGGCTGTCACAAAAGTATTCCCTGAAATTGATGAATTGTGGCTCATTGCCCGCAGGGAAGACCGCCTGCGGCAGGTGGCCGAGCGGTATCCGGACAAAAAGTGCGTGATTATTCCGATGGATTTGTCGGATATGGAAAGTATCGGCACATTGCACGCGAAACTGGATGAAGAGAACCCCGAGGTTCGTTTGCTCGTCCACGATGCCGGAGTTTGCATAAGCGGGACATTCGAGTCAATGCCCATCGAAAAGGCTCTCTCGATGATTGACCTTAACTGCAAGGGGGCCATTGCCGTCACAAAGACTTGTCTGCCGTATATCGCCGACGGCGGGACCATTGTAGAAGTATCATCCACATCCGCCTTTGTGCCGAACACCGGGATGGTGCTTTACGGAGCTACAAAGTCCCTTGTTTATGAAATGTGTATCGGACTCAGGCAGGAACTGAAACCCCGACGCATCAATGTGTGCGCAATGTGTCCCGGAATGATGGCCACGGAGATGACCGCCAAACCTTCCAAAGGCCAAAGCCGCCTTCCATATGTGGACATTCAGAAAGCCGCCGTAAATTCTCTCCGTGCCGCAAAACGAGGCATGGCGGTCTATACCACAGGGGCGTTTTACAAGTTCTACCGTTTGCTTGCCAAGATTCTGCCTCAGACGTTTATGGTCAAGTTCGCCGGACTTTAACAGCAAGATTGGCTATGATAGCATATTTTTCAGGTACAGGCAACAGCAAATATGTTGCACAACGAATAGCCAAGGCTATTGATGATGAGGCTGTAACAATAGAAGGGTTGAACCCCGAAATCGCTCTTGCGGACGGCGAAGTTTTCGGCATCGTCACACCAACCCACTGGTGGGAACTCCCGTTCCTTACAAGGCAGTTTCTGGAGAGTTTGACACTCACCGGC
>CAVKBL010000049.1:0-5090 GCA_963654805.1 Lachnospiraceae bacterium | reverse complement strand
ATTACGAGAATGTAATGGAGTATGCCAAGGAGCAGGCGAGAGAGGAAGGACTCGCTGAAGGACGTGCTGAAGGACATGCTGAAGGACATGCTGAAGGACATGCTGAAGGCCGTAGTGAGGGACTTGCTGAAGGCGAGGCAAAAGGCAAACGGGAGATAGCGAAAAATATGCTGGCAGAAGGATTGTCATACGATATGATACATCGCGTTACCGGGCTGTCTCACGAAGAAATTCAAAGTCTATGAGATGGCTTCGTTTACTCTAGCGTATAGAGTGAAAATAGAGATGAAATCAAAAAAGAGTTCAGGATGGATTCCTGAACTCTTTTTTGATAGTGCCGGATTGTAGTCGCCTGAATATACTAAATAACAGATATCTACACTTTAGCATATAGTAAAATCAGGAAGCGAGGAGCGGCATCCGAACTGTGCCAGAGCGTGATTTTAGTTGAGCGCGCTGGCATGTCAAAAGGAGGTGAAGTCGGACCATGAGGTGTTCTGGGATTCGGTGGCGGATTCGATGTCATCGGGCAGATTGACGAAGAAGTCGAATCCCGTCCATTCCTCCACCTGATCCACCGATACGGTGTAGTTCGTGTACGAATCGCTATAGGTCTTATGCTCGAACCAGAACGCCACGGTGCTGGCATCGGTCACAGTGCCTCCGGAAGTCTTGACCCTCAGAACCAGCTTATAGAAGTAGTTCGGGATAGGGACATTCTGCGAAGAATCATCTGTCGGAGTCACGTAACTTATCGTCTCCGACCCTCCGGTCTTGCGGAATGCCACGCCGGTCACCACGTAGATGGTCTCTGAACTATTGCTCTTAGCCACTCCCTGCACCGCACTTTCCAGACTGCTCCAAATGCCGCTGTTGAAACTGTTCTGTATCTGCGGCACCTGGTTGGTCACATAGAAAGTCTGCGCCTGCATAGTAGCATCGCCATTTCGCGAAGCGTTCGGACACATATGCCCGCGGGAATATGTGCTGTTCGAATAACTGTGAGAAGTCACGTTGACCTGATACGCTTCGTCTATCGACGGACTGTAGTCCCAGCTCGAAAGCCGGATCAACGTGCCCATATCACTGCTACTGAGCGGATACGCGGTCCAGAGAGATGTCATAGTCGACGTGTCGTAGAGGTGAGTGTAGTTACGCGTGCTGCCGCTGTAATACGTGTTCACCAGATACTGACTTCCGTCCAATCCGGACGGCAGTTCGAGCCAATCTTCATCCACTGCCGGCTCAACTGGAGTATCGTCACCTGTGGAGTCTCCTCCCCCGCCGCCCCCGGCGGTTTCTCCTCATTCGTAGGTAATGGACATTGTACCAAAGCCCATCGTATCAGTAATAGATAATTTCACTTCTTGTGTTGAACTGGTGGAAACCCAACTTAAAGAAGATCCATCTGTAGCAATAGTACATGTTCCGGTATCGAACGCCACGCCAGATATCTTTTTGGCTTTATTCGTCGTAGCTTTTGTCGCAGTTATTTTAGTGAGTTTTTTTCCTTCTGGAACGGAAACCGTAAAAGTATATCCATTATACATTCTAAAGTCAGCATCAGCTACATAACCATTAGTTGAGGTACCGTTTGTTACCTTTATTGTCACATCATCACTCGTACCTGTTAAAGTTAACGAATCCTTTTTTACAGAAGAAATTGAGCCGGTATATGATGTGCCAAACAAGGTGTTCCAATTTGTTATCTCAACTGTTTTTTCGCTCGCCGATGGCTTTGCTTCTTGAATAAGCGTAATTACGGACTTCGTAGTACCATCTGAATTCGTAGCAGAAAGGATGATATATGCCGTACGGGCTGTAGAGCCCAAATTCGCCTCTGCTGTGCAGCTTACCTTACCTTCCTCATAAGAGGCTACACACCAAGAACATTCAGCCGTTCCATCATCTGCGTCATCATATACACCACAGCTTACATCCCCATCCTGTCCCGTTACAGTTACACCTATTTCATGAACAGCTTCATCATTATATTCGAGTGAGACAGAAGTTGATTCCGGAGTAATTACCGGAGGTAAAGGCGGCGTTACCTTGCCCGACACTATCTGGATATTGTCAATATAATACCTTTTCTGTATATCGCTTGTAACGGTTACTGCCGCATAATTGCCAATTGCGGGCAGATAAATGTAATAATCCTGATAATCAGCACTCAGTTTAGCCGTATCATAATTCACTTCATTTACCGTAATGCGTACTGCAGTATTATCGGAACTAAATTTTTTCGCTTTGACGATAACTGTCGATTCTGAAGAAAGATCAAGAGGAACGGTTACCATACTTCCGGATGAAGAAGAAGCGCCAATCCGTAATACTCCGTCCGCATCTCCTCCATAAACTTTGGTAAAAGCAGTAAAGTTAGAATAATCTGACACTTTTGCCTCTAAATTAGAAGCGCTTGAGCTGTACGTATATGCATTAAAATCCTCTTCAAAAGGCAATGCCTGACCTGTTACCTTGCTGCCTTCATATTCATACGCCAGGGTCTTGATGCTGCCGGCGGTGAAGGTGACGTCTTTAGGGAGGGTGAGGGTCTTTTCAACTCCGTTGACGGAGATCTTAAGGGTGGAGCCGGATGCCGCTTTGTGAGGCTTGATGGCGATGAAGAATACGGCGGAGGCGTTCTGCGCGATGGCAGTGCCACCGGTAACGGTCAGATTGGCAGTTTTACTGACATACGCATCCCCACTACCCTTATATGAAGGCGTGTCTCCAGCATAGTTCACATAATAAGTTCCGACGATATCCTCGGTGGATGTGAACGATACGCTGCTGACGGTGAGATCTTCCTCCAAGGTGTTGGTTACTTTCACCGCCACTACGGAAGCGAGGTGCTTCATCGCTATGGCTGGCTTGACATTAGATGCTACTTCCTTTACTACTCCGTAAAGCGGGCAAGCAGTTCCTGCAAGGTGAGTCATGCTGTCATTACCGGTCTGGGTCTGAGATGTACCGCCCACGGTAATCCAACCCTTGGAGGTATTGGCTGGTGTGGCCACCTGAGATGTGTACGGATAATTCGCATACCAGTCATAACTTTTATCTGCATCAAGCGCGGAGGCGAGAGTGCCGGAGAATTTGCCGGTAAGAGATTCATCTACGGTAAACTCTCCGTCGGAAGTGTAGTTGGTGGCGCCGGCTTCGGCGTGGAAAAGATTGATGGCGTCTCCGCTTGCCCAGGAAGTGGAAAGACCATCATTGGTGGTTTTGGTAAGAAGAGTGGAGACTTCGAAAGGAATGCCTTTGGAAGCAGGTTCTACGATAGCTACACTGTCATCGCAGGAAGACAGAGCGAATGTGGCTGCCAACATCGCTCCGAGCGTGAAAATTGAATGTTTCATAGGGCGTCGGATTAGAATGTCAGCGTGTCGTCAAAGTCTTCGTCAGACCATGACTGGATAGAGAATGTGTCGGTACTGGCCGTGAGCACGGCAGATTTGCAGGCGAGTGAAATCACCTCGCAGGACGGAGGATTATATACCCCCCCCCTCTGTGAAAGAACGGTTTTTGTCATGACTTGAAATATTTGAGGAAAATTCATGTGTGCTTTTAAGCCTGCGCAAATGTAATTCAAATAATGACAAAAAACAACAGAGCGGAATATGCATTAGTATCGGGCGACCTTAAATAATTATCGAAAGATGATTATCATAAAATGATAATTTATTATATTTGCGCTATAAACAGCTGCCATTATGATAAATCCTTTTGTTACTACAGGTTATTTCGGAGCAAAATATTTTTGCGACAGAGTTCAGGAAACCGAAGATATGACAGAACTGCTGACTAACGGCAACAATATCGCACTCGTCTCACCGAGGCGATATGGCAAGACAGATCTGATAAGACATTGCTTCGCACAAAAAGAAATCAAGGAGAACTATCACACATTCATAATAGATATATATTCCACCCAATCACTTGCCGAAATGACAGACAGAATGGGAAAAGTAATCTTGGAAGAATTAAAAAACAAGGGAGAAAAAGCCTGGGGGCGCTTTCTTAATACTCTCACATCACTCAAGACAGGCATATCCTATGATGCGGCGGGAATTCCGACCTGGTCGGTAGAATTGGGAGACATTCGCAATCCGGCAAATACCCTCGACGAAATATTCAAGTATCTGCAGAACGCCGATCGCCCTTGTCTGGTGGCGATAGATGAGTTTCAACAAATTCTGAAATATGAAGACAAAAATGTCGAAGCCGCCATAAGAACATACGTACAATACTGCACCAACGCTCATTTTGTTTTTTCGGGCTCTCAAAGAGAAATGATGGGGGCGATGTTCACGTCGTCATCGCGTCCGTTCTACCAAAGCGCTACCATCATCAATTTGCACCGACTGCCGGAAGATAAGTATTCAGAATTCTGCTGCGCATTATTTGAAGATTCGGGGAAACATCTGGACGGCGATGTCGTTCCAGCACTATACGATAAATTCGACGGCACTACATTCTACTTGCAGAAAATGATGAATGTGCTCTTTATGAAGACCGCGAAGGGTGAACACTGCTATACAAAAAACATACAGGAAGCATTAAACTATCTTCTTGATTTCAGTTCGGACACATACGAGGATTTGCTTTATCAATTACCGGAAAAACAAAAACAAATACTGCTGGTAATATCCAGAGAAGGAAAAGCACGAAACATCACATCCTCAGCATTCATAAAGAAATATTCGCTTACCTCGGCCAGCTCGGCAAGTTCCGCAGTCAAAGGCTTGTTGGACAGAGGACTGCTTTCTTGCAAACGGGGAATTTACCAAGTGTATGATCTGTTTCTAGATATCTGGATCCGTGAACGCTATCTGAATATAAAACAGTAGCAAAAAGCGAATTCGTAAGCGAAAGCGCCAGATTCAAAATAAAACAAAAAGGCCAGACATCGGAAAATGTCTGACCTTAGAGTGGAGATAAAGAGATTCGAACTCTTGACCCTCTGCTTGCAAAGCAGATGCTCTACCAACTGAGCTATACCCCCATAACGTAGGCCCGCGCGGAGTTGAACCGCGGACCTCCACATTATCAGTGTGGCGCTCTAACCAACTGAGCTACGAGCCTAT
>CAVKBL010000048.1:0-5147 GCA_963654805.1 Lachnospiraceae bacterium | reverse complement strand
TGCCTTCTCCCATTTTGGCGCAGTATTCGGTCATGTCGTCCACTGCTGAAGTGAATGATTGCGTGTGCAGATAGTCTATCTTGTCTTTTGTTATATCGTTTTCCATTGTTCAAATGGTTTTTCAAATGTAGTAAAAATTGTCAGTCCTTATCGACATCAGTGGCCTTCAGGAAGCCTTCTTTCAGTTTGTAAAGGGACACTCCCTTGTAGGAGAAGTACTTGGGCCCTTTGCATACGCCGGATCGACTGATGCTGTTCTCGGGCATATATCTGGCCGTGAATTCCGCTATGCTATACGGCTCGCCGTCATAGGCTACGCGGTTGTCTTCGAGGACGGTAAGTTCCTGACCGGTAGGAGTGTAGGTTATGTGATCGCCCGGTTTGACGCCGTGCTCCGCAAGGTCGAAAGCGCCGTATGAAGGGTCGATTTGAACGTCCGGTTCAAAAAGTTTCTCATCGTTCATAGGTTTAATTAGGCTTTCAATATATTGTATTTCTTTTGTTGATAATTGGTACTTTTTATATAGGCTGTTATCATCCCATGGTTTGCTCCAGTCTTGAATAGGTACAAATTGGAAATTTGACTGTGTAATATGCATGGAGGAGAGGGTCAAATAGATTAGAAATCTTACGAACCTTGTTTTTATGTATGATGCATAATTCTCGGCTTCGATCAATGTATCAAATCCACCAAGTATTATATAAGTCGCTGTTGTTACCTCGTCTGGTTTGAGTATGGAAACGCTTGTTGTTATTCTACTTCCTTGAATGGAATTATTTACTCCTCCTCTATCCGGATTAAGTTGCCCAATCATAACTTTGTATTGTGCAGCTAGTTTATGATTTGTCACTTTGCTCTTTTCTATATAGCTTTTTCCTTTACTGCTAATCATAAGAAAAGAATCTTTGGAAGGTTTAGGATGGCCAGAGGCATTTGTCGGTAGCCCAAAAGGAGAAATAGGAAAAACCATTGAAGATAAATTATTATCAAGGTTGATTTTGTGAATAATTTCTACCCCAATATTATCCCGTATAAAAATAGAAAACTCATTTAAGGAGCGAATGTCAGAATAAGAGGACATGCCATTTTTGTTTGTTATTTCAGTTTCTCCTGTGTAATTTTCGTTTCTTAAAAAATAACATAACCCTCCTGCAATATCAACAGTAGGGAAACAATCTCTGCTTTTTTGAAAATCAACCAACTTTGAAATATGATGATCGTTTAGCATAGCCGTTCTGAATTCGGTCATTCCCATTCCTCCTGCGTACCAACGTGCAGGCATGATCATACTCAAATATGAAGGAGCTAATGATTTGGCGATATTGACAAATCTGTGATAGACAGGTGTGGCCTGGGAAGCTTGTGGTCCATCATGGCTAATTACTTGATAAGGCGGATTTCCTACTATGGCGTTGAATTTCATGTTTTCTTCGATATTGTTATTGTTCCAATATTGACGGCCACGGCATACTTTTTCGGTGAAGAGCTTCGGCTGATTGGTGATTTTATTTATGAGATCTTCAAAATAGCGGGCGTTGACCCGGGCATCGCGGAAGCCGCGCAGAGTCCGTTTGGTGATGCTCTTGGCCATCTCGGTCTTGCAGATCACAAAGATGTTGTTTTCAAGCACGTAGTCCCATATCCGGTTCTGAACTTCGGGCGGGACGTCGGTAGAGAGCATGTGCTCGCGCCGGTATTCCTGAAGTTTCCATGCGAACACGCTGTATGTCATATATAGCGGATAGAGGCCTGTCTTGGAGTTGATCTCGAGGATGCGCGTGTCTGGGTCCTTGAAGACTTTTGCGGTAACTTCTCCATGGTCGATGAACTGTGGCTCCGGGGCCTCCGTCTCGTTATCGTCTTCGAAGAATTTCCAACCTCCTATGCAATCGCCTATATGCATGTTCACCACCCTCCATGGTGTGAGGACGGTCTCCTTGTCCGGGTTGCGGAAATAGGAGAAGATGCGGGAGATGGCTTTGGCCCTTTCGAGCGGAGTCATAAGGTCGGCCTGCCTTACGAGGTCGCGATAGTTCCGGGAGACGGCGCGGAAGGTGTCGGGATCGTAGAAAGGCACGAATTCTTTGAATAGCTCTTTGCTCACGCCTTTGGGCATGAATTCTTCCCACGACTGGTCGTCTATGAGCTCGGCGAAATTATCAAGGGTTATGTCCTGCTCCTCATCTGTCAGTTCGGCTCCGTACATGAGCAGCGGAAGCCGTATGGATATGCCTCTGAGTATGGAGATGGCGTTTTCGGCGTTCTTTCTTTTTTCCTTGGCTTCTTCGAGAAGCTTTTTGTCTTCTTCGCTGAGCTGGGACTTCTTTTTCTTTTGAATTTTCTGAATTTCGCCGTATTGCTCTTCGGTGAGTCCGGTCTTGGCCATATCCACATCGGTGGAGGCATGATTGGCCTTGGTGGCTCCGATAATCTTATGGAGGTTTGCGAATTTCTGTAGCGCGGCTGCATCGAGAGAGCGGAGCTTTTCATGGTTATAGAGATGGGGATCGTCGCAGCCGTTCTTGGTGACTCTGCTGATATAGGCCCGTTTAAGCTGTTCCAGCATGCTGTCCACATTGAATTTGGCCATGCGGGAGCCGTTGTATCCTATAACAGGGCAGAAGTTGAGAAATTCACCCAGTTTGACTCGGTCCGACTGCTTGGCGGTGGTCCTGCCGCTGATCCTGGCTGTGTCGGAAAGCACCTTCAGGGTTCTGTCAGGCGCGAAATCGAATACATAGCAGTTCTCTTTACGCTGTCCGTCACGGGTGGTGTACGGGGTCTGTACGCGGAAGATAGTCTGCATATAGGCCTTGGCATCGGTATTATGGGAGCCCGCAAGCATCATGACTGCGGTCCATGGTCTTACGGACACGCCAGTGGTGAGTTTCCCGCAGGACAGAGTGATGGTTCTGCTGTCTTCCGGATTATCACCTATGGCTTTTTCCACGAGAGCGAGTGCGTCGTCATCGGGTACGTCTTCGTCTCCGTCTCCGGCCACGTTCACTATCCGGAACTGTCCGAATATCGCATGGCTTTGCAGCAGTGCGGACAACGCCCTCGCCTGTTTTACGCCCGGGACCATCCACAGGGTATGGCGGAAACTGTTTCTGAATTCTACAGTGGAGAAGGGGTAGTTGCTCTCGGGGTCATATTTGACTATGAGATCGAGAAAATTCCTGACGTGTTTTTCGTGTACGAACCGTCCTTCTGCTCCCGGGGGCATAGGTTTGTGGTCTTTCTGCGGATCCCCGGTCCAGACTCTGAAGAACTCGGTGAAGTTGAAGGCTTTGTCTTCGGCATCTTCAAAGCCGGACAACGCCCTTCCGAGATCGAAGGTGAAGATGTTGAGCCTCGGGAGTCCGGCGTATGGGTTAGGGTCTCCGAAATGGTTAAGATCCCATTCGGCCTTGGCTTTCTGTTCCATGACATAGTCCCAGGTGAAGATCTCGTCTTCGCTATAGTCGTCGAGCAGATTGAACGGGGTCCCGGAGAGGTTGAGCACTTTCGTGTTCTCTTTCTTAAGAAGGTTGATGACATTCTGCCCAAGCCGGGTCTGTGTGCCTTCGTGCGCTTCGTCTATGATGATAAGGTCATAGTCTGCCTTGAAAATTTCGTGGTTCTTGTCATATTTACCTCCTGCGAGCTCCGCTCCGCGCAGATCCTGTATCGAAGCGAAATAGACGTAGTGTGCTTCGGGGTCTTTCTTTGCGGCCTTCTCCAGATGGTCAAAGGTCTCTCCCATTTCGCGCGAACCGTAAGTGTATGAATCGAGCAGAGTGAAAATCTTGCCGAAATCCTCAAACCAGCCTTTATCCACGACAGGCCTGTGGGTGAGAATGAGTGTTCTGTGGTAGCGGCATTCCTTGACAACCTGCAGGGCGGAGAGGGTCTTGCCGAAACGCATCTTGGCATTCCAAAGCATGGCTTTTCCTCCGGAAGAAAAACGTGCGACGGTGCGATCTATCGCATCACGCTGTTCGGGGCGGAATTCTATCTGTTCGTGATAATCGTTAAGGACATCCGTTCTTATGGCGCTCCGCCTTTCTTTTACTGCCTGTATGGCGTCTTTTGCAGTCTCGACAGAGCATTCGAACCATTCGCGTCCCTGCCCTTTGAATCTGAAGTCGTGTCTTTTGACGCCGCTTCTGAGAAGCACTTCGTGGACCTCCTTGTCGTTGAACGATGTGATCACGCCGCCGTGGATGGATACTGTAAGTTCCGTGTGTCGGAGAGTGTAATATATTCCGGCCGTACCGGTGTATTGGTCGATTCTCTTGCGGGCGGCCGCATTCAGTTCCTTGCAGTTGGGCGCGAGGGTCAAATCCGTGGACTCGTCCAGCGTGGCTTCACCTATCTTGACACAGCCTGCATGTGCGGCGTCATCGATGGTGAAGATGTAAATCAGTTTAGCTTTAAGGGTAGAGTAGTACTGCATAGGCGTCTATTTTAGCAGATCTATGAACCTTATCGTCTCTCCTTTCTCCCAATCCTTTATTATACAATATATTCCGTTATGTCTGCGGATGTCGTCACCTTGACATCCTGGACAGGGTATCTTCGTTATGTTGTCATCTCCGAACATGAGCGGTTCTTCTATGCGTTCTTCGTGGCAGCTGCCAGGTATGACTCCTTTCAGGGCGTCCATCTGCCATAGGTTCCATGAGATTATCTCTGCTATCCTGCGCGCCTGCGCCTTTGTGGGCATCTTGCCGAATTGGCATTTATGATAATCGAAAAATGTATATAGAAGGGCTTCTCTTGCGAGAAGGAGATTATCTCCCTGCCATTCGAAGCCGTAGGTGTTTTTGTAGGCAGTCTCCACCCATGTATTCCATGTCTTTTCGTTTTTCGCATTTTCGCAGACGACACGCAGTTTCCTGTCGAGAATCCCTGTTCGCTCTTCCAGTTTTATGTCTGCGCCCGTCACCACATCGTATCGGCTTACGAGGTAGGGGGCTTCTCCGCAAGCCATCTCCATGCGGGTGTCTTTCACATAGTCTTCCCATGTCTTGCCGCCCGGTGTGGGAAATGGAATCTTTTCTGTTGAGGCGTGCCAGGAACCGTCTTCATCTTCAGTGTTGAACGGAGAGACGCCTTCGAACCATGCGGAGTCTATGAGATTGTTCTGTTTGTTGCATATCCA
>CAVKBL010000047.1:0-5158 GCA_963654805.1 Lachnospiraceae bacterium | reverse complement strand
TCGGACAGGTTATTATGACAGAGGTTCCAGGAGTGCAGGAGATGTTCAATGTGGCGGAGGGAGGAGTAAAACCTATGGATTGGGTGGTGATTGTCATTGCCACATCTTTCGTCCTGTGGATTGGTGAGCTGATCCGCCTGATAAGGAAGAAGAGAGCGTAATCAGGGAAGACTTTGATTGATTGCTTCGGAAGAAATCCCTCTTAATTCTTAACGGCAATGACAACGACACAAATCATATTGATAGCAGCAGTGACGATAGCTTCCTTGGGCGTAATAATCGAGTTGACTTCAAATCGGCGAAAACGTCTTTTCGTGAAGGACTTTGGTAATCGGCCTCAGATTTCCCACAAGAACTTGCGACTTCTGGGAGGATTCAAATACAAGTCAGGAACAGTCTATTATCACTGCCTGTGTCTTGGACCATTCGTATTTGTGCCCTTGGGTTGCTATGTGAGTGATTCGAGAAACATCAATGACATATCTTCTGCACAGGCAAGCAATGTATGGGAGATTTGCGCACTGTATTCCAGATGGGGCTGGGTCGTGGCAATGGTGTCTATGCTGTCTATAATAGCATAAAAGGTTCTTCCTGTGTTTTATAATCGCTGTTTGAAACTACTGATTATATTATTGGTATACATATAATTATGCCTGAAAGATTTTCAAAGATCAGTTCTCCTCTGGAGATAACGCTGGAATGGACAAGGACTCTTCCTGAGCCTGAGGCCGTTCTTTCTTTGGCGGCATTTGAGTTGAAGAAACGTTCCGACAAGGTAGAATCTTACGAATCCATAGCCTTTTTAGGATCTTCGATAGATGTTGACGGCAAGGCTGCCACAAAAGATGGTGGAATCCGTCTCGGAGTCCTTGATGTGACGGATAATATGGCACCTACCGGAAGGTGTACAATGACAATTGCCCTCGACAAGGTGTCATCAGATAAGATTAAGCTGGCCGTTTTCTCCATTCCTAAAAAGAAGGGGAAGAAGCTCTTCTTCAAAGATTGCGTATCCGCGAAAGTTACCATTAAGGATGCTTCTGGGCAAAGATGCACATTTAATGTTGTAAATGCTGTCGTAGATACCAATAGTATGGCCCTTAGTTTTGGCATACTTAGAGGAGGCAGGAACTGGAGCTATAAGGAGGAGGTCCAGTTGTATGATGGAGGCATTGAGAAATTGCTCGAGGCCCTTGCTGACAAGAAAATTTATTCTCAGCACCCTTATACTCAAGAATCCATTCACAAGGATCTTCATAAGAGGATAACTGTTTTCTATGCCGAAGCTCTTGAGAGAGCCCGTAAAGAGGAGGAGGCCAATAAGGCGCGTCGAGCAGCCGAAGAGGCGAGAAGGCAGGCAGAAGCAAGAAGAAAATTTGAAGAGGAAAAGGCTAGGCTTGCTGCCAAGGAGGAAGCAAGGCGTAAAGCAGAGGAAGAAGCGAGAAAGAAGGCTGAGGAGGAAGAACGGCTTAGGATTGAGGCAGAGAAGGAGAGACAGCGGGCTGAAGAGGAAGCCATAAGAAAGGCTGCTGAGGAAGCCACACGTCTACAGGCAGAAGCTGAAAAGAAGGCACGTATAGCTAAGGATGAGGCAAAGGCCAAGGCGGAGGCCGAGGCTATGGCGAAGGTGGCCGCAGAAGAAGCGAAAAAAGCTGCAGAGGAAGCCGCCGAAGATGAATCTATCAGAAAAGAGGAAGAATCTAAGACAGAAGCTAAGACTCCGGACCCAATAATATCACATACAGGCAGCAAGCGTTGGAAACATCAAGTAACAAAGATGCATGGAAGCAGTGATCCTGTCGGTGTAGCTCAGCCGGATGACTCAAATGCAATACCTGCAAATCAGTTAGAAAGAAAGCCCAAGGCATGGAAGAATGCGCGATCAGTTCGTCATGAGGAAGTGAGTACTGATGATTCTTCGAAGTCTGAGACAGTTATCCCGGAACAAATTATAGATACTAATCCTTTAGCAACTGCAACAAAAAACCTTGGAAGTGGGAAGAAATGGAAGGGGCAGGTTCCCAAAAGGCAGGAGCAAAGCGCAAGTGAGACTCCAATAATAGAAGCCCCTGTAATAAGTGCGGAGCAGACGTCTCAGAATACACGGACTAACACTAAACGGAGGTTTCCTAAAATTAATAGATAATTCGCTCAATATTAACTAATTTAAAAAAACAAATCAATTATGGCAAAATTATTTGCAGCTGATGATTTCAGCAAAGAGATTGTTGTTGGCGATGAGCTTGTCTTTGATAAAGACATCAAACGCCTCAGAGTTGACCTCACTTGGGAAGGAACAGACCTTGATGTGTGCGCATTCCTCCTTGGAAAGGACGATGTAATGACAGAAAAATCTGACCTTGTTTATTACAAATCAGAGCGTCGTTGGCTTCCTGCGAAGCCTTTTGATGCCCCCGATTTTGATCCTCTTGATGGCAAGGTCAGCACATGGCCCGCAGCTGGTTTCAAGAACCCAATTAAGTGGAGAGATGCAACTCTACCTATTTCCGGAGATGATGCAGTTGTCGGCTCATGGGATGATATGTCAGACAGCGAGGAGTGTGGAGAAACAATGCACGTTCTTCTTGATGAGGTTGACGTAGCAAAACATAAGAGCATTGTTATTGCAGCTGTTGTTGGTATTGATAAGATTGCTGCAGGAGAGACCTTTGCAAATGCTAAGAAGCCTGTCCTTACAATTACCAATGTTGAGAATGACAAGGAACTTGCAAACTATAAGCTTGATGCTAACTTCCCCGATAAGGATGCCGTATGTGTTGGAAAGCTTGTCTACGATGAGACAGAACTCAAGTGGAGCTTCGTTGCTATGGCCGACGGCTATAAGGGCGGCATTATGTATCTCGCACAGAATATCTTTTAATTGAACATATTATGGCAAAGTCAAAGAATCTCTTCACCGCTGCTGACTTCACAAAAGATGGCGGCAAGAAGAAATCCAAAATCTGGATCGTCATAGCCGCGATTGTAGTTATAGCGGTTGTGGCCGTGGCCGTTATAATCCTTACAAAAAAGGATAAATCTACCGAATCAACTATCTCTGAACCTGCTCCAGTTGAACAGGTAGTAACTACACCTGCTGAGAGTACACAACCCGCGGAAGATGCGGCGACTACTACTGCTCAAGAAGCTCCTAAGACCGAGGAGGTAAAGGTTCAACCTATCCAGGCTCAGCCGGAGACTGTTAAGACTGCCCAGACCTCCGCTCCTGTACAGTACACAGGTGACACCTCCATCCTTAATGGAAAGACACTCAATGAAAAGGCTAACATCGTTATCCGTGGTACATTCGGAAATAATCCTGACCGCAAGCGCGTTCTTGGTGATGCTTATCAGGAAATTCAAGATAGAGTCAATGAAATGTATCGGAATGGCGAAGTGAGGTAAATCAATACCGGAACAGTGATAGGCTGGAAGGCTAATGCTTTCCAGCCTGTTTTGCGTTACTGGCGATTCTTCCACCCCATCGCCTGCTCCGTGAGTCGGTACTGCTGATGCGGATGGTTAGGCGTGTCAGGATATTTCCGTTCCAACATCTCGTCCTGTAACGCCGGGAGGATGTAGTTTTCCCTGAACTTTTTGCGGCTTTTCTTCCCACAAACCTCCATAAGCTGTGAAACAGAGCAATACCCGGAAGGCATTTGGGAAATCAGTTCTGCGACGAGGGAAGAACTTGGGTCCTGCTTAGGTCCTGCTTGAGTCCTACTTGAGTCCAAGTGGGGTCTCGCTTGTGTCCTACTTGAGTCCTGTCCGGATTCCCCTGCGGCAGCGATATAGTCGTTTCTCTGGAAAGTAGCCTTGAAGCATCCTCCGGATACTTCGAATTCCGGCTTCGGGACGCCTGCGAGGTCGCATTCTTCATTCATCAGTTCGATGCCTCGTCCCCAGGTTTCAAGATATTCCCCATAGTACATAACCTGTGCAATGAGCGGATTCTGTGCGTGCGAGATGTGTGGCTTCATCATATCGTCCAGAGTGAAGCCTGCCGGAAGAGTCCCGAGATTTTCAATCTCGACTCTGTCATCATAAATCGCGATGCTCACAAAACCCGAAGGAGAATCGTACAGGCGATGTGCCAGACTATTCAGAAGACACTCCCTCAAGGCTTTGTACGGAATAGTCAGAGACTCGACGCGCTCCGGCTGACCGTCCACAAATGTCCCCGATATGTTCAGATGTTTGAACAGGAAGGCCATACCCTCATCGTAAAAGTGGAATATGTTCCCTATCGAGCGTCTGTTGTCTATGAACTCTCTCTTGTTCGTCCCCTTGAATCTGGCCAGGCGAAGATGAAGCTGGATGGGAGCGTAGTCCTCTGTGGTAAACAGCGCTACTGCTGCATTTTTGAGGTGGCCGTTCTCGCTCAACTTCATCTTGTCAAGGATTTCCGGAATGGACTTGATGCGCATACTCTCCGGGATTCTTCCTGCCTGAATACCGGAGGCGACAAGCCGTCTTACTGACTCCTCGTCAAGACAGGCCACACTGGCTTTCGGATCGATTTCCTCTTCCCATTTTATCTTGCGTGAATCTCTTTGCAGAAGAAGTTCCTGGTACATTGACTGCGGCATCACGGATGTGGTGCTCTCGATTCTATAGTACGGTCTTCCATCATATACATACGGGCGGTTTCTGTTCGTGTCAATAGGCACATCAATCACGATGACATAGAAGTCAGGCTTTCCGTCCAGTTCAATGTAGTTCACATCCAATGAGACCGCCGGCTCAATCTTGGTCAGTTCGTGTGCAATCTCCCGGCGGGTGTTGTCCGTTACCTGCTGCCCTATGACTTGCAGAGAGTTAGGAGTTATGCCGAAAAGAAGTTGGCCTCCAGCAGTATTCAGAAATGCACACACGGTGTGCATCGCTTCCTTAAGCTCTCCAGTGGTCTTCTTCAGCTCCAGAGTCCGGGTCTCGTCTTTCTTGATGAGTTTCTGTATTTCGGCAATCGTCATATTCGTCATCTCCTATGTCTTTGCAAAGTTATGAAAAGTTTTAGAAAGCAGCCCTTATGGGCTATTCTTTCTTCCGGTACTTGCCGTGGGCGATGTTCTCGATCTGGCCGGAGTCGCAGCGGCGGCGGATGATGCGGTCGGCGGTGCGGGGGTTGATGCCGAGGGCGGTGGCGGCTTCGGTGTAG
>CAVKBL010000046.1:0-5382 GCA_963654805.1 Lachnospiraceae bacterium | reverse complement strand
AGCTTTTCTCATTCAGTTCATCTGTCCTTACCGGTGCAAGCTCATAACCGAACATTGCAAGCACCTGATTAACCTTATCCATCCTGAGCGTCGGCTTGCCTTGCTCAAGCTGACGTACGAAATTAAGCCCAACACCGCATTTCAGGGCGAGGTTTTCCTGTGTCAATCCATACTCCTTGCGGAGAGATTTGAGTTTTGCAGACAATAGCGTCTTCATAATAATTACATTCTATCGGATGCAAATATAGCTATTATTTTCATAATTATATCATATCGAATACAGAAATCAATAAATTATCTAAATTTACATCAGTTCGAATATAATGTGATGTGCAAAAAAAAGTTGCTTCATATTATGATAGATTATACATGAGGAAGTTATTGAAAAGACATCAAGAATCGAAACTCGAATCGGATTATAGTGAAGCCACTGCCAATATTTTGCAGTCAATTTAAAGATATTTGCCAAAGTTAATTCAAGGTTAATGGAATCATATTCAGGCAGAATAGTAAAGATGAGGGACATTTATTTCGATCCCTCTCTTTTTCAGAACTATATGACAGGCACGGTGCTGGATGAGTTGCTGTGCAGTTATAAGGGGCTGCCTAAAGGTGTGAACTATATGGTCATCGGCGACCCCGGTGTGGGCAAGACCACCATCATCCTCGACCTGCTCTCCGACATCCGCAAGCAGCATCCTGGAGTGAAAGCACTGTTCATCAGTGCCGAGATGAACGAAATTGACCTGGCTATCTATGTACAACGCTTCCCGAAATTCCAAGATCTTGACATCCTCTTCATCGAACCGGACTTCGAAACAACGGAGGGGAAACACAACCTTCAGACCGTTACGGATGCTCTCCAGAGTGGATGGGATATAGTGGCAATAGACTCTTTCTATGAACTTCAAGGCATCATTAAGGAAGAGGAAGGCATCACTTTGAAGAAAGCGGAGAGTGTACTTCTTTCGCTCATCAAACGTCAGAATAAGGCCGGCAACGATGCCGGAGTGAACACTACATTTCTTACCATTCAGCAAGTTACAAAGACAGGTGCTTTCATCGGATCAAACCGCCTCAAGCACTCCATAACAGCTATGATGGAACTGCGTCTTGAAAACCCGAAGAACATCTATTCGGACAGATACTGCGTTTTCTCCAAGCATCGTAGAGGAGATGTCGGCGTACGTCTCTACTATAATCTGGAAGCAACCGGTGACGTGTTTTATAACGAGGAGCGTTTTCAGCAAGACAGACAGATTAGGAAAATGCAGTCCGAAGCAGGGAAGTCCATGCGCAGCTACGCAGACAAATTCGACAAATTATTCAACAATTTAGATAACTCAAGGCAACAATGACTCAACAGGAATTCTATGCCCTCAGGGACCAGGTCTCAAGAGAGCAATTCCCCTACAAAGTAGTGGACAGAGCGGCCGTCAAATATATCGGTCAGCTGGACGGTGACTCCCCCACATCGCACGGCAGAAATATTCTTTCCTTGGACGGAACAGATGTTCTGGCAACAGATTTCGTCACAACAGCACTTGATAACCTTAATGGGTTCACAAAAGAGCAGAAAGATGTAGTATCCAGAGCATCAGGCGAAGAAGGCATTCGTGACTTTCGCAACTACCTCGCAGCGGCAAGTTCTATTGCGGATCCGTCCAAAGTGGCTTTAGTCGCTGATCCTGCAAGTCGGACTGTCATAAATGTTATCCCTGTCAAGGACAATATCATCAATTCGGACGCATTCTTCGACTTCGCGGAAATGTTTATGGATGATAACAACCTCACTCCTTCAGAATGGGAAATGGGCGGCAATTTTTCTTCGGGCATCACCTTGCACATGAACAGCAACACTCCGGATGTCAGATCTTTTGCCGACGGAGAGGACACTTTGATAAATTCATATTTTCTAAAGTGGAACCTTGGCCAGATTCAACTTGGACGATACATTGAGAGACTCGTATGCAGCAATGGTGCGACTGAACTGGTTCAAAGCTCTACAGCCAGACTTAATGAATTCAACGACAAATCCATACGGGAGTTCCTCGCTATCCCCAAGAGCACAAAAGCACTTGATGGAATGTATGGCAGGTATTCTACTGCTGCACTCACTGCCCAAAATACCAGAGCATCTCTGCGCGAGCTGAAATCGGTGGCAAAAAGATTGGATGCTTATCAAGTCGGACCTGAAGCAACTAAACTTATCGCACCTTACCAGGAAGAACTAAACCAATATACGGCAGCAGGTTACGCCGTCAGCAAGCTGAAACCGGAGAACATCCTTGCAAGCATGTCAGTATGGGATTTGTATAACGCCGTCACTAATTACGCCTCACATACCCGGGAGTGGGAAGCCAATGACAACCGCCGCGCGATGCTTCAAGGCGAAGCCTTTGAGTTCCTCCTCCGACCGCACGACATCCGAAGTTATGTCGACATATACAGCCAAAGCAACTGATTAATAAAACATATGACACTCAAACAACTGCTCGACTCTCTCACATTTGACGAGATAGCCCCTTTCATCAACCTTGAAGACGGAAAGAACACATTGGCCCCATTCAAACAGCACTTCGATTATCTGAGACACCTGACACCTATGGACGGAGTGACCGGGGAAGTCTGCATCGGCTATTGGAAAGACCCGGATCTGGAAGAAGACGACAACAAGGATCACAGCCTTTTCGCAGGATCCCTCGAAGGCGACAATTGGGAGTCGTGTCTTGCCAAGGAAATCGTTCTCGACGAAGGCGTGAGCGCATCCCCGGCGGAAATCGCCGGATGCTGCCTCTGGCACACATCGTTCTACGGCTTCCTCCCCGAAGAGTTGACCGAGACCTTCAACCGCTGGCACGAGGAAAAGGAGAAGACGAAGTACTACAACAAAAAATTCGAAGACATACTCCCCTCCCGCAGGCAGATGCAGTCTGTCCCATCTTTCCATCAGACAATCCGCCGGGAGATGCGGGTCCACAGAAAACACAGATCACCAGAAGAGATTCGCGAGTTCAGGTGTTTGTTTGGCGGAGCCACCCGGAAGTGGAGAGCCTGGAAACGATATGAAATCAACACGGAGTACTCCACGCGCATAAAAATAAACGCAGAATTCCTCGAAACTGTCCTCGAGCGCGGAACAGACATCACTTCCCCGCCGGCAAGAGGGGAATTCAGGAGACTTTTTCTGGCCAATCACGTCAGCATCCACCGCTGCGACACTCTCGCCTACAATGCACCCGGCAGACTCGATTACCTTCGCGAGCTGATCGAAAAATACGGACTTCTAAGCGGGGCGACAGGGCTTCCTGACTGCTTCGTCTGCATCAGTTCTTCACCGGAGCATCCGTTGGCGGATGCGGAAAAGGAAGAGATAAGCTCTCTCGTGACCTCCGGGCACGGCGGCGAGCACCGCATCTGGGCAAAATCCGATGCATCACTCGGAGAAGAACTGCGCGTTGACATCGCCTATTATGAATAATAGCCCGGAAATGGCACACTTCCGCGACCGCCCCGGAATGTCCGCGCAATATTTTCGTCAATCTGGTTATCAAATTGACAACCAATAATTTACATTTAGCGCTGATAATCATTTGCGACATTTGTGCAAATGATTTGGATATATCCAAGCGCCTTTTTAAAATCCAACAGATAATGACAACAGTTACAAATGATTGTAATCAATCGAGCAATAGTTCGTCACCTATAACGGGAGGAGACTCCATTGCTCTCAATGCAAGGGTTGATGACCTCACGAAGTGTAAGACTGCAGAAGAGGTGAATTATGTTTTATCCGAAATCGCATCTGAAGCCAATAAATCTATTGCGAATGCGTTAAAAGCCCAGATACAGGTCGTAAAATATATTTCATCTTCCGAATTATATGGAAGTACTTTCGATTTGTTTTTCAAGAATCTCAGTAAGGCAATCGAGAATGCCGATAAAGATCAAGAAAATGATATAAAAGAGAAAGCGGGGTTGATGCTCAATAATTTTGTATTCTTTATGACCGCCAAAATCAAATATGAATTTGAGAGCAATCGGGTAGAGGGAGAGAAATTGCTGGAAATGGCAGCTCAGGGATTTGCGGAGATCACAGTGGATTTATTGGTAATGTATTATGGAGAAAGCCTCTCAATAATGATGAAGCGCAATGCTGTTAAAAAAATCGGCGAGTGTTTTTTATCGCGCGATGAGTCTGGTGACAGCCTGCTTTCCAGATTTGTTCGTTGGGCATCAAAAGGAATCAGAGCAGAGAAAAAGAAAAGCGAGTTTTACACTTCGCTTGACCTGTTGGCTTCAAAATTAGTCGATTACCAAGAAATCATAGGAAAGAATAATCTTATCTCTGGAATTTTTGAGAACCATTATGCAGGGCTGCTTGAAAATCATTCTTCAGAGTGGAAACCGTATAGTGATTCAGCTTATGAATATAAAGAAAAGGCGTGGAAAATACCATGTTTCATCTTGGGGATAGGAACTGTTATCGGATCGGTTATCTGGTTCATCAGATTGGTTATCCTGTGGATAAAGGGGTGGTTCACCGAAGTTAGTCCGGGATGGGCACAGACACAGTGGATGTGGACTGGAATAATTTGTGGCGGGCTGTCATTGGTTTTGGCCATACTTTTCTTAATTTTATCTGAAGTCAACACTGCGAAAGCGAATAAGGAATATACATCATATTGTGAATATTATGATGCTGTCATAGACTTGTTTAAAGAATGACATCTGGATGGTATCCCATTATATTATATATCAAAGTAAAATATTATTCTACTCTTATGGTTTGGTGGCAAATTATTGTCCTTCTGATTGGTATCGTTGCAATGACTGATATCATTCGTGCAATCTACAGCATGTTTCGCGGGAATGCCGGCTATTTTACATACTACATTTCCAGGCCGATATTTGGTTTAATTGAGGTCAAAATGGTCACAGGCTTCTTAATCTATCTGGCAGAGGCGTGTTTCATCGTTTGGGCCGTTGCCGTTCTAATAAAATAGTATTCACATCATATGAACTCTGTCTTCTTCCACCCTTGGGTCGGTCCCAACTATCTTTCCGGCGGCATCTTCGGCAAGCGGATTATGGCGCTCGGTGAGAGCCATCACTGCAGGGATGAGATTTGTGAGACTTGCGGAAAGAACTTAAATAGCAAGTGCAACAATTTCACATCAGTTGTCGTTGATTGGTATTTGGACCAGAAAAATGAACGAGAAGATTGGATGCCAACCTATCTGAAGTTCGAACGCTCGCTTGTGAACCATAACACAACACCGTCCGAGAGCAAAGATATTTGGGATTCAATACTGTTTTACAATTACTTACAGGTAGCAGTGCCTAAAGCTCGTCAAGCGGGAACACCGGAACAGTATCGGG
>CAVKBL010000045.1:0-7275 GCA_963654805.1 Lachnospiraceae bacterium | reverse complement strand
GGCCAGTGACCCTGCTTTCTTTTTACCCACGACACGTCAACCCGGAGACGCTTACGTAGCATTTGCTCCTTCGGTCCAGAAGTGGATAAATACTGGGCTTTTGTTCCACTTCTGGACCTCTAAAACGAAGTTTCCACGCAATACATGTCAAGTAGTGGATGAAATACGCATTTTTATACCACTACTGGAATCCCGAACGAACTATTCGATGCATCTCATGTCGAGTAGTGGAAGATTTTCGCGTTTTTATACCACTACTGAACTTCACAAGTACAGTTTTCAGGCATTTTATGTTAAGAAGTGGAATAAAACTACGTTTTTATACCACTACTCGACAGTGTCTGTGATAGCATACCGGCGGCTCGGTTCAGTGCTCTTATTCGGCGGATGGATTATGCATTCCGGTTCTGCAGTCTAGTTCGGTTTTTCTGTTCGGCATTTTGGTTTCGCGCTCCAGGTCTGTGACATGGTTCTGCATTCTGGCGTTGCATCTTCAAGCCACGGACATATCGGGCCAAGACGATACGCGCTTCGCGCTATCCCTCCCACTTCGTGGGCCCCTCCCGTTCACATGACACGGGCGTCAGGCCGTCTTGGCCCGACATGTCCCGCGGCAATAGTGAATAGTGCAACACTGTCCAACTGAATTTCAGCATGTCTTTTGTGGTTTTCTCTGTTTAGTAGTGGACGAAAAATGGCATTTTGTTCCACTTCTAGCTTTTATATTCACAGTTTCCAAGTATTTCCTGTCGAGTAGTGGTAGAAAACAAGGCTTTTATTCCACTACTCGACGGCGCTTCTTATTTGGTTATTGTAAGTTCGGCGACAATCGTTATATTTGCAAGGTAATTATTTGATACAAAGTGGTTTTGTAAACTTTCACTTTACAAATGCGATGTTTACCGGCTTTTTTACGAGAAACTTCTGATGTGTGTGTCGCGTGTGATACCTTTAAAAAAATTGGAAAATTTCAAGTGAACCATAAAACTTTTAAAAACATAAGTAAGCGGTAAAAAATAAGCTGGTAAAGATTTGCGTAGGATTTTTAAGTATAGATTTCTTTTTGAAGATGGAGTGTACTGGATGTACACGACTGATGAAAAAAAGAATATAGGCCCAAAAGACAATTAAAGATTACCAAGTTATTTTTTAACGATTACTTAGCTATGAGTACTTCAATCAATGAACTGTCGCCATCGACTTATGTGAATCTTATGAGCGACGCGGGATTCAAGGCCGTTTACACGGACAAATCCAACAAAAATCTTCTTATCGAACTTATCAACTGCATTTTACCTTCCGAGGCGCATGTCCGGGACATCGAGTCCTATGAGGATAGGGAGCAGGATGCGGATGTCATTGGCAGAAAGCGTACGTATCTGGATCTGGTCTGTAAGGGCGAAGACGGAAGGCGCTTTGCAGTGGAGATTCAGAGGGCCGAAGAGGAAGCTTTCTTTGAACGGTGTGTTTACTACGCGGCGGATGTTTTTCGTAAAGAGCTTGCCCATGGGGATTATTATTCAAAGTTGAAGGCCGTTTATATCATCTCCATTCTGAACTATAACCTTAAGCATGAGGATGAAAGTCTGTGGGATAAGGATAATTTCATTGCACGCTACAGTATGGTTGAAGAACGCACGGGAGAACTTGCACCTCCGACTATTTTTGTTAACTTCGCGGAAGTGAAGCGGTTCACGAAGACTCTGTCGGAGTGCAGCAGTGACAGGGATTATCTGTTCTACTGGTTTCTGAACGGTTGGCGGTACGATAAGAACGGCCTGCCGAAAGAATTGGGAACAAAATCTATCACCAAGACGCTTAGCAGGGCGTGCGAAATAGCCGCTTTCACACCGGAGAAGAAAACACTTTATAATAAAAGTCTTATGAATGAACGTGATATATTGGCCCAGAAGGATTTCGCGGTAAAGGAAGCCCGCAAGGAAGGACTTGCTGAAGGACGCAAGGTCGAAAAATGGGAGACCGCGAAAAATCTATTAGAGATTGGCATTCCAATAGACAAGATATCCTTTGCCACAGGACTCTCGGAAAACGAGATAAGGAGTCTATAGAATAATAAAACACTAACCCTCAATTATAGTATTATGGAAGTTTTTTTCGATAAACGGACAACTATTATTTCTGAATATAAAGTCAACCCTGCAGCAGAAAAAATTGTCAACACGATCGCAAATGTAATCCTTGTTGTAGGAATCATTGCCGGAATTATACTACTTTGGGTGGGGGTTACTCTAAAACGCGAGTATAACTTAGATGCATACGAGATATACGGCATAATAATACTAATAACTATAATTGTCATCATTGCCACATTGGTTCAATGGGCCTTTTTAAAGGTCTACATCAACATCTCCCGAAACCTTTACAACGTCAATGCGATTCTAAAATCCCTTTTCCCCGAGACTACGTTAACAAATCAAAATCAAACTAAAAAGTTTACTATCGGACAACATGTCATAAGCAAGGCAGACCAAACTAGTTTTAGGATTAACAGCATTAATTCAAGAGACGGAAAATATTTCTATTGGTCCGAAAAGTTTCAAAAAGAATATAGTGAAGAGGAAATAGAGGCCTACGACGAATATTGGGCTAAAAAGAATATAACCACTTAAAAATCCAAGGCCAGACTGACTTAAATTCCGTTTATCCTCTTTCGAGTTCGCGGCGAATGTCTTTTTCCTTAATGGAAGCGCGCTTGTCGTATTCTTTCTTACCGCGGGCAAGTGCGATGTGCACCTTGGCATAACCGCCGTCGGTGATGTAGCATCTGGTGGCGATGATAGTAAGGCCCTTGTTCTTAACGGCGAGCGCGAGATGCCGCAGTTCCCTTTTGGTAAGCAGGAGCTTACGATCCCTTTCCGGGTCGTGCCCTCCCCATGAAGCCCAGAAATACGGAGCTATGTTCATGCCTTTAAGGTACAGTTCACCGTCCACAAAATAACAGAAAGACTCCTGCAGAGAAGCCTTTCCGGCACGCAGAGACTTTATCTCCGTACCCACAAGAACAATCCCGGCATCGTACTGCTCCAGAAATTCGTAATCGTACGACGCTCTCTTGTTATTTATCTGTACCTTACTTTTAGCCTTCGGCATATTCTTCTCTCCACAAAGTTCGTCTTTTCCTTATAGTCTTTTCTGTAATTTCAGTCAAATTTCGCGAACAGAATAATTTATTATCAATAAACCGTCCTTCAAATCCAAGCTTCATCCAAGAATACAGTCCCTCTTTCGGAGAAGCCGTTTTGACAATTCACCCGAATTCGGGCAAATTTAGTAAATTTGCACAAGTTATGAAAACATCTCCCGCGCCGCTTCCCGCGGCTGAAACAGTTGACACTAAGGAATTGGCCCGTCTCTATAAAGAGGGCGAGATAGATCTGATATGCGTGCTGGGGCCTACCGCTTCAGGCAAGACACGCTATGCCGTGGAATTGGCCCGAAAGATAGATGGAGAGATCATATCCGCCGACTCGCGGCAGATTTACCGGGGGATGGACATAGGCACAGGGAAAGACCTGGCGGAATACGGTGAAATTCCTTATCATATAATAGACATTCTTCCAGCCGGGGCGCAGTATAACGTGCACGATTACCAGCAGAATTTTCATAAGGCCTACGAGGCGATAAAAGGCCACGGACGCATCCCCATTCTCTGCGGAGGGACGGGCCTTTACATCTCGGCCGTAACAAAGGGATATAATTGGAGCGGAGAGAAGATTCCGCTAAGCGAAGTGCACGAGAGCAGGGCGCTAAAGACTTATTTCATAGGCACTTTGGTGAACAGGGACGAGCGCAACCGCCGCATCGACCGTCGCCTTGAAAGCAGACTCGAAGAAGGTATGATAGAGGAGATTCAAGGTCTTCTGAGACAGGGCGTCCCTGCGGAGAGGCTTATCTCATACGGGCTTGAATACAAGTTCGTTACGCTTTACCTTACAGGCCAATTGGACCGCGCTCAGATGCAGGAGCAGCTCTCCACGGCCATACATCAGTTCGCCAAACGGCAGATGACATGGTTCCGCGGAATGGAGCGCTCTGGGGTAAAAATACATTGGGTGAAAGTATGAAGATAGTCTGCGACGATAAGATTCCCTTTCTGCGCGGCGTGCTTGAGCCATACGCTCGCGTCGAATATATCAAAGGTTCGGAGTTCAACCGCTCTGACGTTCTGGACGCCGACGCCCTGATAATCCGTACAAGAACCCGGTGCGATGCAAACCTGCTCGAAGGGTCAAGCGTCTGTTTCATCGCCACCGCCACCATAGGATATGATCACATAGACACCCTCTGGTGTGCGCAGCACGGCATTGCCTGGGCCAATGCTCCCGGATGCAACTCTTCTTCGGTGCGTCAGTGGATGGGGAGCGTTCTTGAAACCCTATCCCATAAAATGGGATTCAGCCTAAAAGGCAAAACGATAGGCATCGTAGGGGTCGGGCACGTAGGGAGCAAAGTAGAGGAATTGGCCCAGAGTCTGGAGATGAAGGTGCTGCTATGCGACCCTCCGCGCTCTGAAAAAGAAGGATGTGGGGATTTCGTGGATCTGAAAACACTTATCAGTCAGAGCGATATCGTTACGCTGCATGTTCCGCTCGACGAAAGCACTTTCCATATGTTTGATGCTAAGACACTTTCGCTTCTGCATCCCGGACAGATTCTTATCAACAGTTCACGCGGGGAAGTGGTGGACGGCGACGCCCTGAAAAAGCTTCTTCGCTCCAGGAAAGACATCCACGCCGTTCTGGACGTGTGGGAGCACGAACCAGCGATAGATACAGAACTGCTTGACCTCGTGGAAATAGGCACGCCCCATATAGCCGGATATAGCGCAGACGGAAAAGCCGACGGTACTTCGCAGGCAGTAAGGGCTGTAGCCAAGGCGCTGGGGATAAAGGAATTGGCAGACTTTGAGGTTACTGATATCCCGCAGGCCACTGAACCCGCATATGATGTGCTTAGGGACGATGCGCATCTTCGCGCGCGGCCGCAGGATTTCGAACGGCTCAGGTCGGACTATCCTCTGCGACGCGAACCGCTGTATCGCAAATGGTAAAAGATGCAGACACAGATTGTTAAGTAATACATTTTATGAGAATAGCCATACTCGCCGCCGGGGACTACCCCAGAAAAGAATATCCGCGCTACCTTTTGAGCCGGGCGGACGCCATCATCTGCTGCGACGGGGCGTTGGAATCGGCTCTCAGGCATTCGCTTAAAATAGATGCCGTGGTGGGCGACATGGACTCGATAAAGCCAAGCGTATTGACCAGATTCTTGGGAGCGAAGGTTCACGTCACAGAGCAGGATTACAATGACCTAACCAAAGCTATGCGCTATGTGATGCAGACTTTTGACGGGATAGAGTCTATAGACATTTTGGGCGCTACCGGGAAGCATGAGGCACATACAGTGGGAAATCTTTCTCTTCTTATGACTTACGAAAAATGGTGGGACTTCTGGAAGAAGGGCATAAACGTGCAAATCGTATCTGACTACTGCACCGCTTTTGCCATAAGCGGAAGCTGTTCTCTTCAACTGGGGGAGGGAAGGAAAGTGTCTTTTTTCAGCGACGACTCTTCACTCAGGATAAAAAGCACCGGATTGAAGTGGCCTCTGGATAACGTCCAATTCTCCCCATGGTGGGTGGCTACCCTCAACCGATGCACCGATGACGAAATCCGTCTCGAAATGAACCACCCCGCCGAGGTGCTCGTCATAACGGAGTAACGTTTTAATACTTTATCTACTGCGGATACATAAAATCAGCGAATTTTATTTGCTGGTAATAGATAAAGTATTAACTTTACGAAAGCAATTACGCTTACACGCCGAATGTAAGACTTAACAAAACAGGCTTTTATGAACACAGAAACCTTTAAAACCCTTATTAAGGAAGGCCAGAGTATAATTCAATCCCTGGAACTCTTTCCCAGGGAATTTGAATTCGAAAAGGAAGGGCGTTATGTCCTCGTAGGAATTCGGCAGGCCGGAAAATCATATCTGCTCTACCAGAGGGCAAAAATGCTACTCAACGAAGGACATTCCATCCACGAAATCGTCTATATCAACTTCGACGACGAGCGGCTTCTGGGAATGAAAGCTGAAGACTTCGACCTCATCCTTCAAGCATACGGCGCAATGTTTTCCGAAAAACCGCTGCTGTTCTTCGATGAAATCCAAAATATCGACGGATGGGAGCATTTTGCGAGAAGGCTTTCCAACCAGAAATACTACGTCTATATCACAGGTTCAAACGCTAAAATGCTTAGCCGCGATATAGCCACGACTCTGGGAGCACGCTATTTCGATGAGAAGATATATCCATATACGTTCAGCGAATACATTTCCTCTCAGGGAATTACACTCGAAAAAGGATGGGAATATGGAAAAGAAAAAAATCTTGTTCGACAGAAATTCAATGAATATTTTCTCTGGGGAGGATTTCCTGAACTGATACACTATGCCAACAAGCGGTACTGGCTCAATGGCCTCTACGAAAAGATAATTCTCGGCGATGTAATAATGAGAAACAAAGTCAAGAACGAACACGCACTCCGTCTCGCCGTGAAAAGGCTGGCGGAATGTACAATGCAACCCGTTTCCTACAACCGACTCACCAATATGATAAAAGCCTCAGGCGTAAACACAAATGTTTCGTCCATAATCGATTACATAGAATATGTAAAAGACGCCTGTCTGATGTTCACCCTGAGCAACTATGCCTCAAAATTCACAGAAAAGGAGACGATAAAAAAACACTATTTCACCGACAATGGTCTACTCAGCATATTCCTCTCCGAAGAAAAAGCACAAAGACTGGAGAATCTTTGCGCAATACAACTGCAAAGGAAATACAACAAAGACACTTTGTCACCAAAACTCTATTTCTATAACCGCAACTCCGAAGTGGATTTCTTCGTTCCGGACGAGTCCTATGCCGTTCAAGTCTCTTGCGATATAACGGATTACGAAACACGCAAAAGGGAGTTCGACGCTCTTCTAGCCCTGCATAAGCAGAGCCCGCTCGCGAAAGCCGAAATCATCACCATCGATGATGAGCAGGAAATCACCGAAGACGGACTCAAAATAAGGGTCGTGCCGGCCTGGAAGTGGCTGTTGGGTCTCTAAAATATCCGGATAATTTATAGAAACTGCCATGTCACCTACTCATTAAAAGCTGAATTCAATTTGACAGTGCAACACTGTCGAGTGTAAAATTATACATTTTTTGGAAATACTCCAGCGGGGTCAGATATC
>CAVKBL010000044.1:0-7358 GCA_963654805.1 Lachnospiraceae bacterium | reverse complement strand
CAGACAATTGACTTAAGACGGGCTTACCCTTGTCCAAAGAAAGGGGAACATTATAATGGAGACCAGAAGATAAAGATGAACAGGGTAAAAATATTTTTAGCTTCTCCGATTATATTCTAACACAAGTATATGATGATCTCGAACCTCTTTCTGGGAATCAATACATTATAGAAGAATTCATTATCACCATCACTGACGAAGATATTTTATGAAATACCACTTAAGGATTTTACTCTCAATAGCCTTATTTATTATCACATCATGTAACCCTCTCCAAAAGAAGATATACAACTATAAGGCATACATCTACTTGTATAATACTTCAAATCAAACATTAAAAATACAAACAGAAAAAACAGATAGCCCGATATATCTCACAAAATTTCAATATTGCCATATAACAGAAACAGAACAAGAAATATATACCTCTATCGAAAATATATCAATAGAATCCTTTGATCTGAAATCATACATTGAAGTCTATTCTGTTCCGGATAATCAACTATTAAAAAAATGGACATATGACGAGAGAAATGAGAAAGGAAAACAATTTTTTCGTCTGTCTGATCACAAATACACCATCAAAGAAAAGGATTATTTTCTGACCATCAGCTACAAATTTCACATAACTGACGAAGATTTGCAGAACTTGTGACACTATCACGTCAGGATTCCTGTACAGACAACAAAAAAAGATTTGTATTGGAATAAAAAAGAAAAATTCATATCTTTGAGGTCACGAAGAAAAATATAGAAAATAGATATGGAAATCAAAAAAACAGAAGGTGCTAACCTCGAAAACAAGAAAGTTCTCTTTGTGGAGATCGGTCTTGTAATTGCGTTGGCTCTGACCTACATTGCTTTTTCATGGACTACTACGGAAAAGCAAGCTGCGGTTCTAGATGCTGGCCCTGCGCAAACTATTGAAGAAGAGAACATTCCTGTGACCACGGAAGCTCCGCCACCACCTCCTGAAACCGCTAAGGTTCCTGTCCTTTCAGACCAGATCGATATTATAGATGACGATATCCAGGTTGAAGACAACATCTTGAATCTCGATGATAACGACGATATCGTAATAGAAATTAAAGACTATATCGAAGGTCCTGAAGAGGAGGTAATCGAAGAAGAAGAGATTCCTTATGTATTTGTAGAGCAGAAGCCTGGATTCAAGGGAGGCGACGCTAATGCTTTCTCCAAATGGGTGGCATCGAAGTTGGTTTATCCTGAAATTGCTAAAGAAAACGGTGTTCAAGGACGAGTCATGATCTCCTTCACCATCAAAGCTGACGGATCAGTAGCTAACGTAAAAGTAACACGTAGCCTTGATCCTGCACTTGACAAAGAGGCTGTCAGAGTAGTTTCATCATCACCTAAATGGACCCCTGGTAAACAGAGAGACCGTGCTGTAAATGTAACTTATTCTCTTCCTGTTATCTTCCAATTGAGATAATTATTTAGACACATATCACTAAAGCCCGTCCTTAGCCGGATGGGCTTTTTTAAATGAATTTATGCAAGAAGAAATCATCGAAACAGCGGTTTTTGTTGGAATAATCCGCCCTAACGACGAAGAAAAGAAAGTTAAAGAATATCTGGACGAACTTCAATTCCTCTCTGAAACAGCTGGCGTTAAAGGAGATAAACAATTTATCCAAAGACTGGAAAAACCGGACAATGCCACATATATCAGAAGCGGTAAACTTGAAGAAATAGCTGTATACTGTGAAGAAAACAGCATAGGATATGTTATTTTCGATGACGAACTTACAGGAATGCAGCAGAGAAATATTGAAAAAATAATAAAAACCTCTGCTGTAATAGACCGGACAAGCCTTATACTGGAAATATTTGCCCAAAGAGCCAAAACCTCCTATGCCAAGATGCAAGTAGAATTGGCCCGATATAACTATATGCTGCCGCGACTGGCCGGAATGTGGACTCACCTTGAAAGGCAGAGAGGTGGACGAGGAACCAGAGGCGGTATGGGTGAAACTCAGATAGAGGTGGACCGAAGAATAGTAAAAGAAAAAATAACCCGCCTTAAAGAGCAATTAAAGAAGGTGGATAAGCAGATGTCCACCCAGAGGAGCAATCGCGGTAATATGGTACGCCTAGCCCTCGTGGGATATACTAACGTGGGTAAATCCACACTTATGAATCTGCTTGCCAAATCCGATGTATTCGCGGAGAACAAACTGTTCGCCACACTTGATACCACCGTACGAAAAGTAGTGATAGAAAATGTTCCTTTTCTTCTGAGCGATACGGTCGGATTCATACGTAAACTTCCGACCCAACTTATAGAAGCCTTCAAAAGCACGCTCGATGAAGTCAGAGAGGCCGATATTCTTCTTCATGTGGTCGACATCTGCGCCCCGGACTTTGAAGAACAAATGAAAATAGTAGAAAAAACACTTTCCGACATAGGTGCGTCAGATAAACCGACTTACGTGATATTCAACAAGATAGACGAATACACGTACGAACCTTATGACGAATTTTCACTTGAGCCCAAAAGCAAACAGAACCGCACTCTGGACGAATTGAAAAACAGCTGGATAGCAGACGAAAAATCACCGTGCATCTTCATCTCTGCGAAGAATAAAATAAACATAGAAAAACTCCGCAACGATATCTATAAGATGGTTGCGGAGATTCATGCGGGGCGTTACCCCTTCAATAATTTCTTATGGTAAGTCTTATTCGGAGAATTTCGCTTTGAGGAATTCTCTGTTAAGCCTTGCTATATGAGATACTGTTATACCCTTTGGACATTCAAGTTCACAGGCGCGTGTATTGGTACAGTTACCGAATCCAAGTTCGTCCATTTTAGCTACCATAGCTCTTGCCCTCTTCTTGGCTTCAGGACGTCCTTGAGGAAGAAGAGCGAGTGAACTTACTCTGGCAGCCACGAACAACATGGCTGAACCATTCTTACATGTAGCTACGCAAGCTCCGCAACCTACACAAGCAGCGGCATCCATACTCTCTTCGGCCTTATCATGAGGTATAAGAAGAGTATTTGCGTCCTGCGCTGAACCTGTATTTACAGATATGAAACCGCCGGCCTGAAGTATCTTGTCGAATGCTCTGCGATCTACCACAAGGTCTTTGATTACAGGAAATACCGCACTTCTGAAAGGCTCCACCGTAATGGTAGCGCCATCCTTGAAATGACGCATGAACAATTGGCAAGTAGTGTTATGATCATCAGGTCCGTGAGCACGTCCGTCTATATAGAGTGAGCATGCACCACATATACCCTCGCGGCAATCGTGATCAAAAGAAACAGGACCGCTACTCTGGCATCCCCTCTCTACAGCCACAGGATCGTTACCTTCCCTGATAAGCTGTTCATTAAGGATATCAAGCATCTCAAGAAAAGAAGCGTCCTCCTCTATACCTGAAATATGATATGTCTCGAAATGTCCTTTAGCTTTAGCGTTCTTCTGACGCCATATTTTAAGATTGAATTCCATTTCCTTAGTCTTTGTAATTTCTTGTTTTCACTTCTATAAACTCGTAATTGAGAGGTTCCTGATGACGGACAGGCTCTTTACCTTCTCCAACATACTCCCATGCGGCAACATGCATGAAGTTCTTGTCATCACGCTTGGCCTCACCCTCTTCTGTCTGGCTCTCTACACGGAAATGACCGCCACAAGACTCTTTCCTCTCCAATGCATCGCGAGCCATAAGTTTTCCTATCTCAAAGAAATCTTCAAGACGGAGAGCCTTTTCAAGTTCCTGATTGAATTCAAACTGACTGCCGGTAACTTTTACTGTCTTATAGAATTTCTTCTGAAGTTCTTCAATCTTACTTATAGCCGTCTTAAGACCCTGCTCATCACGAGCCATACCTACATATTCCCACATGATATGGCCAAGTTCCTTATGTATAGCATCTACAGGCTCTGTACCCTTGATGGCAAACAGATTATCAATTCTCTGCTGAACAGCCTTTTCAGCCTCCAGAAACTCTGGGGTATTGACATCAGTCTTAGGCTCTGCGAACTTCTTTGAGAGGTAATCCCCTATCGTTACAGGCAATATGAAGTAACCGTCTGCCAATCCCTGCATGAGCGCTGAAGCTCCGAGACGGTTTCCACCATGATCCGAGAAGTTGGCCTCACCGATAGCGTAAAGACCAGGGATAGTGGTCTGAAGATCATAGTCAACCCAGATACCGCCCATAGTATAGTGGATAGCAGGATAAATCATCATAGGTTCCTCCCAAGGAGAAGTAGCCGTAATCTTCTCGTACATATCGAAAAGGTTACCGTAACGCTCTGCTACCTTCTTATGTCCCAGACGAGCTATTGCGTCAGAGAAATCAAGGAATACGGCCTTACCTGTCTCGTTTACACCATAACCGGCATCGCATCTTTCCTTAGCGGCACGTGAAGCCACATCACGAGGCACCAGGTTACCGAAAGCAGGATAACGACGCTCAAGATAATAATCCCTGTCCTCAGCAGGTATCTGAGAAGGCTTTATCTCATGCTTACGAAGTTTCTCAACATCCTCCTTCTTCTTAGGAACCCATATACGTCCATCATTACGCAGAGACTCTGACATAAGAGTCAGTTTACACTGCTGCTCTCCGTGAACCGGAATACATGTAGGATGTATCTGAGCGAAACAAGGGTTTGCAAAATAAGCTCCCTTCTTCCAGCACTGAACTGCTGCAGAACCGTTACTGTTCATGGCATTGGTAGAAAGGAAATACGTATTACCGTAACCACCGGTAGCAATAACCACTGCGTGAGCGCCGAATCTTTCTATCTGTCCGGTAACGAGATTACGTGCTATGATACCCTTGGCCTCCCCTTTTACGAGCACCAAGTCAAGCATTTCATAACGTGGGTAGCTTGTCACTGTTCCGGCTGCTATTTGACGGTTAAGCGCAGCATAAGCACCCAGAAGGAGCTGCTGACCGGTTTGGCCCCTCGCATAGAAAGTACGACTCACCTGTACACCGCCGAAAGAACGGTTAGAAAGATATCCGCCGTACTCACGGGCGAAAGGAACTCCCTGAGCTGCGCACTGATCTATAATGGCAGCACTGACCTCGGCAAGACGATAAACATTAGCCTCGCGTGAACGGTAGTCACCACCCTTTATTGTGTCATAAAACAGACGATAAATGGAATCGTTATCGTTCTGATAATTCTTGGCAGCATTAATACCTCCCTGGGCGGCAATAGAGTGTGCACGACGAGGAGAATCACTGATACAGAACACTTTGACATTATATCCAAGTTCTCCGAGCGTAGCAGCTGCAGATGCGCCGCCAAGACCGGTTCCCACTACGATAATGTCAAGTTTCCTTTTATTATTAGGGCTGACAAGATGGATTTCTGACTTATGCTTGGTCCATTTTTCGGCCAATGGTCCGTCAGGAATTTTAGAAATGAGTTTATCTGCCATTTTTATAATAAGTTAGTATTGATTTCAATCAAAAAGAGAATTTTCATCTCGGCTTACATTTTTAATTCCCAGGTGCTGATATGCCAAATCCGTAGCAATTCTTCCTCTCTGCGTACGGACGATAAATCCTTCCTTTATAAGGAAAGGTTCATACACCTCTTCGAAAGTACCTTGGTCCTCTCCTATTGCCGTCGCTATGGTATTGGCACCGACAGGACCACCCTTGAAATTATTTATAATAGTGCTGAGTATCTTGTTGTCTATGGCATCCAGCCCGCGGGTATCTATCTTAAGCTTATCAAGAGCATATCTGGATATTTTCAAATCTATCTTTCCATCGCCCATAACCTGTGCGAAATCCCTTACCCTTCGAAGCAGGGAATTCGCGATACGTGGAGTACCACGGCTTCGCATCGCTATCTCCCCCGCAGCCTCATCTTCTATCTCCACATTCAATATCCCGGCACTTCTCTTAACTATACGAGCCAAATCCTTTACATCATAATATTCTAAAGGACAAGTAATTCCAAACCTCGCGCGAAGAGGAGCTGTCAGCAGACCACTACGCGTGGTAGCGCCCACAAGAGTAAAAGGATTAAGAGAAATCCTCACAGACCTGGCTCCAGGCCCTTTATCTATCATTATGTCTATGACAAAATCCTCCATGGCGGAATAAAGATACTCCTCCACCTCAGGGCTGAGCCTGTGTATCTCATCTATGAAAAGTACGTCCCCCTTTTCAAGGGATGTCAGGAGCCCGGCCAGATCGCCAGGCTTGTCGAGAACTGGGCCTGAAGTGATTTTCAGATTGCTTCCCATTTCATTGGCAATAATATGTGCCAATGTGGTTTTTCCCAAGCCCGGCGGTCCATGGAAAAGCGTATGATCCAGAGACTCCCCTCTTAACTTGGCAGCCTGGATATAGATGTGCAGATTGGAAACTATCTCCCTTTGGCCTGTAAAATCTTCCAGATCCTGAGGACGAATAATTCCATCCATATCTTTATCTTTGCTCTCGACTGCGTTATGAGGGTTAAATTCGGACATTTTCCACCGCTCTAAAAAAATCATACAAATATAAGTTATTTAATTTAATTTTTTTGATGTTTTTATTATACCTGTGGAAATGTGGATAAGTCAAAATCCGTATTGAATTTCAGTTATTTAAAAGAGTAGTAACTTTTAATATATTGTGGAAACAGGTGTATTTTGTATGTTGAAAACTTTTATGATAAATTTATCCACATCGGAATCCACAGGTTTTCCACATACTTATCAACATGGTACTAAGTATATGAAAAAAAATTAAATCCTCGCCAAATTCATACTTTTCCCGAATGTATGCTCGTAATTGAACTTAAATCGTTACTTTTGTAGTAGACCTTGAAACTTCGCAACATAGTAATAATGTGATGGTTATACACCTTTAAGTTACGAAATTTTTAGGTCTTTTATAATAGTAATTATTTACTAATCAGTAAATTAATAGATATTTTTTTCGAAAAAATTATCATATACTACGATGAACAAGCTAAGACTCCTGATTCTTTCCACCGTAGCCGCGCTGCCGTTTTTTGGTTTTTCCGCCGCCGCACAAAACCCCGTTTATCTCAGCTCGCTAAAGCCTGTGGATAGCCATGCCTGCCAGAAGGCTACCGAAATGCCATATAACTCCGAGTCAAAGACATCGGGAGTGCTGATGCTCGGAGGGGTTGCCTACAAGACGGGATTCGCACTGAGGACAACATACGGCCCGACTCGGACCGGTTATGTAGAGTACAGCCTCAAAGGAAAGTACGCCACTCTGACCTTCATTCTCGGCGGCTCGCCTTACTGGGCCACCGGAGGAGCCGCAGCGGTACCGAAGGGTATACTTGCAGTCAAGGCGGACGGACGGAAGATTCTCGACAAGGCGGTCGCCCAGC
>CAVKBL010000043.1:0-10052 GCA_963654805.1 Lachnospiraceae bacterium | reverse complement strand
ACAGGACTACAAGGATTACTGGCCCGACCCAGATATTCGCCGGCATTGCGATGCCCGCAATATTGAGTCCCGCGACCGCGACGATAGAGGCTATGAGAAGTCCCAAAATGACCTTCACCAGCCAGAAATGCATACAGTCCTTGACCTTGTCCCAAACTGATTGTTCTTCAGGAGGAGTAAGAATATTCACTCCGTACTTCTTGCGGCTCTCAAGCACCTGCGCGTCCGTCAAGCCAGAATAGTGGTGTTTTTGTTCCATATTTTGATGATTTATACTTTATTTCAAATTTGCAATTACATTGTAACAGAACCAACTATCTACACCTTCAAGGAAAATTGGCTTCTCTCTTGCCCCTTCTTTCTGCAAGTTGATCCCATTGGAATAGGTATTCACAGTGATTATTTTTTCGTAAGGAATTTTAATGGATTTTTCTGGTGATGAAAAATATATATTCTTCGTTGTCAGGCATACCATTCCGACACCAACCCTCTGCATCGAGGTTGTCTCCACGGGGGTGCCACGAAATCCACCGGTTCTATAATATATGCCTTTTGCAACCCTGATATTGAATCCACGATTTCTCCCCACCATCTCACGAACAGTTTTCTGCTCATGAAGTGTGATATTACGAAATATCCATACAGGTATTTCATCCCGCCCCAACATAAATGGAAGCCCTCCAGCAATAGAGAACCTCTGTGTCGGTACCTTACCATTCAATATTTCATTCAAAACCTGAGACTGAACAACCTTATCAAGAGAATGGTTGACATTGATAGACGCCTGAGGCATTCCCGAGAATTGGACAAATCGGGTTATCATCTTATATTCAATGTCATTGATGACATTGTCATTGAGATACGATTCCACGGCTTTGTCCAGACAAGCGACAAACAGCTTATCCTTATCCTCTCCCTGCACCATCCCTCTACTCAATGCGGCATTCACATCATTCGTCTTCAAGAAAAAATCCGTCTTTGCAGAGAAACACTGCTCTATAGTTCTGGATACGGAAGAGCAAGCCTCATCAAACTTCTTCCGGCATTCATCATGCTCCTTCTTAAGAAAGCCCGCATCCTTATGACAAAATCTGCACACTCCCATCAGTTCCTAAGTTTTGATTGATAGTTAACTCCCTGCTTCAAATATGTATTAAGCATAATGACTCCGATGAATGAAATACCGACAGCCACGATTGCGAAAATGAAATTCTGCCCAACCAAAGTGTCATACAAGCCATGCAGAATTGCAGGGACAAACAACGCCAATGCATATAGAGACAACCTATATTTCGGATACAGTTTTGCGAAGGCTATAAAATAACCCGCAATGCCGCACCAAATCGCGTGCATAAACGGCAGGCTGGTAAGTCTCGCAATATTATGGAAGAAAGAGTTTGTGTAATCAAGAGTTGAATTCATACCCAACTGGTACTCTACGCCTTCAAATACTCCGAAAGCAATTCCGGACATCAATCCATAAAAGACGAGTGTCTGTGGTATTTGCGGCTCTTTCGCTCTGGCAGTTATGACCAGCAAAGGGAGCAGCTTGGCTAGTTCTTCAGTTATTCCAACCCCAAGAATATATCCGACCGCACTCAACGGGAACGACTGTTCTATCAATCTGTAAAACAAATTCAAATTAGGTAATCCGAATATGTCCCAAGCGACAAAAACGAATATCTGCTCCAAGAAAAATATAGTTACCGTGGCTTTTATCGAAACTTGAGGCGTCTTGAAGATATAGTAGAAGAATAGTCCCCAGATTATGGAAAAATACAACGAGATGAAATAAAAAGTTCCCCAACTACCTAACGGGATGAACATCAACACCGACGGCAG
Source organism: Lachnospiraceae bacterium (assembly GCA_963654805.1). Lineage (GTDB taxonomy): Bacteria > Bacteroidota > Bacteroidia > Bacteroidales > UBA932 > Cryptobacteroides. The sequence goes on along the minus strand of CAVKBL010000043.1, from coordinate 8,210 downwards.
CATTCCCACCAATGCAAGGACGATAAGAGCTCTATCTGTCATCCATTTTTTGGAGAATATTGTCCCCTTAGGAAAAATCAGTTCTCCGCCAATATCCTTAAGTTGCTGAAATATATTACCCTTATGGGCAACCTTTGTCTTAATATGCTCTCTTTTAAGGAACTTCCTAACTGAATTGATTTCTCCGGTATTGACATCCCGAGCCTGATCACACAGAAGAATCTGACCAGTGCTAACATAATTAGCAATAGTCTGCTCATCGTAAGGACCATAGTCCTTGTTATTCCGGACAATATACTTCATAGTTACGCCTTCGGGTTATCACCATACTCATTTGAACCCTAATTCCTTACAAGCTGAACTATAACCAATCTGCCTCCATGATTCACATCCTTGTCAAGAAGAAACTGACGTCCCTCCGTCAACTCTATAAAGCCTCCGACGGGAATCTGTTTATGATTCCCCGGATCGGTCACATCCCACATGTTGTTCAGTTTTCTATTTATGAGAATCCATTTCCCATTGTGGAAATGAAAATCCCCGACGGGCTTCTTGTTTGCGTCATCAATCTTCTCATTCGGGGCAATATTCCTGTTGACATGCCACATATATAATGACTGATTGTCATATACCATCAGCCTGTGATTTTCAGGATGGAACGATCCGGCTCTATGAGAGTAATACAGATTCAGAATAGGGAGCTGTCCATGATATTCTGCCCCACAGAACGGACAACGTGGCTTTGATGTGTTGTCAAACACAAACCACTTGGCCTCGCAGCTGTGATTCGGGCACGGAATCATCAAATCTGTCGTTTTGACGAGAGCGTCCTCCCATTGGTTCGCTGTCGGGCGGAGAGAAGGATGGTGAAGACCATCGATGAAAGCTGCATCAAAAAGAGGCTTGAGATATGGTCCACATATTGTATAAGGCCTCTTTGCTACATCACCCTGAGGCAGCTCGGACGATGCCATTTGGGTCACTTTAGGCCTATTAGCAGTCTCTGTCGGATGCTCGACAAACAAAGCAAGTTTACCCATTGACAATTCTTCATCTTTCGCAGGATCAAGATCACATACACGCCCACCTCTTAGTGGATGGCGGTTCAACAGGTACATATAAATAAGAACAGCCAATGCATGCTCGTCCGTAAGACGACTTGGCAAATTCTTTCTTGTGTTAATTTGCTTCGTCGTCGGGTCAATCAAAGGTTCTGCGCGCGTTTCGAGAACCTCAGGGGCGACAAAATCAGGCGTGCCCATTACATCTGGCGGATATTTCCCGGGAACTACAAGCCCATCAATATCAATAATAGAAGCACTACTACTAAGAGGGTCAACAAGGACATTTTTGTAAGAAAGATCCGAGTGAGCAAGACCGGCCGCGTGCATACGACGTACTGCTCTGGCAATCTTAAGACACATATTCATATGTGTCAGAAATGTTCCCTTCTGATTTGGCTCGATAAACTTATTCATCAGTTTAGCGGAGGCGAACCACTTGCCCTGTTTTTCCTGTCCGTCGAATTTTCCACCTTTGAAGAAATACTTCCCCTGATAGGTAGGACACACTATACCCGTTTTCCCATTCCAGTCGACAATCTTCGTCGGCCAACAGAAAAAATCTTCCCAATACTTGCCACCTTCCTGGTTAAAAATTCGTTCGCGATATTTTCCGGTAATATCTTCAAGACGCGCTTTGGCTATGGCATCCTGCTTCTCACGAAAAAAGCCTACCACATATGACTTATCCGGGCTGAAGTACACATCCTTCATTGCCCCGGAGCCCTTGACTTCGTTCACAAACTCTATAGCAGACCCATCATTAGCCGTAAGTTTGACAATCTGAGGTGTTGGCATAATTATTTGGTTTGATTTTGGCGCGTAGCTTTTTTGCAGTCATCAATGTACTCCTTAATCATAACGTAACTAATTGATAGCCCAGCTATAATCATGAAGAAACACAAGATTGTCCACGCGCTCTTGGTTAAACAAAAACAGAGGAGTAACACTCCTGTGCTAATAAGTGCAAGTCCTGCGAAAATCATCAGAATATCGAACTTCTTCTCTTTCTCCATATCGCCAAGTCTTTCATCAATCCTGTTGATAAGGAACCTGCTTGCTCTATAACTCTTCATATTAATAAAGAATAGCTATTGTCCTGTCATCGTGATTCCCTTCTATATAAAAGTCCAGCCACTTCTGTAGCTCATTCTTGGACTCTTCATTGTCATCAGTAAGGTTCACGACAGCTTTATCTTCGTTATTCCCTCTGAGATTATCCCAAAACTCATCCCACTTTTCAGGATTAGCCAGATTGTTGTCCGTCTCAAACATAGGATCGGAAACGCCGTCGGTCATAAGGAACAATGCGTCAAAATCATCAAGGATTTCAAAGTTGAGCCTATTGAATAGTGCGATTCGATCCTTGAATACCATACTCTTCATTGTGATGAACACCGTCTGGCCTGCCTGCTCTCCGCTATCCGGGACTCCCATCATCTTTGCCATTGATGGCTTCTCATCAATGCCTTTCTTATAGATACAAATCGCACCGTCTCCTACCCAGAATGAAGCTATAAACCAGCCGAAATCAAATTTCTTGCAAATACAGAGAAGCAGTGTCGTGGCATAATCTCGATTTGAAACCTTCTCCATAATAACTGGAACAGCGGCATCTTCCTTCTTCCCTTCCGTTTCGTACTTATCAATTTCAGAATTCACTCTGACAACTTCATTATCTATTGCTTGAGTAGCTTTAAGAGCAGCATTCGCAAGAATAGAATATAATATATCAAGAACTGCCTTCTTATATTCCTTTTTCTTTTCCAGATCTTGTTCTTCATTGAACAATTTTATTTGTTCCTCAAGGACAGTGTTCTTCTTTAGCTCTTCGTTACAGTAATCTATGGCCATATCACAAGCGATAGTTGATCCTTTTCTGGAATACTTAGCAGAACCCGCTCCATCAGCCACCGCCATAACATACCATTCGTTCTCCTCATTAAACTCAACTCTGTAGTGGTCATCCCTAGGAATCCCCTTATGAGCATGAGAGCGTCCGCGTATACTTGCAACCGTTATGTCCTTCGCAGGCTGGCCATCCTTTTCAAGAACTTTCACATAATCACATTCCTTGTCAGGCTGGAAATATGGGATGTCTTCCGGAGTCGGAATATCGTTCCAGATGTCTCTGGGGTTAGGATTGACTGTAAAAGGAATAGGCTTTTCCAGAATAGGTTTACCTTCTGTCCATCCAGGACATGTATAGTTCAGATTTATCTCAAAATCACCGGCTACCTCAGGGACTCCTTTGATTGTGAATTCCTGTTTATCGTCATCATATTTTACTTCAAGCCCTTGAGGCGCTACAATCTTATCTGCATCGACTATTTTTATATCCTTTAACAATTCGTTTGGAACCTGAAAAGATGCCTCATAGAATTTGCCCTTCTTGCCGTTTGGCAATACTATAGGGAATGAAGACATTCTAGTCTTGTATTGTGTCTCATTTGCCATACAATATTCATTATAATCTGTATCGAATTTATCCGTTAAAAAATCAAGAAATTCTTTCCTCCCTTTCTCGCATAGCCATTCAAGTTGCTTAACCGCAGTCCGGATGACATCCACATCTTTACGGGTGTTTTCGTCCGATGCTTTATTCAATTCGGCTCCAACCTTGATGTTCTCAATATCCAAGAAGTTTGTATCGACTTTGCTGGATGTTCCTTCTAAAGAAACTTCCAGACTATCGAGTCTCCCATTCAATTTCTCAAGACTCTCGTTGATCTTTAATATCGCCTCATCCAACTTCTGAATCTTGGCGACATTATCATCAATCTGCTCCTGCTTTTTATCTGTGAATATCAACATTTGCTCTATCCTCTTGTTCTGTTAACATCCATGCCGCCCTCACCAATCGAACCGATAGTTCCTTCCATTCCGCACCACGGGCATTTCGCTGCGCCATCTTCACCGACACAGAAGACATTGCCACACTCGCAGACTACAAGCCCGAACTGATTACCACAACAAGGACAAGTCGGCTGTCCAATCATCTCAGATGTGTTGATGGTAGGGGTGCGACCGAAATCAGACAACGACTTATACTCTTCTCCATTTATCGGATATGCCCCGACAAGCTTAAAGAACCTGACCGGGATATTGTCGTACTCAAGGCGAACGCCATTATGTTCATATGTGAAGCTTTTTGTCCTTTTTGCATACTTGATAAGATACTCCTTACCGGTTGTCTGACACTTTCCAAGTATGACTGCGAAATTCTCATCAATACTGATGTGTCCGTCATCTGTAATCTTCTCAAGATTAATTCCATCCACCGGAGCCAATTGAAGAACATCAGACCCGTTGTCAGAAACAGAAACGCTGGATGTTTTTATAGATGCCGTCACCCATTTGAAGAATTGCTTTAACGTTTCCTTGTCTGTGTCCTTCAAACGGAGCACATTATCTGAAATCTGAGATAACATACCGGTATCAACATTATCACCGATTGAAATGGCTATGAGATTACAATGGCTGCGGTATTTGGTGTTCCATCTTTGAAATGCCGATGACGGATTATCGGTAGGAGTTCCATCCGTAAACAGAAATATGATAGGTTTCCAGTCACCCTTTTCCTCCATTGTGGTCTTTACAACAGAACGATCCATATCGTCCATAAGGAAGTTCATCGCTGTTCCCAACGATGTACCGCCACCAATAGGGAAGGTCGGTGGATAGAATTTATATAATTCCGTCAGTGGAGAAAGGCTTTTCGCCTTGCCTGCAAATGCTATGACAGATATAAAGACTGTTTCCAATGAATACGGATCAACCCTCAATTCCTGGATAATGTTCTTCATTCCTTCCTGAACCTGTTCAATAGGCTCACCAGCCATAGACTCGGATACGTCTACTAGGAAGTATATCGGTAATCTTCTCATCGTATTGTGTATTAATTATTGTTTCGGATTCTGTATGTAGGCAGGCTTGCATTCTATGCTCACAGCACATGATTAACCTCCACCGGAGCTGGAGGGAGATTGAGACTCTCCGGATTTCCGATGCTTCTATTGCCCTCCTGAACTGTGTATGATACCCACTGAAAGAACTGTTTGAAAGTATCCATATCCATCGTATCAAGAATGTAAATCTGATCCGTGAGCTTTTTTAAAGGTTCCGCTTTAGCCTTAGGTCCAGCAGCACAAGCAACAATCGTGGAAAAATTCTTATGGCGCACCATATCTACAGCCTCGTTATAGTCCATCACATCAGATGGTTTGCCATCAGTCATAAGAAACAGCAACGGCATCCAATCCCCTTTTCTTTCAGGGGTGCTGAGATGTACCTCCTTATCAACCTGTTCACACAAGACTTTCAAGGCGGCTCCCATATTTGTCGGGCCAGATTCCGGCGCAACAATGTCAGGAATACGGACATCCTCAAGAGCCGTCATAGGAAGGACAATTTTAACCTCCCTGTCATATGTGATGATACTCAAAGCAGCTGATTCAAGTGCGAAAGGGTCGTTCTTCAGGCTAGCAACCATCGCATCGAGGCCCACCTTCACCGACTCAATCGGTTCTCCCTTCATAGAGCCGGAAGTATCAATCAACAAGTATACTGGAAGTTGTCTCATCGCTTTTCAGAGTCATAACATTTATTGCCCTTATATCCCATATATCAGCCAGCAATTGCACTTATGGGCGATTTGTTAGGAACTAGTATCTCACTCATAAAATGTAAAAGCCAGAAGGGTCCAAGGGATTTGGACCCTTCAAGTTGATGAACTATAATACAATGTTAACCTCTGCAGGAGGAGGCGGAAGCTCACTGAGAGAACCTACTTCTGCGCCAGTCTCCTCGACCTTCATACTGCCGGTACTGATAGATGCAGATACCCACTGGAAGAAGGATTTGATAGTTGCACTGTCAGCGGTATCAAGAGAAACAACATTCTCAGTAATCTGCTTAAGTGTACTCGTATTGGCTCCAGCACCTGCTGCACAAGCAACAACGGTACCGAACTTCTTCTGCTTGAAGTCAGCAAGACCCTTGCTGAGGCTATCAGTAGGCTCGCCGTCGGTCATAATGAATACCAGAGGTTTCCAGTCTCCCTTAACCTCTGCGGTAGTTTTTGTAACTTCCCTTTCAACGCAATTTGCAAGAAGAGAAAGAGCTTCGCCGAGAGCAGTACATCCGTTAGCGTCAATAACAGGCGGCTGGAATGCAGCAAGCTCCGTAAGAGGAGTAATCTGCTTTGCGGTGCTGTCAAAAGTGATAATGCTCAGGTAGGCCGTTTCAAGAGCATAAGGATCCTGGCGGAGTGTAGAAACGAGGACATTCACACCATTCCTGACGGCTTCAATAGGTTCTCCAAACATGGAACCAGAAGTGTCAAGTAAAAGATAAACAGGTAATCTTCTCATAATTATTGAATTAAAGAATTAGACTATAAGATTTATTTCTAAAGGTAATGGAGGTAACTCATCAAGAGTCTGCACTTCCGTTCCAGCCTCTTCTATGCGTGCGCTGCCTGTTGTAACGGACGCGGAGACATCCAGAACAAGGTATATAGGGAGCCGCCGCATAACTTATTTTGCGTAACTGTTCAGAATCCTCTTCACCGTAACAATAAGACTCTCATCGTTGAAAGCATCTCCTATTGCCGCAAACTTCCAATCCCCATCACGTCTGTAGAGTTTGCCCATGATAAGTGCGCGTTTTCCAGCGAATTGCTGCTCTTTTGCCACATCATACTTCGCAAAGACCTCGTTCACACATGTAGGTGTCCCCTCATACATTCTGATAGCAGCATAAGGGATCTTAAGGAAGTCTATATCTTTCGGAGAATAGATATTCAAGAAGAAAAATATCTGGCTTGTGTTCGCACTGACCCTTGTGAGGTCAACAGATATAATCTCATTGTCCAATCCATCATCTCCACCTTTGTCGCCTTCTGTATCGTCACCGGATGATTGAAGCGCCCCGTCAAAGGATTTGAGTTTTCCAACTGGTAGCCCGTTGTTCTTGAATCCCTGAGGATTATAGAGAGGAGAATAAAGTGTATCTACAAGCTGCCCATTTGCATCCGTCATCACGCAACTCAGATCAATGTCCACATCAAGTTCCTCTTTCTTCGTCGTTAATCCAAAGAAAGACGGTTTCTCGACCATAATAGCGCCCCAGTTGCATCCGACACAAAAGTTGGTGAGCTTTGAACCATTGGATTTCTCAAGGTTGATTCTCTGACCTTTTTCAAGATTTATTGCCATAGCTATTAATCTTTTGATCCAGCTTTATAGTTAAATTACTAACCTGTCGTAGTCTGCGTTCTTTGAGTACGATTGCTATGACGACAATTAATAGCAGTATTTATTTACGAGTCCCTGAAGGCCGTCTTTAGTTCCAAGTCCCATAGCCTCGAACTTCCATTCTCCATTCCTCTTATAGAGGCGGCCAAACTCCACCGCCGTCTCAATGGAGAAGTCCTCATCGAGGTCATAACGCGCAATATCAGTGTTTGTAACCGCATTATAGATTCTGATATAGGAGTTACGAACCTGCCCGAAATTCTGCCTGCGTTCAGCAGCCTTATGGATAGTGGCCGTGAACACTATAGACTGAATCTCCGAAGACACCTTGCCAAGATCTACTGTAAGCGTCTCATCGTCTCCGCCATCACTATTTCCTCCAGTAAGATCATCTCCTGACGACTTTACTGCATGATCCGGTGATTCCTGATTATTATAGAAAACAAAGAATTCGTCTTTAGGAGTTTTTGAATTTGTACCGAGCATGAATGCCGATGCATCCAGATCAAAATCAACACCGGGAGTTTCACTGGGATCCCAGCCAAGACCTACACCAACGAGCGTCAAGCCACTGTCCATACTTATCCGCTGACCTTTCTCAAGATTAATCATAAATGTTTATTTTTTTAATTGTTTACTCTTTCCTTCGTTGTGATCCTCAGCACACTCTTCTCGTTGTCAATCTCCACCTTGCCGAGGCGGTTGAGGACACTCTGGCCGAGCAGTAGCGGCGCCTTGTCATTCGACACCACAGAAGCTCTCACGTTCTCCAATTCGAGGCCGCCGAACGTCACCTTGTTGAGGTTTATTATCGTGCCGACGCTTATGTCGCCGTTCGCATCCACGAAAGCCGACTTCCCGACAATGTCCTTCGCCGTCAGATAGTCGTTCT
>CAVKBL010000042.1:0-10559 GCA_963654805.1 Lachnospiraceae bacterium | reverse complement strand
TAGAGCAACTGACTCTTAATCAGTGGGTCTAGGGTTCGAATCCCTAAGGACGCACAAAAGGTGGCTAAAAGTCGAAAGACCAGTTAGCCACCTTTTATTTATTTTTCCCCAGAATAACGGTAAGGAAAACCATTACTCCGATAAGTATAGGATAATACAAATGCGGTATGATTCCTAGCGGCGATATTCCGGTGAGCCCGGATACCATAAGCAGCTGTGCTCCGTAAGGGAGGATGCCTTGAACGAAACAGGAAGTAGTGTCCATAAGTGAGGCGCTGCGGCGAGGCTCTATTCCGAATTTGTCCGATATCCCCTTGGCAATTCCGCCGACGGTAATGATTGCTATGGTGTTGTTTGCCGTACAGATGTCCGTGAGCGCGGTAAGAAGGCATATGGTCGCTTCTCCACCTTTACGGCTGCCTATTTTCCTGGTCATTACATCTATCATAAAATCGAAGCCTCCAGCAGATTTTATCATGCCCATTATGCCTCCTGCAAGGAGAGTCACCAGAATTAATTCGAACATTGATTTGATACCTTCCCCGGATGCGTCCAAAATACTCAGTACGCTTGTTCCGGTTATCAATCCTATCGTGTCGGTTAGAGCTATTCCTATCACGAGAACTTTCAGTACATTCATTCCGAGCAGAGCGCAGACTATGACTACGAGGTATGGAATGGCCAGATACCATTTGGCTTCAGGTATGCTGATCTGATAATCAGAGGTCACGCCACTGAAAATATAGAGCCCGAGAGTTAAGATGGCGGCCGGAAGCACTATCTTGAGATTGGTTCTGAATTTGTCCTTCATCTGGCACCCTTGGCTTTGAGTGGAAGCTATGGTAGTATCAGAGATGAATGACAAGTTATCTCCGAAAAACGCACCGCCCACGACTATGGATACCATAAACGCCAAGTCAGCGCCCATCTCTCCGGACAGTCCTATGGCTACAGGTGCCAGCGCCACTATGGTGCCTACTGATGTGCCTATGGACATGGATATGAAACAGGCCGCCAGAAACAATCCTGCCGGAAGAAATTTTGTAGGGATTAATTTCATGGTGATGGCTACGGTCGCATCTACCGCCCCTACCGCTTTAGCCGAAGCTGCAAATATTCCGGCAAGCACGAATATCCATATCATATACATTATGTTGGAATCGGCTGCTCCGGCAGAAAACGTGTTTACCTTTTCTATGAGGGAATGCTTGTTCTCTATCAGGATGGAATAGACAGAGGCTATCACGAAAGATACGCCTATAGGTATGCGGTAGAAATCACATGCGAGAAGTGATGATATCAAATAAACTGCCAGCAATACCATAACGGGAGAGAGTGCCAGCAGTCCTTTAGTTGTGTAGCTTTTCATTTATCTCAGTCCTTTAAGTTTAGCTGCAAGTGAGCCGTTCATGGCCATCTTCATCATCTTCTGAGAGTTCTCGAACTGTTTGATGAGCTTGTTCACGTCAGCTATGCCGGTGCCGGACCCGGCGGCGATGCGTTTTCTGCGCGATGCGTTCAGACATTCCGGATGCTCGCGTTCATAGGGGGTCATGCTTTTTATTATGGCTTCCGTTCCCTTGAATGCCTTGTCGTTATCTATATCGACATCCTTGATGGCTTTGCCCACGCCAGGAAGCATGCCGGCCAGATCTTTGATGTCTCCCATCTTGCGCACCTGCTGTATCTGGTCGTAGAAGTCGTTGAAATTGAAACTGCCCTTGGCGATTTTTTTCTTCATCTCACGGGCCTGCTTCTCATCATATTGCTCCTGAGCCTTTTCCACGAGAGATACGACATCGCCCATGCCAAGTATCCTGTCTGCCACGCGCTCCGGATAGAATACGTCCAGAGCTTCCATCTTCTCGCCTGTGCTTACGAATTTGATAGGCTTGCCGCTGACATATTTGACTGAAAGTGCGGCACCTCCGCGGGTGTCACCGTCCATCTTGGTAAGCACCACTCCGTCGTAATCAATGGCTTCGTTGAAGGCCTGCGCGCTCAGCACAGCGTCCTGTCCCGTCATGGCATCCACTACGAAAAGCGATTCGCTCGGCTCCACCGCCTTGTGCATAGCCCTGATCTCGTTCATCAGCTCCTCATCCACTGCCAGTCGGCCGGCGGTATCCACTATAACCACATTATATCCTTCGCTTCGGGCTGTCTTGATGGCACCCTGCGCGACTTTTATAGGGTCGCTCTCGCCTTCGATGGAATACACTTCGACTCCTATCCCGCTTGCCAATGTTTTCAGCTGCTCTATGGCCGCTGGGCGGAACGTGTCGCATGCCGCCAGAAGCACCCGGCTGCCTTTTTTCTTAAGATATAAGGCGAATTTGGCACTGAAGGTGGTCTTGCCGGAACCGTTAAGACCGGCCACAAGAACGACGGCAGGGGAGCCTTTCAAGTTCACATCGCTCTTCTCGCTGCCCATGAATTCGGCGAGGGAATCGTGAACTATCTTAATCATCATCTGCTGCGGTTTTACAGCGGTGAGGACATTGCTTCCTATAGCCTTCTTCTTGACGTCGTCGCAGAATTCCTTGGCCACCTTATAGCTTACGTCCGCGTCCAGCAGGGCACGGCGCACTTCCTTAAGTGTTTCGGATATGTTTATTTCGGTGATTTTTCCTTCACCTTTCAGATTTTTAAGGGATCTTTCCAGTTTCTCGCTGAGGTTCTCAAACATATGTCTTAAATTGTATACTCGTTAAAAACTAACGCTTTCGAAGCGTGCAAATTTAAGGATTTTATATGTAATTTTGCGCCGTTATGAAAAGATTTTCCTTGCTTCTTGTTCTGGCCCTTTCAGGGCTGTGGGCATGCTCTCCGCGAGACGGAGAACATACTCTTCACATTCTTGCTACGAACGATGTTCATGGCAGTTGGTTTGACATGAATTATGTGTCTTCACGTAGGAAGCCATCGCTTCTTGCCGTCAATACTTATGTTGACAGCATCAGAACGGCATGCGGGAAGGGTAATGTCCTTCTTATCGATTCCGGAGACTGTCTTCAGGGGGATAACGCCGCTTATTATTTCAATTATGTGGATACGCTGGAGGAACATCTTTATCCCCGTATCGCTTCTTATATGGGATATGATGCCGTGACTGTGGGAAATCACGATATAGAGACGGGCCCTAAGGTCTATGACAGGGTCGCGGATGAATTGGCCCGGAGAGGGATCCCGTTTCTGGCAGGAAATGCCCTTAAAGCGGACGGAAAGCCTTATTTCCCTGAATATAAAGTATTCAAAAGAGCAGGGCTGAAGGTGCTTGTTCTCGGATATACTAATCCTAATATGCAGGCTTGGCTGGACAAGAGCCTTTGGCCTGATATGGAGTTCGTCTCGCTCATCCCATTTGTGCAGGAAAGGGTGGATGAGATAAAGGCGCAGGTGAAGCCTGATGTCACCATAGTCAGTGTCCATAGCGGAACGGGCCGTGGGGACGGTTCTGTTCTGGAATCGCAAGGCCTTGATTTGTTCAAGAGCCTGAAAGGAGTGGATGTGCTTCTTACCTCTCATGACCATGCCCCGAGGGTGGAACTTGGCGACGGGATTTGTCTTGTGAATACGGGGAGCCGTGCCAGGCATATGGGTGAAGTGACACTGACATTGAATTACAAGAAAGGGAAATTGGTATCCAAATCTGAAAAGGCAGTTCTTATGGATATCGATCCTGCCAAGGCGGACGAGAAGATGAAAGCGGAATTCGCCTCCGATTATGAGAAGGTCAAGGCTTTTACTCTTAAGCCTGTGGGTCGCATTTCTGAAGACATGTATACGCGTGAGGCTTTCACGGGACCGTCGTTTTATATGAATCTCATACATAAGGTGCAGTTGGAATGCAGCGGAGCGGATGTTTCGTTCAGTGCGCCTCTGACTTCCAACGGGCGTCTTGCGAAGGGTGAACTGGTATTTAACGACATGTTCACGCTATATCCTTATGAGAACAGTCTCTGTGTTCTCGCGCTTAGCGGAAAGGAGATTAAAGATTATCTTGAATTTTCTTATTCTCAATGGATTAAAACTTATGACGGGAAAGGCGTGTTCAATATCTCTGAGCACAGCAGCGAAAGATATGGTACTGTCAGGTGGTCTTTCAACGCGCCGAGCTTTAATTTTGACAGTGCGGCAGGTATAAAATACACGGTGGATGTCACCAAGCCTTATGGGAAGCGGATCAATATCATATCTTTCAGCGACGGTACTCCGTTCGACATGGACGGGACTTATAAGGTGGCGATGACTTCTTATCGTGCTGCAGGTGGAGGGGATCTTCTGTTCAAGGGCGCATGTCTGGGTAGGGAAGACCTGGAGGGCAGAACCCTCGCACGCTATCCGGAAATCCGTGAGATGCTCTATCAGTATATATTGGAGAATAAGGAGATATCTCCCGCTTCAGTGGCTGATGCCGGAGATTGGAAGTTCGTTCCGGAAAAAATCTGCCGCAAGGCCCTCGCCCGAGATATGAAATTGGTTTTCGAATAGGCTGAAAAAACATATGGTGTCAAAAAGCCCTCTCGTAGTATTCATATACCTATTTGCCTGTACTATACCTGGTGCCGCCCAGACGTCCACGTCTGAATTCACATACAGTCGCGGGGCGAGCATAGAGGAGTCTGTGTTGCCCTCGAGCCCGCAGGCGGCAAGCGCGTCAAGATACTTTTCATCTGACATAGCATATTCTACGGGTTCCGCTCAGATCAGCGTTCCTATCTATACGCTTGCGGGGCATGAGCTTAGCGTGCCGATTGGCCTGAGGTATTCGAGCGGGTCGGGCATCAAGCTCGATGAGGTGGCAGGAGTCGCTGGTCTTGGCTGGACGCTGGAGGCGGGAGGGTGCATCTCGCGCACGGTGTGCGACATGCCGGACGAGTTCTCGTCGCTTGACATAACTCACTTTATGCCAAGCGGAAGCCTTCTTTCTGATCTTGAGGACAAGGTCAATAACACTTCGACATTTAACTACCTTACGTCCGTGTGCCATCACAGGGTAGACAGCCGTCTGGACAGGTATTCGTATAGTGTGTGCGGACTGAGCGGAACGTTCGTCATCTCGGAAGGTGCCGCGGTGCAGCTGTCGGGAGACGGAGTTCTGATTGACTTGACGCGGGACAGCGGCGGAGCGATAGAGAGTTTTACTATAACGGGTCCCGACGGGATCCGTTATGTTTTTAGTGAACGTGAGACGGGCACGCACGACGGCACCGCGGGCAATCCCAACGTGTCTCCGCTCACGGGGGCGAAGGACCTGTGGAGCGCCACCACGGCGTGGTACCTTACGAGGATAGAGAGCAGGACGGGCCTTGAGGTGGCGACGCTCAGCTATAAGACCGGTCTGCAGTGGGAACGGACGGTGGCGGGCAGAAGCCAGAGCCGCTCGTTCGTGACTGGAACGACGGACCAGCCGGGTATGAGCGAGAGCCTCTCGGACATAGTGCAGAGGTACTCCACCAAGCTGCTCTCGAGCATAACGCTTAACGGATATGAGGTAGGGTTCACTTACAGCGAAGCCAAGACGCGCAATAACCATACGGGCATAACGCAGTGGAACTATCCGGCGCGTCTTACGGGCATAAGTGTTAAGCGCCCAGACGGGAAGACGCTTCGTAGCGTAACCGTGGGAACGGAGCGGGAGAGCAAGGACGGAAGAGTGATACTGAGCAGGCTGGAGTTCAAAGGCAGTGATGGAAGCATGGAGGATATCTGGCGATTCAAGTATAATACGCTCACTGCGAGCGTGTCGCACACGGCGCAGGACTGGTTCGGATACTATAATGGGGAGCAGAGCCGTTATAACGGCATCTGTCCTTTCTCGTTCAACCCTATGCAGACGGCTATGACCGGAACTCCCGACGGGAGTAAGGCCGATTATATGACTCTTCGCGAGTGCGACCACGACGGTGCGGTGCAGACCTTCACTTATGAAGGAGCATTGGCTGAAGGAGCGGTCAGCGTGGGCGTGAGGGTAAAGAGCATACGGATAGGGGAAGGGCTTTACCGATCGCTGAGTTACGGACAGCCGGTGGCGGACGGGCCTGTGAGCCCGAGCATGGGGATGTACCTTACTGTGCGAGCTCCGTATAGCAGCTCTGATATGTCAGGGACCGGTACGCTGGGAAGCGGCACTGTAGCGTGGACCTTTACCCTGCACGAGACGCCGGTTGGGAGCGGATCATCCATCAGGGACACGCGAGTGTATTACGGCAAGGTGAGCGAGAGCCTGCATACGATGGAGCTTGGCGCCAGCCAGAAGACCAGAACGGTAAGATACTTTGACACTTCACAGACGGTAAAAACGTCGACGGCGGTTTTCTCTCGTTTTCCGACAAGCGTAAAGACGCTTTACCGCAAGTACCCTCCATACGGGACGGACCTTGACCCGTACTCGGCTATAATACAGGATTATCTGGAGGACGGTCCGACGCGGGAGCCGAAATTGGCCCGTCAGGAGGACTATGCCTATGATGCCGAAAAGGGAAGCTTTGATAAGGTTAGTGAGACCAGCTATGAGTATGCGCAGGCCGGAGCGCAGAGAAAGGTGCTGGTCAGTTACGAGGCCAGTCAGGTGTGGTATCCTGCCGGGGTGGGGAACATATCGTATGCGAACATCTATCATTATCCCGTCTATGTGACCAGTTACAGCGGGCGGAACGCCGTGAAAAAGCACGTGGTGAACTATTATCACGCGGACGGTGATGTTACCAGGGACAGTGTCTGCGTGGTGATGAGCTACATTGACAGGGACGCGGAGCTGACCCTTCCGGGTAGACTTGAAAGCAGCAGTGTGACGGAGGATTCGGTGGAGAGAAGACTCGAATACAGCTATCCTTCGGATACGTCGGTTCTGTACGCCCAGCACGCGGTGTCCACTCTTCTGCAGACGGACTATTGGATAAACCATCCCGACGCCGTTACTATAAATCCCGGCAGACCGGTCATCTCTTCCGCTGCTGTAGTGCGTCCGCGTCCGATATATAACCCGTCAAGCAAGAAGGTTAAAAGCGAAAGGACGGAATACGGCTATTTCACTATTGGAGAAAACGGAAGAAGAGTCTTTCTGCCACGCAGCCACACCGAATATCACGAAGGCAGGGAATGCTGGAGAGAGGAAATAAGGGCGAGGGACACTAAAGGCAACATCGCCGAATATAAGAGCACCGGCGGTCCGCTCACTTCGCTCATCTGGAGTTATGACGGAGCGTACCCGGTGATAAAGGTAGAGAACTGCGGGATAGACTCGATACGGACATACCTTGCAGAAAGAGGAGTGCAGGTGGACAGCGCCATCACCGCGGCTGGTTCCCAGAGCAAGGCTTCGCTTCTGGTTTATCGCTCACTTCTTTCGCACTTCAGCGACGCCCACATAACGACCTGGGCCTATGAGCAGGGCATTGGCCTGAGTTGTCTGACCGACGCTGCCGGAACAAGCACGGAGTACGAGTACGATGCGGCCGGAAGGCTCTCGCGGGTGAGGGATAATGACGGGAATAAGGTCGAGGACTATGAGTATAGCCTTCTGATAGGTTCATCTGCCGTGCCAGCAGAAGGAGCAGGTGCGCGAAGCATACGCACGAAGACTTATCTGGACAGCGAAGGGAACAACTGCGCGCAGAGCGTGTCGTGGTGGGATGTGCTTGGCTTGCACAGACAGGATATAAAGCTGGGGTATGCGCAGGGCGGTGACGCGGTGTTCCACTGGGGGAGCGATATCCTTCTGCATGACGATACGTACGAGTATCTTCCTTATAGAGTGGCGGATACCGGGGGCCAATTCCAGAGTGACGCTGTGTCAAGGAGCCGGGAGTATAATGGATCGCAGAAGCCTTACAGGGCGCGACATTACGAGAGTTCAAGAAGGGATAAGGTACTCTCCGAGGCTCTTCCGGGCTTTGACGGGGAGCACGAGACGCTTTACGGAGAGTCCGCGGCCAGCGGCTTTGCTAAATACGCGTGGTACTATAACAGTATCTATGACAGGGGTACATATGATGAGGCGCAAATAATCAAGACCGTTACGAGTGATGCTGACGGACGCAGGCGAGCCGTGTATAAGGATCACTTCGGAAAGACGCTCGGCACTTCGGTCATTAGGCAAGACCAAACGGAAGACATAACCTATTATATCTACGACCCTTATGATAATCTGTGTGCAGTGATAGGAAGCGGAGTAAGCACGAGTGCGGGCAAGAAGAGCTATTGGCGCTATGGCTACGATACGCTCGGAAGGCTTGCGAGCAAGGGGATACCGGGCAGCAGCGAGGATGTAGTGTACGCCTACGACTCCGAGAACAGGGTGGTGAAGCAGACTCAGGGCACTTCCGTTAGGGAATACGAGTATGACGCTTTCGGAAGAGTGACGAAGGTGTATTTCACGCGGGGCGCTTCTGCGCAGCGGCAGATCTTCGAGGAGCATTGCTATGACAGCTATCCGTCGTGCGTGGATAGCATATATGAGGTCCGTCCATCTCCGGGTGAATGCTATGTGGGGAAGGAGTCTTATGCGAAACTGGCCGAGATTGGCCTGAATGATGAGTTGCGTGGATATGCGCATATTATGTATGCATATGATCTGAAGGGCCAGCTCAAGAGGAGGGAGACAAAGTACCCGGACAAAACGACGCTTTACGAGGCATTCGAGTATGATTTCCGTGGAAATGTCACTTTGAATACCGTTGCACTGAATAGGTATAAGGCGAAGAGTTTGACCTTCAGCACTACGTCCGTGTATGACTCGTGGAGCCGTCTTATTCAAAAAACAGAGAATCTCTCATCTATACTTCCTGGATGGAGCCGGGAGCTTACCTCCCGATATGCATATAATCTGCAGGGGCAGGTAACAAACATTTCCGTAACGCCAAATGTGCGGGGAGCATTGAACAATGACTTTGAGTACACCCCTCAGGGGTGGATGTCACTTGTCGGCTATGCGGACAATGCCAATCATTATTATTGCGAACGTCTGGGGCATTCATATACAGGGAAAATCGTTATCCGCAGTAGACAATGGTACGGGAATGAAGATCAGTCAGACTCTACATATTATGCTTACGACTATGCGGGACGGTTGGCAGAAGAATCTTTTTTTGCTGTGGTAGATTCGATGGTGCGGTACAGTTATGATCCGCGCGGAAACATTCTTTCCGTTCAGAAAGGTGCAGCCGCCACGGAGATATTTACTTATGATGCTGATCTTCTGACGGGAGCTACGATTGGCGGGACCGGTTATTCGCTTACTTATGATGGGAAGGGCCGCATCGCGTTTGTCCCCACTCCTAGCGGATTGGGTGGCAGAATCCATTACAGTGATTATTTGAATAAAATAATTGGTGCGCAATGTGCGGAATATTCGTATCTTGCAGACGGAAGCAAACTGCGTGTCCGTGGTGCGAACGACACGTCGCTCGTATATCGGGGTCCGTTTGTTTTTAAGGAAAACGGAGAGGGAGGAGAGCGAGTGTTGGAGGGAGTGGAGACGGAGTGCGGGAGGCT
This sequence comes from Lachnospiraceae bacterium, assembly GCA_963654805.1. GTDB lineage: Bacteria > Bacteroidota > Bacteroidia > Bacteroidales > UBA932 > Cryptobacteroides. Next base: position 1,061 of record CAVKBL010000042.1, on the reverse strand, counting down.
GATGCAATTTCGCAGTCTGCTGTATTTGAGGGATCATCTTGGGAGCGTGGTAGGCGTGCTTGACCAGGAGACTGGGCAGATGCTGATTACTTTCGATTACGCCGCGTATGGGCAGAGGACAGAGAGAGCCCGCAATGCGGATGAAGAACTGTTCGATGGCGTCACAGCGAGAAGAGCGTTTACGGGAAAGGAGAGTCAGAAGGAGGACTTTGACATAGACTGCATTGATTTCGGAGCGAGGCTGTATTCACCGGTCATCAGACGCTGGGTGACCCCAGACCCGAAAAGCGAAGATTACTACGGCATCAGCCCCTACGCTTACTGCGCCGGCGACCCGGTGAATTTCGTGGACCCGGACGGGAGGGATTGGTATTCTTATGAGAAACCAATAAAAAATGAAGATGGGACAGTTCGAACAGAGACGCAGTATGCGTGGACGGCTGCTACGTCTCAAGAGGAATTAGATAAATTAGGTGTAATAGGAGGAGTGTATAGAGGGGAGGCTGTTATAGTTTTTAATGGTTATGAGGATGAGTCTCTTGATAAAAATGGTTATCTTACAAAAATAGATGGCAATCCTGCAGATGTGACAATTTATGGTATTAATGGTCCTAATGACATTAAAACTTATATGGGACTTAGTGTTTCATCGAATCCTAATATTTATCCAAAGGTCGCACAGGGGGAGTACATGCTTCAGCAATCACAAATGTCAACCAGTGTATACGCTGGCCCATCATTTACATATAGAATGCGTACTTTAGTTAATTCTAAGAATGCTTATCTTATACCTCCGGAAGGTGGCTATAATATTAACACGCACGAAAAATATATATCGGGAGTATTCTTGCATAGAACTAATTGGGATGGGAAGGCTGCTAATTCTTCTAAAGGATGTCTTGTGATTGATGGAAGAAGGTGGGGAGAAGTGGAGGTTCAATTGAAAGTGTCTCAAAAAATATATCTTCTTTTAAATCGAAAAAGTTCACGAAAATGAAATTTAGGATTTTAATAGTTGCTTTTTGTACATTTTGTATGAATTTAGCTTCCGCGCAGAACCC
>CAVKBL010000041.1:0-10924 GCA_963654805.1 Lachnospiraceae bacterium | reverse complement strand
CATTCGCGATGTTCCATATAAAGGAGAAAAGATGATTGTATTGAGCGGTGTTCATCCTATCTGATATTGGAATTAAGCAAGTCCCTGACATCCATATTCAGGATATCTGCAATGGCAAAGAGCTGTTCCACTGAAGGCTGGCTCTTGTTCGAAGCCCAACGGGAGACCGTCGTTTCGGATTTCTCCATTTGTCCGGCAAGCCACTTGGATGTCTTCTGACGTTCCACCAGAGCCACTTTAAGACGGTTGAGGGTGAGATTCTCGTCCATTGTATCTTGTAGTTTTGATTTCTGTAATGATTCTTGCGCTTGTAAAGGTAGCAATATAAATCAATATAATTGCATATTCTGATAATTTCTCCTCAAAACATTTACGGATATCTCGTATTGCATAAAGCTCTTTGGGAATTATTTCCAACTCGCTCCGCTCGGACAACCGAAGCGGTGTCGGACGGCAGTCAGTTGCTGCGTTTCACTCCACAACCGCCAGCCCAGCGACCCTTCTGATTCCGCTCCAGTCGGGCAAGTCTGACGAAATCGATTTCGAGCGATTTTCGTACCGTCTTGCCCGGTCTGTCCGTAGGGCGGATTATGAGATTGCCCACATCCACGTGGAAGTCCCTTATGCGCAGTTCCTTGAAGATAATATTCTCCATAATGTGGCTCTCCTCCTGCTGACGGAACTCCAGTATCGCGTTACGGATGTCGATGTCGGCGAAGTAGTACTTCAACAGCGAACCGATGTGCCGTTTCTCCTCGCCGCTTTCAGCTTTTCAAGATATTGATTTCGCGCTACATACATACACTATCTAAAACTTTTGACATTTATGACCAAAATTTCACATAGTAAAAGATAGGCGATATCTTTAAGATGGTCAATAATTGATTCTGAAGTAATCGAGAAGCTTCTTGTAATAATCCTGTGCGGTAAGGCAGGTGTCACGGAGGTAGCCCGGGATTGTTTTCCATTCGTGCAGTCCACGGTAGTAGAACATTTTCAGCTCGTCAGTAATGATGAAAGGAACGATGTCGTGATTCAGACATTCTTTGAACATTATCAAACGCCCGACCCTGCCGTTGCCGTCCTGAAATGGGTGAATGGACTCGAAACGTTGGTGAAAGTCAAGTATATCCTCAAAGCCAATCGTCTTTTTACTTTTGTAATCTTTCAACAGTGCGCGAAGTTCCATCCCTACTTTCTGCGGTGAAGTCGTTTCCATTCCACCTACCTCGTTCGGTATCTTTTTGTACTCACCGACCGCGAACCATGATTTCGAAGCATCAGACGTCCCGCTTTTCAGTAAACTGTGCAGCCGTTTAATTATACTTTCTGTCAGCGGCTCTTTCGCGTGGTCAATTATGAAGTCTATGCAGCGGAAATGATTGGTGGTTTCAATGATGTCGTCCACCTTTACCGCATCGTCTGTGATTCCTATAGTATTAGTCTCAAATATATAACGGGTCTGTTCCTCTGTCAATCGGCTGCCTTCGATGTGGTTTGAATTGTAGGTCAGTTCAATCTGTGTGCGGTGATATATTCCACCCTTGATTCCGGAATCTTTTTGCTCCCGAAGTGTCTTCAGCAGGGGCGATATTCTGATTTTTGCATTTTTGCGATGAGGAAGTGGCGCATCTGCTGGCACATTCCAAGTTTTGCCGATAAGCCGGGCTCCGGCAATTTTCCCTTGAACACAATAGTTCCTTACTGTGCGTTCAGCGACCCCGTGTGCCGCTGCATATTCTTTTGTAGAAATATAATCCATATCTTACTATCGGCATAAACTAACGACAGATGCCGCTTCAAAGATAATCTTTTTTGCCGTTATCGGCAAGAAAAAGGGGCTGTTTGGGGGTTATATTGAACGAAATTATGCCGATAGCACTCGATTACCTCTCTTTTTACACTGCTGTCAGGCAAATTCGGACCGACGTCCACATTTACGGCTGCTCGTAAATTATCATTTATCTGTTTTACGTACATGCATAAGAAATGTAATAGAATCATCGTTTGCTGTTCGAAAAATTACTATTTTGCGATATGAATGATGAAATAGCGACATTGGCCAATATTCCAGTGAAGATGGCCACTCTTGCTTCCCTATATCCCGGCATCAAGGCGGGAGGGAAAATTGAAGAAAGAAAACAACTTAGGAAAAAGGTGCTGGACTTCCTGGATGCACATGGCATAGCGTATGAACTTTATGAGCATCCGGAATTTTGCTCGGTCGCGGACGGACTGGAGTACTGGAAGAAGATTCATGGGGATGTTACTCATTGCAAGAACCTTTTTCTGCGTAATCACAAAGGTAACCGTCACTATCTGATCAGCATGGACTGTCATAAAGAGTTTGACATCCATTCACTTGAGCATAAACTTCACGAAGGCAAATTGTCGTTCGCTTCGCCTGAACGCATGATGCGCTGCCTCGGTGTTCATCCCGGTTCCGTCTGTGCTTTCGGCCTTATCAATGACATGAATCTTACGGATGCCGATCCCCGTGAACTTTTCGAAAACGGTCATCGCGTAAAATATTACCTGGACAAAGACCTCCTGAAGTCGGAGAAAGTGAGTTTCCATCCCTGCGAGAACACCGCCAGCGTGGTGATAAGCCGAGATGACCTGTTGAAGTTCCTCTCTGTCTGGGGCGGGGAAGCGGAATGGATAGAGGTTGTGTAACTGGCTTAAGTTCTATACTGACGGCGTGATCAACACTCGCCAACCGCCTTGGTCGCTGGAGGGTTCGATGTATCCTTTGTCCTTGAGAGAATAGAGAAGACGTTGGATGGCTGATTTATTGATTCCAAGTTCGTCGTGAAGTCTGTCTAAGGTTACAGACGGCAGTGTCTGCATAATTCGTAGAATTTTGGCATAATTCGGTGTGCGGAATTCAATCCTCTGGCCATCGAACCACCAGACATTTTCATCAGGCTCAGTAACGAAGCGAAAATCGTTGTAGATTTCTTCTGCCATAAGGGCGGAAAAGTAGCGGTAGAATGGGCGTATGCGTTCTATAGAAGCATGTGCTCCATCACTTGGAGTAGGTCCTACATCTAAATCTGCTTTGTGGAGCGCCTCAATGTAATTTGACTTGTCTCGGCTGCGGACTACTATCATCGGGTAATTGTGGCGGATGAGAATATAGTTGACCATCAGGCGGGCTATTCGTCCGTTGCCATCTTCAAACGGGTGGATTCGGATGTAACGGTAGTGAAAAAGAGTTGCCAGCTCCACGGGAGATAGTTTACCATTTACTTCTTCTTCATTATACCAATTTATAAGGTCAGCCATAAGTGCAGGAGTTTCTTCCGGGGAAGCGTACTCGAAGCGGTCGCCGTAACGTGTGATGACACTGTTGGGAAGAGTCTTGTAACAGCCGGCGTGAATGATATAACTGCTTTGCTGACCACCGGGAAGTTCGCGATAAACGGTGTAATCCTCACGTAGCAACACTTTGTGAAGTTGGCGGATGAAGTTTTGTGTTAGAGGAACTTCTTTTTCCTTAGCCTGCTCTTGCATTATTTTGAGGCCAATGTTGCTGGCTTTCATTTCTTCGAGGTCTTTCATCTGAGCCTCGCCGACAACTTTCCCAAAAAGCAAAAGCAGTTCGGTCTGTCCATAAGTTAGGGTATTACCCTCGATATGGTTGCTGTTGAAGTTGAAGTCAACAGTGAATTTACGACTGAGTCGTTCTCTGTCGCGTTCTGAGAGTGGTTGGATTGAACGCCATGCTTCTATAGCTTTCGCCATGTTGAGGTATTTCATAACTAAAAAGTTTTCTAATTGGTGGTAAATATACCACTTTTTAGCGATTTTGCATGATTAAGAGCTTTTGCTTTTCTGAAATCAATCACGAACCGCAACATATGTCGCGTAAACTTAAAAACATTATATTCGCAGTCTAATCACGGGTTGTTCTATAAAGGGGAAGTTCACACTTTTATCCTCCTTGCGTAGTGCAGTAGATGGTCGTAACTGTCTGCAGCAGGCACATTAGGACTGTGGCCAGCACGATGAGGGCGGATTTCCATGCGGGGATTTTGGATTTGAGATATTCGAAATCCTTGAATTCCTTACGCTTCCAGAGGTTTACATTTTCTGTGAGCCATTCTGCCAAATCCGTGAAATTCAGCGTGCGGTGTTCCAGAAACCAGCTTTCGACGGCAGTTTCCATCTGCGGAAGATCGCACCACGAGAAGGCCTCGCACCACTTCACGTCATAGACGCCTCCGTCTGCTTCTTCTACTCCCAAGCATATGGTCAGTTCATTTTTGTTTCCCCCGCGCCAATAGTTTTTCTGTTCTACGGCCGTTTGCAGGCCGAGAGCTGCAGGGAAGAGCAGCACGAAGACGTGTATTTGTCTGGATTGGCCGAAAAAGGCATTGAACAGGTTTATCTGGCGCATCCATTCGGAAGGGATGCTCAGTGAGAGTTTCGCAGAAGTAAGTATGCAGGCATACTCGTCGCCATAAGAATTGCTGCAGCTGTGGGACGGGTAATCGACAAGGCCAAGTTCGCGTGCCTGCGTGCCGCTGATTCTCTCAGCCTTGAAAATCGAATTTGAATTCAGTATGTAGTTCGTGTACCAGCCCTTATAGGTGGAGGTATAAGCATTGGCCCGAATTCCGTCAAAGTCATATCTTTGACCGCCTCCCCCGGCTACACAGTTCATATGGAACGGATTGATATACTGCATAGGGGAGTTCCATCGCGAGATAAGATCATTGTAGAGGCGGTGGGAGATGTTCTCTGCGCGGGCCGTGTTATAATAGAGCAGCCATTTGTCCGGATGATATACGTGGCGCACTTCGGTGCGGGTGTGCTGTTTGCCGTTGCTGTCGGTGTAAGTTCTCGTGACTATCACCTGTTCCGTCCAAGAATTGTGATGCTCCGTGGCCACGGCGTAGGCGCTTAAGAATTCCCTGGTCTGATGTGAACGCCTGATCAGGAAGAAGATGAGAGCGTCAAATGCGGCTGCGCATATAAACTGTACCCAACTGTATTCTGAAGGGTACTGTATGAAGAGCCAGACGGCTACGGCGGGTGGAATTATGTAGCAGAGATTATGCAAAGAGGTCTATATTGTCGTCTTTACGTGTCTTCATCACTTCCGAAGTGGCGGTAGAGGATATCACTGTATATTCGATGGTCTGTTTGTTCTTTATGAACCAGCAGGCCGGCATCGTGGCGCAAAGCGTACTATGTTCGCGTATGATGTCAAGCATGCGCTGTTGGCTCGATGCAAAGTAAGCTCTCTGTGCTTCGATGGACTGCATCAGCTTGTCGTATAGACGCGTGTCGAATTCCGGATTGGACTCCTGGATCATTTTGAAAAGGTTCCCGCCGTCCTGGCTGTAACGCCCTGAGATGAGTTCCGGATAGATTTTTTCGAATGTCTCACGGTATTTTTCGGTGACGCCGGCTTCCTGTTTGAGGGTCTTCCACATGGTGTCATGCACGGTCTCTATCTTTTTCTCCTGAGCTTCAGCCTCCTTGCGAAGAGCCACTTCGCGGTTGTTGACTGAAAAATAATAAATGAAGAAGAGCAAAAGCAGTCCTGCGGCTACGCAGATAATAATAAGAGTTGTTGTCATATCTGTTGTTTATTTATATTTCCTCCATTATACGTTGCAGATGGGCGTAATTATCCAGCACCCATAGCACGTACCTTATATCCACACATATGCAGCGGTTATACTGCGCAGTATAATACATCTCGCTGTCAAGCGATTCGGTGTTCCCGTCAAATGCCAATCCTATCAGTTCGCCTCGGCGGTTAAGTACGGGACTCCCGGAATTCCCTCCCGTTATATCGTTATCCGTAAGGAAGTTGACGATGTAGGAATACTGCGCTGCCGCTTTTGCAAAATTTTCAGGCAGGCCATATTCCGTTTTCCCGGAAAGGTGCTTTTCCAGGATTCCTTTGACGGTGCTCCGGTAGTCATACTGCACGCCGTCGGCAGGGGAGAGCCGGCATACTTTTCCTGTGGAGTAGCGCATGGTGGAATTGGCATCAGGATATTGCTTCCGCCCCCTGTCAGCGTTCATTCGGTAAATCGCACGTGTATATTCACGCTCCAGGCGGTAAATGTCATTTCGCAGAGCCAGATTGTCGTCCCTTTCGTTGAAATCCGTTACTTTCACATCCTGCTGGAATCGAAGAAGCGGGTCGGCGAGCATCTCTTCCATATTCTGCGGCACCCTGTCCGGAGATGAAAAAATGGAGCCTTCCCACAAATGGGCGCTGATGGCTGGCCAGTCATTCTCGAATTCCCGGGCCAATTCTTTTTGGTACGGCCCCCAAAAAGACGAGTCCACGTGGCTATAGTATTGTCTGACGGCCAATTCTACAAGTTCTCTTTCCACTCTCTGGTCTGTCTGCTCCCGGCCTTTCTGAAGGTAGCCAAGGGTCTTGTCGAAATCTTTGCTGTTCGCGATGCGCATGATTACAGGCCAGATCATTGGACCTCGGAACATCGTCTCCCTGAACCATGCCTTGTTCTCTTCCACGAAGGCGGTCTGACGGTAAAGGGTATCAAGCATATCCATCACCTTGCCGGACTGGACATTTCTTATAGGATCTTGTTCTATCCAGCTCTGCAGCCCCTTCTCTTTGGTACGTTTTTGCTCTATTATCCGGTATTTTTTCAGACACTCTTCCTCTCCCTGTTCGCACTCGGTGACATTGCTCAGACTGAAAAAGGAATTAGAATATTTCAGACGGATATCCTCGTCTGCGGCCATCCATTTTTTTATGATTTCAAGGCTTTCGCTTCGTGCGGAGTTGTTGATGGGAAGAATCAGGTTCTGTTTGTATTCAGTCTTATATGAACTGCTGTAGCGGTCTGTCCTTCCGGGATAACCTATTACCAAGGTCTGATCACCAAGTTTATATCCTTTAGGGGAGATCTTCAGATGATTCGGAGTATGTAACGGCACATTTTCTTCGCTGTATTCCGCAGGACTCCCGTCAGGGGCTGCATAGATGCGGTAGAGCGCGAAATCGCATTTGTGCTGCGGCCATTGCCAATTGTCAGTATCTCCTCCGAACGCTCCTATGCTTTCCGGAGGGGCCGCCACCAGACGGACATCGCTATAAACTTCATATAGAGACAAATAGAACTTTTCTTCTGCCCACATGGCATCCAGCGATGCTGTTAATCCGGTCTTTTCTGCATATTTTTTCTCTATAAGATATGCCAATTTTCTGGAACCGATCCGCTGGCCTGCCCGTTGCTCCAGACTGTCGCGGAAATCCTGAACTTCCGCCGTTACGTCTCTGAACTCTTTAAGAAGGTATATTTTTCTCCCGGGTACAGGTATTTCCTGCCCGGCGGTATAGGCCCAGAAGCCGTTTTTAAGGATGTTGTCCTCCGGAGTACTTGCATTGCAGATGTCGGAATATGCCACGTGATGATTGGTTATCACAAGTCCTTGCCCGGAGATGATGCTACCCGTGCCGAAGAAGTCTATGGACACAACCGATTGTATGGCGCTTGACTTCAGATCGTTTATCATCCACATGCCTTCGTCGGCCCTTGATGGAAGGTAAATAAGCAAAAGTGCTGATAGAGTATAAAAAAAACGTTTCATGGGGATTAATTAATTATCTGTCAGCACCGTAACCTTTATAATCCGCCTTTTTCTGATAGATTTTCCGGGAGATGTTTATCGACGAGAACGGATTCTCGTGAAGGGCCTCCATCTGGCTGTTGTCCAGGAAAGTAACTTCTGTTGCGCTGACCTCTGACGATACGACATCCGTAGTGTAAAAGCCAAGTCCTCCGACTCGCTCGTCAAGTCCATACCATGGGGTTATGTCGGAGAGTTGAGAGGCGATATCTTTATAATTGAAACTTTCTGCGCGATATCCTATCAGGTAGGCCGTCCTGTCCGTTCCGACAGGCGTACCGTCGGCATTGAACTCGGAGATGCCGTCTGAGTATATGAGATTGGCCTTGATGGAAAGGCTGCCAGGCAGACCCATCATCAGGAAAGGTTTAAGCCCGTTCTGATACTCTCCATTGTCCACATTGTAGAATGTATTGTTGTTAAGACTGAGGCTTTTAACTCTCACGCCGGCCCCGCCGCCGGATTTGAGCAGATGAAATTCGTGGGGGGCCTCACACCAGAACACATTGTTCTCAAACGCCACATTCGTAATGGGACTGATATCGTTGTCCGCTTTGAGAAGATACGTATTTTCTGATGAAGAGTCGATTATGAAGTCGCTGTCAACTATGTCCAGACTCTCGAGCCTGTTCTTTGTTGAATAGTCGAAGATGCTATGCCGCACTTTTATCCTGCATTGACTGAAAAACAGTTCTCCTATAGAACCTGCGGACTGAATAAGCGGATCATCTGCCGGAGTGGTAATGTCCATATAGCTGAATACCAGGAGATCGGGCGTGCCGAATTGGAGAGTGGAATCTTCGCTGAGATTCAACTTTGCATATCCGGCCGGGTCGTTGCTTATATAGAGCGTCCTTCCTCCATAGCCGGGAGATGCTGTAGCCGTGTTCTGTATGAAGAAAACTCCGCTTCCCGTTGCCATGCCGCCGTGTTTTATCAATGTGCCGTCGCCATATGTGGACTTGTTGAAAGTCTGCCCGCCTATCGTGATGTCCTCTCCGGCTTGCCAGCGCTCATAGGCAGATATGAATATTCCTATATCGTAAATCTTGCCTGCTACAGTCTTGAATTCTTTAGTTGTCTTGAGAGTTCGTAAAACATTTCCTGATGCATCGTATGCCTTGATGGTGAATCCATTGGATAGGGTAAGTCCCGAAGGAAGGGCTATATAGTAATCTTTTCCTGTTCCGGATGTCCTTGCGGCAGATTCCTTATATCCGTATAGTCCGGCAGAAGCTTGTACTTGCAGTACAGCCCTGTTTTCGTCAAACCTGTACCAGAGTGTTCCGTTTACCGTCTCTCCGTTATTCCCGGTGAATATTACGGATTTGACATTATCAGCTCCTATTCTGAATCTCATAAGGGTAAGAACGCTCTTGAATTGCAGATTGCGCTCCGAAGAAGTGCAGCTGGCCATGGCTGTATGAGGTGTCCGGCCTGCTTCTATGTCATTGAAGGCGGATTCCCTTAGATATATCCATTTTCTGTTGTTTCCTATAGTGCTGAAATAGTTGGCATCCGCACAGATGGCATAATACATGCCGGTCGTGCTGTTCAGATTGACGGTAAATGTGGCGGAACCGTCTTCGTTTATGTTGTCCTCGCTCAGTGTTATATGTTCGCAATTGCCAATTCCGTCCGTTATCAGCAACCAGTCGCCGGCAGTAAAAGCGACTTTGGCCTTGCCTGCGTCCGCATCGATGTCGATGGCCACTTTTGATTGAGGAGAATCATCGGAAAACCTCGCAGTGAAAGTCATGCTCTCACCTTCCGTGTCACAAGGCGAGGTTTTCTCTAAAGATCCGTTACAAGAAATAGCGGATATTGATGCGAACAGACAGAGGGATATTCTGAATAAATTCTTTTTCATAACTATTCTTCAAAATCAAAAAATTCGTAATCGTAGTCCTGGTTTCCGCTTCCCATCGGAGAGGCGGCACAGCATGTCTGGGGGTACAGTTCCACGATTTCGAAAGAAGGCACGACGTATTTTTTTGATGACATATCCTGATAATTTAATCTTACTGTATTGTCTATTAAGCCCTTTTCGTAAGGGGATAAAGCTGAAATGTTGACAAATATAAAATATATTTATGTAAATTTGCGTGTCTATTGGCATACAAAAGACAAATCATATGTCACTAAACTAATCTTTAACAGTTATGTTGTTTCACGTTTATGGAGATATGGCCGTCTATCAGTGGCTGGCCATGCTCGGAGTCCTTTTGGGACTTATACTTTTAAATGAATTTGCAAGAAGAACCAAATTCGGCGGGGCAGTCATGTTCTTTGCCGTGCCTCTTGCTCTGACCGTTTATTTCCTGGCCATTCAGATCGGTGCGCATGCAGGCGCTTCGTGGGCAGTAAATAACCAGACCTACCTCTATATGAACGGCTGGTTCCATTATGCCAAGCTCTACGCAGCCCTTACCGGATGTATAGGCTTCATGATGATAAAATACGGCTGGGGCATAGGCAAGCAGCATTGGTTCAAGCCGTTCCCGTTCGTTATCGTGGCCATCAACATCCTTATCGCAGTGGCTTCGGACTTCGAGACCGCCATCAAAGGATGGTATGCATGGTATCTTTCACCTGAGCAGGTATGGCTCTATGGTGGTTGGCATAATGTGATGAACGGTATCGCCGGACTGCTGAACATATTCTGTATGACGGCATGGTGGAGCGTCTATTCGTCCAAGGATAAGAAGGATATGCTCTGGCCGGATATGACTTGGGTTTATATCCTGGTATATGACATCTGGAACTTCGCTTATACTTACAACTGTCTGCCTACACACTCATGGTATTGCGGTGTGGCTCTGCTTCTTGCTCCTACCATCGCTGCATTGTGCTGGAACAGAGGAGGCTGGATTATGAACCGTGCCAATACTCTCGCCATCTGGTGCATGTTCGCTCAGGTGTTCCCGCTCTTCCAGGTTACATTCCCGGACGGAACGGCAGCAAGCAAATGGGCTACGCTTCCGCGTCTCTATGCTGACGGAACGCTCAACGGCATCTCTGAAGGAACGAGCGTCAATGCCGACCCTACCATGATGACCATCGTAAGCGCATTGGCTCTCGTAGTCAATATCGTAGCTCTCGGATATATCATCTGCCAGGCCAAGAAGCGCCATATCAATCCTTATAAGCAGGATGTATTCGTCGATCAGAAGTACTACAAGGATGCCGCTGCCCGCATAGGGGAGTAGGTGTTTTGAAAAACCTTTAAACTGCTTTGTCAATGAAATTCAGACTTCTGCTATCTGCCGAGATTCTATTTTGTTCTCTGACTCCT
>CAVKBL010000040.1:0-11729 GCA_963654805.1 Lachnospiraceae bacterium | reverse complement strand
ATGGAATTTTCTGGGAATAACCGATATATTCACCGAAAATTATTCGGCGAATAGGAAGCGTATTTGCCGAATTGTTCTTTTTACTTTGATTATAGGCAAAGCCTTGCGGAATTGAAAATAAACGGCTGTTGAAGTGGATTGATATGGCTATTGTTATATTGAGTATCAATAACTTATACACCCAATAGGTGTTCTGGGAAGCCACTGGGGAGCCGTAGGCCCCTTGAAATCCCGTTTTTTGCCATTATCACAACCCGAAGTATCTTTCAAAGAACACCTGTATCTTTTCAATGACGGTTTTCTTCTTTTCCTGTCTGTCAACGCCACCAAATCTTGACATAGGTGGCAGAATCTTGTCAATGTCTGTCCCGGTAGTTCTCACCTGTCCTTCTTTGAATGAGCTCTCTATGAACTTCTCGGTCTCTTCGGGTTTCAAGTGTTCAGTCTCTATGAGTTTTTGAAGGTCTTCGGACTTCTGTCTTTCGACATACGCCCGCCACCCCTGCTCCACATTTGTATCGGCGCTCACGCTGGAGACAAAACTCTCAATGAGTTCTTTCTTGCTGCGGAGCTGCATACTTGAGCCAATGGCCTTGGTTATGCTGACCAGTATCTCCTTGTTGGTGCAGTTGGTGTCGTGATACTTCTGGACCAACATAAGGATATAGTCAATGTTGATCTCGACCTGCCTTATAAGTTCAGTCTCAAAGACCAGGTCGTCATTTATGTTCTCCTTGTCCCCGGTCCTTTTCTTTCTCCATTTCTCCTGCAAGTCAAGATAATGGCTTTGATAGTCTTGCAGTTGTCTTTCACTCAACATATCCTGCCTTTCAAACTGATCAAATGAAGAAAGGATATTTCTGGATTTGAGAATGCTGCCGAAAAGACTTATGAACCGTCTCTCGGCTTCTTCTCCCAAAATAGGCTGGTCTGCCGGATATTCTTCTTTGAGTTGTTCAACCAGCTCCTTATAACCGAAACAGTGTTTGCCGTTCTCGGTGTCATAACCGTTGAAGTAGGACAAGAAATCTTTCAAGATAACAATACTGCTGGCGTCTTTGTCCCCAAACAGGGCTATCGCGTCGTCTGTCTCCTGCTGCAAGTCCCTGAAACAAACGATATTGCCAAAGACCTTGACGGAGTTGAGTATTCTGTTGGTCCTTGAGAATGCCTGGATAAGTCCGTGTTGTTTAAGGTTCTTATCGACAAATAAGGTGTTCAGCGTGGTCGCGTCAAACCCTGTCAAGAACATATTGACCACAATGAGCAGATCCACCTGTCTGTTCTTCATTCTAAGGGACAAGTCCTTATAGTAGTTTTGAAACTTGTCGCCTGAAGTGTCGTAGTTGCTGGAGAACATTCTGTTATAGTCGCTTATCGCCCCTTCAAGAAAGTCCCTTGACTGCCGGTCCAATTGGGTGGTGCTTTCGGGGTTTTCTTCTGCCAGAATGCCGTCTATCTCTTCTTCGTTCGCCCCATAACTGAATATGGTGGCTATTTTCAATCTCTGGGCTTCGGGGAGTTCGGCCTGTTGCCGTTTGAACTCGTTGTAGTAGGTCTTGGCCATATCAATGGACGCGACCGCAAACATTGCATTGAACCCATCAAGTTTGCGGGCGGTCTTATGCTCCTGTGGGTCTTCTCCCTTCTTTGCGCTTGCCACCTTATGTATATCATCCAGAACCCTGAATGAATAGGACTTTCCCCGGCAGGTCTTCTGGCTGAAGTGTTCAAGAATATACTTCACGACCAAAGAAACTCTCTCCGGTGAAGACATTGCACGTTCCCTATCTATGGCCGATATTTTGGTATCCAGAATGCCTTCTTTCTCCTTGAGCGTATTCACATAGTCTATTCTGAAAGGCAGGACATTGCCGTCATTTATCGCATCAACGATAGTGTAGGTGTGGAGTTTATCCCCGAAGGCCTGCCGGGTGGTCTTCAGGTTCATATTGCCGCCTGTCCCCGCGTTCTGTGCGAAGATAGGTGTCCCGGTGAAACCGAACAGGTGATACTTCTTGAAGTTCTTGGTTATGGCGGTGTGCATTTCACCGAAGTTGGACCTATGGCATTCGTCAAAGATAATCACCACCCGTTGTTGAAAGACCGGGTGGTTCTTGTTCTTCTGTATGAATATGGACAGTTTCTGTATGGTGGTGATAATGATACGGTAGTCGTGATAACCGCCGCTCTTGTCCCGGTTCTCAAGTTGCCTTTGGAGAACGGCCGTTGAAGAGTTGCCGTCTGCCGCACCTTCTTCAAAGCGGTTATACTCCTTCATTGTCTGGTAGTCAAGGTCTTTTCTATCGACCACAAAGAGAACCTTGTCTATATAAGGCAGCCGGGAGGCGAGCTGCGCCGTCTTGAATGAAGTGAGTGTCTTGCCTGAACCCGTAGTGTGCCAGATATATCCACCGCCCTGAATGGACCCGTAGAGTTTGTAGTTATGTGCCACATTTATCCGTTGGATAATCCTTTCTGTGGCGGCGATCTGGTATGGCCGCATGACCATCAGCATTTTCTCGCTGGTGAAGACACAATACTTCGTGAGAATATTCAGTAAGGTGTGTTTGGAAAAGAAGGTCTTGGTGAAGTCCAGAAGGTCTGTGATTACCTTGTTGCCTCCGTCCGCCCAGAATGAAGAGAACTCAAATGAGTTTGAAGTCTTCTTGGACTTGTTTCTGCCGCCTGTCTCCTGCTCACGGAGGTGGTTGGCGCGGGTGGTGTTGGAGTAATACTTGGTGTTGGTGCCGTTGGAGATAACGAAGACCTGGACATATTCATACAGTCCGCAGCCGGCCCAGAAACTGTCCCTTTGGTAGCGGTCTATCTGGTTGAAGGCTTCCCGGATCCGGACACCCCGGCGTTTGAGTTCGATATGGACAAGGGGGAGGCCATTGACCAATATGCTCACGTCATAACGGGTGTCATAAGCCCCGCCTTCTTCGACATATTGGTTTATGACCTGAACGAAGTTGTTGTGGATATTGGTCTTGTCCAGAAGGTAAATGTTCTGGCTCTCTCCGGTGTCCCTTTTCAGGACCTGAATGTAGTCTTCCTGTATCTTCTGTGTCTTGGAGACAATGTCGTCATTCTTATTCGCGATACATTCGCCGAAGAAATGCTCCCACTCGTTGTCGGTAAAATGGTAGGAGTTGAGTTTCTCAAGCTGGGTGCGGAGATTGGCCACGAGGTCGGCTTCCGTGTGGATAGGGAGATACTCATAACCCTGCTCTTGGAGGAGGCGTATGAACTCTCTTTCCAGTTCGGCTTCACTTTGGTAGGCGTCGGATGTGCTCTCCGTCCGCTCATAGGCAGACACCACCGTGTATTCCGCGCTCTCGGCTATTATGTTGTATTGCGACATATCAGTTTGTGTTATGCGTCTATCCGCTTGAAACTCAGCAGCCTGTCCCGGTAATATTCATACTGTTGCCGTCTCTTCTCGATTTCCGCCGGGAGACCTGTTGTAAGGTCGTTGGAGAGTTTATCAAATCTGTCAAGAATATCAGCTATCTCTTGTTGCTCTGCCAATGAAGGGATAGGGATAATAGTGCTTTTTACAATGTCAGAGTTCAAATTAGCAACAGCACCACCACTATTAGCCTTCGCTGCCCAATAAGATTGAACTGCATCACTTCTTAGGATATAATACAAGAAATACGGATTTAGATATTTCTCAAAATCATACAGTGAAATCCATCCATCGTGAATGCAACCATCAATCTTCAATATGTATGGTCGTCCAAAACTCATTGAATTAGACAAGATAAAATCGCCCTTTTTTAGAAATCTTGATTTGGTCGCACCTTCTCTTGTTATCTTTTCTTTGGTTGAGGTAATATACTTTGAGGTTGGGGAAACATCTCCAATTTTTATCCAAGAAACACCATTCTCATCATTTGTAAGATAATTTTGTATCGGTCTTGGAGAAGCTCCTCTTGATATGGACATTACCTCACTCATCTTCATCCACCTTATTTCTTCCCGATACCCCCCCCTATTTAAATTATTAAAGGACAGTAAGTTATCCCGATAGTAGTTGTATTGTAGCTTTCTTTTTTGCAGTTCTGCTTGCAGTTCTGCTTGCAGTTCTGCTTGCAGTTCTGCTTGCAGTTCCGTGAAGCGGTCCAGAATCCGGACGATTTCTTCCTGCACCGGGAGTGGCGGGACAGGGATTTCAAGATCTAATACCTTAGACATTTCAGGGTGCTTAATACCGGAACCCCTATAAAATGAAGAAATCAATTTCAACTGACTCAACAAATAATAGTATAGGAATTTATTACTTAATATATTGGTATCTAATGCCGTAGCTATTCTATTGTCCGCAGTAAGAAATTTGCCCTTATAGTATTGAACCACAGGATTCCCTCCCCCTGGTATTGCCACCACTTCTCCCTCACTCTCCATTCCACTTGAAAGTTCCTTTGTTGTATAAAGATTTGAGATATTAGTAGTCAATAATTTTATATCGCCCCCTTCTGCACAATACGATTTTAGGTCAGCTGCAAGAAGGTAATGGTATTTTATTATCCTCTTCTGCTTTGACATGTCTACCTCCTTGAATTTCTTATCCCAGGCAGTTAAAGACCAAAGTGGTTTCCATTCCACCCCGTCGGGACAGTATCGCTGTATCAGTTCTTCCAGTTTGCTCATTTTTCTTCTGCCATATTTGCAATCCACAAAAAAAACCTTACCTTTGTTACGGATATTTTTATCAAGACGATTGATTCGCTCTTCAAGCTTGATTTTTAAGGCATTTGCTTTCTAGCAGATGCCTTTTGTTTAGAGCTCCAATTCTTTTATAATTTTATCAATCTCCGCCCGGAGAACATTCTCCCGCTCCACTATCTCCGAGAGTTCGGCGTTCAGCTTCACGATATCCACCTTCTCACGGGTGTCTTCCTGCTCCACATAGGTCGAGACAGAGAGGTTGTAGTCTCCCCGGGCGATCTCTTCGTTCGACACCAGTCGGCTCACATACTGGACATCAGTTCTGTCGGTGAAGACCTTCAGGATATTCTGGATATTCTCGTCCGTGAGTTTGTTGGAGTTGGTGCTCTTCACACACTCCTTCGTGGCGTCAATGAAGAGGGTGCAGTTGTCCTTCTTGGCCTTCTTCAGGACCATTATGCAGGTGGCTATGCCCGTCCCGAAGAAGAGGTTGTCCGGCAGCTGGATAATGCAATCCACGAAGTTGTTATCGATAAGATACTGCCTTATCTTCTTCTCCGCCCCGCCGCGATACATCACTCCCGGGAAACATACTATCGCGGCAGTGCCGTTGGTCGAGAGCCAGGAGAGAGAGTGCATTATGAAGGCGAGATCAGCCTTGGATTTCGGCGCGAGGACACCGGCCGGTGCAAATCTCGGGTCGTTGATAAGGGTAATGTCGTCATCTCCCTTCCATTTGATAGAATATGGCGGATTGGACACTATCACTTCAAACGGCTCGTCATCCCAGTGCTGGGGTGAGAGAAGGGTGTCTTCGCAGGCTATGTCAAACTTATCATAGTCAATGTCGTGAAGAAACATATTGATCCTGCAAAGGTTGTAGGTCGTGAGGTTGATTTCCTGCCCGTAGAACCCCTGCCGGACATTGTCCTTGCCTAGGATCTTGGCCGCTTTCAACAATAGAGATCCTGACCCGCAGGCCGGGTCATAGACCTTATTCACTTCCGTCTTGCCCACCGTCGCCAGTCTGGTCAGCAGCTCGCTCACTTCCTGCGGAGTATAGAACTCGCCGCCGCTCTTGCCCGCATTGGACGCATACATACCCATAAGATATTCGTATGCGTCGCCGAAGGCGTCAATGGTGTTGGACTGGTAGTCTCCCAGTTTCATAGACTGAACACCCCGGAGGAGTTTGACGAGTTTCTCGTTTCTCTTTATGACGGTGCTGCCGAGTTTATTTGAATTGACATCAAGGTCTGCGAAGAGGCCCTTGAAATCGTCTTCACTCTGTGTGCCTTTGGCGGAGTTCTCGATAGAAGAGAATATGCTCTCCAAGGTCATGTTCAGGTTCGGGTCGGCATCGCAGGTCTTACAGATATTCTCAAAGAGCTGGGAGGGGAGTATGAAGAACCCCTTCACGCCCACCATCTCGTCTCTCACTCCTTCGGCCACTTCGTCCGCAAGGGTCGCATAGTTGAAGTCGGTGCCTCCCGTCTCCCACTCGCCCTTGTTGATATAGGCCGTTATGTTCTCACTTATATAACGATAGAACAGCATTCCCAGAATGTAGGACTTGAAGTCCCACCCATCCACGGATCCCCGCATTTCGTCCGCTATCGCCCAAATGGTTCTGTGAAGCTCGGCTCGTTCCACTTCCTTTCTGTTATCTGTCATGATAGTATTATCTTGCCAATTTCGACAAAGATAGAAAAAATCACCAAGCCAGCCAAGCCATCCCGGTGATAATGACAAGATTATCTTTACATGAAGTCCGGGCCTCAAAACAGCCCCTTTTAGACCGTTTTCGGGACAAAAAAAATGTCCGGGGACCACCCGGACATTCTATAAACTATTGAAAATCAATAGGTAATTTCACAGAACCGCTTAATATTCTTCCTCGTTGAAGAAAAAGTCGTCTTTGGTAGGATAATCCGGCCAGATATCCTCTATGCTTTCGTAGATCTCGCCGTCGTCTTCAAGTTCCTGAAGATTGTCAAGCACATCCTGAGGAGCGCCTGAACGATTGGCATAGTCTATCAATTCATCTTTTGTTGCCGGCCACGGTGCATCGTCAAGGTGCCCGGCCAATTCAAGTGTCCAAAACATAACGTTATAGATTTTATGTGTTTACATCCATTATGCACAAGTTTCGCCATATCAACATCTTCGTGTTCACAAAACTTGGCTTTTTCATTTTAGGGCGCAAAGATATAAAATTATTCTATCTTTCAATAGTTTTTCTGTAATTTTGCGCCATGTCTTACAAAAGAGTTGATTACTACGATGACTCCACTACGGAGCAGATCGCATCACACATAAAAGAAATACTTGCCCTTCTGGGAGAAGACCCTGAAAGGGAAGGTCTGAAAAAGACCCCCGAAAGAGTAGCCAAAGCGCTTCAATACACTACGAAAGGCTACACGGAAGACGGGGTGCAGATCATTCGCGGCGCCATCTTCGATGAAGAGTATCAGCAGATGGTCCTGGTCAAGGACATTGACCTCTACAGCACCTGCGAACATCACATGATGCCCTTCATAGGCAAATGCCACATCGCCTACATTCCGAACGGAAAGATTACCGGGCTCAGCAAGATAGCGCGGGTAGTGGAAACATTTGCCCGGAGACTCCAAGTTCAGGAAAGACTCACGGTGCAAATCAGAGATTGCATCCAGGAAGCTCTGCAGCCACTCGGAGTCGCAGTGGTTATCGAAGCCCATCACAGCTGCATGCAACTTCGCGGCGTGGAGAAGGCCAATTCCATCACAAGCACGTCGGCTTTCAGCGGTGCATTTTTAAATTCAGAAAAAACAAGAAACGAATTTTTGAATCTTATCAAATGAGATTAAGTAAAGAAACTAAAGCTTTGATAATCCTGCTCACACCATTTTTCCTGGGCTTCCTGTTAGGATTGGCTGTGGGAAGTTGCAACAGACAGGGAACTTCACAAACGGAAAAGCCAGCATACATTGGCGTGCCGGCAAACGGCGAGCACAAGACAGCCTCTACCGCGAAACCTTCAAAAACTGCAAAGCCGTCTAAAAGCGAAGAAGTAAAAAAGCAACAGAAAGAGATAATCTACGCGCCTAAAAGGAAGAATTACGCCAAACTCTTCGCCGACCTTAACGAAGAGCACCTGGCTATGGCTAAAGAAGTCGGACTGCGGGAACCTCCCCAAATGAGCGCGGAAATCCCCGGCATAAAAGGTCTTGTCAAAATCGAAAGCAACGACCTGTACACCGTCTACACACTGAGCCATTCCTCGCCATACCTGACTAAGGGCGCAGCCGCAGAGCTCAACGAGATAGCACGCGCATTCAGGGACTCCCTGGAAAACAAAGGGTTATTGGAATACCGGCTTGTAGTTTCTTCCATCTTGCGCAGCAAAGACGATGTAAACAAACTCCGCCGCAGTGGCAATCCTAATGCATCAGCCAATTCCGCACACTGCTTCGGGACTACATTCGACATCGCCTACACCATGTACACCAGAGACAATGACGAGCAATGCGAAGCATTCATGCAGCCCTTCGAGCTGACCAAAGTGCTGGCGGAAGTTCTGCTGGACCGGAAAAAAGCAGGCAAGTGCCTGGTCAAATACGAAAAACAGGAACATTGTTTCCATATAACAAGCACACATTAGAATGAAACGCTTCCAAATCATAACTCTTTTACTATGCGCCGGGTTCATATTGACCCAACCCATTTTCGCACAGGACTATGTTGATCAGGCCAATCTCAGCTGCACCAGCATAATAGTCGGGCGTAGCGCAAGCACCGACGGAAGTGTGATAACCTCCCACACCTGCGATGGGAAATACCGCACCTGGCTAAGTGTCGAACCGTCAGAAGACCATAAGCGAAACGAACGCCGGGCTGTACTGAAAAACACCATGCACACTTCTTCCAGACAGGATACGGCAGGAGTGAAATTGGCCGGCTATATCCCGCAGGTCCGTCACACCTACTCTTATGTCAACACGGCATATCCTTCCCTGAACGAAAAGCAGCTTGGCATAGGCGAGACCACATGGGGAGGTCCGGATACTCTGCAAAATCCGTCATCACTGTTTCTTATTGAGGAATTGGCCCGATTGGCACTGGAAAGATGCTCTTCAGCCCGTCAGGCGGTGCTGCTGATGGGAGAATTGGCAGAAAAATACGGCTATGCCGACAGCGGCGAGTGCCTCACGGTGGCAGACCCGAAGGAAGTATGGTTTTTCGAGATAATTGGCTGTGGAAAAGATGAAAAAGGTGCCGTATGGGTAGCTAAAAGGCTTCCGGACGAACACGTGGGCGTCTCTGCCAATGTCCCGAGAATAGGCGCTCTGGAAAGTGATCCGAAAAACTTTCTGTGTTCTAAAAATGTGAAGCAGGTGGCATTGAAATACGGCCTGTGGGACGGGAAAAGCGAGTTCAAATTCTGGAAAGCCTATAAGGCGGAGTATGCGCGCGGACGCAATTACCGCGAGCGCGATCTGTTTATTCTCAGCACTCTGGCTCCGTCGCTTTCTCTGAATAAAGATATGGACGAGATTCCGTTCTCCGTAAAACCGGATTCTCTTGTCAGCGTAAGCGATGTCTTCGCCCTTCTGCGTTCCACGTACGAGGGGACTGAACTTGATATGTGTAAAGACATCACCATAAAGGACGGACAGATCAGCCCCATCGCAAACCCTTGGATGACAAGCACTATGCGTAATACGCTCAATCACTTGCACCCCGGTCTGGTACCATTCCAGAGAACCGTATCCGTAGCATGGTGCTCATACTCCACCGTTATCCAGCTGCGGGACTGGCTGCCTGACACCGTAGGAGGAGTTCTCTATCTCGGCTTGGATAACCCTGGACAGAGTCCACGCATCCCTATATTTTGCGGCACCACTGCCCTTCCTGCGGCTTACAGCACCTGCGGACAGAACGCATATGACCCGGAAGTAGCGCTTTGGCAGTTCAGAAAGGCCAACAAACTCGCCACCCTGGCTTGGCAGAAAACCAAAACCTACTTTATGGATAACGTCGCGGAGCAGGAAAAAGAGTTGCTCGATGCCGTAGAGGCCATCTCAAAAGAAGGTCTTTCACAAGAATGTGACGACAGGCAAATTAACGCCGTAACAGAAAAAATCCATCTCGACGCAGTCAAACGATGGTCAGAGATGGAATCAAAATTCTGGGTCACCTTCGGACTCGGCTTCTAAACTTCTATAAGCGCTGCCAATTCGGTGGCGCTTTTTACTATATGCTCCGCTCCGGCCTGAACCAAATCGCTCTCCGGGCGGAATCCCCACGTAACACCGGCACATTTGACTCCGGCATTTTGGGCTGTCTTGACATCAGTAGCGGAATCACCTACATACAAACAATCGCTCTTAGCCACATCAGCCTTGGCCAATATCAGATTAACCACCTCGGCACTCGGCTTCAGCGGCAGACCTTCCTTATTGCCAAGCACTGCGACAAAATCTACATCCGGGAAGAATTCGGCTATCAGCTTTTCCGCTCCTTCCTGGAATTTATTCGACGCCACGGCCAATTTCACTCCCTTGCTGTTCAGAGCATTAAGCAGCTCCACCATACCCGGATACGGCCTCGTATGGACATCTATATGCTCCACATAATATGGAGTAAAATCATTCAAAGCCTGTTGCACCTGTTCTTCGCGAGGAGCCGCGCGAAGAGACTTTTCAAGCGCACTTATAAGCATATTTTTCACGCCATGCCCCACCATCCGGGTATATTCCTGCACGCTATGACCGGAAAGCCCCTGCTTGGAAAGAGCATAATTCGAAGCCTCCGCCAAATCCGCGATGGTATTGATCAAAGTACCATCCAGATCGAAAATCACTAATTTCACCATATAAAAATCATTTTAATTCTATCACCTTAAAAATTACAAGAAAAACGTGCCGCAACTCTTAAAAAACTGCGCAAAAATACAAAAAAGAGTTATCTTTGACTAATATGAGACGACTGATTATAACACTTTCCTTAGCGGCCATGCCAATACTCGCCGCAGCTCAAGATGACTTCAACCGATTAAAAATAGATGCAGAAGTAAGAGTGGACCACACCACGGATCTCGGCTTCACCGGCAATAGCCTCAATCTTGCCATTGAAGGGAAACTGTCCTCCGATCTGTCGTTCCATTTCAAACATAGATTCAATAAAGCCAATGGTCTGAAGCGCAACTTTGACGCCACGGACTGGGCTTATCTCGATTTCAAGATAGATGACAAGTTTACATTATCTGCCGGGAAACAGGTGGTATGCCTCGGAGGCATGGAATATCACACATCTCCCGTGGATATGTACTTTCACTCTCTCTTCTGGAGCGATATGCCCTGCTACAAGTTCGGCACCAGCCTCTCCTACCTTTTCGCCACAGACCGGGACCTTCTCACTTTTCAAGTATGCCAAAGCCCTTATGGTCTGGAGAACAAGACATACGCCTATAACCTTCTGCTCGAAGACAACCACGAAAGATATACCGGAAAACACTCCATAAGCGCGATGGAATACACTCGTGGCCAATTCTTCGGAATTCTGGCCAGCGGTAATGAATTCAAGGCGGACAAGTGTGCCCTGCAGATGGACGCAACATTCCGCTATGGCAGCGGCCACTGCGATCTGATCAGCGATTTCACTCTCGCGGGAAAATTCACATACGAACTCGACCGCGGTCTATACGCCTTCATCAAGTCCGTTTTTGACATGAATGGGAGCATGAGCGAGCAGGACAACGTCATCTGCAGAGAAACACATGTTTTCGCAGAAGGCCTGGGACTGGAATATTATCCCGAACGCTACCATAACAATCTCCGCCTTCACATCGTATTCCATCACAGGCAAGGAACTTATGCCTACACCGCCGGCGATACGCTTCAGACGACAGCTCTTAACGATAATATCTTCAATATAGGGCTCACGTGGAAATTCAATTTCATCAAGCGGTAGAATTTGGTAGTTTAAGAAATATTCCATATTTTTGCATTCCATTTGGTGCTTGGGCCGGGAGGTTAGGCACTGGTCTGCAAAACCAGTTAGAGCGGTTC
>CAVKBL010000039.1:0-11789 GCA_963654805.1 Lachnospiraceae bacterium | reverse complement strand
AGAATGTAATGGAGTATGCCAAGGAGCAGGCGAGAGAGGAAGGACTCGCAGAGGGGCTCGCCGAGGGTGAGGTGAAAGGCAGGCGGGAGACGGCGAAAAACTTGAAAGCGATGGGGCTATCCTTGGAACAGATTATTTGCGCCACAGGGCTGTCGCGAGAGGAAGTGCAGAGTCTGTAAATCTTTTCGACCTGCGGAACAGATACTACATACTGAAAAATTTGAAGCCACGGTGTCTCACGACGACGTGGCTTCTTTCCTCAAATACATCAATCATGGAGTTAAAAAGAGATGTTCTTCACCTCCACGATAACAACGGAAAGGCCGGAGCCTTTCCGTATGGGATCAACTGCATAAACTTAATACTCAACCTCAATACCCCATATTCTAGCCCCAATAGATACTTTTACGTACAATTCTTTATCTGATCCTGTTGGAATAAGAGTCATTGTATTATCGGTAACTGTGCTGGATGCTACCACATCATTTGTACTATTATCTCCGATGGCATCCGCTGATTTCAGGCGCACTGTTCCACTATAAGCGGTATGTTTAGTAATATCCTCTATTCCTCCCTTTGTATTAGTTGTGGAAGTAATAGTAAGGCTCACCTTTGTTATCGGAGAAGGTGCAGATATTTTTACATACACGCCGCTATCTTTTTTAAGCTGAACATAAGGACGGGAAGCGTTATCCTTATAGCCATAAATTGTCCAAGTGATATCACCATCTACATATTGCTTTTCAGTTTTATACTTCAATACACCCAAATTAACGATCTCGCTTTTCTCCAATGCTGCTGTCTTAGATTCTTCCACTTCTGCTCTGACACCTTCTGCGAGGTCAACATTCAGAGGTTTGATATGGGAGCGGTCTACGGTCTTGCCAGAAGTAAGAGTATAGGTGTAAGTGGCGGCATCTGTGGTGACCACCACTGTTCCGGTGTAAGTTCCGGGCTTTACTACCATATTGGCCTGAAGTGCTGAAGCTTTGTCCGCACTGGGATTTCCGCTGACAGCGACCTTGATGCTCTTTTCGGTGTTGCCGGTGATAGTGAGGTCCTTAACCTGCGTGATGTCGAAGGTGAATGAGCCTGCAATCTCCGAATCGGCATTGAAAGCGACGGATTTCACCGTCTCGCTACGGTATTCCTCGTTTGTAGAGAATATGTTGAACTGAAATATGCCGCCAAGATTATAAAGATTAATGTCAGCTATGGGGGTATCCGTCTTGGCAGCAACAGATTCGGTCATAATATACGGCACACCTACCATAGGCATGTCGTTCATCTTCCCGGTCTGTGAGACTGGAATGCTTAGTCTCACCTTCGATGGGTCCTGAGCATCGCCCGTGCTGTTCGACGAATCATAAGGGAAATAAGTATAAACTTCAGAGCCTGCAGTAAGAGCGTTATAACTGCTGATGCTGAACTCTACCGGATCTTTGCTGACATCGATGTCGGCATATCGGTTATATGAGATCTCGGCATCATTGTTCAGTGTATATACTCCCAACCTGTCACCGGACTCCCATTTGGTAAAAGTGGCTGTTTCATCAGAATCAAGAACGGCCTTGGTCGAAGGAGTGCTCAGTGTAAATCTGTAAGTATAAAGCGACTCATCGTCAGCAGAAATCTTGTCGCTACAAGAAGCTATCGAAAGCACCGCTACGGCACCGGCGAGCAAAAAAGAAGATAACTTTTTCATAAGCGTGCAGTCTTAGATGTTTTCGTCTTCATCGAGGAAAATATTCTCGGTGTGATAAACGGAATTAAACTCACCACTTGCACACAGTACGCCCTCGAAGCCGAAGGCGATGACACTGCACTCAGGCGTCTCGTAACAGCCCTGAGCGTTCTGAATAAAAACTTTTTTCATAAATGGATATAATTTGATGGATTGATGCGCACGGAAATGGACGTGACAGGCCTGACGGCCGCCACGAAACGAAAAAGTCTCCTCCGGCCGCAAAGCCGAAGGAGACTATATATAAAATATTACAAATTAGCGCGTTATAATACCCACCCCCGTACAGGAGAATGCTGTGAATTCAGTATGGCGGTATCAGTTACAGTTATCATGAGATGCAAATCAAAAACAAATGTATGATATTTCTCCCGATTTATCAAATCCTTCTTTACACCCCGACAATACGGGCTGTCAACCTTTATATCCGGTCTTATCCTCCGCGGTAATCTGCCTGAGCACCCGGCACGGATTTCCGGCTGCGATAACTCCCGAAGGTATGTCGCGAGTAACTACGCTGCCCGCTCCGATAATGGTATCGTCCCCTATAGTAACGCCAGGGGTTACCGTCACATTACCGCAGAGCCATACCCTGCTGCCTATCGTAATGGGCTTGGGTATCAGGCCCCCTGCGGCGCGCTCCTGTGGGTCCGTCGTGTGATTTCCCGAAAACAGGCCCACATTCGGGCCAATCAGCGTATTGCTCCCGATACGTATCTGCCCGCAGTCAAGAATGACACAGCCGAAATTGATATAGACGTCATCCCCTATGGAAATATTTTGCCCGAACTCACAGCGAAAATCAGGTTCTATCCACACGTTCCTGCCGACTGACTTGAACAGACGGCGCATAATGTCGCGACGCGCCTGCACCTCGTCATCGCCGAAACGATTATATTCTCTGAAAAGTTTCTTGGCCTCGACCCTTCTGCTGAAAAGATCCTCCGCGAAATCGTTATATATCTCGCCGGCCTGCATTTTCTCCCAATCTGTCATATTATACCGTAATTTCTATAAGAATTCCTTCAAATCCTCTTATGCAACTTTCATAATATCCGTCCCCCGTAGTGCGCGGCCCACTTAGCGTCGGATATCCCCGCGAAGCGAGCCTAAGTGTAAGAGCATCGACTTCTTCCTTGCTCCCCACCGAAAAAGAAAGATGGATGAAACCTGCGCGATATTGGCATTCATTATCCCCTTCCACTTCGGGACGGGTCATAATCTCAAGTCGGGAACCCCCGTCCGGAAAAGTCAGGATATAAGTCTTAAGACCGGTGCGGGGATTATGATAAAGACTGTTGGAATTGGCCTGAAAAAATGTGGTGAAAAAATCTTTCATTCCTTCCAAATCCCTGCAATACAATGCTGTGTGATCGATTTTCATATATTGTCGTTTTTACTTTAAAAATGATTTGGCATACTGCTGCGCTGACACCCCGAACGCCCGGCGGAAAATTCTGGAAAAATACGGCGGCGACGCAAAGCCGCTGGCATAACACACTTCAGTTACGGTCATATTGCCGTTCTCCAAAAGATAACGCGCATATTCCAGACGCTGCGCATTCAGATACTGAACAAAAGTCTGCCCGTAAAGCTTCTTAAAAAAAACGCAGAACGCCGATTCGTTCATCCCCACATAAGAAGCCACTTCATTAAGCGTAACACTGCGCAGACAATTGCACGAGATGAAGGTACGTATTTTCATCTTTCGCCTTTCATCCGAATTAATCTTCAGACAAACTTCCGACCGCCTGGCATCCGAATCGCAGCCCAGAAGCGAAAGTATCCGCAGAAATGACGCCGGACGCTCCGAAGCATATTCCTCATTCATGGCACTCATCATCAGGGCCAATTCCTTCAAGGTGTCACCGGAATAAAATATGGCCGTATCCCTTCTGTCCCGTATCACGGCTATACATTCCCCCATATCAGGAAAGGCCATCAGAATAGAGTCAAGAAGCTGATCGTCAAAGCTTATGGAGATATTGGCAATGTTTCCTCCGCTGTCGGTGCAGTCCCGGTCAAAATCCCAGCAATGCGGCATCTCGGGCGGCACAAGCACCACTTCCCCCTCTTTGAAAGGTTCCCTGCTGTCCGCTATGATACGCATACCGCTGCCAGTGAGAATATAATCCAGCTCCCACGTCCTTTGAGAATGCAGGCCAATTTGCCTTTGAGGCGGCAGCTTCACATAGTCATACTGAAAACTGCTCATTACAAAATATTTCGGATGTCAGCCAATAGCCATTTTCCCATATCTCCGGTATTTTTACCTCTTCAAAAATCTGTCATAATCTGAAGCAACTTATTTTTTACGCATCACTGATCAAATTTCAAGCCGCAGCATATTTGCAAATATAAGACAAATATTTATAAAAATAAGTCAAATACAAGCATAAAATAAGCGCTACATTTGCATTCACTATCAATAACATTGGCCCATGGCGAAAGAAAACATATATCTGGAATCTAAACCGAGATACGAGATACTGGACGGATTACGCGGCGTGGCCGCCATCATGGTGATATTCTACCACCTTTTCGAGACCTATTGCCCGCCTGGAGCGCAACAGCATATAAACCACGGATATCTCGCCGTGGATTTCTTCTTTGTGCTGTCCGGTTTCGTTATCGGCTATGCTTACGATGACAGATGGGGAAAGATGAGCACTTGGGGATTTTTCAAACGGCGTCTTGCTCGTCTTCATCCTATGGTGATTGCAGGCACCGTAATAGGCTTCGCTTTGTTTTACTTTGGAGCCACGGCATTTCCCGGCATACTTCAGGCACCGGCGTGGAAAGTGTTCGTCTGCTTTGTCATGGCGCTGTTCATGATTCCCGCAGGTCCCAAGATGGATATACGCGGCTGGGGCGAGACCAATTCATTCAACGGGCCCAACTGGTCGCTTACGCTTGAATATATCGGCAATATCCTGTATGCCTTCCTGTTCCGCAGGCTTCCTACTGCCATTCTATGCGTCATCGCGCTGTTCTCCGCCGTTCTGACACTGGACCTCACTCTCGGATGGGATCTCTTCGGCCTTGGCGTCCATCAATACTCCGTCAATGGCGGGTGGAGCCTGACCGCGCAACAGATATACATCGGACTCAGCCGTCTTCTATATCCTTTCCTCTGCGGGCTGATAATTTCAAGAATTCTTCCCAAGCACCGTACTGAGACTAACCCGAGCGGAAGTCCGCTCCATGCCAAGGGCGGCTTCTGGTGGGCATCGCTTCTTCTTGTCATCATATTCAGCATCCCATGCATAAGCGGAAAGCCTTGTGTTGCCAACGGAGCCTATCAGGCCTTCGCCATCCTGGTGCTGTTCCCGATCATCGTGCTTCTCGGCGCCGGGAGCAGGACCACACACGCTTTCAGTTCGAAAGTATGCAAATTTCTCGGGGACATCTCCTACCCTATCTACATCACGCACTTCCCTCTCATCTATGCCCATATGTCATTTGCCAGGGCACATGCCGATGCACCTGCCTGGATTCACTTCCTTTCTTCAGCAGGAGTGGTAATTCTCTCCGTCATCCTGGCTTGGGGCGTTCTGAAAATATATGACGAGCCTGTACGCGACTTTCTGAAAAAGAATTGGCTCAAAGGAAAACAGCGCCTGCCTCTATGGCTGAAAATCACCGGCGGCGCACTTGCGGTTCTCGCCGCCGTCGTTTTGTTGGCCAATATGTAATTGGAGGCCAAAACTCATATCATAAGTCCAATGACCCCCTCGGGCAAAATGACATTTCGCGCGCCATCCTCAGGGGCGGTTTTTAGAAACAGAACAGGAACTATTTCGTATCTCCCCGCAAACGGCAGCAGATTGGCATTGCGTAAAAGCCGGGAAATCAAATGTTCTCCGCTTTGCGGCGTGGTCCATTTACACTCCCCCACCAGCAGATACTTCCTGTCAAGAGACTCAGCTACAACATCTAACTCTATCTGCTCCGGCTTTCCATACTCGTTAATGACAGATCCCCACCAACGGAACGCCTTACCATAGACGACTCCATTAATCTTATTCCCCGTAACGGCATCACGGCACAGCCTTTCCCACTGCATGCTTACATATTCCGAAAAATGAGCATCCAGTGCCTGTTTTATCGGAATACTGCGGCCCAACTCAATGAAAGATCGATTAGGGACCACAAAGCGATAATAAAATGCCATAAACGGATCAGCAATTTTATAAAGACTTTTTTTGGCATTTTTTTCTTCGGCCCCGAACGGAACATCCTTCTCCAAAAACCCGAGATCAACAAGTTTTCTCAACGGACGCGACAGATTGGTGGCCGGCTCATCACAACGTGAAGCTATCTCGGAAAGACGGTTGGAGCCAGTAGCGATATAGGACATTATCGTGGACGTTTTTACAACATCCTTAACGTCATCTTCCAGCAGTTTTACAGGCTCTTCATAAAGAATGCCATTCACATTGAAAATGTTATGCCTCAAAGCGTCTTCAAGGGAGCTCCTGCTTTCACGCAGTTCCCAATAACGAGGCACTCCACCCCATACCGCATATTCTTCCACGGCATTTACAGCGCTGAGATTTAATGCTTTCTGAAGATATGGCAGACGTATCGGCACGAATTTCATTATTTCATCGGCGCGACCATAAAGAGGCGACGCGGAATCAAAAAACAGCCCATACATCATATTCCGAGAGGAACCACAAAGCACCAAGTTATATTTCAACTGTTTCTCGTCCACCAGTTTCTGCAATACGGACGGCAATTCCGGACATTGCTGTACCATATATGGAAATTCATCCAGACATAAAGTAAATTTTTTGTCAGTACGATAATTGAGAGCGCGCAGCAAAGACTCCCAATCCGGGTATGCCAACTTGTCAAAATCAGGAAACACCTGCGCTATAACACAGGCAAGCAGCGATCTCTGATGCTGCTGTTCAGAGCGATCGGCAAGAAAATAAACATCCCTGTCCGACAAAACCCTTTTTATAAGCGAGGATTTACCTAATCGTCTGCGTCCATATACTACGAGCAGCGCTGCTTTCTCACTTTCGAGAGCAGCCTTCATACGCGCCGATTCTTCTATTCTGTCAACGAATTCCATAGACAATAATTATTATGCCGCACAAACATAATGTTTTTAATGCATAATTCAAAATCTGTTCTTTCCCGAAGCGGCCTAAAAAATTTTGATTTTCCGTGTATAATTATACCACAAGTCCCAAAAGCTGTCTTGAATAATTCAGGGCAGCTTTCGCTTTCAAGGGTAACATAAATCACTCAGAATATGGTCAATTTAACTACCGACAGGCTGGAGATCACCACACCTTCAGAAAAGGATGCCGAGCAGGTATTCCGGATTATGAGCAACCGCGTCCTCGCCGAGCGCACCGGCTTCAAGAAAATGGAAGACAGAAGCGAAGCCGAAGGAAAAATCAGATGGGCGATGCGCACAGACAATATGTTTGTCATCTCCGCTAAAGCGCCGAAGAGCCGAGAACCAACCGGATCGGTCTTGAAAAGATAGCGGAGGCATTCAGCTTCAAATTCAAGATTTATGGTTCGGAGGGAGATGACATCAACGGACGCATCATCCGCACCTGGGAATCCGACATATTCCGTCAATCGGGCAAGAATCTCGGTGTCATCTTCAACGGAATAAAGGGAACAGGCAAGACCATCGCCGCCAAACAGCTCTGCAACAGGCTAGGGCTGCCGACGATAGTCATATCCCGTCCGTGCGAAGAACTGCTGGGATTTATACAGTCGCTCAATTTCGAAGCCGTAATACTTATCGACGAGGCGGAAAAGACCTTTGACGATGACCCTGTACGCGACAGATTCATCGAAAAGGGTATGGAACTGAAGTACCATAAAGTCTGCGAAGTTCCGGACCGGCACGGCTTTTTCACCGCCGAATCGGAATACGACAACGATATGGAGCTGTTCTGCCTCACCGGATTCACGGACAGGCCCACAATTTATTAATCACACTAAAAAACAATACTTTATGAATAATTTCTCACATCTTCATCTGCACTCTGTTTACTCATCCTATGAGGGACTGTCTTCTCTTGAAGATATCTTTTCCCGCGTCGCAGAATTGGGGCAGACAGCGGTCGCTCTTACGGACAGAGGCAACCTGTGCGGCATTCCGCTGTTCTTCCATCTGTCGAAATCATATCCTGGAATCAAACCTATTGCCGGATGCGAAATAGAGGTCGGGACATCTGAAGTCATTCTCCTCGCAAAGAACTACAACGGATATCTTAACCTGTGCCGAATATCGACAGAGGCGCAGTTCCTCAGAACTATGGGGAGACCGCGGATCGAGCATAAATTCCTCGCCGCCCACAGCAAGGGAATAATCTGCCTTGCCGCCTGCACGGACGGCGAAATCTCGCAACGGATAGAGCAAGGGGATATGCCAGGTGCAAAATCAGCAATTGATTGGTATAGAAAGATTTTTGGAGACGATTTCTATCTGGAGGTGTCACCGTGCCCCTATGATAATCCGAAGAGTCAAACGAGACAGCAGACCATTCTGGACGGGTTATGGACATTGGCTGCTGATACCGGGACAAAAGTCATTGCTACCAACGATGTGCGTTTCGCTCGCAAGGAACAGGGCCTTGCCTACGACTGTCTCTGTGTGATGGGACATAATGCCTGCATCAAAGACAGAAAACGGCTTCGCAGCTCCGGGCAGGAATATATCAAAAGCGGACAGGAAATGCTGGACATATTTCCCGACCATCCGGAGGCAATTTTCAACACACAGGAAATTGTGGATAAAGTGGAAAGATATGATATCGAAAACGGCATCCGTTTCCCAAGATTCCCACTTCCTGAAGCCTATGAATCCGCCTTCGAATATTTGAAGGAACTTGCGCATAAGGGGCTTGCCAGCCGTCTTGAAAACAATATCCCGCCAGTTGCGGCGCAAAGACTGAACTATGAACTGAATGTTATCAAGGAAAAGGGCTGCGCCGATTATTTCCTGATATGTTCGGAACTTGTTTCCTGGGCCAGGGAGAACGGAATATTAATGGATAGCGGAGGCCGTTTGGGGAACTCTTGTCGGCTGATTAATTGGTGTCTGGGAATTACTGAACACAACCCGTTCAAATTCCACCTGCTTGCCGAAGAATTCTGCAGCAAGGATACAGCGGATATCCCAATCATCGCCATTGATGTGGAAATGTTTTCTCAGGCAGATCTCATCAGACACCTTGAGCAGATGCTGGGGCCGGAGAATGTTTGCCGCGCCGTTTCATTTAGGAAACGCGTCGGATTGAAAGATGCCGCAAGGGCATTTGGGCTGTCGGTTCAGGAAGCAGTCAATATGACCTCACATCTCCCGGGAGATATTTTTGACTCTAACGGCAGAATACAGGCATTCACCATCAAGAACTGCCTCAAATATGATGACGGCTTCAAGCGCTTCTATAACAAGAGCAGCGCAGTCAAGAAAAAGGTCATAGATGTAGCCACCGAGCTTGAGGAGACGATCTATGCCGTTGACCCCGACCCGTTTACGATTACGATAAGCGACAGCGTATCAATGAGTTCCCTTCCGAAAACTATGTTAACATCATGGAAATCCGCAGAAAAGCATACCGTCACCGCATTGCAATATGACAGGGCGAATCTGAAAAAATCCGGGACTGCCGTATTGTATCTCGTGCGGATTCCGTTTTTATCGGATGTAAAACGGTGCCTTTCAATAATCAGAGAGAAGTACGGAATCGGTATCGACTTGAATGAAATTTCTTTTGGAGATAACCTGACAATGAACATATTCAGAGAGGGGGATACGGACGGCATTCCGCAATTCGATGCACCGTGGGAGCAGGAGTGGCTCCGCGAGTTGAAACCGGACAGCCTTGAAGACCTGACGGCATTGTATGCGCTTGAATATTCCGGGTTGAAGAATCTTATCCCTGAGTTTATACGCCGAAATAATAGCGGGGAGGAGGCAGAGTCTATAATAAAAGATTTCAAGGAAGGGCGTGAAGACAAACTGGATAAACTCTGCCGCGCACGCTCCGTCAGCGAAAGCATAACGGCCTGGCGCATCGCATACCTTAAAGCGCACTGGCCGGACGAATTCGAGAAGGCATTCTTCTCACAGAACTCGTAATATATGAATAATCGGAGCGGCGGTCAGTCTTTCAGACATCCGACAGGGACGACATATACACCGTCTTGACGGCGTATGGCGTATTTCGATGTGCCCGTGAGTACCATAAGGAAAGACGGAGCCTTGCTCTTTGACGTATCAATTTTAGAAGACAGGCGTTTTAGATTTTCTGCAGCGTCTTCAATGTTTTTCTCTCCGCCCAACTTTATCTCAATCAATCCGTAGTTCCCGTCACGCAAATGCAGGACGGCGTCACATTCCAGACCATTGCCGTCGCGGTAGTGATATACCGTCCCGTCCAACACATCGGCATATACACGTAAATCCCTGACACACATAGACTCGAAAAACAGCCCCGTTGTATTGAGATCGTTTATAAGGTCATTTGGACCGATTCCCAAAGCTGCGACTCCGATGGACGGATCCGAGAAATAGAGCGTCTCGGAACTCCTTATGGCCGTCCTGCTGCGCAAATTCGGATTCCAGGCCGGAGAATTTTCCAGCACGAACATCTTTTTCAGAGCCTCA
Organism: Lachnospiraceae bacterium; assembly: GCA_963654805.1. Taxonomy (GTDB): domain Bacteria; phylum Bacteroidota; class Bacteroidia; order Bacteroidales; family UBA932; genus Cryptobacteroides. The sequence continues at coordinate 1,395 of CAVKBL010000039.1, read as the reverse complement.
ATGTAGGAGTTGACGGTGATGCGGTTGGCGGAAACCGAGTCATTACCCTCAATGTCAGCGCAAATAGTATTGACGGACACTTGCGCACACTGGTTTCTCGCCAGAGAACGCAGAATCCTTTTTGTGCGTTCCGCATCCCGCCGGACATTGTCCACGCGGGATATGTCATTGTTTACGACTGCCTCATAATACCGATATGTCATATCCAAGGCAACTTCTTTGTTTATGGTGGTGGCCCGCGGCCATCCTCCTCGGCAAATCAGCCAGGCAACGATGTCGATGTCCAAAGCATTCATGCCGAATATTTCAGAATTCGGATTGAGGAACATATCTTTCAGACTGACTTCACCGGAAGACTCGCCGGACTCGAAAAGACTCATGGTTCGCATCGTGAGCCAGGCGAATCTGCCCGTTCCAGAGTGATGAATACGGTCGGTGTCAGCCGGAACGGCAGAACCTGTAAAAATGAACTGTCCCGCGTCATCCCGATGATCAACCTCAAATCTGGCCGCATCCCACAACTGGGGAGCAAGTTGCCACTCGTCAATGAGACGTGGTGTCGCCCCCGCAAGAATTTTCCTCGGTGACAAGTTCGCCAGTTCAATGTTCTGCTCCATATGTTCAGGGTCGTCCATATACACGACACTCGCAGCCTGCTGTTCCGCAGTCGTTGTCTTGCCGCACCATTTTGGCCCCTGAATCAAGACCGCACCGACTCCCTTGAGCCTGCGGCTCAACATCCTGTCGGCAATACGTGGTCTATACTCTTTCATAATCTCAGAATATTTTCTGCGTGCAAATATACAAAAAAGTAGTTGAATCTGAATAATATCCGACCGCCATTATACAAAATACGGTAAAAACGTTATACAATTTGTGGCAAATTCGCTATGCAGATTATAGATTCAGTTTTTCCGTAATTGTACCAGCCTCAAAAAGCAGGCATAAAAAACCGATGGCGACAACCAAAACGGCAGCTTTGTGCTTTTGAAAAAAGTTTCTATATTTGAGATGTTTCTTTACGAAACAAACATATTATAGAAACTACACGAAAGTGTTATCTCGATTCCCTCGGAAGAATCTGGTAAATTTTTTAGGACGGGGACAGATAGCTGACTTTCGCCATTCCAATGGCGCAAAGCTGTCTTTGTTCATCGTCCGTGGCTTACCAGAGCCCTTCCGAATGACTGTGATAGGTTTGCGCTTTTTGGGCTCAATGCCAAACATCCGTAGATAATTTTTTGTAGATAGGTCATAGTAGATAGGGGTACCTTTGCACATAAGCATACCCTTTATATATGAACACATCTACCGAACTTGAGACCAAGATTCTCGAAGATTTTCTTCATTATTTTCTACCCGAAGGCCTGCTCGATTTCTTCGAGCCTGTGATGG
>CAVKBL010000038.1:0-11824 GCA_963654805.1 Lachnospiraceae bacterium | reverse complement strand
GGGGCCCACGAAGTGGGAGGGATAGCGCGAAGCGCGTATCGTCTTGGGCCGATATATCCGGGGCTTAAGATATAAAACTCGAATGCTGAACAGTCCTCCGAGCCAGAATGCAGAACTAAAATATAAAGCCAGTTCGCAGAACTAAAATACAGGGCCATGCCACAGAAGCGGAACGCAAACCCGAAATGCTGAACTAGGCCGCAATCCGCAGAATAAAAATGTAAAACTAGGTCGCAGAGCAAGAATGCCGAACTAGGCCACCGAAATGCTATTTGTAACAAAAATCAAGTAGTGGATGAAAATCACGGTTTTATTCCACTTCTTGACAGAAAATGCCTAAAAACTGTGTTGTGAAAGTTCAGTAGTGGTATAAAAACGCGAAAATTTACCACTACTCGACGTGAAATGTAGCAGTCGGCCGGTGTGTAGTGTTCAGTAGTGGAAGAAAATTGCGTTTTTATACTACTACTCGACATGTATTGCGTGGAAAATCCGTTTTAAAAGTATAGAAGTGGAACAAAAGCCCAGTATTTATTCACTTCTTGGCCGAAGGAGTAAATGCTACAACATTATTATCGCAGTAAAACATTGGCTATTCAGGAGGATAGAAACTTTTCGAAGCGTTTGCCCGAGCAGTGTCGCGGAGCGATAGCGAGCAAAAGCCTCTGTCCTATCTATCTATTCCTGAAGCCCGTGTCATGTGAACGGGTGAGTCCTACGAAGTGGAAAAATCTCCGCCTAGCCGGCCATGTATGGAACTATTTCGCCATTTTTGTCCTTACCTGAATGATGCGAGTGCCCCAGATAGTTGTCAGAGGCATATATCAAGCTCATGTGAAGAATTTCTGGGTACCTGGATTATCAGACATTAATTGGCCAGGCAGCGATTGATTTGCTTGGCATTGAGAGTGTGTTTGAATCTGTGTTGCAGTTCCGTGACTATGGTTGCTTTTTCTTGAGCGCCAATCTGTGTGTAGCTACGGCCGTGCAGGTATTCGTTGTCGATGATTTCGCAGAGATCGATGTCTTTTACGAAGTCTTTCGTGCTGCGTTGGCGTTCATTTTTCTGGAGTTCTTCGATGTCGGAGGATTGTTCTATGATGTTAAGCGTTAAAGGCTTGTCCTCGTCATAGGTATTGGCCTCAATATCTTTATAGGATGGTCTGTTAATCAGGTAGAGGTAATTCTTGGCGGTCATGTACAAGCTTTCCACGGCGGAGATTTCCAGAAAGGAGTCGGGGGCTATCATGTTGTTATCGTTTAGCCGGAAAGATGCTGGGAGTTTGGCATTTTTAGCGCAATAACCTGATCTTCTCTTTTTGCTGGCAGTTTCTTTGGCGCTGAGGTCGTTAGAGAAAATGTAGCGTGCTGAACAGAATTCATAGCCCATGGCGGTGTCGCTGACGAGGTGGTGAACGGGATTTCTGAGTACGTAGTTGATGGCCCGTAATGTTTTATTCAGCGTTTCTAATGTCTCTTTGTGGTAAGTGCGGTTTCCCAAACGTCCTTTGCGGTGGTATTTGTGGTTGAACCATCTGGTATACGCGCTTCTGTAGATGGATATGAATTTTTTGCAGTCGAATGTTTGGATTACCATATGAACGTGCGTGGACATAAAAGCATATGCGTAAATATGTGTATCGGTCTTTTGGGCTGCCAATGCCATTTTGCAGATTCCGCATCTATAGTCGTTTTCGACGCGGTGCATCAGTTCGTTGTCGGATTTGATGCAGATGTGCATCAGGGTGTAAGTTTTCATAATTATATTGTTCGTTTAAGTTTCTGGTCGGGCTCGGCGGTGGAGTATTGATGAGCGCGAAGTTTATGATGCTGAATTACATTATCGAGTATTGTCTGTACAGCACCGGTGGGCGTAAAGTTACGTATTTTCCGGAAATATCAAATATCTGTGAGAGTGTTTTGTTCCGCCGTTTTTCGGTGGGAGCGCCGGTAGTATTATTTATGGATATGTAATGTAGTGTGAAGCGTGTGGAGCGTGTGGAGCGTGTGGGACGGTGGTGTGGATAGCGAGGGTGTGGATGGTCTGGATAGAGTGGGTGGCGAGGGTGTATGGGGGTGTAGTTACTGTGTTTGAATTAAATACCCACTATGTTATCGTCGCCGGAAGGTGACTACAACTCAACAAGGCTGCGATGGTTTCAGGTAAAGGCTCGCTTGCTTGTCGGCTGCTACTACCGGCTACTGTTGCTGCTACAGCTGCCGTTGTCGCCGTTGCCGTACATAAAAGCGTGCGCAGTAGTGGAAGGGAAATGCGGTTTTGTACCACTACTCGACGAAAAATGTAGTAGTCGGCTAGGGTGTAGTGTTAAGTAGTGGAATAAATTGGCGTTTTTGTACCACTACTTGCCATGCAGCGCGGCAGGCGGTCTGGATGACGGTGGTTCCGGAATAGGGGGCAGGACTGAATCGCTATGACGCGGTGTAAATGTCGGTGTGAGTGGAAGCGCTATGATGCAGTATAGACGCTGAAGCATTTGGAGGTGTTGGTTCGTTGTGAAATGGTGTCGGGCGGAGATGTTGATTTGGTGAGAAATGGTGCACTTATTATAATAAAGTATGGTGCCGTGGTTTCTGCCAGGTAAATGTGCCAAGTAAATGTGGCAGGTAAATAACGCAAGTAGATGTGTTAGGTTGATGATGCAAGTAGATGTGGTTGGCGGATGTGTCAGATGATATGCTAAGCAGATGGATATGTCAGAAAGATGTGGTATGTAGTGGATATAGCACACGGCTATGACGGGCAGTGTCCGGTGTAGTGGAGTCATGGGCCGTAGTGGACAGTGTGGAAATAGTAGATGTGGTGGAATGGGCAGCTGGGACAGGGGGAATTGGCCGGCTGAAACTAGCTACTACGGATGAGTAACGGTTTTGCGGCAACGGACAGTCGGTTGCGAAGTCTGCATGGTGCAGTGTTTAGCGGGTTTTGCATATTCGCAGAAATATCTGTATTTTTGTGGGCTTTTCGTTTGCCGGGCATGCGGCTCGGGGAAAGTATAGGTAGAAAACAAATAAAATTCAGATAAAATGGCAAATAACAAAAAAACGGAAGAAATTCGTGAGGAAAATGTGAAATCCACAGTTTCTGCAACAGAGAATTTTTTTATCCAGAACAGAAAGGCTCTGATAATCGCATTGGTAGCAGTGGTGGTTATAGGACTTGGCATTATGGGCTACAGTAAGTGGGTTTATGCTCCGTCAGTGGCTCAGGCTCAGGAAGATACTTATGTGGCAGAACTCAATTTCCAGAAGGGCGAATTTGAATTGGCACTTAATGGCGATGGCGTGAACAAGGGTTTTGCCCAGATCTGCAGCGAGTATGGCGCTAAGGCTGGCAAGGCTGTATATCTTTATGCAGGAATCTGTTGCGCACAGTTGGGACAGTGGGAGGAGTCACTTTCTTACCTTAAAAAATACAAAGGGACCGAGCCTATTCTCGTGGCACGTGCACTTGCACTTCAGGGGGATTGCTATTCAGCGCTTTCAGACAATGCTCAGGCTGCCGCTTTCTATACGAAGGCCGCACAGAAAGCTGATAACCCGTTCGCTGCAGAGTATCTGGTGAAGGCCGGAAAGGCTTATGAGGCGCTTGGCCAGAAGGATAAGGCTCTCGCTGCATACAAGACCGTTAAGGAGAAGTATCAGATGAGCATAGAGTATTCTCTTATAGATAAATACATTAACGAGGTTTCAGAATAACATATGGGAAGAGCTTTTGAATTCCGTAAGGAGCGTAAACTCAAAAGATGGGGTCATATGGCCCGCACCTTTACTAAACTTGGAAAAGAAATCACTATAGCCGTCAAGCAGGGCGGCCCCGATGTTACCGGTAATCCTCGTCTCCGTGCATTGATCGCTACCGCGCGTACCGAGCAGATGCCTAAGGAGAACATCGAGCGCGCCATCAAAAAGGCCGTTGAGAGTAAGCAGGGCGATTTCAAGGAAGTGGTATACGAGGGCTACGGTCCTTTCGGTATAGCATACCTCGTGGAGACAGCCACTGACAATACTACCCGTACCGTGGCTAATGTCCGTTCGTATTTCACCAAGTGCGGCGGTACCCTGGGAACGAGCGGTTCAGTATCCTTCATGTTCGAGCATAAGTGTGTGTTCCGCATCAAGGAGACCGAAGGGATGGACCTGGAAGAGCTTGAGCTTGAGATGATAGATTGCGGCGTGGATGAACTGTTCGAGGAGATAGAGGTCGACAAGGACGACAACGAGACTAAGGTCGTGGTGATCTATGGTGATTACACTTCTTACGGTCAGATTCAGAAATACATAGAGGATCACGGCTTTGAGCTTGTATCCGGAGGATTCGAGCGTATTCCTACCACGGATCTTAAGGATGTGACTCCGGAGCAGAGGGCTACACTTGACAAGCTTACCGGTCTGCTCGAGGATGATGAGGATGTAACTAACGTGTACACTACCCTTAAACCTTTAGAGTAAGTTTAATGTACTCTTATTCAAGCCGGCGCATAAGTGTCGGCTTTTTTTGTATATATTTGCAGGTCGACTGATAACGGATGAGAACGTTTTTTTTTAAATACTATGTCGCCGTGTTGGCGGGTGTGGTCTGCGGCTTCAGTGCGGCGGCTCAGAGTTCCGCTCCTACATCCGCTCAGACTTTCGCTCTGGCGGGGAACGGTACCGGTTCTGCAGACGGACGTAGCGGGGGCGGGTCTGCGGCCGGTGACTATATCACTGTCTATCAAAAGTACCTGAGCCCTTTGAAAAACACGCATTGCCGTATGTATCCGTCCTGCTCGGCTTATGCCAAGCTGGCCTTCGCGCATAATTCTTTTGCCGAGGCCATGGCTTTGACGGCTGACCGCTTGACGCGGTGCGGACATGATACTTCTCTTTATCCTAAGACTGTCATAAACGGAAGGCTTTATGCGGTGGATTTCCCTGAAGGCGTGGATGTTCCGGACGGGCTTTTGCGTGGCGACAGGGGAGTGGTAGCTGCGGAGACATTGGCAGGCAGAAGCGTGGCTGATTCGTCTGTCTTTTTTATCAACACGCTGATTAATAAAGGGAATTATAGTGGAGCTTTGGCTGAGATGGAGCGACTTCTTTATTTCAATCCGAAGGATTATGCCGGAGATGCTTTGCTTCAGCTTTCCCGGCTGAAATGTTACGAAGGACTTCGGGAATACTCGGCGGGATTGGCTCTGTATTATTCTTTTCCGACGGCTCTGAGGTCTGACTATAAGATACGGCTTGCGGCTTCCCACCTGAAGGAACTCACTTCTGATTGGGACGGAGCGATAGAATTATATGAAGAAAGCGCGTCATCTTTTGAAAAAGGTGTTCACGCTATCTCTCCTTACGGGCGTCTGTCCGTGCTGTATCTTCGTAAAGCGGATTACGCCGGGGCTTTGCAGATGCTTGAAAAGAGAGCTGCCGTGGAAGAGAGTTATCCGTCTCTTCTTGAAAGTCAGAGGGTTGTGTGTGAGGTGAGGGACGCTTCGCGAAAGAGCTCTTCATTGGCCCAGGCGTTAAGCATAATCCCCGGAGCGGGATATCTTTATGCCGGAGCTCCGGCCAATGCCCTTACTTCGCTGCTGGTCAATTGCCTGCTGGGTTATGCAACCTATACGTCATTCAGTAGTGGCAATACAGGAGTGGGCGTAATTCTTGGCGCTCTCACACTGTCTTTTTATGTTGGCAATTCGTTCGGGGCGGCTTCCTGCGCCTCCCGTTATAATGACAGGATATTGGAACGCGGTGTGAATCAATTGGAAATGTTAAATCCTTATATAAATTAAGTTATGTTAAAGAAATTTTTATCGTTTGTCTGTGTGGCCGTCGCTTTTTCCGTGTCGGCTATGGCACAGAGTAGCACTGAACCCCTTATTCTTAAGGCCGGAACTCCTGTTACTATGGTAGCTGCACAGAGAATCAATTCTAACTCCGTAACGCTGGGTTCATCCGTCAATTTCATGGTGAACAATGACGTTCTCGCCCAAGGTACGGTAGTTATCCCTGCCGGAACGCTCGTGAGTGGTACTGTATATGAAGCCAGCCATTCCACGGTTCTTGGAATTCCGGGTCGTCTGGGTATATCTATAGATGGAGTATATGCAACGGACGGAACATATGTCCCGATAACGGGAGCTACCATTTACAGTGAGGGAGACAATAACATGGCACTTGCCATAGTCTGCGGTCTTTTTACCTTAGTGGGCTTTATCATCAGCGGTGAAGCGGCTGTCATTCAGTCAGGTACGCCGGTGCAGGGGATGGTTATGGTAAATACAGCCATCTACGGCGCATCTGCCATTTAGATTCGCCGTATCCGGTAGTTTCTTGCGGTCCTTTTGTGAAGACTGTCCTTTGACGGTCAGATCGAAAGGACCGCAAGTACGTTGATGAGGTCGTGATTGATGGGCTTGTCTTTCTTGATAGCCCTGTCTATAGGGATGTAGACGATCTCGTCGTCGTGTATGCCCACCATGATGTTTCTCTGGCCTTCTTTGAGAGCCTCGATGCTGGCATAGCCCAGTCGACTGGCGAGAATTCTGTCGAATGCACTTGGCGTGCCGCCTCTCTGAAGGTGTCCCAAGATAGTGACGCGCACGTCGTACTGAGGGTATTCTTTTCTTACACGGTCTGCGTAGTACATGGCGCCACCGTCCTTATGACTTTCTGACACTATGACGATACTGCTGTTTTTGCTCTTACGGAATCCGCGGCTGATGAATTGTTCCAGCTGGTCCACGTCTGTCTGGTCTTCCGGAATGATGGCCGCTTCAGCTCCCGATGCGATGGCGCTGTTCTGTGCGAGAAATCCGGCGTCCCGTCCCATCACTTCCACGAAGAATATGCGGTCGTGCGAGGTGGCCGTGTCGCGTACCTTGTCCACGCATTCCACGATGGTGTTGAGCGCTGTGTCGTAACCTATGGTGCTGTCTGTGCCGTAGAGGTCATTATCTATGGTTCCAGGGAGACCAATCACCGGCAAATCGTATTCCTGTGCCAATACCTGCGCACCTGCGAGCGACCCGTTGCCTCCTATGATTATAAGGGCGTCGATACCGAATTTCTGTATGTTGTCAAAGGCCTTCTTTCTGCCTTCCGGAGTCATGAATTCTTGGCTTCTGGCGGTTTTGAGGAACGTCCCTCCGCGTTGTATGGTGTTGCTTACGCTTTCTGTGGTAAGTTCTTTGATGTCACCGTGGATGAGACCCTCATAGCCGCGGTATATTCCCATTACTTTCAGCCCGTTATAGATGGCGCTGCGGGTCACGGCGCGGATACACGCATTCATGCCCGGAGCATCACCTCCTGAAGTAAGAATGCCAATTGTCTTTATTTCTTTCATATTACAGGTTCACTACTTTTGTCCTCTTTTCTAATCTGCAAATATTGCACCTTTTTTTGGATTATTTAATGGCATTCGGGCACTATTTTTAGCCTTGCGGCCCTATAATCCGGCCAATTCTATCGGGCTTGCCAACTGCAATATGTTCAGAAGTGGAATAAAACCGCCAATTTCTTCCACTACTGGCCAGTCTGACCCTGCTGGCCACGGCATTTCCTGCTAAGTAGTGGAATAAAACTGCCAATTTCTTCCACTACTGGCCGTGTCGACCCTGTTGGCCACGGCATTTCCTGCTGAGTAGTGGAATAAAACTGCCAATTTCTTCCACTACTTGACGTGTTGATCCTGCTGGCCACGGCATTTCCTGTTAAGTAGTGGAATAAAACTGCCAATTTCTTCCACTACTTGACATGCCGACCATACTGGTCACAGCATTTTCGTCCGCAGATTTGGCGGCTGCGGTGCGGATATTGGAATTGGAGTGAATATCGCTATATTTGCAGACATTTTGTAAATAACAGTTAATCCAAATCAAATTATGAAAAAGAATTTATTGGCATTGGCATTTGTGGGTATAGCCGGTGTAATCGCGGTCAGTTCCTGCGATAAGAAGAGCCCGAAAGAGGATGAGGCTCTTACTTTTAAACTTGAAGTGGCGGATGTCGCTTCTGTTTCAGCAAGCGTTACGGTGACACCTTCTGTTTCCGATGCTACTTATTATTATGATGTTTTGAGCAAGGAAGCTTTCGATACGGTTGATCCTGATGATGTCCAGGCTTATTTCGATGCTGAAGTGAAGAGAAGGGTGGAGGCGTATTCTCTTACTGAGACGGAAGTGATAGAAAAAATGCTGTCCGTCGGTGTGCAGACCTTTAATTTTACATCTCTTACTGCTCTTACCGATTATTATCTTGTAGCTTTCGCTGTTGACGCCGAGGGTGAGGTGAAGGGCGCATTGGCTTATGAGACATTCACGACTCAGGCCGTCAATCCTTCTGCCAATGTCCTGGATATCGTGCTTGGCGAGATTTATGCCGATGGTGCCGATTATACGGTCAATCCATCTGTGGAGGCAGATACTTATGCAGTGGATATATGGAGTAAGAGTATGGTGGACGAACTGGGTGACGGCAAGACCATAAGCTATTTCATAGAGTACAATTCCTTCCTTATGTTCTCGCTGACCACTTCAGGAAAATTCGATTTTGTCAATGAGGTTGACGGTAAGGTATGGCAGCCGGGCAGAGATTACTATGTCGTGGCTTTCGGATATGACACTGCATCGGGCGAGGCTACCACTAAACTTTTCAAGAAGGAGTTCCGTACGGAGGGAGGCGACCCCGCTTCATGCAAATTCACTTTCAGTGTAGCACAGGCAGACGGGAAAGTGACAGTGAAGGTGGTTCCTTCGGACAAGAAGGTGGTATATATCTGGAACATCTTGGATATGACCACATTCAATAAGTATAAGGAGACATGCAAAACCGATGAGGCGACCCTCGCTTATATTCTCAATGGCGGGATCGAGGAGCAGATGGCTGCCGACATGACTCTTCGTCAGCAGGCTGTGGAGGCACTCGGACGCTGGAGCGGATACACTTCTTCAGATGAGGAAGGTGCTGACAGTGAGAATTTCAGGGGATTGACCAAGGGTGAAGAATTTATCGCATGGGCTGTAGCCGTAGATGAAAAGGGTAATCCTCAGGGAGATTTCTATACATCAAAATTTGTCGTAGAATAATAAATCATATTAAAATGAAAACCAGAGCCATTCTTTCATTCATTCTGCCTTTCGCCTTGCTCGCTTCTTGTACAGGGCGTCCGTCAACAGGGACGGATAACGAGGTCATTCGCACCATAATGAATCGCAGAAGCATACGTGTCTATAAGGACACTCCTGTAGAAAAGGAGAAGCTTCAGAAGATTGCAGAGTGCGGTGTCAATGCTCCGAACGGAATGAACAAACAGGAATGGGAAGTACGCATCATAGACAGCAAGTCTTTTATAGACGAGATGACTTCCGTTTTTGTTCAGGCCAATCCTTCCACGGCTAAGCGTGATCCGAACTTCAAAAACATGTTCCGCAATGCGCCGGCTGTAATAGCCATAGGAGCTCCGGCAGGGGATTTTAGTGGGATAAACTGTGGTATGTTGGGAGAAAACATTATCCTGGCAGCGCAGTCCCTCGGCCTTGGAACCTGTACTTTAGGTGGGCCTGTCGCATTTTTGAAGGCCAATCCGCAGTGCGCTGGTTTTCTTTCACGCATGCAGTTCAGTGAAGGCTACGAATTGCTTTATATGATAGCGGTAGGTTATCCGGATGAAAGCCCGGAAGCCAGACCGCGTAATCTGGATAAGATAAAGTTCGTGGAGTAAACCACGAACTTTTTTTAAGTTTTTTTAAATAAAAAGTTTGCGGATACGAATTTTTGCCGTATATTTGCATCCGCTTCTCTCAAGAAAGCAACCAGCAATGGTGCGGTAGTTCAGCTGGTTAGAATGCCGGCCTGTCACGCCGGAGGTCGAGGGTTCGAGTCCCTTCCGCACCGCTTAAAATGCCTCAGAGTTCACTCTGGGGCATTTGTCTTTTACGCCTGAGCCGTGACGTGATGCAGATTCCAGAACAGGATTAGGAAAGAGTTCGGCAAATTAATCGTTACTGCCAATTTTTGGCAATTAGGGCCAGTATCTTTGTATTATGAAAACAAAGATATTGGCAGATAGAACACTTTGGGAACAGCTCTCTGTGGAGGATGATCGTTTCCACGAGAGGATGGAATCGTGCGAATCGCTCCCCGTGGAGGAACGTCTCGAGAAATTCCGTGGAGAGATTAGGGATGCTGAAAGCAAGATTCTGGAGATTACCGGAGATCCTTACGAAGGGTATGTATCTAAGGTTTGTGATTCTGAAGACAAGCGGGAGATCGTCGAAAACCTATTGGGATTCAGGGAGTATGCCCTGTCAAAGATGTTTGAGATTCATTGTAGCGATGCGGAGGTGGCCAGAATCGAGAGTCTTAATGCCAAGTTATATGAACTAACGCAGCAGATGTTCGGGCGCACCGGCCGTATGTATCGTCATGTCCTTGATATGCCGTTTGACGAAAAGGACGACGATATCGAGGTAGAAGGGACTCTGCGCTATTGGTCCGATGAGAAGAGCGGTATTCTTCATCTGGAAGATGATGATTTCTACGGGTCTGATTTTCAGCGGATGATTCCAATAATAGCGTTCATTGAGAGCGAGTGTCACGGTGATTTGCCTTTCATCAGTTGTAATCCGTTCTGGAGAAGGGACAGCGGACACAAGTCTTCAATGACCGACAAGGAGCTTGGCATAGAGAATAATCTGGATGACGGCGTCACTTGGGCGGAGAGCTGGCTTTGGCACCCGAAGCTTGAGCATATTGTGATGTGCTACGTCACTCATGCTATCGTGACTCATAACCATTATTCTATCCCGGATTTTATGCGGCTTAATGATTTTGAAATCAAGGTCGAGGTCAAACTGCAGCAATTCAGCGAGCAGGACGGCTCACGGATGTGGTGGTGGAGCCAATGCGGGGAGCGGCAGTTCATCGACAAGTTCCTGCACGAAGCGGCGCACCGTCCGTCCGGAATGTCTTTAGGAGAATTTGTCTATATGCGCGGAATCGAGTACTTCAATGTCGAAGGCTCAGATGAATCCGATAATCTCATAAAAGAGAGACTGGCTGAAACCGGTGTCAAGACGAAATTTGACCCTTCTCAGGAAGAAATGCAGCGGCTCTACCCAGGCAACCGCCTGCAGACGCTACCCGACTGCCGGAAAGATGACGGCAGGGTGGAGGAGTTCTTGACGGAACTGTACCGGATGATGAAGGAAAGGTGAGAATGATGGGTGGCCAAGCGGCCACTCGTTTCATTACTTGAGTTTTGTAATCTCAAGTTGGCTCGCGCTTAAGCAACCTGCCTTTCGGAGTGAAATGCCGAAGACTCGCATAAAGGCATCTTCGACATACTGCCAGTTGTTGACCTGGATTGTGTTATTCACGGGGGTGACCACCTGAACTTCCATATCCGGCTCTATATTAACGCCATTGCAGCATCTGCGGTACTTGGTCTTGACTTTGTAGAGTGACATAAGCAAATTCAAATAAAACTTCAGTTATTACAATTACAGGCAGATTAACAGCCCATTATTACACGATACCAATAATCCCAACTATAGCCGGCAGATGGATGATATACGCAGACGACGCGAGATTTCCCTCCGTTGGCAAGCTGGTAATAACCATTCTTTACCTCATATCCGTCCACCACTATTCTCGGTCCGTCTTCCCATCTCGTACTGGGAAGTTGATTCCAAAGTCTCACACCCCAAACGACAATGAGCTCGGGTTCATATTTATCAATCACGGAGAAGAACGCATCTTCTGAAGCCCGATACTGTTCCGGTGTTCCCGCTTGACGAGCTTTAGGCACTGCTACCTGTAA
>CAVKBL010000037.1:0-12013 GCA_963654805.1 Lachnospiraceae bacterium | reverse complement strand
GATTCGATTACGAGAATGTAATGGAGTATGCCAAGGAGCAGGCGAGAGAGGAAGGGCTTGCAGAAGGTGAGGTGAAAGGCAAGCGGGAGACGGCGAAGGGGTTCTTGAAGGAAGGAATTCCTGTGAATATCATTTGTAAAGTAACAGGGCTTTCAGAAAGTGAAATCCTGAGCCTATAAAATTGCCGCTTTCACTCCGGAGAAGAAAACGCTTTATAATAAAAGTCTAGGCGTATTAGTTCAGAAGGAGTTTTCCGTAAATGAAGTGCGAAAAGAAGGCCGTGCGGAAGGTGAGGCGGATGGAGAAGCGTAAGGACGAACAGCGGGAATAGCTGATGGTGAGGTAAAAAGTGAGGCAAAAGGCCGCGGGGTGAGAAATGGGAGACAGAGAGTGACTTGTGGCTTTTTGTCCAATAGTTATCGGATTGGACTAGTCTGTACGCCCTATAGAGGCGTGAGCGGCCGATTCTTGAAAATTTGCTCAGATTGTGCGGAAAACGGGTCAAAAAATCCGGGAAAGCGATTAACATCGGGTTCCCGGAGGCGTTGTTTTATATAGTGTGGGGCGTCCCCCGAAACACTCTTGTAGTGTGCAGATGATTTTGTTTACAAGAGGCTCATCTGCAGGCCCTGTGGGTTAATCTGTGCGGATGTCACGCACGCAGCGGTAAACATAGTCAGCACCAGCGGTTTGAAGTGAAATATTACCTCCGGAATAGATGTAACCATATTTGGATTGTTTTTGGCTACCGTCAGTTCCGAGTTCCCAATAAGTTCGGGATACCATAGGAGATGAGATAACGTCGTAATATTTTAGCATGGCCAATTCTGCCTGGTTAGGCAGTCTGTAGCCTTCCGGACAGTATGGGTTATTCTCTCCGGCGTCAACGGCGGAAGTTACTGCCGTGTTTACTGTTTTGAAAGTAGGTGAACCGGTTGCGGTTGTGGCCTTGCTTGTAGGCAGAACTTCGAATCTTTTATATAGGCGGTTGATATCTGAAGTGTTCGAGTGATAATCGAGTTCGCGGGATGAGTAATAACGCAGTGCTGCGTTATTCAGGTGTGTAGCGTTGAATGTCACCACGGCATTGTTTCCTGAGCCTTCGGTACTTGTCTCGATATAGTCATCGGGTTTAAATGAGGTGTCGTTCAAGTCAGACGAGGTAGGATTCGAAAGTCCGAGATTTCTTACGCAACGGACGCTGAATTTGTTTAGTTCATCACCGTAAGTATACGAACCGCTGATGTCTCCTGTTGAGATTCCTTCTTCTCCCCAAACTACTGTTGGTTGATTATTACTAGTGTATTTTGTACTGGAGATTACGTGCTGTCTCCAAACGTTAGGGTCAGAAGATTCCTGCTCGGCAGCACTGCGGTAGTAGATACGGGAGTGGTGGTCGATCACGCCACCTCCGATATAAAGTCCGATAAGCTGCCGTATGGACGCGGTGTACCAGCGGACTTCCTCGGGGTCTATCTTGCCGTTGCCGTTATTATCGCGGTTACGTGCCATGCAGATATATCGCAAAGCTTTGTAGCTTGACTGCATCTGAGGGACGTCGTTAAGGGTCTCGAAGTTCAGGTATGTTCCCCAGCTGCTTGTGCCGTCTGTACTGACACCCCATTCCTTCACGGAATTATACAGGCCGTTGAAAGCGTCGGTGTTATTACCGGAGCCGGTGTAGGTACTTGAAGAGGTATTATATGTAGTCACTACATCGGTGAACTCGTCCACATATTCCAGGCCCCATGCGGTCTGCAGCGATGTGTGCGAGGCGTCTGTGTTATAGATGGTCTGGATGGCATGCTGCTGTATGGTGACTACCGAGCCTGTGGCGCGCGATTCAAGGTCGGTGCTGACATTCGAGTTACAGAGAATGTGCAGCGAGCGGTCCTGCTGGTTGACGAAGCTCTTCCAGAGGGTAGGCGAGGTGACGCCTGTCACCGGGTTCTTGTCGTAGTAGAACTCGTCTACGAATGCGGTCACACAGATTTTGGCCGTAGATTTGTCGTCCGGGTTATCGAAGTCGCCAGTGTATGTCATTCCCGGATTCTGCCAGTAAGTTTCCAAGAGCTTGACCTGTTCCTTAATGTATTTCACTAGGTCTATGATGTTCATAAGACCGTCGTTATGATATCCTGCCAGACCGTCTGTCCCGTCACTTTCCTTATTGGTGGAAGCGTCGCGCCAAGTGTCATAGCTTTGGAATTTTCTGGAAGGGTCCACGAATTTGCGGCGATTCTGGTTATATGTGCCGTCGGTATTGCGCTTGTTGAGACGGAAGTGAACCCAGTCGTAGTCAAGTGTGCCCGGGACGAGCGGATCGTCCGGAGTACCGTCGCTGAACGGCGTCTTTACGCTCCAAGTCAGGTCGTCCGCCGTACTCTTGAGACCCTCGAAAAAGTTGGACGCGTGGAATGTCATAGTCTTGGAGTAGTAGTGGGCATCGCATACGGCGATCTCCTCTTTAGCTATGGTGATCTGTCCGGTGCCTCCAGGCTGGTTCTCTGTGTCGGTGGTACCGGCGGTCTCCACTTCTATGCGGATATTATTGACGGAATTAATGGTCACCGTGTAGGTGTAGGAGGTGTTGCGCTCCGTGTTGAAGTTATTGAAGCCTGTGTAGGTGTCGCTGCTCCACGATGAGCCTTCGGAGAAGCTCCAGTCACCCAGATGTATCAGGTATTGGACATCTCCTCCCAGGATCTTGCCCGAGTCATCGTTTTCGAGCTCCATATCCACTCTTCCGGTGACGAGGACATAGGTAGAGAAGTCATTGGCATTACTGAAGACGCGCATATCCTTCGTGACATCCACACCGCGGGAGTTGACATAAGTTACCGTCACGGTCTCGTTCTCACCGATCTGGTATCCGGAGGTCTGTTTTACCTGACGGCTGCGGTCCTGGTAGGAAGTGATGCTGTTCTTAGGGCTCTGTCGGTTCTCAAGCATATAGAATGAGAACCTCTTGGTGTCGTCTGTCGGAAACTCTTCGAAATTGACCCAATCCGTGTCGAAGAACTTGGGCGCGTAGTTGACATAATCGCCTGTGGAGGTAGCCGGCGGTACATTCCCTGAATCCGTGTCGCGCTCTATCAGATAGGAGGTCGCCGGCACATTTATCACTCTCCACTGCTTGGCAGTAAAGCTTTTGATTTTCTGCCCGGCTTCATCTGCACGCGTTCCGGCCTTGAAGATGAATTGGATCTTGGCATCGAGCCTGCGGAGCACAAGGGTGCCCGGAGCGGTGCCGTCAGTTTTGGTTATCTTGCCGGTGGAGTCTATCTTGAGGTTTTCGAGGACCCCGGTCATAGGGAAATAGCCGTTACGGTAGATGATCTCCTGGTTGAGATAGATGGTGAAGTCCTTGAGCTGCTGCTCGTTGTTTATGTTGTGGCTGAGCAAGTCGCTTGACACGCGCACCATATCCGCGTCGAGATTGGCCATTACATAGATTTTATAGTCGCTGCCCGATGTGGCCTTGATACATACTCCGCCCTGTGTCAGGGTCGCACTGTTCGACACCCACCATCCTTCGCCGCTGAGCGAGGATGTCGATGTGACGCTCTGTTTGTTAGCGCTGTCGAAATACTGGCTATAGAGTTTATTGCCGTTAGAGTCGAAAAGGAAGACAAAGAGGTTCAGCACGCGGTTTTCCGCTGTGCCGCTGAGAGTGGATTTGGTGCAGACTTCGATATTGGCCTGAGGAGCGAAGTTCAGCCGAGCCAATACGTCTACGCCCTCCGCGTCATTACCGCCGGGAATCAGATCGCGTTCGCAGGCGGCGGCGCACAGGGTGAAAATCAGGGCTATGATGATGTGCTGTATCCTTTTCATATCGTGAGTTAAGGGTATATCAGTCGAAAGTAGTCTCATTATTTACCGTTTTCCAAGATTCAACCTGGAAATCGAAGGTGGAGTAGACAGGGTTATAGAAGACATTGACCACTATTTCCAGTCTGTCGTTACGGCAGATGGAGGTGAGCGGCTGTGCTATTCCGTAACTGTCGGTGTAGGTAAGGGACGTCGTGTTGGCAAAGTCTTTCAGCGGGTCAGGGGAGAGTGCCTGGTATGTATATTCCGTAGCTTCACGAAGATACCAGCCAGTGTTTGTGGCAGTACTCGTGGAAGTGGAAGGGGAAGTCACACCGACCACGCCGGAGTTGTTGTAGAGGTAGGAATAGTAATAGTAATACCTAGAATCAGAATAAGTATTATAGAACTGTCTTCCAGTAGCGATACTGGTCTGGCATTTAGGCTTCGAGGCAAGTGTACACGAGCTCGAGTTACGGGTTACGTTAATTGCAAGATACGCTTTGTTCTGCCCGACACTTTGTGGATTCGACTCCCCAAGAGGGAACTGCCACAGATAGTTTTCTATGTCGCTCTTGACGAAGAGTTCGGCGTCTGACCCCACATCTTCGAGGGTAAGTCCTGTGGAACTGTCGTCGTCAGCCTTGAGAAACTGCATAGGGGAAGAGGCGGAAGCGAGAAAATATTTGCTCGAGGTGTTTACGTCGGTGTTCTTCGTATTTCCCGTGGCGTGATAACTTGTTTTATCTACAGTAGTAACGGTGGCGTCTTTATTGTATATGCCTCCCTTGAGCGAAAGCGAGATGGCGTCTGTCGCGTTACAGCTTTCAAAAAGATAGAAACTCAGAGTCTTGCTCTCTTCTGTCGGCTCTATCCTGGTGAAAGCGGTTGTGGAAGGGAACGCTCCATAGGTGGTGCCGGAAGGAGAGGAGTGATTGTCTTGGGCGAATATATATCCGCCGCTCGGGTTGCGGTCGCTCAGGCTTACTGAGGTGATGTAAAGCGCATAATCGGTGGTCCTGTTTTTTATGGTGATGTTTACAAGTCCGCAGACTCTTACGATCTCTGCACTTATGCGGTTCACGCCAGGCCCTACGCTTATGGATTTGACAAGGGAGAGAGGCATGCCTTCGGTATCGGTATACTCCGGCGCAGTGCCGGTCTTGGTGAGGGCGGCTTTGAGAAAGCCATCATCTATCGTGCTGCCCTCGACATATCCGCTCAGGGCGGTGCTGTTGGCCAGGAAGTATAGTGTATATGCGCCTCTGTCCACTTTGTCGAAAGTCACTGTCGCGGTCTCGGCATTTGGGGTCAGGGATGCGTACTTGACGACCTTGTTACTGCCGTTTACCATCCACACTCGCAGGTTCACCATCTCGTCTCCGTCCTTTGCGCTTTTGGTGGCGTGGGCGGAACTTATCTTTATCACCACATCTCCTTTCTCAGAGTCTTCGCCCCTTCCCTGTGAAGAAGGCTGTTTCTCGCAGGAGCACAGCGCCGCAATGGCGCAGACAAGCAAAAGAAGCGAAAATCGGATATGCTGAATGGTTACTCTCATAACTATATGTTTATATCGACAGTTGACTGTACTTCGTTCCAATCCTTTATGTTGACAGTGATCTCTACGCTTGACTTTTCGATAAGAAGAGTGTAGGTGTAGATCTTTCCGGGTTCCCACGTGATGCTTGGAAGAACGGCCGTATTGTCCGCATCTCCTCCGCTTGTAGTCTTGAAATGCACCGATGTACTGCCGTGCAGAGGATCGCTGCAGGTCTGCGGAATGGCGAAGACTACATTGTCCATATCGGACGAGCCGAAAATATCCACCGGCTCTACTGAAGTGGCGGCTCCAGGATTATACACTCCGAAGGTGCGGCTCGTGGTGCTCGTGTAGAACGAGGTGGATGAATCGAATGCATTGGCCGACCATGAGATGAGAGGTGAGAGGTAGTTCCCCGCGTCGTGGGAGTAGCTCAGAACGCCGGCAGCCTGAATCCCGGTGATATGGAATTCAGTAAGTTCGTCGGTGGTGCCTTCATCTACCGTATTGCGGAACGCTACGCGGAAACGCAGTGCCGAAAGTGCGTGCTGAAAGTTCATAGGGACCCTTCCCGTGCCTTCCGAGTCGGTGGCAGGGTGGCGCGTAGCGAAAGCGACAAGCAGGTCATACTGGTCCTCGATGATACGGTAATTTATTATTATACCGTCTGCGCTCGAACCTCCCGTCTCTACAGAGGCGGTGTACGGATGATAGGCACGGAAGCGGTAGTACATGTTGCGTTTCCAGTAGTATTTGGGAACGGTCCCGGTGCGGGTGTATTCCCATAGGCCGGATGTGGTGTTGTAGCTTACCTTCAGGGCGGAGGAGTTGTCGAAGACGTTAGTCGTTCCGGTGGCGGCGCCCTCGGTAGAGGAATACAGGCCATAGACTCCGAACGGAGCATCGGTGAGATTAGTGCTTACCGTTTTGGTGGCTTTAGTGCCAAGCGCGGAGACATCCTCGGCCTTCGGAGTGTCGGCACGAAACGATATGCCTTCTCCAGCATCCACGGGGCTGTCTTTTCTGCAGGCTGGCGCCAAGATTGAAATCCATGCCAATATCAATATGTATTTCCTCGGTGTCCGCATCGCTAATCTCCTATTATTATGTCGTTCGAATCGCCGGTCCTCCAGTCGCTTACTCCGGCATCGAACTCGATAGGCTCGTTCTCTTCTCCTATGACTATGTTATAGACGGTGTGTTGGCCAATACCCCAGAGGTAGGATTTTATGTCTGTGAGTTTCTTGTCGGCAGTGTTGGAGGTGCTGTTGATGGAGTATTCGATATAGAGACTTACGTCGTTGCCTGTACCTCGTCCGGTATCGGCGTTAAGAATCTGCGGTATGACTAAAAGGCTTTTGCCGTCGAGCGTTACGTTATGCGCAGTAAGGTTCAGTTCGAGGCCAGCGGTATTTTCGAAAACTACGATTTCTTCCAGCTCACTGCGGCTCCATGATTCTGCGGTAGACGCGTCCGCCGGGGTGTAGGAACCTTTCGTATATACCTGTTTAAGGCTCACCTTATAGAGTTTGACTATATTGGTGGCCGACGGGGCTTTGGCAGTGCTGGCCTGGATTGTCACCTTGGCAAGCTTATGCCGGAAAAGTGTAGGCACGCCGAGGTAGCCGTAGGTGAGGGCATTGGCCTTGAGATCACTCTTGAAGTCCGCCACCATAAAGTCTGACCCCTGGTTGGTCCCGGCATTCAGTTTCCAGTCGGTAAGGCTTACTCCGTCCTTGGCCACGCTGACTCCGCTCGTGCTTGTGCCGCTGACCTGAGGAAGACTGGCTGGGGAGTAGGACCAGAAGCTCAAGCTTCCTGTTTTAGGCCAATAGTACGGTCCTCCTACGCCTTCCCATTTGTCGGTCTGGAATTCCACGGTCACGTCTTCGAAATAGGCCTTGGCATCCGCCTGGTTCTTCGCCCAGCTCTGTCCTTCGGGAAGATACCACGCCCAGGACTTGAAGGTGTCGGAAGTGCTGTAGGCGGTGGCCGCCTTGGTGCGCGGCTGTTCGAGACTGTAAGGCTGCTCGAGGGCGACATTATAGGCCATGCCAATCCGGCTTTCCACCTGCAGAGTTTCATTCTTGGTGCACGACCCGGCGAGCGGAAGCAGTGCCGCCGCCGCTATGAGTAACACTATGCCGTAATGCCTAAAGTTCATAATTTCTTTTTTTCTGGTACCCGGAGAAAGTATCACCCTTCTCCGAGCTATAAGTGTACATCGTAACGGATTAACCGATGGTGTAGCTGAATTCTTGCTTGTCCCAGTCTTTTACGTCAGGTGCCCAGTAGATCTGGTCGAGACCGATGGTGATGGTGTAAGAAATCTTCTTGTTCATCTCCCAATTGATGACAGCTGAAGTGGCTGCATCATACTGAACATCGTAAAGCGTTACATATACGTTTTTAACTTTTTCTTCTGAGAATGTCGGTGCTCCCGGACCAACACCTGTGCAGGTCTTGATGGTGTAAGAGATTTGGATATTCTTCTCGTTCTGCTCGTAGTCAGTAACAGTTCTGTCTGCCGGCACTGTGAATGTTTGAGGAAGCACGAGTATATATCCGTTTGCTATGTCGCAAGGTGCATCAGCTTTCTTCGTGTCATATCCGAAAAGGGTTCCGGTGGTATTCTCGTACCATGTATAGGCTTTCTTGTCAGCGGTTGGAGTCCACTCTCCAAGTACCGGAGTTGTGGCTGCGCCGTCAACATTGTTACCACTCTTGTAAGAACCTTTATATACGATATTGTTGATCTTTACAGAGTTAATGTAGAAGAACTTGTCTCCGAGCTGAGCAGTAGCCTCGGTGCGGCCGCCACAGTAGTCTTCTTTCGTAGCGAAAGTGAACTTCACGATCTGAGAGAGTTTGTGGCGGAAGATAGTAGGAACTCCGGTGTAGCCGCCGTTAGCGCCGTTCTTCGTCTGATTTGTTTTGTAATCTGCCACCATTACGTCTATGGTCTGGTTTGCGTCAACATCCCAGTCGGTAATAGTGATACCGTCGGCAGTGTTGCAATCAACAGAGGTGTTGATCGAATATGGGCTGTATGAGAAGAAGGTAAGAGAGCCCTGCTTTGGCCAGTAGTATGCAGGATCAGTTGTCCATGCTGTACCGGATGTGGCTGAAGTGGTGTTTTTAACCTCACTTTCAGGGATGTAAACATCAGCGCTTGCAGGGAATGTGGTGCCGTTGGCATTAAAATATGCGAAGGTACCGAATGTCTCTGTGGTAGGGTAGACAGTTCCGTCAATCAGGGCTTTTGAAGAAAGCTTGCCGTTAAGCGGAGTGAAGCTGACTTGTTGAGGAGCACTCTGTAGAGGAGTAACCTCGTTCTTGGTGCAGGCTGCGAGCGCTGCGAGCGCTGCGAGCGCTGCTAAACTTAATTTTTTCATTTTTATAGTAGTTTGATTTGTTAATATCTGTTAGATGTTGATTTCTCCTGTGGTGCCGTCTGTCCAGTCCGTTACGTCAGGATCCCAAAGAATTTCCTCTACACCGAGTATGATGTTAAGAGTATACTTCTTGCCGTTCTCCCAATTTGC
This sequence comes from Lachnospiraceae bacterium, assembly GCA_963654805.1. Lineage (GTDB taxonomy): Bacteria > Bacteroidota > Bacteroidia > Bacteroidales > UBA932 > Cryptobacteroides. The sequence goes on along the minus strand of CAVKBL010000037.1, from coordinate 3,115 downwards.
AGTGTAGATGCTCTTGAGGTCTTTCTCGACTGTGACGGTCTCTGTAACAGGGCTGCCTGAAATGTATTTGGTGGTGATAGTGTATACTATCTCGATTACAGGAGTAGTGTCAGAGAAGGTCTGAGGAAGCACGATGTAATAGTCTGCAGAGGCAGGCGTGAGGGTCTGTGCATCTTTGGTTACTGTAACCTCGGTTCCGCTGTAAGTCGGAAGTTCGGCGGTTGTGGTCTGATTACTCCAAGGTGTGGCGCTTGCCGCAGGTGAGCCTTGGGTGTAGTCACCAGTGGTGTTGACATTTTTCAACTTGATGCTTTGAAGTTTGAACATTCCGTCCGGATAGACATTGCCGGTAGTCGCCTCGTCGGTCTTGACGGTGAATACCAGATTTGAAAGCACGTGCTTGAAGACAGTAGGAACGCCTTTTTCCCATCCGTCGTGCTCTGTCGTGTTTTTGCTTTGGTCAGCGGCGATGTCTGCTACCATCAGGTCTTTGTTCCGGTTGGAAGTGATAGCGTAGCCGGTAGTGTTGATGCCTTTGTCTTTAGCGCAAGAGATGGTACAGCCGGTAACTGTCGGAGCGGAAGTGTAGTCTGTCCATGCGAAGAAGGTCAATTGGCCTTCCTTTGGCCAGTAATACGTGGTGGTCGCGTTCTTCCAGCAGGTCTTCGCTGTTACATACTCAATCAGGGAGTTGGAGATGTATTCAGTTCCATCGGCAGAGTTGGCCGTCCAACCTAATTTATCCTTTGGAAGAAAGTATGCATAAGAGTAGAACTTCTTGTCTGTGGCGAAGTTAGAGGCCGCTTTGGTCTCGACAGTCTGGAAAGTGATCTCCTGAGGAGCGCTCTCCACCGTGGTTACTTCATTCTTGCTGCAACCGGCGATAAGCGCTGCTGCCGCAGGAAGTACCGTGAGGAATAATTTTTTATTCATAATGTTACAAATGTTTTTCATCTTATATCTGTGTTTATAATACTATCTCGTGATTTTCAGTCTCCCAATCGACTACGCCAGGCTCGAATCCGCCGCCTCCGCCAGGTGTAGGCGGATCTATATGGATGGTCTCGTCGAGCAGCAGCCAGTGGTGTTTGATGCAGTTCTCGCTGAGAAAGAGGTCTGATATGTTGAAGGTGCGCTGCACTTTCCCGCTTTTGGTCTGAAGGTCGAAGGTGACTTCAAGGTCATTGGCCGAGCTTTCCGGACGACCGAAGGTATTGAAGATGGCACAGATGACAGGGGTGCCGTCATCGTCGCTTTTCTGCATTGTGAAGTAGATGGTGGATTGCGGGTCATCGACTCTTTCGCCGCGCGCTATGTAATTGGCACTTGACATGCCGGAGAGTACGGCGGAGGCGGAGTTGACATATTCGAGGCCGTCTACTTTGATCTGCAGATAGTAGCTTTCCACTACCGACTTGGCTTCCGTGTTCACGGTGTAGATGCCGGAGTGGTATGGGATAGTCTCTTGCGGGCTTCTGGCCACAATGAGATGGTCCGGACTATAGGTGAAGTCTCCGGTCGGCACTTTGGTCGCGTAGGCGCTGGATATGCGCTCCGGTACGCTGAGAGCGTAGGCTTCGACGTTGTTCCAGACGTATGTGTCACGGATGAGGGTGGCCTCTGTTCCGAAGTTATATGCGTAGAGTCTGTAGGTACCCGGAACTATGCTTATGTCGCCGTAGAAGACTTTCTGACCGCTTTCGTCCACTTCGGAGTTCGTGATGTAGGTTTCGCAGGCTATATCGTCACTGTTTTCCTGGAGGAAAATGATGTGCATTACGTCCATCTGAATCTCGGGTACGGGAATCTTGTCGTTATAGATGTCACAGGTGACATTCATTATAGCTCTGGTGTTGATTTGGACTTTCACGCGTGTGTTGTAGTCAGGGTCTTCGAGAGGGCGGCGCTGGCAGGAGGTGACGGATGTTGACAGAGCACATAGCAGCAGTGTCGTGTTCACGATACTGCACGCAATACTTCCTATGTGTCTGTTGAATACCATTTTATCTGTTATGAAATGTTCACCTGACCCGAAACGGTGGCTCTCCCATTATGAGTACAAGAAACACCCGGATATATCTGATATATCTCCGAGGAAACAAGAAACAACGCTTTCTTTTTGACATTATGTGTATTCTGCCTGGCGATCTCCGCTATTTGAACACACACATTATAACATGTAAAATGTCCTGTCATTAAATAATTTCAATACTGTCAGGCACTTGTCCTTCCGTTGTGGTCCTCGGGAGGCTGTCTTTTTTTCGGATCTGCAACGCCTCAGATATCCGTCTGCCCAGCAGTTAAATTCATTAAATCCGCGGCAAAGATATAAAATAAAATGGAATAATTCCAAACAAATACGCCTAAATTTTAGGGGGGGGGGTAACATATTGAATTATAATAAGATGAGGCTTAAATTCTCGGAGCCTCATCTGACTATAGTTTCTTTAGCAGTATCTTGGTCTTTTCAGGGTCGGCTTCGCGCAGGTCTCCGTCCTTCTGGTATTCGTAACCGCGGAAGTCGAAAATCTGTATGAATGAACTCTGGTCAGGAGAGCAGAAATAGAAGTCCACTCTGATGCATCCGCCTTCGGAGCCTTCCTTGATGTCGAGTTCCGGAGTCTTTCCTTCGAGGAAGTTGACAAGCGGTTCTTTACATCCGCGGCAGAGATCCAGCGATTTTTTGTGATATGTCTTGGCGCTGCCGTTTATCTTGTAGCCTGTGCTGTAGAGAAAGAACAGAAGCAGGCCCAGGGCTGCGATGCAGAAACCGCATCCTTTGTTGATGAAAAAGAGTCCTGCGCCTATCACTATAAGTCCCAGTGATATGGTCAGGTCTTTGGCTGTATGTACTTTTTTGATATTTGTTTCCATAATATTTTTTTGTTGATTGATTCCCGGAATGTAGTAAAGCCGAAATTTCTGACAATTAGTGAATGATTGTTAAAAACTTGGTGCTCTGTGTATGTCTTTGGACCTCTCGAAAATTTTGAAGCAACTTATTTTTTACACATCACTTAATCTTTTTAAAATCATTTATAAGTCTGCACTGATTTATTTCAATAGTTCGTTAATTTTATAAAAGTTACGCCGCGGCACGAACGCCGTAGAATAA
>CAVKBL010000036.1:2773-12960 GCA_963654805.1 Lachnospiraceae bacterium | reverse complement strand
GCAATTTAGCCTCTACATCGGTATTTGACACTTTTACAGGGACGCGGGAACTGTGGCATGACCGGATTTGCACCCCGGGTCTCCTTTCATGACCGATACAATCTCCATAGGATTCCTCTCTGATACGGATATTTGAGTCAGTTTAGCCTTCTAGCATTCCTCGTCCCTATAAAAGTGCCGGATACATGATGGAAAAGGAGAACATAATGGCGAGAACTCAACGAATACGGAAGAATACCGGAGAGGAACCGGATTCAACTGGAAGCGTAATGACCTCGACTACGCCTGAAGGACGCGAGAATCAGATGATTGCGCTGGCTACGAACCTGGCTGAGAAGCAATTACGCGAAGGAACCGCGTCGTCACAGGTCATTACTGAATTGTTAAAGCGTGGATCTGCGAAAGCTCGTCTCGAAAAGGATATTCTTCGACTGCAGAAGGAGCTGATTGCAGCAAAGACTGAAGCTCTCCAGGCGCAGAAGAAGTCAGAGGAGGTATACCTCGAAGCGATCGAAGCAATGAAGATCTACACGGGTAGAAAAGATGGTTAGAACATACCACGAGCTGATAACCATACCAACATTCAAAGAACGGTACGAGTATCTTAAGCTTGCTGGAAAGGTAGGAGCTGAGACCTTCGGCTACGATCGATATTTGAATCAGGTTCTGTATCGATCAGGCGAATGGAAGCGGCTTCGAGACAAGATCATCATACGAGACAACGGCTGCGACATGGCTTTCCCGGACAGAGAGATATTTGGACGGATCATAATCCATCACATGAATCCTCTGTCAAAGAAAGACATCGTCGACAAGACCGACCTCTTGTTCAATCCGGAGTATCTGATTTGTGTGAGTCATGAGACGCATAACGCAATACATTACGGAGATGTATCACAGATTTCAAAGGATCCAATCGAACGGAAACCAAATGACACTTGTCCATGGAGGTGAATGGTATGGGATTATATTCAGCGAAGACCGTTGGCTCTAAGAAGATCAGCGTCAGGCGGCATCCCGATATTCCAGGCAACCTCGATGTTGTAGAGACGCTCGTTTCTGGTGAGAGCATTCGAGTAGACACGAGTGATATTCTCTACGATTGGACAGGACGGATGTATTACAAAGTCCTGACTCTGAGTTACAACGAAGGATACATCAACGCTGAAGCTGTAGGATTCATAGGAGTAGGAGGCCGTAATGCCAGAAAACAGTATTCTAATTTCAACTAAGAAGAAGTTGGGCCTCGATCAAGCATACGAGCAGTTTGATATGGACATCATAGCCTATATCAACTCTGCGCTTGCTATCCTGACTCAGCTTGGCGTAGGACCGGAAGACGGTCTGATTATTGATGGTCCCAATAACACTTGGGACGAACTGTTCGTTGACGGCAAGAAGATCGAGCTCGTGAAAACCTATATTTACATGAAGGTTCGATTGATGTTCGATCCGCCGACAAGCTCATTTGTGCTTGAGTCAATGAACAAGCAGCTTTCCGAATACGAGTGGCGTATCAATGTCATGGCTGAAAAGGGAAGCAGTTAAAAGAAACGAAGATTCGATAGCTTAGATAACTCCCTAAGGACACGCAGAGTCAAAGCATGTTTGTCCTCCTTTTAATCAATACAGATTTTTCGGTTTAACACGCCATATGATCAGCTCTTTGACTGGCTGCTTTAGGGAGCTATTTAAGTTATCGAATTTGCAGTAGTAGGAGGTTAAGATTATGAAGATTTCTAACGCCGGAGTAGAATTGATCGCTAGTTTTGAAGGCTGTAAACTCAACGCCTACTGGGATGCAACCGGCAAGGTTTGGACAATCGGATATGGTCATACGAAGAACGTGAAGCAGGGCGATGTCATTACAAAGGCCCAGGCAACTCAGTTCCTGGCGGATGACTGTGCTGATGCCGAGCGTCAGGTTATGAGATTCGATGGAATTTATCACTGGAACCAGAACGAGTTCGATGCCCTTGTGAGCTTCGCATTCAATGTTGGCTCTATCGATCAGCTGACCGCAAAGGGTACAAGAACTAGAGCTGAGATCGCTGATAAGTTGCCTGCTTACAATAAGTCAGGAGGCATTGTGCTGAACGGTCTTACGAGAAGACGGATTGCTGAGAAGAAGCTGTTCTTGACACCGGTGAGCACCAGCCAGAACACGACCAAGGTTGACGGTGTGTATGTAGCTAAGGTGACAGCTAGTCGGCTCAATGTCCGTACGGGCCCGGGAATGAACTACGGCAATCTCCCGGAGTATCCTCAGCTTGCAAAGGACAACCTGGTGGATGTGCTTGGAGGAACAGTCAAGGGATCCAACAGCACAACATGGAACAGAATCAAAATAGCCAACAAGTACGAAGGCTATGTGTGCTCCAAGTATCTTACGCGAGTATGATGCCGGAGGTGAGAAATGACTTTTTGGCAGACATTACTATGCACACTAATCACGAGCATTGTATCATTTCTCGCTTCAAGCGGAGTGTGGTCGTATAAGACAAAGAAATTAGAGTTGGCTTATCAGGAGAAGATCGGACAGGAGAAAGTGAATTCGGCAATCCAGGACATGCTTCTGGGCCTGGGCCACGATAAGATCCTGTTCCTCACCGATAAGTACATTAAACGCGGCGGGCTCACAACGAGAGAGCGTACGAATCTTCGATATTTGTATAAGCCATACAAAGAACTCGGTGGAAACGGCGATTGTGAGACTGGCATGGACACTTGTGAAAAGATGGCGATCATCACGGAGGATGAAGCCGAAGCTCGTGATCGGGCCATACATGCGAAACTCTTTAGAGAGATTGAATCGCGAAGAGAGGAGGCTGTATGAGCCAGTATTGGGACGACGAGTTATATCATTACGGAACAAAAAGAATGAAATGGTATGTTCGCCTTTATCAGTATCCGGATGGTAGCTTGACACCTCTCGGACGACTTCGATATGGCAAACAGAAGTCACAGCAGATAAATAGTCTAGCAAAAGCTCGAGCAGCTAAGAAGGCAAAAGCTGATGCTAAGATCAGTGCCGAAGAGCAGGCAAAGAAAGAAGCCGAAGAGAAAGAGAAGTACGAGAACGAGAAGCAGAAAGCTTTGAAATCTGGTACGGCTGCCGAAGTTTTAAAGTATCAGGGCGATCTTACAGGTCAGCAGCTTAATGACGCTTTGAACCGTATTCGAAACGAGAAGGCGCTTAAAGACATTGCCGATAAGGATGTCAAGACTGGCTGGGACAAGGCTACCGAAATTGCAAATAAAGCTAACAAAATGGCTGATTACATCGACAAAGGAACGAAGCTGTACAACTCAGTTGCCAAAGTTACAAATGCTGTTACCGAGAACAAACTTCCGATCATTGGCGAGAAATCCGAGAAGGCTGCAGTTGTGACGCAGAAGACGAAGGACCTGATGTCTAAGTCTGCGAGCGAAATCCTTGAGAAATACAAAGGCGAGCTCACGAGTCAGGAACTGAGCGATGTCGTAGGACGGTTGTCTAAAGAACAGACTCTAGCAAACATGGCTGAAAAAGAGAAGGCCAAGAAATCATGAGCCTTTCGAACACAGCGACGCCTAAATACTACGGACAGTTTCGAGCAGCTGTAATGCGAGGCGAAATACCGATTTGTCGAGAAATCTCAATGGAGATGAACCGAATTGACAAGCTCATTGATAATCCCGGCGTTTACTACGATGAGGATGCAGTCGAAGGTTGGATCTCGTTCTGCGAAACAGAGTTGACTTTGACTGACGGATCACCAGTCCACATGCTTGATAGTTTCAAGCTTTGGGGCGAGCAGATCTTCGGATGGTTCTACTATGTCGAGCGGTCTATCTACGAGCCGAATCCAGACGGAAGAGGCGGACGATATGTGCAGAAGAGGATGCTCAAGCACCTGATCCAGAAGCAGTATCTGATCGTAGCCAGAGGCGCTGCCAAATCGATGTATGCTGCATTCTTGCAGATGTACTTCTTGGTTTGTGACACAGCAACGACCTTCCAAGTGACCACCGCGCCCACAATGAAGCAGGCCGAAGAGGTCATGGCTCCATTGCAGACAGCTATTGCTAGGGCACCAGGTCCGGTATTTAAGTTCATGACTGAAGGATCCCTTCAGAACACCACCGGATCAAAAGCGAATCGAGTGAAGCTTGCGTCAACGAAGGAAGGCATTAAGAACTTCCTCACCTCTTCGCTTCTTCAGGTTCGCCCAATGACTGTCGATAAGCTGCAGGGTCTCAGACTTCGTTGCGGTACAGTCGACGAATGGCTTTCTGGCGACATTCGAGAAGATGTTGTGGAGACACTTGTTCAGGGTGCAGCTAAGGAACAGAGCGCAACCGGTAACAATGAGTTCGTCATTGTCGCGATTAGCTCGGAAGGAACCGTACGAAATGGACCAGGCGATACAATCAAAATGGAATTGATGGACATCCTCAAAGGTAACTTCGAGGATCCGCACACATCTATCTTTTGGTATAAGCTTGACGATATACATGAGGTTGCTGACCCAGCCATGTGGCTTAAGGCCAATCCAAATCTCGATAAGACAGTCACATACGAAACTTATCAGCTTGCGGTTGAGAGAGCCGAGAACAATCCTGCTGTTCGAAATGATATTTTGGCAAAACGATTTGGTCTTCCGATGGAAGGCTATACATATTTCTTCACTTACGAGGAAACAAAACCTCATAAGTTCCATTACTTCAACAAGATGCCTTGTGCTCTCGGAGCCGATCTATCTCAAGGCGACGACTTCTGCGCATTTACATTCCTGTTCCCTCTATCCAATGGCTGCTTCGGCGTAAAGTGTCGAAGTTATATTTCTGGACTTACACTCAATAAGCTGTCATCAGCGATGCGTCTTAAATACGAGACATTCATCAACGAAGGCAGTCTCTGTGTGCTTGACGGAAATATTCTGGACATGATGGAAGTATTCGAAGATCTGGATCATTTTATTCTGTCAAATGATTATGATGTTCGATGTTTCGGCTACGATCCGTACAATGCTCTAGCGTTTGTCGAGCGATGGGAACGAGAGAATGGTGCGTTTGGAATAGTCAAAGTCATCCAGGGCGCTAAGACGGAATCGGTTCCTCTTGGAGAGTTGAAGAAACTAGCAAGCGAGAGGATGCTTGAGTTTGATGAGGAGCTTATGAGCTTCACCATGGGTAACTCCATCGTGATGGAAGACACGAACGGAAACAGAAAGCTACTGAAGCGGCGTTATGATGAGAAGATCGATAATGTATCAGCGATGATGGATGCGTTTGTCGCATACAAGCTAAACAAAGACGCTTTCGAATAAAGCAGAGAGAGAGAGAACTTATGAGCTATTGGGACGACGGATTATATACAAAAAAAAACGATGAACTCTATCATTGGGGCATATTTGGTCAGAGGAAGGGCGTTCGACGTTATCAGTATGAAGACGGAACGCTGACGCCTGCTGGAAAGATTCGATATGCGAAAAAAGTATGAGAAGTATAACAAAGCCGGAGAGAAGCAATTGATAAAAGCTCAAAGCGGCTTCGTAACCAGAGCAGAAACAGATCAGGCTCTTGCGACACAAGATCCTGAGTGGCTTAAAAAGGTCAGCAGTCGCATTGAAAAAGAAGCGCGTGGAGACGATGCAGTTGCCAATCGTATATACAAAGACGAACTGCGAGCCGTTTATAAACGATCTTATGCGAAATCCGTTGCTAATTTTCACGAATCGAATATGAATTTCAAGAAAGCCCAAGCCCTTGTTGATAAATATGGTATGACTGAGTGGAATGATCTTGCTCGTTTAAATACAAAGTCGCTCGAATCAATAAAGAAGAACACTTCGTATGAAGCTCAAAGAAATGCGTATTCTTCTCGGTATAACCCTGATACGGATGATGAAATTCGTGAAATACAAAAGATGGAACTTGAAGATAAGAAACGAGAAAGGAATTCCTAAATGAACTTAGGAACAAAACTTAAACACGCATGGAATGCGTTTAACGGCCGGGATCCTACACCTGTTGGGACTCCCGGTCAAATGGTTTATACACAGAATCCATCGCGGCACCGATTTACTTACGGTAATCAGAAGTCGATCGTGTCAAGTGTATATAACCAGATTGCGATGGACATTGCGAACATCACCATTGAGCATGTTCGTTTAGACGAGAACAAGAACTTCAAAGAGACAATAGACTCCGGTCTAAATAACTGTTTAACTCTTGAAGCGAACATCGATCAAACGAACATAACCTTTATTCAGGATGTGGTTCTCTCCATGTTCGATGAAGGCGTGGTGGCGATTGTTCCGACGGATACGTCAATAGATCCGCGATATTCGTCTTCATTCGATATTTTGGAGATGAGAACAGCAAAGATTCTTCAGTGGTATCCGTCTCAAGTATTGGTCCGAGTGTATAATGAGCGACTCGGAGTCAAGGAAGATAAGCTTCTTCCAAAAAGCATGGTGGCGATTGTGGAGAATCCTCTCTATGCAGTCATGAATGAGCCAAACTCGACGCTTCAGCGACTGATCCGAGTTCTAAACAATCTCGACTACCTCAACGATCAAAATTGCTCAGGTAAATTAGATCTCATTATCCAGCTCCCTTACGTCATCAAGTCTCAGGAGCGCCGTGAACAGGCAGAGAGACGAAGAAAAGACATTGAGGCTCAGCTGGTTTCATCCAAATACGGAATCGCTTATGCCGATGGTACAGAAAAGATAGTTCAGCTCAATCGAGCAGTCGACAATACCTTGTGGACGCAGGCCAAAGACTTAACGAGTATGCTTTATAGCCAGCTAGGACTTACCGAGACGATCTTCAATGGAACTGCCGATGAGCAGACGATGCAGAACTACTATTCCCGAACCATCAATCCGATTCTATCCGCAATCACCCAAGAAATGATCAGAAAATTCTTAACCAAGACTGGCCGAACACAAGGGCAGTCTATTAAGTATTTCCAGGATCCGTTCAGGCTTGTTCCTGTAACGCAGCTTGCTGAGATTGCCGACAAGATGACTCGTAATGAGATTCTGACATCCAATGAGGTGAGAACCATCATGGGATACAAGCCGTCATCTGACCCTGAGGCAGATCAGCTTCGTAATAAGAATCTGAATGCGAAGGATCAGGTAACCGGAGATCAGTCTACGGACTCGTCGACTGACTCAAAGCTAATGACGGACATAGGAGAAATTCAAAATGAGTAAGAAATACGATTTTAGTGGCTGGGCTACTAGAAACGATATTCAGTGTTCCGATGGCCGGACAATCAGGAAAGATGCTTTTATCGGCAACAACGGTAGAACTGTTCCTCTTGTTTGGAATCATCAGCACGATGACGCTACAAATGTTCTCGGGCATGCTCTTTTGGAGAATCGAGACGAAGGCGTTTTCGCTTACGGGACATTTAATAATACCGCATCTGGTCGTCACGCTAAAGAGATGGTTACAAATGGCGACATCACAGGTCTGTCCATTTATGCAAATCATCTCAAGCAGAGTGCCAAGGGCGATGTGTTCCATGGTGAAATCAAAGAGCTCAGTCTTGTTCTTGCCGGTGCTAATCCCGGCGCTTACATCACAAATGTTGGCGACACGATGGCCCACAGTGAGGACGATGAGTTCGAAGCACATATTTACTTCTCTGAGGAAGAGCAGGATTTAACCATTGCTCATGCTGATGAGGAGCCAGAAGAAAAGAAGGACGACATGGCTGACGAAAAGAAGACTAACAGAACGGTCAAGGATGTCATCGATTCCATGAATGAGGAGCAGAAGAAGGTTCTGGCATTCCTGGTAAACGAGGCGTCTACGGGCACCGATAAGAAAGAAGATGACAGCAACGACAAGGCTGAAGCCAAGGAAGAAGCTGTTAAACATTCCGACGAAGGAGGAGAAGCAATGAAGCACAACATTTTCGAGAATGATGTACAGGAGGATGCAGGTATGACTCTTTCCCATTCCGATATGCAGGCGCTGGCTAAGGCCACAATGCGCGATATGAAGAAGTATGGCACTCTGAAGGAGTCCCTGCTTGCAAACATTGGCAATTTCCTGCCGAGCACGATGCAGCATGCTGACGGCGATTACGGCATCAAGGACATCGAGATGCTGTTCCCGGATGCAAGAGCTATTGAGACAACTCCGGAGTTCATCCAGAGACAGGATGCTTGGGTTACTTCTGTAATTAATGGCACTCGTCATACTCCGTTCTCCAGAGTGAAGAGCGTATTCGCTGACATCACTGCTGATGAGGCTAGAGCAAAGGGTTACACCAAGGGCAAGAAGAAGATCGAGGAGGTTATCACCCTTCTGAGAAGAACAACCGATCCTCAGACCATCTACAAGAAGCAGAAGCTGGATCGTGATGACATTCTGGACATCACAGATTTCGATGTTGTTGCTTGGCTTCGTGGCGAGATGCGTATCATGCTGAACGAGGAACTTGGTCGTGCAATCCTGATCGGTGATGGCAGATCTGCTGTTGCTGAGGACAAGATCAAGGAAGATCATATTCGTCCGGTATGGACTGATGATAAGCTTTACACCATTAAGGCTCCGCTTCCGAATCTTACTTCTGCGAACACAGAGGATGAGATTGCGAAGGCATTCATCAGAAAGGCCATCAAGTCCCGTAAGGATTACAGAGGTTCCGGTAACCCGACTCTGTACACCACCGAGGACATGCTTACAGACATGCTGCTCCTTGAGGACAAGGACGGCCGTGTGATTTACGATACCGAGGAGAAGCTGAGAACAGCTCTCAGAGTGTCTAAGATTGTTACTGTTCCTGTAATGGAGAACCAGACCAGAACAGATGCCGATGACTCCAAGAAGTATGATCTGCTTGGCATCATCGTGAACCTGTCTGACTACAACGTTGGTTCCGACAAGGGCGGCTCTGTATCTATGTTCGACGACTTCGACATCGATTACAACCAGTACAAGTACCTGATGGAGACCAGATGCTCTGGCGCTCTGATCAAGCCGTACTCCGCAATCGTTCTCGAGGTAGAGCACAGCGACACCGCTGCAGCAGGCTAAGCAAAATTCAAAATGGGAGTGAAACATGGCTAAATACTTTGGACGAATCGGATACGGTACAACCGAGACGGATGACACAGGCGTGAGTGTTGTCAAGATCAGAGAGCGCGAGTATTACGGGGATGTAACTCGTAATGCAAGACGCTATCAGACTGGCGAGAACCTTAATGACGATCTGGTTATCAACAACGAGTTCCGAATTCTTGCTGATCCTTACGCCATGGATCACTTCTTCGAGATTAGATATGTGACATGGATGGGTGCTAGATGGAAGGTCACAAATGTTGAAGTCCAGTACCCTAGACTCGTGCTCACAGCAGGAGGAGTATACAATGGAGAAGGACCGGAGGATTGAACTCCACAAGACATTAGTCGATATTTTAGGCTCCACAAATGTTTACTTTCAGCCTCCTGAAACTGTGAAGCTAAAGTATCCTTGTATTATATATTCTAGACGAAAGGGCGATACTCAGTTTGCTGGGAATCGTCCTTATATTTATGTAATGTCCTACGACATAACCGTGATTGACAGAGATCCGGATAGTGAGATTCCTGAGAAAGTTGCAGCACTCCCCATGTGCATTTCGGACCGGCATTTCACATCGGACAACCTGAATCACGATACATTCATTCTTTATTATTAAGGAGGATTACCCTATGAAGCTTACATGGGATGCAACCGGTAAGAGATTCTATGAGACCGGTACCGATAGAGCAGTTCTGTTCCCTCAGACAGGCGAGAATGGTGCTTATGGCACTGGTGTAGCATGGTCTGGCCTTACAGGTGTTACAGAGTCCCCTTCTGGTGCAGATGAGACTTCTCTGTATGCAGACAACATGAAGTATCTGTCTCTTCGTTCAGCCGAGGAGTTCGGTGGCACCATTACTGCTTATCAGTATCCGGATGAGTGGGAGCAGTGCGATGGCTCCGCAGAGCTTGAGACTGGCGTAGTTCTTGGTCAGCAGGCAAGAACCCCGTTCGGTCTTTGCTACAGAACTCTGCTGGGCAACGATGTAAAGAGAACAGACTACTCTTACAAGCTGCACTTCATCTATGGTGCAACTGTTTCCCCGTCTGAGAGAGCTTATCAGACTGTGAACGATTCCCCGGAGGCAATCGAGTTCTCTTGGGAGTTCGA
>CAVKBL010000036.1:0-2541 GCA_963654805.1 Lachnospiraceae bacterium | reverse complement strand
AAAGGAGAGAACAAAGATGCTAAAGAAAACGATCACCTATACCGACTATGACGGAAACGAGAGAACAGAGGATTTCTACTTTAACCTGAGCAAGGCCGAGCTTCTTGAGATGGAGATGAGCACTAATGGCGGACTGGAGAAGTTCTGCCAGAAGATTATCTCCGAGAAGGACACTAAGCGCATGATGGAGATGTGGAAGGACCTGATTCTCAAGTCTTACGGTGAGAAGTCCCTTGACGGTAAGAGATTCATCAAGAACCAGGAGCTGGTTGATTCCTTCACTCAGACAGAGGCTTACTCTGAGCTGTTCATGGAGCTGGCAAGCAATGCCGATACAGCTGCAGCATTCGTGAAGGGCATCATCCCGAAGAATCTGCTTGAGCAGATCGATGCTGATAAGTTGACCAATACACCAGCAAAGGCATTCATCACTGAGAACGCTCAGGCTGTAGTAAATGCCTAAACGAGTTGTAGTGCCGGCTTGTTCGGACCTGTATGACGAGGCCAGAGACGAATTCATCACTACGAAGGAGACGACTCTGGTGCTCGAGCATTCATTGGTCGCAATTTCAAAATGGGAGTCGAAACACCATAAACCGTGGATTGGACATGAGCATACGAATGCAGAAGTCATTGATTACATTAAGGACATGACCATCACACAGAATGTCGATCCGAATGTTTATAGGGTTCTTCCAACGAGCGTGATCAAGGAGATCGCCGATTATATTTCTGATCCTATGACCGCATCAACGGTTACAGATCATCGAAATAATAGACCGACACGAGAAGAGATCACTTCGGAACTTATCTATTACTGGATGATTGTAAATAACATCCCGGACAGATTTGAGAAGTGGCATCTGAATAGGCTGATCATGCTCATTCGAATTTGCGGAGCGAAGAACAATCCGAAGAAGATGAGTAATGGAGAGATCATGGCTCAGAACCGAGCGCTTAATAAGGCTCGACGGGCTAAGACTCATTCCAGAGGATAATACGGAGGAACTTACTGATGCTTAAAGTTCGGTTTAAAAACACTGGAGACTTTGATAAAACCAGCAAGTTCCTAAAAGGTTTACAAGAGAAACGGTTTCTGAGGAAGCTGGATCATTGGGGTAGAGAAGGAGTCGAAGCATTGTCTTCAGCTACTCCTGTCGATACTGGTTTGACTGCGGCGTCCTGGGATTACGAGATTCATTATTCCAAGAGTTCTGTCGAGCTTGTGTGGACGAACTCGAACACCAACAAAGGCGTGTCTATTGCTTTACTTATACAGTATGGTCATGGAACCGGAAGCGGTGGCTATGTTCAGGGGAGAGATTACATCAATCCGGCAATGAGACCGATATTTGACAAGATTGCAGAAGAAGCTTGGAAGGAGGTAACTTACGAGTGAGTGCTAGCGTAGATGAACGAATAGTTCAAATGCAATTTGACAATGCTCAATTCGAGAGCAAAGCCAAAGTCACAATGAGTACCCTGGACAAGCTGAAAGAGAAGCTTAACTTTACTAAGTCGACTACTGAACTCTCGAATATTGCCAAAGATCTTGACAGTGTTGATTTCAGCAATATAGAAAAAGCTGCCAATACCTTCAATAATTGTTTTACATTGATCGGGCGAACTATCAATAACGAACTTGATAGGATTGTAAATAAAGTTCTTGACGTCGGTAATCAGGTCGCTTCTGCTTTGACAATTAATCCATTAAAGGACGGACTTGAAGAGTACAAGATGCAGATGGATTCCATTCAGACGATCCTTGCAAATACCAAATCCAAGGGTTCAACGATGGAAGATGTCACAAAGGCATTAGACGAACTTAATACTTATGCTGATCAGACCATCTACAACTTCTCTCAGATGACAAGGAACATCGGTACCTTCACGGCTGCCGGTGTTGGATTGAAAACTTCAGTCGCATCGATTAAAGGTATTGCGAACCTTGCAGCTGTGTCCGGTTCAAACGCTACTCAGGCGTCAACGGCCATGTATCAGTTGTCTCAGGCAATTGCTGCTGGTACGGTTAAACTTCAGGATTGGAACTCAGTAGTAAATGCCGGAATGGGTGGCGAAACTTTCCAGAAGGCTTTGGAGAGAACCGCTCGTGCGATGGGTACTGGTGTTGATGTAGCTCTTGCTAAAGTGAACGGCTCATTCAGAGAGTCACTTTCAAAAGGCTGGCTCACAAGCGATGTTCTTACCGAAACCCTTGCCCAGATTTCTGGCGCTTATGACGATGCGACTCTTGCGGCCAAAGGATATACCGAGGAGCAGATTAAAGAGATCCAGGATCTTGCAGAAACTGCAAAGAATGCAGCAACACAGATCAAGACGCTTCCTCAGCTTCTTGATGTTGCAAAAGAAGCACTTGGTTCGGGATGGACGAAGAGCTTCGAATACATCTTTGGTAACTTCGAGCAGGCCACAAAGATATTTACAAGCATCGGCACTACGATGCAGAAATTCATCGACATTTCTTCCGATGCTCGTAACTCTATTCTTAAAGAATGGAGCGACATGGGCGGAAGACAGCAG
>CAVKBL010000035.1:0-14264 GCA_963654805.1 Lachnospiraceae bacterium | reverse complement strand
CGCTGCCGCTTTTCGGATGCCCGAGTGATTCGTTTCACCCGGGCATCTTTTTTATAATCAGTCTATCGTATTTCGATATCTATCATTTCCCAACATCCTCGCTGTAGTGGATGTACCGTCTGCCGGTATTCCTTGGTTATCCCGTTTATTTCGTATTCAAGCACTATCTCTGTCGCTGGAGTTGAGGCTGTAGAAGCGACTTCATTTGGGTATGAATATAGTTTAACACATGGATATTGAGTGTAAACGCCTATATCTGAGGGCAGGAATATCGTTTCACTGTCTTTCTGTTCGCATGGAGCTATGTTTTCGTTGCTTAATAGTCTGGCCTTTGTGCTTCGTTTGGACAGATGAACTCGCGGATTCTCTATCAGCGCCTCATCTGATATCAATTGCGTTACACTGCGTAATTCTATAGTGCACAGCAGTGCAGTCAATTCTATTTCACTTTGGCCAACATTATCCGCCGAGAACTTTTTGATTACTCCCATTATGGGGGATTTCGGATCTTCTGTGGACAGATTAATCTCGAAGCCTTGCCACGCATCGTAGTGTTCCAAGGCTCTATCGTTGAATTCTCCTCGGATATTGGCTACAGCTACAATCGTGTAGTCCATATCTTTCTTAACATTGAAATGCAGACTGTCTTGGTTATGAAGCACTCTATGCTGGATAAGTGTCTTGTCGTACAGGAACACGTCAAGCCTCGAAAACGCATGTTCTGCTGAGCTGAAACATAATATGTGATTAAGAGTATCATCCTTTTCTTTCGGCTTTTCTACAGGCTCTTCTGGCCCTTCTGTGGGGATTTTCTTTTCTGATTCGGATAAAATACAGGCTCCCGCCAGTATAGTTACTGACAGGAGCGCTGCAAAGACATAAATCTTTGAAGCTTTCATAATTTGAAGTTTAAGTTTGTTATTTCAATTAACCTCCGAAGTTATCGTAGAGGATATTCTCGGTCGGTACTCCCAGAGAATCAAGCAGCTGGTTTACACAGCCTACCATCATAGGAGGACCGCACATGAAGTACTTGATATCTTCAGGAGATTCGTGATTCTTCAGATAGGTTTCGTTCATCACATTGTGAACAAAGCCCGCAGTGTAAGGAACGCCTGCAGCGTCGGCTGCCGGATCCGGACGGTCGAGTGCCAGGTGGAACTTGAAGTTAGGGAATTCTTTTTCAAGTTCAGCGAAATCCTCAAGGTAGAAGGCCTCTACAAGGGCACGTGCTCCGTAGAAGAAATTGACTTTACGTCCTGTCTTAAGAGTCTTGAACAGCTGCATGATGTGTGAACGTAGAGGTGCCATACCTGCACCGCCACCTACGAATATGTATTCGATATCTTCAGGGTCATTCTCCGGGAGAAGGAACTCTCCATAAGGACCGCTGATGGTGACCTTGTCGCCAGGTTTACGTGTGAATACATAAGATGAAGCTATACCCGGATTAACCGGAAGAAGCTTGAATCCCTGCTCGCGAGGAACGCTCCTGTCGAATGGAGGGGTGGCGATACGCACGTTGAGCTTGATGATGCCTTTCTCCCCAGGATAAGAGGCCATAGAGTACGCACGGATGGTAGGGGTAGTATTAACGCTTTCAAGATTGAAGAAACCGTATTTCTCCCAGTCCTTACGATACTCCGGATCCACATCGATATCCTTGAAATACAGGTGATATGCAGGGATGTCAATCTGAATATACTCACCGGATTTGAATTCGAGATTCTCTCCTTCAGGAAGTTTGACTGTGAACTCTTTGATGAACGTAGCCACGTTCTTGTTGGAGATGACTTCACACTCGAGCTTCTTCACGCTCAGGGCGCTTTCAGCCACCTGAATTTTGAGATTGTCTTTAACCTTGACCTGACAACCGAGTCTCCATCCGTCCTTAATCTGTTTGCGGTTGAAGAATCCTTTTTCAGTTGGAAGGATTTCCCCGCCGCCGTCCAGTACCTGTACTTTGCACTGGCCGCAATTGGCCTTGCCGCCGCAGGCAGAAGGAAGGAAGATCTGGTTATTGGCAAGAGTGCTCATAAGTGAGCCGCCCGGGGTGACATCCAGAGTCTTCTTGCCGTTGTTGATGTCGATTTTTATAGTGCCTTTAGGTGTAATTGCAGTTTTGATAATCAAAAGCACGCCCACCAGAACGATGGTGACGATTACCATAAGCACCACTGCTGAAATTAATGTATTGCTCATATTCTCGCCTCCCCGTTAAAGTGAAATACCCATAAAGGCCATAAATCCTATACCCATAAGACCTACGGTGATAAATGCTATACCTGTTCCCTTAAGACCTGCAGGAACGTTGCTGTAGGCCATTTTTTCGCGGATGGCCGCAAATGCGACTATCGCCAGATACCAGCCGAGTCCGCTACCGAGAGCGTAAACTGCAGATTCACCTACATTGGCAAATTCCTTCTGCTGCATGAAGAGCGCGCCTCCGAGGATGGCGCAGTTCACGGCGATAAGCGGAAGGTAGATACCGAGTGAAGAGTAAAGTGAAGGCAGAAACTTCTCCACTATCATCTCCACTATCTGAGTGAATGCTGCGATTACTGCGATGAAGATGATGTAGCTGAGGAAGCTGAGGTCCACTTCGGCGAATTTAGGCCCAAGCCAGGAAAGGGCTCCCGGTTTGAGAACGAATTCGTCAAGCAGATAGTTCAGCGGAATGGTTACCAGAAGTACGAATACCACGGCAATTCCCAGACCGTTCGCTGTCTTGACATTTTTTGATACTGCCAGGTATGAACACATACCGAGGAAGTATGCAAATATCATATTGTCAACAAAGATTGACTTTACGAATAAACTTAAAAGATCCATAATTCCCAGTTTGTGTTAATGTTATTTTTCCTGGAGTGATTTGTCTATGCTTCTGTGCACCCATACGATACATCCGAGAAGGATAAGGGCCATAGGGGGCAGAATTACAAGACCGTTGTTAGTATAACCGATGGCTTTGAGCACCGGAATTCCGAAAAGAGTTCCGCTACCGAAAAGTTCACGTATGAAGGCCACCACGATAAGAATCATCGCATAGCCCAGACCATTGGCAGCACCGTCGAGAAGTGATGGGATAGGTTTGTTGCCCAGGGCATAAGCCTCGATACGTCCCATTACTATACAGTTCGTGATAATAAGTCCGATGTATACTGAAAGCTGTTTCGATACAGAGAAGGCGTATGCTTTAAGTACCTGGTCCACAACGATTACCATAAGTGACACCACAACCAGCTGAACGATGATACGGGCACGGTTAGGAATGGTCTTTCTTATGATTGAGCAGACGAAACTGCTTATGGCGGTTACTATCGTTACTGAAAGACCCATGATAAGGGCACCCTTGAGTTCGACCGTAACGGCAAGTGAAGAGCATATACCGAGAATAAGGACGGTTATAGGGTTGCCCTTGAATATCGGATTAAGTATAGTTTCTTTTAAATTGCTCATTTTTATTCCTCCTTAGCTGCTTTGATATAGTTTCTATATGCATCAAGCCAATTGTTGATAGCTGCATCAAGACCTTTGCAAGTCATAGTGGCTCCGGAGATGGCATCGATGGCATTGGTCATGCCCTCAGGTGCTCCGCCCTTAACGATCTCGAAGATTTTGTCATCGTTGACGGCCAAGGTCTTTCCGGCGAATGAACCGCGGAACGAAGGATCATCCTTGATCTTTCCGCCAAGACCCGGAGTCTCGGAAGAATGGTCGAAGTATGCACCTACGATATGGGTGAGGGAAGCATCTGTCGCGACATAGCCCCAGATAGGTCCCCAAAGACCTGCTCCGTATATAGGGAATACGTGAACTCCGTTCTTGAAGACATATACTGGGATGGCGTATGAGTCATCTGCGAAGTTATATCCCTGTGCTTTAAGGTCTGAAGTTCCATACACCTGAGCGTTGGATTTGTCAAGAGTGCCGGTCCTCTCGCCCTTGGCGTTAACGGTGCAGCCATAGTCAAGTTCGTCTTTGAACATTTTGATCACGGCCTGGTTGCCTTTCTGGCTGAGTTCCGCCTTGTCACCGAACTGTGCGGCGCAAAGTATCTGGCTGATGGTCTCGGCCTTCTCGTTATCCTCTTGAAGAGGTTTGAGAGTCTGTGAGACGAAGGCCAATATAGCTGCTACAAGCACACAGATTACTGTGGTGTAGACGATTGTATATACATTACTGTTAGTGTTCATACGATAGCCTCCTTTTATTCAGCGAAAACTTTTCTAGCCTTGTTCTTAAGGTGTATGCTTATTACAATATGGTCAATAAGCGGAGCGAAAACGTTGCCCAGGAAGATGGCGAGCATCATACCTTCAGCGTATCCAGGGTTGAAGAGCCTGATGATGACACACATGGCGCCGATAAAGAATCCGTAAATCCATTTGCCTGCGTTAGTTTGTGCCGATGTGACAGGGTCTGTAGCCATAAATACGGCACCGAATGCAAATCCACCCATGACCAGGTGATAGTAGCAAGGGATGTCGGATGCTCCGGTAAGATTGGCGATTCCGGCTACGAAAAGAGCGCCGAGAACGCTGCTGCACATTACCTTCCAGCTTGCAACGCCAGTCCAGATGAGAATAATGGCACCTAGAAGGATGGCGATGACGGAGGTCTCGCCAACTGACCCCGGGATACCTCCCCAGAACATAGTCCAGAAACTGGTGCTGTACTGAAGATGTGCATTTGACAGGGCGTCCATTCCGTTAGCAGCAAGAGCGAGAGGGGTGGCGCCGCTGAATCCGTCCACTACATCTTTTCCGGCTGCAATCCAGCAGTTCTCTCCTGACATGTTGCTTGGATATGAGAAGAAAAGGAACGCACGTGTGAGGATGGCCGGGTTCACGATGTTCATGCCTGTTCCGCCGAAGACTTCCTTACCGAAGATGACTGCGAAAGCCACGGCTACCGCAAGCATCCAGAGAGGAACATCCACAGGAACGATAAGTGGGATGAAAAATCCTGTAACAAGATATCCTTCATTGACTTCCTCGCCTCTTATCTGCGCAGATGCGAATTCTATGGCAAGTCCCACGATGTAGGAAACCAGATAAAGTGGAAGGACTTTAAGGAAACCGAACCAGAATGCCTGGAGTACATTGAGAGATACTCCGGTGGCGAGAGAATGCTGATAACCTACATTCCACATACCGAAGATGGCAGCCGGAACTGCAGCTATGACAGCTATGATCATAATACGCTTGATATCCACCGCGTCACGTACGTGGGCTCCCTTACGGGCAACTGTACCCGGAACGTGAAGGAATGTCTCGAAAGCGTCGACTGTAGAGTGCAGCCAATAAAGTTTGCCGCCTTTTTCAAAAATCTTATTCATACGCTTAAGCCATTTCTTTGAGCATTAGGTCGATACCTTTTGCGATTATATCTTGAATGTTATTCTTTGAAGGATCCGTGAATTCGCAGACTGCGAGATCTTCAGGAAGCACTTCATAGATGCCGAACTCTTCCATTTTCTCTATGTCTGCAGCCAGGCAGGCTTTTATGAGATAGAGAGGGTAGATGTCCATAGGAAGGTGCTTGGCATAATAGGTGTCGGGCATTACGAATGCACGCGGACCTCCGTGAAGGTTGGTGTCCATATCGTATTTTTTCTTAGGGGTAAGCCAACCGAGACACCAGTTGAAATATGAATGGTCTGCACTGAACCTGTTCAGACGGAGCGGTCTTGCCCATCCGAGAAGCTCCTGCTCGGTACCTTCCTTGATGAGGGTGACGGTATTGTCGTAAAATCCGAGGTAACCGTCTTTACCTACATTCTTTCCGCTCATGATGTCTCCGCTGACTACACGCACATCTTCTTCGTTAGTGCTGTAGAAAGCCTGGAGGCAGTTCATAGGAATGCCCGGGACAGCGCAGATGTAGCAAGGTTCGATGGCCATAGGGCCGCTCACCGCCACTCTGCGGCGAACATCATAGACTCCCTTGTTGAAGAGTTTGCCTATCGCTGCAAGTCCCTGAAGGGAGATGGTCCACACGGTCTCGCCTTTCTTGATAGGGCTGATGTGAGAGATCTGCACGCCTACGTTACCCATAGGGTATTTGCCTGAGAAAAGGTGAGTCTTGCAGCCTGTAAGCTTGTTCAGAGGGGAGGTCTTGTAACTCTTCTCTTCGAAAGAGATGTGGAGCCCGCCTTCGCTGAGTTTGCTGATTGCGTTGATGCCGACCTGAATGTCAGAAACTTCGCTCTCGAATGCAAAATCAGGACAAGCTGCGTTTACACAGGAGCAGATACCTGAAGTGAAAATAGCTTTCGGCTTCGCTGTAGGGTCAGCGATGACACCATAGGGACGCTGAATGAAAAAAGGCCAAAGACCTGCGTCCAGAAGAGCTTTAGTAATCTGCTCAGCGTTAAGGTCTTCTACTTTTTTCTTACCGAAATCCACTGATTCCGTCTTCGCGTCGGTCTGAATTAGAACTGCGAGGAGTTTTCTCTTCTCGCCCCTGACGATTTCTTTGATTGTACCGCTAACCGGTGCAGCAATTATAATGTCAGGATTTTTCTTGTCTGATAGAACAGGTGAACCTGCGAGAACTTTATCGCCTTCCTTGACCAGAAGACGCGGTAACAGTCCTTTGAAGTCGGTAGGCTGTATGGCGACCACCTCGCTGCACACTGTTTTGCTCAGGCGCTTCTCGCTCATCCCTGAAACAGGAATGTCGAGACCCTTTTTCAAAACGATGGTTTTGGACATTTTATTTAAGATTTATAGTAATATCAAAAAGCGGTGCGAAGATAATAATTTTTTGCGTACTTTCGTAATCTTTTATGGCCTTAACTTTCGCAGACGCGAGCGTGTACCGGAAGGCCTTTTTCTGGAATTTTATTATAGATTATGGACAGTAGGAAGAGTGTGATTTTAGATGGCCTGAACGATGCCCAGAGGCAGGCGGTGGAGGCGATGGAGGGACCGGTTCTCATAGTGGCGGGAGCAGGTTCCGGGAAGACAAGGGTGCTTACGAGCAGGGTGGCCTATATGCTTTCGGCCGGGGTGGAACCGTCCAGGATATTGGCCCTTACTTTCACCAAGAAGGCCGCTACCGAGATGAAGGAGAGGATAGAGGCTCTGGTGGGAGGGCGGAGTGCGCGCCGCGTGGTGATGGGAACTTTCCATGCCGTGTTCGTGCGTTTTTTAAGAGAATATGCGCAGGTTCTGGGTTATCCGGAGCAGTTTACCATTTATGACACGTCGGACTCGGCTTCCGCCATGAAAAACTGCATCAAGGAGCTAGGCCTGGATACGAACGTCTATAAATATAAGGAGGTGCTTTCACGCATCTCAAGCGCGAAGAACAATCTGGTGACGCCGGGCGCGTATGCCACCCGTCAGGACCTTCTGCAGGCAGATCTGCGCTCGCGCAAGCCTCGAATCTGCGATCTGTACAAGCTGTATCAGAATAAGCTGAAAGAAGCCGGCGTGATGGACTTTGATGACATTCTGGTCAATATGAACATTCTGCTGCGGGATCATCCGGATGCGCTGCATGCTCTGGCTTCACGTTTTTCTTATATAATGGTGGACGAGTATCAGGACACGAACTTCGCGCAGTACAATATAATCCGTAAACTCACCTTCCTGCATCATAACATATGCGTGGTGGGTGACGATTCTCAGTCCATCTATGCGTTCCGCGGTGCCAGGGTGCAGAACATAATCAACTTTAAAAGTGACTTCCCGGACTGTCGGATTATCCGCCTCGAGAAGAATTATCGCTCCACCCAGGTCATAGTGAACGCGGCGAACAGTGTCATAGAGCATAATGCCAACCGCATCCCCAAGCAATGTTTCTCCGAGGCCGAAGTCGGGGAGAAGATAAGGGTGGTGGACTGCTACACGGAGCAGGATGAGGCTGCCAGAATCGTCTCCGAGATTACCTCCCGCTCGCATATCAATAATGCCAATTACGGCGATTTCGCCGTTCTTTACAGGACCAACGGCCAATCGCGCGCCATAGAAGAGGCTCTTCGACGCCGCAATATCCCCTATATGATATATTCCGGCAACTCTTTCTTCGAAAGGAAAGAGATCAAGAATATGATGGCCTATTTCAAGCTCGTGCTCAATGTCAATGATGACCAGAGTTTCCTGCGTATCGTCAATGTTCCCGCGAGGGGAATCGGCGACACTTCATTGGAGGCTCTCGGAAAGGCGGCGCGTGCGCATCAGACTTCGCTTTTCAAGGCTATCTGGCTGGATGACCTCGCGCAGTTCGGCCTTAAGGGGGCTGCCATATCCCGTTTATCCGCTTTTGGACAGATGATAAGCGCTCTCGCCGCCAAGGCGGGGCAGTG
Organism: Lachnospiraceae bacterium; assembly: GCA_963654805.1. Classification (GTDB taxonomy): domain Bacteria; phylum Bacteroidota; class Bacteroidia; order Bacteroidales; family UBA932; genus Cryptobacteroides. The sequence continues at coordinate 5,947 of CAVKBL010000035.1, read as the reverse complement.
CGATGCTTTTGAATTGGCATCCATGATTAGGGAAGAGACTCTTTACTATGCTTCGGTAAAGGGGGATCTGTCACAGGACGGGATCAACGCCCTGTCCAATTTGGACGAGCTTTTCAATTCTGTGGCCGTGTATGTGCAGGACCGAAGGGAGGAGGCGCAGGAGAACGGGGATGATGAGGCCGTGGAGATAACGCTTGCGGACTATATCGAAAATGTCTCGCTGCTTTCCAATGCTGATACCGACGACGGAGTGGACGAGAAGGAGAAAGTCTCGCTCATGACTGTGCATTCGGCCAAGGGACTGGAGTATCCGTATGTCATCATAGCCGGCATGGAGAATAATTTGTTCCCTTCGCTTACTTCCATGGGATCTTCCGCCGATGTGGAGGAAGAGCGCAGGCTTTTCTATGTGGCTCTTACGCGTGCGAAAAAGAGTGTGGTCATAACGCATTGCGACTCCAGGATGCGTAACGGAAAGACTGAAACTAACGATATCTCCATGTTCGTCAAGGAGATAGACCCTAAATATCTGGATGCGCCGATAATGTCCGCTTCGCCTTCGTTCGGTTCGTTCTACGGGAAAAGCTCGCCTGCGCGTCGCGAGCTTTCGTCCCGCCCTTTATCGCCGCGTGTGGTGAACGAGTATGACAGGCCGGCCGGTCAGAGGCCGTCCCGCCCGACTGTAGCTTCAGGATTCGGTCAGAGGTTTTCCGCTGCGCCAGCGGCTGCGGATCCGAACTTTAGAGCGGATGATATGAATGTCTTTCGCGTGGGTCAGCGGGTGGAGCATAACAGGTTCGGTGCGGGCAGGATACTTTCCCTCTCGGGAGTGGCTCCTGAAATCCGCGCCGAAGTGGAGTTCGATGTCTATGGCCGGAAGATACTGCTTCTCAAATACGCGAAGATGCGCCTCGTGCGTGGGTAGGAGTTATAGCAGTCCTGTCATGTATACAGGTACGCAGAATGTTTGGTTATCTTTGCGTAAATCCTTTGTGTATAGAAGATATCTATTTTCTATTCGAGAAGAATATTTTTCGCAGAATGCATCCAAAGACTTGTGAGTGTTGTATCCCGAACTTTTTACCTCTACAGGACATAATTTGGCTCCTCTGGACAGAAGAAAATCAACTTCGTAATTATGCTTGCGATTTTCTGTCGGCCATGTGTGGTAAAAAAGTTCATTGCCGCTTGCTTTCAGCATTTGTGCCACGAGGTTTTCATAAACATATCCGAGATTGACAGGAAGCTTATCTGTTAGTAATTTTCGGTATATTTCATTCTCTGTTACTGATTTGTCCCAAAAGGACATGGTAATCATCAGACCGGTATCTGCCATATACATTTTAAATTGTTCGATGTCTCTATGTAGGGAAAGGCCTATTGTAGGGTCATTGGCATGTCGGGAGATTAGAACGACCATGGAATCTTCCATGTCTTGAAGAGTTTCATTGAGCCTGTCGACTTTCCCATCAGCGATAATGCTGCTTATCCGGTATCTGGACGCATTCCCCGTAAGTTGTGCTGGAATAGCGTAAAATAAGCTTGTAGCTTTGCCGGAAGAGTCAATTTTGCGAAAATCATCGGCATATAGTTCGATGATTTCTCTCTTTACAGTATCTACCGCGCTCAAATTATTGGTTTTAAGAAAAGAATCTACGGCTTGTGGCATTCCTCCGACCAGCATGTATAATCGAAGGTCGTCCATCATCTTTCTGTTTACTGCATCTCCTAAGTGTGTCTTGTTTTTCCATGCTTCCTGCAGCAGTGGAAATGTGGTTTCATTCCCTTGTGCCCAATAAAATTCTTCGAAATCCATAGGGAAGAGTGTCAGTCTTGTTTCTTCGCTCGGAATTCTGATCCCTTTCGTATTCTTCTTGATGCTTAAGAGACTGCCGGTTTCGATGTAGTCGTATCTGCCATCCTTTACGAGTTTCTTGATTGCCTGCCTTGCAAGAGGGCAATTCTGCACTTCGTCAAATATGATGACGGATCGTCGCTCTTTTAGTTGAATATCATAGAGAAATTGAAGCCTGAAGAACAATCTGTCCAAATCTGATATGTCGTTGAACAGGTCCTTTACTTCCGGTTTGCATTCGACGAAATCTATAAGAATGTAGTTTTCGTATTCTTTTTTTGCGAATTCTTCTGCAAGTGTGGATTTCCCGACTCGACGTGCGCCCTTTATAAGCAGGGCGGTGGAGCCGTTTTTTTCGGATTTCCATTTCAGCATAGAGTCATATAGTTTACGTTTGAATATTTTTTCTCCCATATGATTTTTTGTTTGTTAAGGTAAAGGTAGTGTTATTTTTTGCTTTCCTCAACTTTTCATTATTAAAAAATGCCGAAATTCTCAAATTTTATTTTTGGCGATATGCCAAAAATCTCTATTTTGTGGGGGGGATTGTTGTGCCGGATGCGGAAAGTAGACACGGAAGATTTGTGTTGTGCGGGTAGGAGTTATTATCTGAAGTCTATCTCCAGGATGTAATCTACCGTCCGGGGGACGTCTTTAAGAAGGAGCGTGACTTCTCCCGTGGTGCGGTCCTGGCGGCAGCGGATTTTCTCTTCGGTTCCGAACACTCTGGCTGAACGCAGTTTATGTTCTCCGAAGGCCAATTTCAATTCGTCTTCTTTCAGATCCAGTATATGCACGTAGAGACGGCTGCCTTTCTGAGTGGTGACGCCCCAGGGCTGCGGAGCTATGAAGCCGCCCCTCGTGCCGTAGATGCTCTCGCCGTTCTCTTTCAGCCACGCTCCCATGTCTTTCAGTCGCTCAAGTGCCGGCTCAGGCAGAGTTCCGTCGGCGCGAGGACCTATGTTCAGAAGAAAATTGGCATTCATACCGGCCGTGCGGACCAGATATGTGATGAGCTCATCGCTGCTTTTGTATCCAAGGTCGGTTATGCGATAGCCCCAGGAGCCGTTCATCGTCTGGCAGGTCTCCAGCGGGAGCGTGCTGACTCCAGATTTGCCTGACAGCCCGGCTTCGTTCTGCCCGGGAAGGTCGCGTTCGAAAAGTTGCATATCTTCTCCTTCGAACGGGTCGATATGGTGGTTGTTTCCCACCATACAGGCCGGCTGGATGCTGTGTATCAGGGAATAAAGTCCGTATAGATCCCAGATGCGGGGCTGTTCTTCGCGAGGGAACTCTTCCTTGTCCCAGATGCCGTCGAACCATATGCAGCCTATCTGCCCGTAGGAAGTCAGCAGCTCGCGGAGCTGGGCTTTCATGAATGCCAGATAGTCGTTCCATTCTCCGTGCTTTTCGCGTCCGGACGCGTGCCCGGTCTGCCCCAGTGGCCAATAATCTTCTCTGTACCAGTCCACAAGAGAATAGTACAGGTGGAGGTCAAGTCCGCTCCGGTGGCATTCTTCGGCCAATTCGGCCACGATATCGCGCCCGAACGGAGTGGCGTCCACGACATTGTATCCGCTCGCTTCGCTTTTGAACATCGAAAAGCCTTCGTGATGGCGTGATGTGAACGTGACATACTTTGCGCCGGATTCCTTTATGGCGCTCACCCACTGTGCGGCGTCGAACCCGGAAGGGTAGAAGGCGCGGGCGAGTCGGGCGTATTCATCCGCTTTGATGCCGTTTACCTGCATATTCCATTCACCGTCTCCAAGCAGGGCGTATAGTCCCCAATGTATGAATATCCCGAATTTCTCGTCACGGAATCTCTCGCGTGCGAGAAGGTTTTCCTCTGTGGGCGTGTATCCGCTCTGCGCGAAAATCCACGAGGACGAGATGCAGAGCGCTGTAAAGAGTAAAAGGGCCAGCTTTTTCATGAAACCTGATGTGATTTTAGCCAAAGTTAGTGAATTTAGCCGAAGAAATCCATCTGCCTTTGTCGTAAGTGCTTTTCCGAAAAGTTGCGGAGTGGAGGTTGGTATTTCAATATCAATCAGTATATTTACATGGTTAAAAATGTTGTTAAAATCATATGAAGGCATATAAACCACGTATAGCGGCGGCGGCACTTGCGATCGCGCCTGGAGATTTGCTTAACGACCTGCGTACATTTGGGCTGTATTTCGAGTCCATGGCAGTGCGTGATTTGCGCGTATATGCCGATGCTCTCATTTGAGAGGTGTTGCATTATCGCGACTTCTCCGGACTCGAATGTGATGCAGTGATCCACTTGCGTGACGGCCGATATGCTCTGACAGAGATCAAATTGGGCGGGATGGACAATATAGAAAAAGCGGCCGGATCTCTAAAAGAGTTGTCCGGCAAAATAGATTCTGACAAGATGAGCGCTCCGTCATTCCTGATGGTTCTTACAGGAGTGGGGCAATACGCATACAGACGCAAGGACGGTGTTTATGTCATTCCGATCGGATGTCTCCGTCCATAGGCGACCAAAGATAAAATTATTAGCTTATGCCTAAAAATTTATTAGTTATACCTGACAAAATATTAACGTTGTTGTCAGCAGGGTAAAAGGTGATAAGTTTGTAAATGGCCGCTCCCTTGCAGGAGAAGTGCTTGTTTTTTACGAGATGAATCTTGCTGTTCTACTAAATAATATCCATCTTTGTAATCGAAAACTTCGTCACAAAGTGATATAGAATTCGAATAGTTTATGAAGGGCATTCAACGACAAAAATATTTGGATGAGCTCATCTCACTGCGCCATAACGGGATGATTAAAGTTATCACCGGAATGCGCAGATGCGGGAAATCCTATCTTCTTTTCGAGATATTCGCTGAATATCTCAAGACTATTGGCATATCAGCCGACCATATCATTGCAATTGATCTGGAAGATTATAAGAACCGCAACCTCAGAGCCCCCGACAATCTTTACTCTTTTGTGGAAAGCCGTATCAAGGATGACGGGATGTATTACATCCTTTTAGACGAGATTCAGATGCTTGAACACTTTGAAGATGTATTGAACGGTTTTCTGAGAAAAAATAATGCGGACATTTATGTGACAGGCAGCAATGCTAAGTTTTTGTCCAAGGACATAGTTACGGAATTTCGAGGTCGTGGGTTTGAGGTAAAAATGTATCCTTTGAGTTTTAGTGAATATATGTCCGCTTATTCCGGAAGCGTGCAGGCAGGGTTCAATGAATACCTACTGTATGGAGGACTTCCGCAGATATTGTCGTATGAAAGCGAAGAACAGAAAGTCCAGTTTTTAAAATCCTTGTTTGCCCAGACATACATCAAGGATATCAAGGACCGTTATGAAATCCGTAAAGATGATGATTTGGAGGAACTCATCAATATAATGGCTTCCGGCATCGGCGCTTTGACTAATCCGAACAAACTTGCGAATACTTTTAAAAGTGAGAAGAAGTCAGACGTTTCCTACGACACGGTCAAGGATTACATCGACCATCTCTGCGACTCGTTCTTGATAGAGAAAGCTACCCGCTATGACATTAAGGGCAAACGTTATATCAATTCCCCATATAAATATTACTTTATGGATTTAGGATTGCGTAACGCCCGGATCAACTTCCGTCAGCAGGAAAAGAGCCATCTGATGGAGAACTTGATTTTTAATGAATTGAAAGTGCGTGGGTTTAATGTAGATATCGGAGTTGTCCCAGTCGTGATACGAGATTCAAACGGCAGACAGCTACGTTCAAGCCTTGAAGTGGATTTCGTATGCAATCTGGGCAGCAGACGCTATTATATCCAGTCGGCGTATGCGATAGAATCCGAAGAGAAGAATAGACAGGAACGTGCTTCGCTCTTGAATGTGAATGACTCCTTTAAAAAGATTATTGTTGTCGGCGAGGAGGGTCCTGTAACAAGGGATGAGTCCGGCATTACGACAATGAGTGTTTATGATTTTCTATTAAAGAGTAATTCTTTGGAATTATAGAAATAGATTGCCAAAGTTATCGGGCTTTTCCTATGCGGAGTTTATCGTATGCCTTCTCCCATTTTGGCGCAGTATTCGGTCATGTCGTCCACTGCTGAAGTGAA
>CAVKBL010000034.1:0-14646 GCA_963654805.1 Lachnospiraceae bacterium | reverse complement strand
GATGTCCTTTTGGCCGAAGGCTCTTTTGAACATGAAATCGCTGCGAAGGTCGGCATAGACTGCCGTCCTGATGTTTGAATTGAAATTTTCCATAATTTAATTAGTTTATGTTTAAAATTGTATCGCCTTCCCGAAAGTTCCACGGGCGAGAATCTCACCGCACTTTGTGATAATCCACCACATTCCACGATAATCCTTCCGCAAATCTTCCAACAAGACAAAATTGGCTTTACGTTGTAAACTTTATCTTTACAAACTTACTTTGTATCAAATAATTACCTTGCGAATATAACGATTATTCCCGAACTTACAATAACCAAATAAAAAGCGCCGTCGAGTAGTGGAATAAAAACGCGAAAAACTACCACTACTCGACACGAAATACTTGAAAACTGTGAATATAAAAGCTAGAAGTGGAACAAAATGCCATTTTTCGTCCACTACTAAACAGAGAAAAACACAAAAGACATGCTGAAATTCAGTTTGACAGTGTTGCACTATTCACTTGAATTGGCGTTTCACACTTAAATCGGCATTTCGTAAATGTTGCAGCTTTGGCTCTGCGGTCGTTAGCATCCGCGCTAGTAGCGGAAGGACCAACGAAGTGGGAGGCGAGCAATAGCGGGGACCAGAAGAGCAAAAGCGGCAACATTGCGTTTATCCGTACAGAGTCGCAAAGACAGGGACTTACCATGATTAATTTCAAGTGCGCCTTTTTTTTACTAAATTTGCGCTCCTTATTTAGAGGCAGATGACAAATTCAAGAAAAGAATGGTACACCATAATCAATCCGCACGCCGGCTCCGGCAAGACCATGTCCAAATGGGTTCCGGCAGAACGACATCTTAAGAAATTGGGCGTACCGCTTCATATAGCGTACACCACGCACAAACACCACGCAGAAGAATTGGCAGCGGCGGCAGCCAGAATGGGATATAGAAAGATACTCACTGTAGGAGGCGACGGCAGCATTCACGAAGTGTTTGAAGGAGTGCTGTCCTGGTGCGCACAGTCAGGAGTAGACCCGGAAGAATTCTACCTCGCACTCGCACCGATTGGCAGTGGCAATGACTGGATAAAAGCCTTCAAGATACCGCACGACACCATCAAGATGACTGAAGTTCTCGCTCAGGCCCATTTCATAAAAGAAGATGTGGTAAAAGTAAGTCTCAGCGGCGGAAAAGTCTCTTATATGGCCAATATCGGCGGAATAGTGTTTGATTCGCACGTGTGCCAGCAAGTGAACCACAGTAAGGAACACGGCAAGCGCAAAGCCCGTATATATCTTCGCTCGCTTCTGCATAACCTGTTCCATATAAAGCCGATAAATGTGGACTTCTACTGTGACGACACCCTGCTCTACAGCGGAGAAGTGCTCGACATAGCATTCGGAAACGGGTCCTATTGCGGCGGAGGCATGCAGCAGTGTTGTCTGGCTGACCCGACAGACGGGATACTGGATTCGATAATAGTGCCCAAGATCCCGATTTTTTCTTTGATTCCGGAACTGCCGCGCATATACAGAAAGAACCTCGACAAATCGAAGAAAATCATTTACGCCAGAGGAAAAAGTTTCAGAATCATTCCTAAAGACGCCCTGTCAGAAGATATAGTGGAGCTGGACGGCGAGATAGTAGGACGTCTTCCCGCAACTGTGGAACTACTGCCACATAAAATCAACGTCCTGACCAATCTATAAACCTCTCGAAAGGCGCGGGCAAAGTCAAATAATTTTGTTAAATTTGCTTTTCTATGGGTAAGATTATAGCAATAGCAAACCAAAAAGGCGGAGTGGGGAAAACCACCACCGCCATCAACTTGGCGGCATCTCTGGCCATTCTCGAAAAGAAGGTTCTCATAATAGACGCTGACCCTCAGGCCAATACCACTTCAGGGCTGAACTACTCCCCTGAATCCACCCAGGGCCGCACCCTCTACGAGATTATGATAGGAGCGATCAAGGCCGAAGACACGATTCTTCCCACCGAGATGGATTACCTTAAGATAATTCCTTCACATATCAATCTGGTAGGTGCCGAAATAGAAATCATAGACCTTCCCGACAGAGACCATATTCTGCGTAAGGCACTTGCCAGCGTCAAAGACGACTACGACTATATCATAATGGACTGCGCGCCTTCACTCGGGCTTATCACCATCAACTGCCTGTCGGCGGCGGATTCGGTAATAATTCCCGTACAGCCTGAATTTTTCGCTCTCGAAGGCATAGGAAAACTCCTTCAGACCATACGTCTGGTTCAGAACGGAAGCAATCCTTCACTTAACATCGAAGGCTTCGTGGTGACCATGTTCGATGGACGCACCAAGGTGCACGCACAGGTGGTAGGTCAGCTTAAGGAATACTTTAAATCCATGGTATTCAATACCATAATTCAGCGTAACATCAGGCTCTCCGAAGCCCCTTCCTATGGTAAGCCGATCGTGCTTTACGATGTGAACAGTAACGGTACCAACAACTACCTGAATCTGGCAAAAGAGGTTCTGGAAAGAAATAACGAAAAGATATGAGTCAACCACCAAGAGGTCTGGGACGTGGCCTTGGCGCCATATTGGGGAATATAGGCGAAGTGGACGAACTTCGCAAACCGGTCACATACCAGCAGAAAAGCGCCGCATCCTCTGCCGCTGACTCGGCGGACATCTTCAGAGTGCCTGTCAGGAGCATAGAGCCTAACCCTTATCAGCCGCGCACATCCTTCGATGCCGAGCAGCTGGAAGGATTGGCAGCATCCATCAAGACATTAGGTCTTATCACCCCTATAACTCTGCGTAAGATAAGCGAAGGCAGATACCAGATAATCAGCGGTGAGAGACGTTATCGCGCCTGTCAGATGGCAGGGCTCGAAGAGATTCCGGCCTATGTCAGACAGACCGACGACCAGGGTATGCTGGAAATGGCCATAGTGGAGAATATCCAACGGGAGAATCTCGACCCTATCGAGGTGGCACTCAGCTACGAAAGGCTCATGGACGAGTGCTCCCTGACGCAGGAACAGATGGCCACCAGGCTTGGCAAGAGCCGCTCAAGCATAGCTAACCAGATACGTCTGCTCAAGCTTCCTGTCAAGATTCAGCACGACATCAAGGTGGGGCAGATAAGCGTGGGCCACGCTAAAGTGCTTCTGTCCGTGGAAGATCCTGACCTGCAGACCAGTCTGTGCGACTACACCATAAAAAATACTCTTAACGTACGCCAGCTGGAAGATAAAGTCAAAGCCCTTCTAAGCAAATCACAAGGGGGTGAAGGCGAGCCTCAAAAGCCAGGCTCAAAGTCCGTCGAGGTGCCCTCTCTTCATAAAGACCTCTGCAAGGAGATGGCCCGCTTTTTCAAAGGCAAGATAAGCCTTAAAAGAAGTGAAGACGGTAAAGGCACACTTACTGTCAACTTCCGTTCAGACGAAGAGATAAACCGCTTTCTGGATGCTCTCAAGAACAACTAAAGCAGGCATTCTGCTCTGTGGGCTGTTACTTCTGACGGCTTCGCTTGACTGTAAGGCACAGTTCAAGGACGAAGCGTTTTCCCAGAACTATAATGACTCGAATGCCCCGGACACCACCTCTGGCGACAAGATATTCGACGTCAAGAAATACTTCGGTGCTCTGGGTCACAAGACGACCATGGACGTATCCACCGCATTCGAGGGCTCTCTTTTGTGCGTGGGCGGCATGCAGATATATAATAAGGACTATTGGAAACTGCCCATAGTCTACGGTGGAATAGCGGCCGGAATAGGCGGGGGCATCTACTATGACCAGGCAGGCAATTCCACTGCGTCCACACTTTGCTACGCCGGGGCCGCACTGGTCTACTGGGGTTCGTTTATGGACGGAGTCATCTGCTACAAGCCTGGCGATTGGCCTAATCCGCAGAAAGCCACTCTCTATTCGCTTCTGCTTCCGGGACTTGGCCAGATTTATAACCGCGAATTGTGGAAATTGCCCATCTACTGGGGCGTAATGGGCGGAAGCCTGAGCTACTACTTCAAATTCAAAGCTAACTTCGAGCGTTTCAGGGCCATCTACAACTCCGGAGACACCACCTACATCTCCACCGAGACTGCCAAATACTACAAAGACCTCTACCGCCGCTATCGCGACTACGCCCTGCTTGTAACCTTCGCGGGATACTTGCTCCAGGTCATAGATGCCAATGTATTTGCCTATATGCACGATTTCGAAATCTCCGACGACATCTCCATGAGCATCAGCCCTACGCTGATAAGCCCTAACTACGCCATAGGGAACACCTACGCATCCTCTTCTACAAGTTCATCGACCGCCCTGGGCGTGGGATTGAAACTGAACTTCTAAGGGACACCTGCAGCCTTACCTCAAATTTAGCAGGCTTACCGTCAAAATAACAGGTTCTTCCTATCTTCAAGGCCAATTCTCTCATTTTCATATAGATAGAGTATTCAAAACCATGGCCATAGTAGGCCTTGACAGAGAAAAACCCAGGCACATCCGGAGAATAGCCATACAGACGGTCATTCCATGAAGAGGTATTAAAATATGTTATGCGTACGGTCGCGGCGGCCTTGCTCCGGACGTTCCTTCCTTTCAGCCCCGCCTGCAAGTAGGTAAGAGCGGCCCAGTCCTCCCCTTTCTGAATATGAACCCTGGCAGACCCATTCAGAACTTCCCTTGCCAATGTTCCCGTAATACGGACAGAGTGACGCGACTGCCCTACGAATCTGGAATCGAGCCGACACTCAAAAGATGCTCCGTCCATAGAATAATTATAAGAGGAAATCATTCTGGCCTTACTCTCCCCTGTACTCGACTTCCTGTAAATATCAAGCAGAGCGGAGAAATTATCATACTCTACACCCATGTCCAAACCCATCTGGTCACAGCACTTCGAAGTGCTGCGCACCGCACCGGCATAAGGATTGGCATAACCAGTACTGTACGATCTGAGCATCAAGGCCAGACGTCTTTTATACGCCATATTATAATATACTCCGGCAAGAGCCGCACTGCCCAAAGTCCTGTTTTTGATGCTGGCAGACGCCTCTCCCCAAAGTGTGAAATAGCCCAGAGTAGACTTAAAGTCAGAGCCGAGCGAATATGTCTCGCAGGAGCGGGAAAAGGTCATGGCGCCTGTTGAACGCCTACCTAAAACCGACAGATTGATGGCCTGCGTGGCCAAATCAAAGGTACTTAAACTCTGAAGCGTCGCCTTACCGAAGTGAAATGACGCAGCAACTCCTCGAAGTGCATAAGAGGCGTTGGAAGTACTGCTGGGCGCTATCCCCGAGGGGTTGCGTGACAAGCCTGACATGCTTTGTACTCCGCTCATCGAAAATCCACTGGAAAAAGTAAGACCTTGTCCAAAACGGGCGTTTAAACTACCCACAAGCACTTCCGCTTTCGCTCCTGCTCTTTTTAAATACGCCCCCTGAAGCGCATCTGTAGCGCATAAGCCTCCGGACCAGCCACGCGGTACAAGCACGGCCAATTTCATGCGTGACGACACTGCTTCTCCCTTTACGCTGTTACACATGCTCGCCTCAACCTCGAGACGATCGGCCTGGCGTCTTTGCGAAGGAAGCATAGCGCTTTCAAAAGAGAGGAAAAAAGAGAGAGCCCCCGCCATTTCCCTTCCAATCCCGCTCACACAGGAGAGTTCAGCGCAGGAGATTATATCTCCGTTACGTCCAATATAATCCAGTAAAGACGACACTTGAAAAGGGGTGAAAAAGCCGGTAGACAAAAGCTCTGAAGCGGAAGACATATTAAGCCTTAATGGATGGATGTGAAGTTCGTAATATTTTTCCGCATCTTCTTCTGAAAGATTCTCGTCGATTTGAGCACCGAGAAGATACGCGGCCGCATCCAGATAGGTGGCAAAGGCTGCATCACCGGCGTGAGCCTGCCACATAAGGGCAAGCGCGACAAACAAAGTTTTCATAGCAAGTTTATAATTTAGAAACGCAATATAGTAAAGACGCGATAAATTTCCTATATTTGAAATTTACATTCATAAAAATGAACAGCGTAACTCTTTTTGACAAGACATTTGTCCCGTTTATCGAGTACAGTGACCTCATGAAGGCCACGGATAAAGTGGCAGACAAACTCAACACGGCACACTCCGAAGACAAGAAACCACCCATCCTTCTCTGCGTACTCAACGGAGCCATAATGTTCACCTCTGAACTTATGAAAAGGCTCAATTTCCAGTGTGAACTGATGACTATCAAACTGTCTTCTTACAGCGGTACAGAAAGCACAGGACACATCAACATAGTCTACGATATAGCGGGCGACATCACAGGAAGAGACGTTATCATATGTGAAGACATAATAGATACCGGTGCCACCATTAGATTTCTGCGAGACCATTTGAAGGAAAAAGGAGCCGAAAACATAGAAATCTGCACGATGCTTTTCAAGCCGGAGATCTATAAAGAAAATGTCAAGATAGATTACGCGGCTATGGAGATCCCGCCACGCTTCATAGTAGGGTTCGGATTGGACTATAACGAATTGGGACGAAACCTTAAAGATATATATGTATTAAAATAAATATTCAAAAGATATGAAATACTACATTTTATTCGGTCCTCCGGGAGCGGGAAAAGGTACACATGCAGTTGCAGTGCGCGAAAAATATAATCTTTGCCACATCTCTACAGGAGAACTTCTAAGAGCCGAAATCTCTGCCGGAACAGAGCTTGGCAAGCAAGCCAAATCACTTATAGACAAAGGCATGTTGGTTCCTGACGAAGTGGTGGAAGGCATGATAGCGTCCAAATTCGACACGGTTACAGGAGTGGAAGGCTTCCTTCTCGACGGTTTCCCACGCACACTTGGACAGGCTGAAGACCTGGATCAGATACTCTCTCAAAGGGGACACAAAGTGGATGCTGTAATCTCACTTATGATATCGGACGATATGGTGAAGCAGCGCATAGCACACCGTGCAGTCATAGAGGGACGCGCCGACGATGCTTCGGAGGAGACCATCAACAACCGCATCAGAACTTATCACAATCAGACTGAGCCGCTCATCGACTACTACAAATCCCAAGGCAAATACCACGAGGTCCCGGCCGATGCTTCTACTATAGAAGAGAACAGACAAAGAGTTCTGAATTTGGTGGAATCACTTAAATAAAACGCTGTTACACATAAAAAAAACTCCCGAACTGCTCGGGAGTTTTTTATTTTTTATATTTCACATACAGCGGAACGGTCAATGTGGCGCTCACGCTCGTAGGTCCAAAGAAATAGTACTTACCCACTTTATACGGGTCACGGTACAGATGTTCATATCCGGCATCTGGCTGGTAATGTCTATAGTCCGACTGCAGGTAACCCACTTGAAGGCCAAGTTCCAGACGCATATACTTCTTTATGTGGAATACATACCCTGCCGTAGCCCCCACGCTCCAATACTCTCCCTGATAGCAATACTTTTTATCATTCTGGAAATCGTACTGTGCCGACTTGGCATAAAGCCCGGCATACCATCCTGTCAAGCGTCTGTCTTCAATAAGAGAAGGATACCATCTGCCCTCGAAGCCGAGTTCCTGGATCTGGAAGGCGTACTTCTTATCGTTAGGCCCCCAGGCCCACCAAGGGTTGAGATAATAGGCACCTACACTGAAATGCTGTCCAATAGGCACTTCCACGCCTATATTAAGAGCCGTTACCGCATCGTAGAGAAGATTTGTCTTAACTTCAAGTATCATCTTCTCCCCCATCTGAGTACTGTCGGCCGATTCCTGTGGCAAAGGTCTGTAGAGTTCACGGCTGATAGTAGGGTTAGGAGCGATCAGAGTATCTTCCGGAGCCGATATTGGCAAAAGCAGGAATTCATCTGACCACACGCACACCCACGTGGCTGCACGAAGCCTTTTCATATAATTGCGCTTCAGATAATTCCACGTGACGCCTCCATCCATGTGCTTGATTCGCCATTTACGGGTCTCCTCGCCTACACTGTCGTCATAAAGAATCTTAAGAAGGGCTGCCTTGTTCGAACGGGTGTAATTCTGCTCAACCATACGGGTGAGTCCTTCCCAGTTCTCGGCAAGAGGACTTATAAGTATCTTGTCTGCAGTAAGCGAACTGTTCTCCCCGGCAAGGGAAAGAAGAAGCTTCTTAGCGGATTCCGCGCGCTTTTTAGAAAGCCATTTGTTATGCGGATATCCGCCTTCCGGTGAGGCCCATGCATAGATGGTGATACTGTCCACGCGAGGAGAATTCTTCAGGAAATAACGGATATGCGCCAGCGATTTCTTGTTATCCAAATAGGTGGAGTCGACATTAATCTTATCAAAGCGATAGTGAATAATGAATTCTTCGCGCTTGGTCTGAGTACTGTCAGCCATATCGGATGCTGCACGAGCAACTGACGTCAAGCTAACAAAGGCTACAAGTACAAGAAATATTTTACACCGATTTCGCATAAAAACGGCGTAAATATATAAAAAATGTCAAAGAAAAACAAACACTTATCTTATCGCACCGCCCTCTATTGGACTACTTCCACGGACACCTGTCCATCCTTTACGTCGACCTTGACCGTAGTTCCTTTCTGTACATTTCCTTCCAGAATTTTTGTCGCTATCAGGTTGACAAGTTCACGCTGCATAAGCCTCTTTATAGGACGTGCACCGTAAGCCGGATCGTACCCTTCTTCGGTCATGTAGTTCTCGAAGTTCTCGCTGAAGACTATCTGCACTCCGCTTTCGGAAAGTTTGTCGCGCAGTATGTTCATCTGCAGATGAAGAATGGCGCGTATATCGTCCTTGGTGAGCTGAGAGAAGGTGATGATCTCGTCGATTCGGTTCAGGAACTCCGGACGCATCGTGGCGCGCAGCTGTTCGTAGGTGGCGTTCGAGGTCATGATAAGAATCGTGTTCTTGAAATCCACCGTGCGTCCCTTGTTGTCGGTAAGACGCCCGTCGTCAAGCACTTGCAGAAGTATGTTGAACACGTCCGGATGTGCCTTTTCTATCTCGTCGAGAAGTATCACCGAATAAGGCTTTCTTCTCACCGCTTCGGTAAGCTGACCGCCTTCATCGTATCCTACATATCCCGGAGGCGCACCGACAAGACGGCTCACTGAATGACGCTCCTGATATTCAGACATATCGATACGGGTAATCATATTCTCGTCATTGAACAGAAATTCCGCCAGGGCTTTGGCCAATTCGGTCTTACCCACACCGGTCGTACCCAGGAACATGAATGAGCCGATAGGTCTCTTCTCGTTCTGCAGTCCGGCACGGCTTCGCCTTACGGCGTCACTCACGGCCTTTATCGCGGCGTCCTGACCAACTACCCTCTTGTGCAGTTCATCTTCCATACGCAGGAGCTTGGTCTTCTCGCTTTCGAGCATCTTGTTTACAGGAATGCCCGTCCAGCGGGCAACTATCTCCGCTATGTCGTTAGGCGTAACCGCTTCATTAAGAATAGGGTCCTTAATGGCTGCCTTCTTGGCAGTAAGATCGTCTATGTCTTTCTGTATGGTGGCCATCTTACCGTAACGGAGTTCCGCTACGCGGCCGTAATCTCCGCTTCTTTCGGCATTGGTAGCCTGAAGCTTAAGGTCTTCGAGTTCAGCACGGTCTGACTGGATTTTGGAAAGAATTCCCTTCTCGTCGTCCCAACGCTTCTGAAGTGCATCATGCTGTGAGCGCGCCTGTGCGAGCTCCTCTTCTATCTTATCCAGTTTCAAAGACACGCCCTCACGCTTGACGGCCTGCTTTTCTATTTCGAGCTGCTTTATCTTACTGTCCAGTTCTGCGATAGGCTCCGGCACGGAGTTCATCTCCAGACGGAGTTTCGAAGCGGCCTCATCCACGAGGTCTATCGCCTTATCCGGCAGGAAACGCGAAGTTATATACCTCGATGACAACTCCACGGCTGCTATCAGCGCGTCATCTTCGATTTTCACCTTGTGGTGGTTCTCGTACTTTTCCTTCAGGCCACGGAGTATGGATATGCTCTCGGCAGGCGTCGGTTCGTCGACCATCACCATCTGGAATCGTCTCTCGAGCGCCTTGTCGGTCTCGAAATATTTCTGATACTCATCCAACGTAGTCGAACCTATGGTTCTCAGTTCACCCCGGGCCAATGCAGGCTTAAGTATGTTGGACGCATCCATGGCACCGGAACTTCGGCCTGCACCCACCAGAGTGTGGATCTCATCGATGAACAGGATTATCTGCCCGTCGGATTCGGTGACTTCCTTCACTACGGCTTTAAGTCGTTCCTCGAATTCGCCCTGATATTTGGCACCCGCGATGATGGCGCCCAGGTCAAGGGAATATATTATCTTGTTCTTAAGATTCTCCGGGACATTACCGTCCACGATCTTCTGTGCGATTCCTTCCGAAATCGCAGTCTTACCTACACCCGGTTCACCTACCAGGATAGGATTGTTTTTGGTTCTTCGACTAAGTATCTGAAGAACACGACGAATCTCTTCGTCTCGCCCGATCACAGGGTCAAGCTTACCTTGAAGCGCCCTCTGATTAAGGTTAATCGCAAATTTTTCCAGATTTTCGTATTTATTCTCCATATTTTTCTCTCCTTTCTTTGTCCATTTATACCCAAATTACATTCCACCGCCTGAAAGTGACAATTTGTCACAGGTTGAAAAATTTGCGGTCGGCGAATTTGATAAGATAAGGCACGCTGTCTTTATTTGAAACACAAAGTAGACAAAAGCTCCGCCCCGTAGCTACCTGCGCCTCGTGGTTGGACCAGCTACTTCTACCGATTACAAACACGATGGCTGAATCACCCCTGCAACGCGATGTTTTTCCATATTCCATATCGCCATCCATGACTTTCGTTAGCTATCCACTTACTTTTACCGGCGAGTAGTGGAATAAAATTGGCTTTTTATTCCACTACTGAACATCCAGCACCGTCTTTTGCAACCCTACTCCGGCAAGTAGTGGAATAAAATTGGCTTTTTATTCCACTACTGAACATATGGCACCATCTTTTGCAGCCTTCCACCGCCCAGTAGTGGACAAAAATTGGCTTTTTATTCCACTACTGAACATTCAACACCATCTTTTGCGCCCTTCCACCGACCAGTAGTGGACAAAAAACGGCTTTTTATTCCTCTACTGAACATTCAACACCATCTTTTGCGCCCTTCCACCGCCCAGTAGTGGACGAAAACAGGCATTTCATTCCACTACTGAACATTCAACACTAAATTTTGGCAGTAAAGTGAGGTGTTGGCACATATATATCGTATATCTTCTGGTACTGGGAGAATAGGGATTCGTTTAAATAACGACTGTATTGTACATGTCACTTTTTATCATAGTCGAAAAAATCGCTAAATTTGCCTGTACGAATATGCTTTCGCCTTAAGTGACGTGTAAAAACAAGTTGCTCCAGATTATGATGAATTTTTGAGGATAGATTGTTTTTAGAAGATGGAATGTACTGAACGCAAGCACCGAGTCACAAAAGAAAACATCAGAATCGCAGACACAAGGCCCTGAGGCAGAATTGGCCTGAACATGGACAGACTATAGGAGGAAAGCAGGCCCATTCCCGGAGGAAGGGTAACGGCCTCTGCGAAATTTGAGTTATTGAATATTTGACAAACTGATTGATAATTATGAGAGCAGCTATTTACGGAGCCGGTTCGCTCGGCACCATTCTGGGAGCATTCATCACCCGCGCAGGCGGACAGATAGAGCTCATCAACCGCAACATCAAACACGTGGAGGCACTTCAGGCACACGGGGCGCACGTGATAGGGACAGTGGATTTCGTGCAGAGAGTGACAGTCTATACTCCGGACCAGATGAGCGGCAAGTACGATATCATCTTCCTTATGACCAAGCAGCAGCATAATCAGGAAGTGGTGACATTCCTTAAAGATTTCCTGAGTGAGGACGGCGTGATCGTAACTCTGCAAAACGGGCTTCCGGAACTGCAGATAAGCGAGATAGTGGGACAGGACAGAGTGCTGGGCTGCACGGTGGCCTGGGGAGCGACCATGACGGAGCCTGGCGTGAGCGAACTTACCAGCGCGCCTGACAGTCTGACATTTTCACTCGGATACCTCGGGGCGAAACCAGGGAACCATTTCGACGAAGTGAAAGCCCTGTTGGAGAAGATGGGTCCCGTAGAAGTGGACGAGAACTTTATAGGCACCAGATGGAGCAAGCTTCTTATCAACGCTTCATTCTCCGGGATGAGCGCGGTGTGCGGAAGCACCTTCGGGCAGGCTGCAAAAGAGAAAGCCTCACGCAAAGTGGTCCAGGCCATCATAAAAGAGTGCATAGAAGTGTGCAAGGCCGGCGGCATCAGGATCGAGCCTATCCAGGGTAAGGATGTGGTGAAACTCTTGGACTATAATAACCCGGTGAAGAAAGCCATATCATTTGCCATCATCCCTATAGCCATCAAAAAGCACGCTCTGCTGAAGGCCAGCATGCTCCAGGACATAGAGCACGGGAAGAAGACCGAGGTGGATGCCATCAACGGAAGCGTCTGCGCCTATGGCCGCAAGATCGGAATCCCTACGCCATGCAATGACAAAGTAGTGGAAATCATCCACGCCATCGAAGACGGCAAGCTCACCCCTTCATTTGACAACGTGAAGCTGTTCGGGAAGGTATGAGATTAATCTTTGTGAAATAGCAGCAAATCATTATTTTTGCGAAAAGGACTTGGAAACATGAGTTTCGACCAATTAGATTTTACCACCTTCTGCATCGGAAATGTCGCCACGACACTTACAGTTCCGGAAAGGGAAGTGTATCATAAACTTAAAGACTCCGGAATTCTTGATTACATTATTAAGAGCTACGATGTCTTGCATACCTTCAGCAGAGACTACATAGTTGACGATCTCATATCACTAATGAAAGAAAGAGGAGTCCTGCCATGTTAGTTTACCACTCGTCCACAGAAATTGTCCAATCTCCAGACATTTTGCATTCACGCTCCAATCTGGATTTCGGACGTGGCTTTTATGTTACGACACTCAAAGGCCAAGCGATAAAATACGCCGAGAGATTTCTTTTCCGTGGCAAGAGAGCTTTCTTAAACATATACGAATTGGCGGAAGTACCCAACTCCTTCAAAATTCTGGAATTCGATGCTTATGATGAACCGTGGCTGGATTTCATATCAGATTGCAGACTTGGCAAGGACTCAACCGATTACGACATCGTAATTGGCGGCATCGCAAACGATAAGGTATTTAGAACCATCGATTTATATTTTTCTGGGGACATAAGCAAAAATGACGCGTTGAAAAGGCTTCAGTTCGAACATCCCAATCGACAGATCTGTTTAAGAACACAAGATATAATTGACCGCTGTATTATATTCCGCTCCGCAGAGGAAATACTGAAGTGACCGTTACAAATCCATTAAAAATGGCAGACAGAACTGACGACATAATAATTCAAGCGAAATGCGCCCGCATAATAGAATTGTTGTCTAAGCACTTTAACAGAGACAGGATTCATGCTATGGACATATTCTATAATTCCGACACGGCCCAGCTGATACAGGACAAGGTAGCTGACCTTCACTGTCGCAGCGACCAATACCTCGCCGAAGAGATCTACCGCGAATATATGGAGAAAAAGGATCCGGAAATTCAGCACTGATTTTATGCAATTTTCGGCTAATTTTGCACTTTTTTGATGCAAAATGACATCCACCCTTTGGGCCTTCGGCTTACTGTACTGACACGTCCCGCCGCTGCCGACATAGCACAGCAGAGGCGGGACGAAATTGTCAAAACTGTAATTTCAGTCTATCCCTTACTTTATCTCCTCCCAAGTGAATTCAGTAACTGTATCCTCATCCATACCGGTGGTGTCAGTCTCATTCCATACACCGTAGTACTTGGTCTCCTTCGTGACATTTCCATTGGCGTCGTACTCGTAAATATAAACCGCCGTCTTGGCAGCGAGTTCATCACCATAGTTATGCCAACGACATGATTCAAGAACATTTACAGAAGCATTGCCGAAAAGACGAGCCTCCCATGCCCAACGCTTAAAACCAAGATCTTCAGCATAATGAGTCTGAATACAACCATTATTCAATTTATCAGAATAATAAGTGGCATCCTTCATTCTCCAGAAATCGTGATCCTTATCGTAACGTGTCCAATAAAGGATATTACCATCTTCAATAGACTGTGAAGTACACTTCACTCCGTCCTTTTTGCCCTCAATAAGATATCCGTTGGCATCATAAGTAATGTCCCACGTATGATCTGCGCTGATTACCTTGGTAGCAAAACCGTCTGCATTAAGGGTAATGGTATACTCCACTGTACCATTATCTTTGATAGTAAGAGTGTTCCCGCCATATTCGAACACGCGGTTATCTGATTTACTAACGATAGAAGCCACACGGCCCTGAGCATCATAGTTGAAAGTGTATGGATCACTCCAACTGTCGCCCATAGTCTTGACTCTGTGTGTACGTACTACTTTTCCACCGTCGTCACCATCCTTATTACCTTTGTTGTCCTCTTTCGTACAAGCCATGAAAGACACTGTGAGAGCTGCAACAGCAGCCATAGTAAATAACTTTTTCATTTTTTTAGTTCATTAGTGTCCGGTAAAACTCCGGACGAGTTTATAAAGTTTAACAATTCAAAAT
>CAVKBL010000033.1:0-16361 GCA_963654805.1 Lachnospiraceae bacterium | reverse complement strand
CTTTTTTGTCGTCGTCGTCGTTGGCTCCGTCTCCGCCTAACACATGTTCAACCAATTCTTCAGCTGTATAATAAGTTGTGCCTTCAGGGTCTATCTCATAATAGACTTCGTCCGGGTCAGCGGTCGGGTTGTCCTTTTGGCAGGAAGTGAAAGCTGCTGTGCCAATTATGGCGAGAAGGGCAAACAGGTAATTGAATTTAATTTTTTTCATTTTGTTTATTGTTATTGATTTGCATTCGTTATGAATTCTCCCACGCTGCTTTTGCACAGATTGCCGAACCAGTAGGAGTTCTCTATGTAAACGTGTGATCCGAGTGTGTGGGTATATAGATATTCGTATAATTCTTTGTATGTCTGGTTAGGCTTTTCCGAAAGTGTGTTTACCAGATTGTTCGAAAAGCGGTCGCTCATCCAGGTGCCAAGTTCTGCGGAGTGGAAATCCGCAAATGACGACTCGTTCTCCGCCGCACTGGCGATGCTCAAGATCCCCGGA
The DNA here is from genome assembly GCA_963654805.1 of Lachnospiraceae bacterium. Taxonomy (GTDB): domain Bacteria; phylum Bacteroidota; class Bacteroidia; order Bacteroidales; family UBA932; genus Cryptobacteroides. Next base: position 15,868 of record CAVKBL010000033.1, on the reverse strand, counting down.
ATATTATTGGCCTGCACTGCCATAGTTCTTGAATAACAAGGCTCTAGAAGCATAAGCATCTTGCGGTAACGCCCCTGAGTGTTCATGTCTATCAGTGTCTGCCGCAGATCGCTGTCCGAGAATATTTCGCTGCCCCTCCAGATGAATCCGTCTGCTTTTCTGGTTTGTTTCAGACATCCGTGTCCGCTCCAGAATACCAGCACGTTTGACTGCTTGTCAGTGTCAAGAACCACAGGCAAGTGCCCGCTTCTGCGTCCCAGCAGGATATCTTTGATGTCGCTGACCGACAGGGTATCGGAGATGTAATCCACCGCGGCGTCTTCGTACAGATTTTCTCCGAAGGTGGAGGTGGCGACTGTTCCGGGGAATTTGTTTTTCTCGTTATGGGCGATGTCGTCCGAGATGATGAGTATGATGTGATCGTCGTTCCAGCCCTGAGCCTTGAGCATCTGATATACGTTCAGCACGTCCGACTGATGGCGATAGTTCTCCCATCCGGATGACCCTTGAACGAGAAGTGCCCAGGAGTCTTTCAATTCTTTATATTGGGCAGGCGAATCCTGGTCTTCGATGTTTTCAGATACTTTTGCCTTCCAGTTCCAGGATGCCAGCGTGGATGCGGTTCTGTTGCTGCCGTCAGAACTTGTGAAATCTATCGTGAGGAATTGGCCCTGATATACTGCCCAGTGGACATATGTGCTCTGCAGCAGGCTGGTCTGGGCCTCGGCATCAAAGCGCAGCACTCCGCTGGCTCCGACAAGTTTCACGTATGTGCCGGTATGTTTGACCAGAACCATAAGCGAGCGCAATCCGAGCTCGTTCCAGATAGGATATGACTGATCGCCGACAGAGGTGATCTGCGTCAGAATCTCGTTGGCGGTGGCAGGGGTATTGGAGAATTGCTTTACAAATGCGGTCAGGCCGGCAAGAAGGATGGCATCATATACCTGTGCCTCGGCTCCAGCAGGGGCATATCCGAAGCGTTCCTCGTACGCAATCTGAAATCCGGTGGAAGGGTCAGCATAGGGAGCGATACCTTCCGCGCCTTCGGACAGATCGCCAAGTCCGAGCAGGTAAGCGGACAGCGCGCCGTTTGAAAACAGTATGCGCGGGGTCTGTCCCTTAAGAGACTGTTTAACCTCGAGTACGACCTGTGCATCCGTGGCCGAATCTACGGCGCATATCACGCAATCGACTCCAGACGCAAGGGCCGTCTGCGCTTTTGTCATCAGGTCGTCATCATTATATTGCAGGATGTTTTCGCTGTTCAGCTTGAGCCCCAGTTCAGTGGCAAGGAACGGAATCCATTCGTAGAATGTCTGCCCATAGTCATCGTCCGGCGTCAGAAGAGCTATATTGCTTGCCCCTGACTCCCATGCCTTTGCCAGAAGAGCTTCGCTCTGGCTTACGTCCGTCTCGCACAGTGACCACAGGAAAGGTTTTTCGGCCTTGTCCCCTGATTTGCTGTTCGCATATCGGCGTATGATATTTTCACTTGTGGCGCAAGGAACTATCAGCGGGATGTCGGCTACCTTGCAGGCCTTGGCGAATACGTCCACGTTCTCGTTACGGAGCGGGCCTATTATCAGAAACATGTCTTCTCTGGAAGTAAGACTCTCTGCCAAAGCGTCAAGGTCTTCTTTATCCTCGTCGTACCATTCTATGTCCAGGTCGACGGCCGTGCTGTCTCCTGTCTCCGCCATATATTTCTGTGCGCCGCGCATATTCTCCAGTGCGAAATCCACGGTGCTTTTCAGGCGGGTCTGATATTCTCCGCCCTCGCTGAGCGGAAGTACGACCGCGATTTTATATTTGACGGTGGTTATGGGGCTTACGTGCACGAATTTCTCATTCGAACAGGAGACCAGGGCGATGATAAATGCCCCGAGTATGGACAGAGCCTTAGATGTTCTCATATTCTTCCTCCTTTTCCACTGCGATTTGATAACATTGCTCAGCTATCTTGGATATGTCACCCCCTGAGTAAGATTCCGATACGACTATTTCGGTATAGCCCGATGACAACCCTAATGACAAGTGAGCCGGCATGTCCTCGCCTTTTCCCCAATGTGTAATCCACGTCTCTAAGGCTATGTCGATATGTTTCACAATGGAAAACGGTACGTCCGGCGAGTAATGCTGCATGTCGGAATCCACTCCCAGTGTGTAGAATTGGCCCGGATTTTCCCTATTATATCTGAAAAAGCCCTGGCATGTTCCGCCGCAAAGCGGGAGCACCAGATTATATTCTCCGTCTATCTCGTATGAGAATTTATAGGCGTAATCGGCTTCGTCGTATCCGCCGTATTTGTCCGTGATGTAAGTTTCTATCAGGTCAATGTCGGCTCCGCTGTCGTCTGCCCCCGCTCTGAACCCGAGTCCCATGTCCAGCAGGCTGAGTTCGTTCGTATTGGCATAGACTATCAGGGCTTTATCGATGCCGGTCAGGCATTTTCCCATAATCATGCCCGCCTGGTAATACACGCCGTACTGGGGAATGCGCATCGTATGGACGGGAAGAGATTCGTCGTATGTCTCGGTAAGCAGGAAATCCACATTGTCGGCCGAGCTTATCTTGTCGCTGTATTTTTGAAGCAAAGGCTCCAGATTGTCATTGGCTATCACTACAAGCGCCCTGCGGTTTTTCCCTTCGGCCTGCATATATTCTATCATATAGGACAGGGCGTAGTCTATGCTGGTCTCATCGGTAGGCAGTTCTACCAGCGAGAGCATCATGGAGTTATCGAGCGTAGCGCGCACGATACCTCTGTATAGCGCATCCACATACCCGATGTCACCAAGCGAACCTTGTTTGGAGACGAAATAGACTATGGGGCGGGTATCCTCCTCTATAGGGTCTTCGACATATATGACACATCCATCTTTCGCACAGGAAAAATGGATGAGCAGTAAAAGACAGAGAGCTATGTTCTTCAGAGACTTTGTCATCACTAACCCAATCTCGCAAAGATAAGCTTTTTTTTTCGAATGTTATTTACACCACTTGTCCAGCCATTCGTAAAATTCCTTATGCCAAAGGAGTGAATTCTGCGGACGGAGGATCCAGTGGTTTTCTTCAGGGAAGATTACCAGCTTGCTTGGCACTCCCATCATCTGTGCGGCGTTGAATGCGGCCATGCCCTGTTCGTAAGGTATGCGGAAGTCCATCATGCCGTGAATGCACAGTATAGGTGTATGCCAATTCGTTACCATCGTCTCCGGACTTTTGGCATAGTGGCGTATGGTTTTAGGCGTAGTGGCATAAGGTGCGCCTGCCTGCTGCATGCCTCCGAAAGTGACGCCGTCTCCCTTCGCTCCAACCTGTCCCGGGGTGTAGGCGTATTCGGTAAGTCCGCCGTTATCCCAATTGGCAAACCACATCTCTTCGGTGGTGAACCACATCTGGCGTTCGCTGAAGATGCCGGCGTGAGCGATGAAGCAGTCATACAGATCGCCGTGCAGACCTTCGAGCATATAGACCGAATATCCGCCGTAAGAAGCTCCTACGCAAGCGAGTTTGCCCACATAAGGAAGGCTCTTGACGTACCTGCCGGCAGTGAGGTAATCCTGCATGTTGAGCCCCGGATAGTCACCGCTTATCTGTTCTTTCCATTCCTGCCCGAATGCGGTGGTTCCGCGTCTGTTAGGAAGGATCACTATATAACCCTGCTGGGCCATGAGCCTGTAGCACCATCTGTAGCTCCAGTCCTGGGAATTGGTACCCTGAGGGCCTCCGAGTACGATCTCTATGGCCGGATATGTTTTGTTCTTGTCGAAATGTGGAGGATAGATCATCCAGCACTGCATCTGCTTGCCGTCCACGGTCTTAAGATAGAAGCTCTCGGATGTCGGCTCGTCCAGTTGACTTAGGATATGCTCGTTTTCGTGCGAAATCTGTGCGTATGAAGCCTGGCCGTCAGCCGTATAGTTCACTTTAACCATCTCGACAGGGAAGTTGAGGCAGTAGTAGGTGGAGTAGAGTTCGACTCCGCCGTCAGCGCAGTCTTTGATGTACCAAGGGGAGAAGAAGTCGTACTTCCAGTCCGGCTTGGTTATCTGGCTTACGCGGCCTTCAAGGTCGATTTTAAGTATGGCCTGTGTGGCGGAAGGACGCATCGAGCTGAAATAGAGCTCATCGCCGTGCCATACGAGAGAAGACGCGTCGTTATCGTAGTGGGCGGTAAGTTCGCGGACATTGCTTACCTGTGGCAGGCTCTGCCCGTCTTCGTCCGTAGGGATGCAGACATCGGCCACGAGTATCCTCTGGCGGTCGGCTTCATATCCGTCGCGCTCCATGGATATCCAAGCGAGGTGCTTGCCGTCTTCGCTCCATACCGGATCGGTGTCGTAGCCTCCGTCGGTCTTGACTTCTATCGTAGCCCCTGTAAGCAGGTCATAGATATATATGCCGCAGTTCGTGCTGAATGCGTATTCCTTACCGGTGTGCTTGCGGCAAGAATAGGCCACAAGTCTTCCGCTCGGAGACCAGTCGAGCTGCTCCGTTCCGCCGAAAGGCTCGGTAGGCAGTTCATAGGGCTCGTTTCCGAGGATGTCTATGCTTCTTTCTGCGGTGAGGTCAGCGACTGGAGCGATATATGTGCGGGGAGTTTCGGTAACCCAGTGATCCCAGTGTCTGTACATAAGATCTTCAGTTACATAGGCTTGGGCTTTGTCAAGAGCAGGGTCTATGTCTTTCGGAGTCTTGACCGGACCCGGAACTGTGCTTATATAGAGAATCATTGTTCCGTCAGGCGAAAGTTTGAATTCGGAGATTCCGGAAGGAATATTGCTTATCTGACGTCTTGCGCCAAGCGATTTACGTCCCAGTGCGGCGTTCCAGATCTGTCCGTCCTGAATGAAATAGATGGATTTTCCGTCCGGAGCCCACCTGGCGCAGGATACGCTGGAGGCGTAGCGGGTAAGCTGTACGCGGTCAGTGCCGTCAATGTTCGAGAGGAATAGATTACTGCAGCTTCTGTTCTGCGCTACATCGGTATAAGTCATCCCATACAGGACTTTCTGTCCGTCAGGGGACACCTGGGGGTCGGAAAGCCTTCCCATCGCGAGAAGCGTTTCCGGGGTCATTACTCCGTCTTCTATCTTGATATCCGACGGCCCCACATATCCTTTTTCATTTTTGTTTGGTTTCATAAATCCGAAAAAAGCGTTTGCGACTACGTAGCCTATTATGACGGCCAGCGCGCAGAGCCCGAATGTTTTTAAAAATTTCTTCATCTTCTATTATATGGCACTTCAAAATTCGCTGCAAAAATAACAAAATCCTTCTTCTCTTCGTGTACTTACGATATCTTGCTGAAGTCTTTTTGTATGTATTTGTCTTTTCTCAATTCTTCGCGAAGGATCTGATTGCGCTCGCTGCTCAGTTCCGGGTCCTGTTCCAGAACCCTCAGGGCATACTCTCGGGCTTCGCTTAAAAGCCGTCCGTCGCGGGCGAGAGAGGCTATGTTGAGATTGATCGGAAGTCCGCTCTGGGCTGTTCCTTCCGGGTCTCCCGGTCCTCGCATCTTCATGTCTTCCTCCGCAATGGTGAATCCATTCTCCGTGCTGCACATCAGTTCAAGTCGTTGGAGGCTTTCTTTTGAGCATTTGTAGCCACGCACCAGTATGCAGTGGGACTGCGCAGCTCCTCTTCCCACGCGACCGCGAAGCTGGTGAAGTTGTGACAGACCGAAGCGCTCGGCGCTCATTATCACCATTATGGATGCGTTGGGAACGTCCACTCCGACTTCAATCACGGTCGTGGATACCAGTATGTTGGCCCTGCCGGCGGCGAAAGCGTCCATATTGAAAGCCTTCTCTTCGCTGCTCTGTTTTCCGTGCACTATGGCAGCTTTGTAGGGCGGAAAAGGGAAGGCCTGGACTATATCTTCATATCCTTTTTCGAGGTTCTGAAGGTCAATCTTCTCGCTTTCGAAAATCATGGGATAGACCACGAACACTTGGTGCCCGGAGGCAATCTCCTTGCGCATAAAATTGTAGATCAGTGGCAGCTTGGCTTCGGTACGAAGAGTTGTGCGTACCGGCGTGCGTCCCGGCGGCAACTCGTCTATCACCGACACGTCCAGATCTCCATAGACTGTCATGGCAAGCGTGCGCGGAATAGGGGTGGCCGTCATCACCAGCACATGCGGAGCCGTAGCGTTTTTGGTCCACAGCTTGGCGCGCTGTTCCACACCGAAGCGATGCTGCTCATCTATCACGGCCAATCCCAGGTTCTTCCATTGCACCGTGTCTTCCAACAGCGCGTGCGTGCCGACGATAAGGCCAATTTCGCCGCTTAGCAGTCCTTCGTGAATTTCACGGCGCTCGCGTGTCTTCGTGGAGCCTGTAAGGAGAGCGCACCTGACGCCTGTGGGAGAAAGGTATTTTTGGATATTGGCAAAATGCTGCTGCGCAAGCACTTCGGTAGGCGCCATTATGCAGGCTTGAAAGCCGCTGTCTATGGCTAGTAGGCAGCTCAGTACCGCCACCATCGTTTTTCCGGAGCCTACATCTCCCTGGAGAAGGCGGTTCATTTGTTTTCCGGACATGAGGTCGGTGCGTATTTCCCTTATCACTCTTTGCTGGGCTGCGGTCAGATGGTATGGGAGGGCGTTATAGCAGGCATTGAAGTCTGCTCCTACTTTGGGCATGACCAGCCCGACGGACTGGCGTGAACGTATATATTTCTGCTTTAATAGGCTGAGTTGCAGAAGAAAGAGTTCTTCGAACTTAAGCCTGCGCTGTGCTTTTTCAAGTGTGTAGCCGTCCGATGGGAAATGAATGTTTTTCAGCGCATAGGCAAGAGAACATAGTCCCAAATCATTTATGACATAGCCCGGAAGACTCTCCTTGATTTCCGGAAGGCAGAGGGCGAGGGCGGATTGCTGTAGACGGCACATCACTTTTCCCGTGATCCCCGAATTTTTAAGTTTTTCTGTGCTCGGGTATACTCCGGTAAGAACTCCTGCACCGGCGGGAGTGTTGGAAGCAGGATCATCCACTTCCGGATGCACCATGTTGTAGCGCCCGTTATATTCGCTTGGCTTTCCGAAAAATATGAAAGTGCGGCCGGGGATGAGCTTTTCCTGATTCCACTTGGTCCCTTTGAAGAAAACCATCTCCATTCTGCCACTTCCGTCATCCACTATGACGCTGAGCCGTTTGGCCTTTCCTTCGCCTACCAGTGTGGCTGATACCACCTGCGCCTTTATCTGTATGGCGGCGGCGCTGTGGTTGATTTGGGAAATTTTTTGTATGGTAGTGCGGTCTATATAGCGAAACGGGTACAAGTGAATCAAGTCGCTCAGGGTCTTTATCCCGAGTTCCTTTTCCAGAAGTTCCGCCCGTTTGGGGCCCACGCCCTTCAGATATTTGATTTCGCTGTTCAACTCTCCCATCCCGGACAAAGATATTCTTTTTTGAATGTAAATTAAAAAGAAGCGACGGACTTTTTGTATATTTGCAGACGTAGTGTAAAACCTGCAACACAATTTATATACATATGAGGAAATTTTCATTTTTAGCTACGGCATCAGTATGTGCCGCTTTTTTGTTGTCATCTTGTAACAAGGACAATAAAAACAATACTCCGGACGACCCTGCTCCGGACGTTCCTGTAGACGTGATAGTTCCGGATGTGATATTCGAGAGCTTCTATGTGGGCGATTACAATGATGCGGGGACAGGTAACATCATCCTTAATATCAGCGAAGGAAAGGTGGATGAGAATGATGATCAGTCCGCTTTTATCGGGAACGGCCAGATAGTATGCCTGGATCTTAATATAACACTCCCAGCGACAGTCGCAGAGGCTGACAAGCTTCACCTTGCGGCAGGAACCTACACCATAGCTGACGATACCTATGCTGCAGGTACTTGGAATGTAGGCGAGTCGTATGTCATTAAGGTAGAAGATGATAAGGTCATCTATTCACAGGTCAGTTTTACGGACGGCACTGTGGTCATAGAGAAGACCCAGTCAGGGGCCAAGGTTACCGTAGAGGGAACTCTTGACGGCGGAGATAAATTCTCATATGTGGCAGAAGGTGTGGACAGGGTATGCTCGCACGCTTCAGACAGCAAATTTTCAAATCTAGACACTGATATAAAATTGGCCAATCCTATAAAGGCTTCATGCTCATCTCTTGGAGATATAGTCGGAGACGACAAGACGCAGACTGTTGTTCTGGTGTTGGCGGACAAGTATTATGATTTTGAGAATGATTTCGGTAACGGAGAATCTCTCATGCTCTATATCAATGTGGCTCCGGGGGATGTGACTGTTCCTACAGGCAAGTTCACCAAGACTTTGAATCTTGACGAAGTGGAATCTTTGGAAGTGAATACCATGGTGACCGGTTTTTATATGTGGGGAGTTTATGCAGGCAACTGGTATATGTGCCCGGCTTACGGCTACGAGGCTTCTCTTACCGCAGGAGAGGTGGAGGTGGTTAAAAATGAGGTTGAGGAAGGTGCCGCTCAGACTTATACCATCACAGGAGACCTTACCGACGCTTATGGAAAGCATGTTACGTTCTCTTATAGCGGAGAGGTGCAGATTATGGAATACGAAGACTAAGTCTTCAGAGTAATAAGGTACAGGCAGTCTTGTCATTGTGATGAGACTGCTTTTTTGTATATTTGTGGGCGTGTTTTTCCATTCTTCCGCTCGCTCCGACAATCGGTACCCCGAATTTTATCCCCAGGTTGGGGATAAATTGTAAAGGATTGTCTAAGTTATTGCACAATTTTTTGTGTGGTTTTCTGTGTAAATTGCACAATTTTTTGTGCAAAGTTGTTATATTTGCAAAAACAAAACAAAATGGAAGGCCTATACAATTCTTTTCGCATTAAGCTCGCACTTGCTCCTATGGGATATCTGCGCAGTTTCCACGAGCAGATAAACTGGAACAACCGCCTCATCTGCATTATGGGACAAAAGGGTGTCGGGAAAACCACATTGATTCTACAGCATATAAAAAAGTATGACAACCTTGACGAAACCCTGTATGTAACTGCCGACAGTATGTATTTTGCCGGACACACTCTCTATGAACTGGCCGGACTGTTTTTTTCTCAAGGCGGGAAGCGTCTGTATATAGATGAAATTCACAAGTATAAAGGGTGGTCAACTGAGATTAAAAACATTTATGATGATTTTCCTACACTTCACGTAGTGTATTCCGGGAGCAGCTTGTTGGCGCTCAGAAGTGGCAATAAAGCAGACCTCAGCAGAAGAAGCGTACCTTATGAAATGCCCGGACTGTCATTTCGGGAATTTTTAAATATCCGCAATGGCTGGAATCTGAAAGTATCTTCTCTTGAAGAGATTCTGCGAGGAAAGGTGGATTTCCCGGAAGGTGAATACCGGCCTCTCAAATACTACAAAGAATACTGTCGATACGGATTCTATCCTTTCTTTCAGGAAGAAGATGCAGAGATCAAACTTCAGAATGCAATTCTCGCCACAGTGGAAGACGATATCCCGGATTATGCCGATATGACTGTTGCATCAGCTGTAAAACTCAAGAAACTGATGTATATTCTCGCCAAGAGCGTTCCGTTCAAACCAAGCAATGACACTCTGGGGCGTAATCTTGGGATCAGCAGAAATTCAGTGCCGGATTATATCAGCTATCTGGAAGCCACCGGAATGTTCAATGCCCTTCGAGAAAGCGGACACAGTGACAATCTGCTGTCAAAACCGGAAAAATTATATCTGGGGAACAGCAATATCGCATATGCGTTATCGGAAAACGGAATAATTGATGACGGAAATATGCGTGAAACTAATTTCCTTGCCTGGGTAAAGCAGGTATGTACGCCTACATCTTCCAAAATCTCAGATTTTGAGATAGACGGCATCACATTCGAAGTAGGAGGGAAAAATAAGAAAGGTGGACAGATTAAGGACGCGCAAGCTGGTTATCTTGTAAAAGACAATTTGGAATACGTCTCCGGGCAGTCAATTCCCATTTGGATGTTCGGCTTCATTTATTGACGGCGACTGTCAATCCGTCCGATGCGTTTTTTTCGTATATTTGTGCCCACTAACCTTAAAGGCTCGTGATGACCAGAATAGCTTTCGTACATAACGGTTTCCCTGCAGGAGGCGCGGAAAGGATCACCCTTGACATAGCCAGGTACCTCGCCCCGTTGGGCGGGTATGAGATTTTCGTCTATGTCACCCATATCGGAAGCCTCGCGGAAGAGGATGCCGGGTGCCTTACGCTCAGAAAAATCCCTTCTCAGGCCATACAGTCCAGGCGTTCACGGGCCATAGAATCCCTGCTGCTTAAGGACCATATCGACATTCTGGTGGAGGTGACCAAATCGCTTTATGATATAGAAGGAATCCGTTCCAGAACTGGCGTCAAGGTGGTATTGGCTTGTCACGGGGAAGTGTTCTGGCAGCGCTACGCCATAGAGTATCGTCGTCGGAAAAAAACTTTACTGTGGCGCCTTATCTATAAGAAAAAGTATGCGGACGGCACTCTCGCTCTTGAAAAGGCCAGAAGAAGAACTCTTTACGATTATCAGAATTGCGATGCCTACACGGTTTTGTGTGAGGATTATAAATGCCAACTGGAACGCGACCTTCATATAGATAGCCTCTCTTCGCATGTCGCCGTGATAGAAAATCCGGAGCGGGCGCTTAATGCCCCAGTGCTTGAAAAGGAGAAGATGATCCTTTTCTGCGGAAGATTTGAAAATTGGTCTAAAAGAATAGACCGCCTTATGAGAATCTGGTCCAAAGTTCAGGAGAAGATGCCGCAGTGGACACTCGTGCTGGTGGGCGACGGCCCGGATATGAAGATGATTCGTGCTCAGGCACAGGAATTGGCATTGGAAAGGGTGTTTTTCGAGGGGAGGAAAGCCGATGTGGGGTCGTATTATGACAGAGCTTCAGTGGTATGCCTCACTTCTCAGACGGAAGGCTGGCCGTTGGCACTTTCGGAAGGGCAGGCACGCGGCTGCATAGGGGTGGCGTTTGACAGTACTGCCGGCATAGGGGAGATTCTGTCGCCTTCCGGACAGTGCGGTTATCTGGTAAAGCCCTTTGATGAAGATGAGTATGCAGATGTACTTTTGCGCATCGCTTCGTTGTCCTCTGAAGAATCTCTCCAGATAAGGAAAAATGGAATTGAAAAACGCAGGCAATATCTTCCGGAGATTATCGCCCGGAAATGGAAAGCCCTGTTTGATAATTTGATGCATTATGAAAACATATAATCCCGAAGGTTCTAAATTAAGGGAAGACCAGAAGAAGATGCTTGGCATACTTGTGGAATTTGACAGGATATGCAGAGAGAATGACATAAAGTGGTGGCTCGATTCGGGAACGCTGCTCGGGGCTGTACGTCACGGTGGATTTATCCCTTGGGATGATGATATGGACATCTGTGTCATGAAAAAAGATTACCGCAGGCTCAGAAAGATTCTATGCTCCCTGAATTCGGACAAATATGTATATCAGTGTCTTGAAAATGACGCTGATCACACGAATCCTTTCGGAAAGTTGCGTCTTATTCAGGCCAATGACCTTGACCCCCGCGCCCCACGCCCCGCTTATATGATAGGAATGGATGTGTTCAGCATAGAGAAGACCTCGCGCTTTGCTTCGCATATGGCCAAGACGATCTACCAGAATATGCAGCACCCGACCAATTACATAAAGTCTCCGGCGCTCAGGCATTTCGCCAAGCGGGCGGTGGAGGTTTTGAATTTCGGGTTGCTTCTGCCTTTATGCAGACTGATTGGCCTGATAAATCCTAAAAAACAGTACTTCTATGAGCTGGGGTCAGGTTTTTATAATCAGCCTTATTATCTGGACCAGGTTTTCCCCTTGGGTACGGTGACTTTCGAAGGCATTGAGTTTCCTGCCCCTAAGGATGTGGATTCATATCTTAAGAACTTATATGGGGATTGGCGTCGGCTTCCGTCTGCTCAGCAGATAAAAAAAGACCTGCACAATCCTGAGTATTTAAAAGAAATCGTGGAACAGGATGGGGTATAAAGTTTCACTTGTGGTCCCCATATACGGGGTGGAAAAATATATCGCGAAGTTTGCTGAAAGCGCGCTGTCTCAGACTTGCCGCCAGATGCAGTTCGTGTTCGTCAATGACGGGACCCGCGATCGGTCGATGGATATCCTGAATAATCTTATAGAAGAGAAATATGCCTTCCGCAAGCCGGACATAGTCATAGTGAACAAGACTAACGAGGGCCTTCCGCTTGCCCGAAAGACGGGCGTGGAGAATGCTGACGGAGAGTATATCCTTTTTGCCGATTCAGATGATTGGCTCGCTCCTGACGCCGTGCAGAAAGTGGTGGACAGAATAGAGCAGACCGGGGCCGATATGGTGTATTTTGACCTTATAAAGGAATATGCCGATCACCAGAGTTATAAGCGCGAGAAAGAGTACACGGCGCGCACCAAAAGAGACTTTATCGTAAATATCTTCAATTATCGTTCTCAGGGATATACCGTTACGAAGTGTTTCAAGAAGAGTCTTTATACGGACAATGTTATATATACACCCATAGGAGGGATGCACGAAGACATATATCTTATGTGTCAGATTATCTTCTATGCGCAGAGTTTTTCTCATATTGCAGAAGGGCTTTATCATTATCGTAAAGATAATGCAGGCGCGATGTGCTCGCAGAGCAGAACTGCGCGTCACATAGCCTCCTCCAAAAATCTGCTGGACCTGTATATCCATTACAGGGATAATTTGAAGGGTAGTCCTATAGAAGATGTGTATGGCGGGATATTGCTTCGTGCAGGCTGGCACGCCATGATTCACAAGTATGATTTCTGGGGGGAATATCCATTCCTCTCCAAAGATATCAGGAAGTGCAGAATATCAGGAAGATATCTGTTGAATATCTTCTCTCAGATTATAGTTAAGATTTACGTAATTTTCAGATAAAACTTATGCAGGCAGTTATATTGGCAGCCGGGATGGGAAAACGCCTTGGCGATTTGACTAAGAACAATACTAAATGTATGGTGGAGGTGAACGGAGTTCCGCTGATTGACAGGGTGCTCACGCAGTTCATTCCGCTTGGCCTGAACCGTGTGGTGATAGTGGTGGGCTATGAAGCGCAGAAGCTCATCGAGCACATAGGACATCGCTACGACGCGTATTTTAAGATAGAGTATGTGAATAATCCTATCTATGATAAGACCAATAACATATATTCACTTGCATTGGCCAGGGAGAAACTTCTTGAGGACGATACGCTTCTTATAGAAAGTGACCTGATATTCGACGATGCTCTCTTTTCTCTCATACTGGATAATCCTTACCCTAATCTGGCGCTCGTGGCCAAGTATCAGAGCTGGATGGACGGCACGATGGTGCGTATAGATGAAGATGACAATATCGTGGATTTCATCCCGAAGAAGGCTTTCAAGTATTCGGACATAGAGTATTACTATAAGACGGTCAATGTCTATAAGTTCAGCCGCGAGTTCATGCGTAAGAAGTATCTTCCGTTTTTGGATGCCTATTGCAGCGCTCTTGGGAACAATGAATATTACGAGCAGGTTCTCCGCGTCATCTGTATGCTGGATAATTCCGAGCTTAAGGCCCTGCCGATAAGCGACGAGAAGTGGTATGAAATAGATGATATTCAGGATCTTGACATAGCAAGTGCTCTTTTTGCCGGTGGTGAGGACCGCTTGAGAGCATATATGAAGCGCTACGGAGGATACTGGCGTTTCCCGGGTCTTCTGGATTATTGCTATCTGGTCAATCCATATTTTCCTACATCTAAGATGAAAGACGAACTTCGCTGCGCTTTCGACACTCTTCTTACGGAGTATCCTTCCGGAATGCAGGTCAATTCACTTATCGCGGGCAAATGTTTCGGACTCAAAAGTGAATATGTCGTTCCCGGGAATGGTGCGGCGGAACTTATCAAGAGTCTTATGGAAGGTCTGCCGGGTAAACTGGGAGTGATTTATCCCACTTTCGAAGAGTATCCAAACAGAAGGGACGCTTCGGCTTTGGAGGTGTTCGTCCCGGAAAGTGAAGATTTCCATTACAGTGTAGAAGAGGTGATGGCGCATTTCGACGCTCATCCGGTCTCGGCGCTTCTGCTGATTAATCCGGATAATCCGTCAGGCAATTATTTGACTTATACTCAGGTGCTTTCTCTGTTGGAATGGGCCGGGACGAAGGGCATCAGGCTTGTGGTCGATGAGTCATTTGCGGATTTCAGCGACGAATATCCGCAGAATTCTCTTCTGTGCAATGCTATCCTTGAGAAATATCCTTTCCTGATAGTGGTCAAAAGTATCTCTAAATCGTTCGGCGTTCCGGGCTTAAGGCTGGGAATAGCGGCGTCCTCGGATAAGGAACTGATACGGAAGATAAAAAAGGACGTTTCCATCTGGAACATCAATTCTTTCGCGGAGTATTTTATGCAGATCTACACCAAATATGAAGGCGATTATCGCCGGGCGACAGAGAAGTTCAGACGCGAACGCGAACTCTTCCGCGAGGAGCTTTCTTCTGTTCCATATTTGAAGGTTTTTGATTCGCAGGCCAATTATTTTTTGTGCCTGCTGACCGGAGGACAGTTCAGCTCGACGGAGTTGGCCCGAAGGCTGCTGTCAGACTATAATATTCTCATAAAGGACTGCAGCACCAAGAAGTGTTTTGCCGGGCGCAGTTATATCCGTCTTGCCATACGTGGCCGTGAGGATAATCACGCGCTGGTGGAGGCGTTGAAGGAATTGGCCTGAATTTAAGATATGCCTAAGAAGATATGCATATGTGGCGCAGGCTCGCTTGGTACCGTTATCGCTGGATGGACCGCAGCCAAGGGGAAGGGGGAGGTGAGCCTTTTGACGGGTCATCCCGAGTCGTTTTCTTCTGAACTGAGTGTGGATCTTCCTTCCGGGGAGGTGCTCAGGGGTGTTATGCATAGGGTGAGTGATAAGGTGTGCGAGGTGATAGCAGATGCCGACATAGTGCTTCTGTGTTATCCCGGCTATATGATAAGGACTTGCCTTGAGGCGATAAGGGATTGTCTCCGGTCGGACGCCTGCGTGGGGAGCGTGGTGAGCTCTACAGGTTTTTTCTTTGAAGCGCAGAAAATACTTCCTCCCGAGCAGGTGATATGGGGATTCCAGCGGGCTCCGTTTATAGCCAGGGTTCGGGACTATGGGAAAAGCGCCCATCTGCTGGGATTCAAAAAGTCACTGAATGTGGCCGTAGAGGGACTTGAATGGCAGAAAAAAGAAGACTTTGCCAAATTCCTGTCTTCCTGGTTTGAAACTCCGGTGAATCTTCTTGCCAATTTTTATGAAGCCTCGCTTACCAACAGCAATCCTCTCCTGCATCCGGCGAGACTCTATGACCTTTTTGGTGAAGAAAACGAAGGTAGAGCATATCCTGAGCCTGTCCTTTTTTATGGACAATGGAGCGAGCGGGCCTCACAGTATCTTATTTCTCTCGACAGGGAGCTGTTCTCTCTTCTGGATGTTCTCCCTGTCACCCAGGGATTTCTTCCTACCATACTTGATTATTACGAAAGCATTTCAGCAAGCACGCTTGCTGCCAAGCTTCGCTCCATCGAGGCTTTTAAGAAGATTCCTGCCCCTATGGTGCAAGGCCCGGAAGGTTGGACTCCGGATTATTCCAGCAGATATTTCAGAGAGGATTTCCCCTATGGGCTTAGCTACATCTGCGAACTGGCTCATATGAAGGGTGTGGATGTGCCTACGATGGATGTCTTTTTGCGCTGGGGGATGGAGAAATGCAAATAAAAAACCAGTCAGAAATGACTGGTTTTTTGTGGGAGCTGAGGGAGTCGAACCCCCGACCCTCTGCTTGTAAGGCAGACGCTC
>CAVKBL010000032.1:0-19531 GCA_963654805.1 Lachnospiraceae bacterium | reverse complement strand
TTGTGGGAGCTGAGGGAGTCGAACCCCCGACCCTCTGCTTGTAAGGCAGACGCTCTGAACCAACTGAGCTAAGCTCCCGAAGTGGTCCCGCGTTGTTTTGGGATTGCAAATGTACAACAAAAATCCGAAAAACAAAATTATTTTCAGAATTATTTTAAGATTTTAATAGTTTTTAAATGCTACATTAAAATCCGCATCGTTCACTTTTTTGTATTCGGAGCAGAATGTGGAATAAAGTACAAGTGCTTCTTCTAAGCGTTTCTGCTTTTTCAGGGCTTTGATTACGGTTTCGAGGGCAAACTCATCGAGGGGATCTATGCGTCGCGCCATCTCTCCTATTTCATATACGGCTTCGTAGTCTTTCTTTCTGAAGCGATCTTCAAGTTCATTATGAAGCAATGATACTATGATATTGTCCGTATCCTCTTTAAAGTCATCGAATATGTCATCGTCCATGCTCTTGAGAAACTTGCCGCGTGATATTATGTCCAGTACCTTCGACTTGTCTATATTCTTGTTTTTCAATTCATCCATAAGAAGAAAATAATCACAATGGCTTTCTTCTCCAAGCTCAAGGTAATATCTGGAATCACGGTAGGCGACAGTAGTTCCGTTAAGATTACTTAGGGATTTGCGGAGATTATTGATGGCCACACCCCTTGAGTTCTTGACTTTTTCCTCTTCTTTATCCGGCCATAGGATGCTGCTGAGTCTCTTCGTAGATATGCCGTTGTCGCCGCGTTTAATAAGAAGACAGAGAATCAGACTCTGTTGCGAAGTGAAAAGATGAGTGATGTCCTGCCCGTCGTGCCCTGTTATCGTAAGATCGCCAAAGATATATATACTGTCAGGTTTGGTTTCGCTGCAGAAGAGTTTTCTGCCTAATCTGTTCTCGTCTTTCCGTTTTTTTCCCTTACGAGTTTTTCTTATGGACGATATTACGATTGCGCAAGATGCCGCAAGCAGGAAAGTAATGACCCCATATAACCAACCAAGTCTGGTGAGCATTACTCTCAGATGCTTTTCCCTGTCGGGCAGATTTTTCATGCCCGTTACGGGCGGATAGGAAAGCGAGTATATCTTAAGGGTTGATTTTATGTCGTCCTCGAATTCCTGCACGGTGGCGAAAAATTGGCTTAATTCTTTGTCCAGATAGATGTTGGCGTTGGTCCTCATCTTGTCAGAGATTATGGGGATGCCTGTACAAAGCTTTTCTGTAGTGCCGCTTTCGATGGACATCCGGTAGAGGTAAAGCTCGGATTTGCTGATATATTCAGGATAGCAGAGAGAGTATAGGCAATCTTCGTCTACGATAAGGTTGCGTACCGGCACCTTGTCGCCTTCCGGACGCTCAAGACTCCACATATGGTGACATTCCCCGGTTTGCGGGTCCAGACGGTGAAGATCATAAAAATAGCGTCTTCCTACTACCTGTTCTCCGCATTCGTTGCCCATTCCTCCATAGATATATATGTATTGTCCGTCAGTGCCACTTGACGTGAAGTATCGTGGGTAGATATGCTCACCTTTAATATTGTGCCATATTTCTTCCCATTTTCCGGTAACGGGGTCAAATTCAAAGAAGTCGCCGTTGTACAGCATGTTCCCGAAACCTCCGAAGATGACATATTCCCCGTTAGCAGGATTGATAAATCCGCTATGGTGATGCATAGGCATATGCAGCTGTTCTCGGCTCAGGGTTGTCCATTTTCTGTTGTCGAGGTCCAAGCTTGCCACAGACGGGCTGTTCGTTGGTGCCTCGTCATTATATAATTCGTAGCAGATCAAATGGTTTCCGTCAGCGGAGATGTAATTGTTGCCAAGTTTCATCTCTACAGGGCAAGGCGGATCGAACAGATAACTTTCTTTCTGGCCGTTCATAAGGTTTAGAACAGTCATTTGCGTATCTGTGAAATAATAGAATTCCTTGCGTTTGGGATTATAGCAGGCTCCGGCTATGTCGTCGTAGCTGAATTCTCCACATTCTTTCCATTTCATGGAGTTGTTTATCAGCCATTCAGGATTTTCGACGTAGCCCTCTATGCGGTAGGTTCTGTCGCATACAATATTGCCCTCGGTGTTGCTCAGCGGGAAATAGAATTGTTTTGAGGTATTCCCTATCGTGAGATTCCTTATGGCAAATGACGGGACATCTATTATATGGTCGCTGCGCCCGAATACTACGGAGGTGCACACTTTATCCGGAAGCCCTTGAAAGTAAGCGCTGAATTTTTTCCCTGCTATATCCAGTTTGACGGAATCGCGAAGCAGATCGAATTCTATCTTCACTTTATGCCAATGGAGCGGTTTTAAAACATTGTGAGCGATGTTGGCCTTGATCAGACTTTGCCGGCCTTCTTCGTTGAGCCTGACCACTATGCTGTCCTCTCTGCTATCGTAGGAGATATTCCAGATTCTATGACTGTTGCTTTCGTCCTTCAGCCTGAAGAAGTATCCGAATTCTGACAGTGGTTGGGTATAAAGCTCGAAATCTATTTTCAGGTCGTCCTTGAATGTTTGTGGGCGATTTCCGAATACGTTGAATGAGGTTCGTTTGTCTATCCTGCAGTCCATGCCATGGAACCCCAACCCTTGTGCCGCAGAGGTCAGCGAGCTGGCTATGCTGATAAGTGGCAAGACTGTAATGGAAATTATCCTTTTAATCGTCATTTAATTTTAAAACTTTTTGTAAATGTAGAAAAATATTGAAATATACACGGTGGTTAAGAAAAATATTTTTTGTATTAATCATACATTAATCGTATATTTAATCTTTGCGCTTTAGATTTGCTTCCACTAATAATCAAAAAATCTTTAATTATGAAGATCACTAAAATTTTATCTATTTCGATGCTGTCAGCAGCATTCTTGGCCGGAACTCTTTTGACGGGCTCCTGCAAGAAAGAAAGTGTACCGGACACCGTAAAAACGGGAACCGTTTCAGGTGTCGTTACCAATAATCTTGCGAAACCTATTATAGATGTTACCGTTACTGTCAAGGGAACGGATCTTAAAGCTGTCACTTCTGTTGACGGTACCTATACTCTTGAAAATGTGCCTCAGTCAAAACAGACTGTCATTTTTGAGAAAGCGGGTTATGCTACGGCTTCTTCTACTTTGACCGAGGCTTCTTTCAAGGATGACAAGGCTACCGTAGATGTAGTGATGGAGGTCGCTTGCGCTAAGATTACAGGTAAATGTCTTGATGCCAAGAATGGCAATGTCGGCATGAAGGGCGTTAACGTCAGTCTTAACAGTGGGGCTAAAACCACCACTACGGATGCTGAAGGTGTGTATGTTTTCGAAGATCTTACAATAGATGACTACACTCTTCTTTTCACGGCAAGCGGATGTGTGGATGTTACAAAGACTGTAAGCAAGGATCAGTTCACCGGAGATTTTGTCGTTACTCTCGAGGATGTACGTATGGGAGCCAAGGAGATTCTTCGCGGAGCTACCGCAGATGACCTTGCCAAGGTGGATGTTTGGCATTACAACGAGTACCGTGGCGGTAAGAACGGAGACGATTACCCTCATTTCGACTGGTCAACAGACTACATGGGTACTTTCACAAGCTTCTATGGCTGGTGGGAAGAACAGAATGAAGGAACTACCATCCAGATCCGTAACCGTGAGGATGACGGTGACTGGAGCAATCCTGCAGACCACGAGATGTTCGATTCATATCTTGCCGGTCGCAAGCTCATTACTGCAGACAACTGCAAGATGTATATCAAGATGCGTACTCACGCTTCTTCAGAAGATGCTCCTTGCCATTGGGGTGTCATGGTAGTTGATCTCAGCGCGGCAGAGCCTGAAGCTGAACTCGTCGGAGAGCAGATAACTTCATGGAACGAGAGTTACACTAATCCAGATCATGAATTCGACCTTTCAAAATGGATTGGCAAGGAAGTGGTGATCGCCATCGGAACTTATCGTTGGGAGACTGGTGATTATTGGAAACAGCTCGTCCTTCGCCGTATAGATTTCGCCAGTGAAGCTCCATCAGAATGGGGATATCTTCCTGGTGACGCCGTAGAGGGTCTTGACAATTATAAGATGACCCTTCAGATGGTTCGTTCAACTATGCCTGTAACAGAGTTCAGCGAATTTACAGGTCTTCCACAGGAGGGTTGGACAGACGAGGACGGTCCCGGAAAATATCGCGATGCTTATGCCAAATATAGAGGAGTAGGTCATTTCGCAGCATTCTGGTCTTGTATGCCTATCGAGAAAGATAATGAACCTGCAGCTTCAGAAGGTTTCGTAATGAAGACCCGCGGTGGCGGAACAAGAGTAAGCACGACAGAGCCTGAGTCATATTTCTATGCCAAGTTCGCCGTAGCGGCAGGGCACAACATTCTGAATCTCAAGGCTCGTAACTTCAGCTCGGAGAATCCTACCTATTTCAAGGTTACCGCTATCACCGAGGATGGTGCAGTGGAACATCTTACACCTAATACCGAGGTGGGTGAAGCTGCCGAGAACGGATGTTGGAAATTCTGCCACGAATCAGGAAGTGCAGATGATCCTGACGCTTATGCTACATTCGGATATGATCTTTCCAAATACAACGGAAAGAACGTCGTGATAGCTCTCGCAGTATTTAAGGGCACCGATAATGGCGATGAGAATAAACTCAGTATTTACGGTATTTCAATTAAGTAGTTAGTTTTTATCCAAGACGGCCTGGGACTTTCCCGGTCTCAGGCTTGTCTTTTAATAAAACTGTCATGTTAAAGCGTATTCTGTTTTCTTCATTCCTCTCTGTATTGATATGCGGCTGTGTTTCTTGTACAGGCTCTAAGCCTTCGGATACGTCAGAGCCGGATAAGAAGGACGATAAGGAGGAAAAGGTCGAATTGGCCCGTCAGAATCTTTTAAGGTCAATGGCTATCGTTTCGTCCGCGAGGGAGAATTATTTTTCTGAATCCGGTCAGGCGATGTCCCGCTATTATAATCCCTATTCGGATGTCAAATCGAATGAAAAAGGCAGCGTATGGATGTACACGAGTGCCATAGAGGCGGTAAATGCCATACTTCATGGTCTCACTGCCCTCAAGGATGCAGGGTATGACAGTTTCTACAATAATTATTTTTCGACATACAGCGGTATGCTCTCGGATCTTTTCCGTAATCTCGAGTGGTACGAAGGCACTTGTACTCTTGTCTCTTATACTCAGACTCGGGAATGGACAGTCTACGGAGTAAACCGCGCCTCCTCTCCGGGGAAGGCAGCTGTCGAAGGCCGTGAGAATGTATATGACGATCAACAGTGGCTTATTAGGGAACTGATTGAAGCATACAAACTTACCGGTGAAGAAAAATATCTGCAGAAGGCAGAGTATCTCACTTCGTATGTGATAGACGGATGGGATACCACGCTTGACGCTGACGGTGTGGAACACGGAGGAATAGTCTGGGGACCGGGGTATTATACAAAGCATTCTTGCAGTAACGGCCCTTTCATCAGCCCTCTTGTGTGGCTGTCTGAAATATATAAAAACTCTTCCGAAGAGATTGCTTATAGATATATAGGTGCGGACAAGAAACGTCTGACCCGTCAGATGAACAAAAGCGACTATTATCTGATGTATGCTGAAAAAGTATATGCTTTCCAGCGTACACATCTTTACAGGCGCGCCGACGGCGTTTATTGGGATATGCTTGGCGCCAAAGGCTATAATGGAGACAATATAGCTTATGAAACAGTGGACGGTGTGAAATACCGTGGCCACAACACCGAGGAATCGGCAAGAGGAGAGGCCTATTCTTACAATTCCGGGACTATGCTCTCGGGAGCGGCAGACCTCTATAGAGTTACAGGAGACAAACAGTATCTGGATGATATGACCTCTCTCGCCTCTTCAGCATTCCTTTATTTCGCACGGAAATCTACCTCCAAACAAGGGTACTATGAGTATGACGTGACCGGATTCAACAACTGGTTCAACGGTGTGTTGCTTCGCGGTTGGGTGGATGTATCTGCGCATTATGCCAATGTGGCTGTGAATATCGGCACATTTCAGAATAATCTGGACTATGCTTGGAAAAACTATCTGAAGGAAGATATGCTTCCTGCGAATCTGCTCTATGGCTGGAATACGATTTATTCGAAAAACGACATAGAAGCTATGTTTACTTTTGCCTATGCCGCTGAATATGCGGTTCTGGCAAAATGGACCTTGTCGCAGATCGACTGACTGCGGACTTGATTGCGAATTTGAATTTATCCGAATACAAAATATGAAAAGAACATTATTGCTGTTAACCTTTACACTGCTTTCTGCGCTGGGATTATACGCTCAGAATATCAAAGTGAGCGGTGTGGTCATAGACAGTTCTTCTGAACCTATCTATGGGGCAAGTGTGCTTGTCAAAGGTACAAGAACCGGAGTGCTTACCGACGCTGATGGAAAATATGAGATAAGTGTTCCGTCAGACGCTTCTCTTGAATTTTCTATTCTGGGGATGGTCACGAAGGTGGAAGCTGTCCAAGGCAGAAGCATCATCAATGTCGTAATGACCGATGACAATACCTGGCTGGAGACTGTAGTGGTGGTAGGTTATGGTACGCAGAAGCGTGGTTCCGTCACCGGTGCCGTGGCCGGACTTGACGGAGATAATCTGGTTAAGACTAAGAATGAAAATCCCCAGAATATGCTCACCGGACGTATTCCCGGCGTGCGTGTATGGCAGAAATCCGCCGAGCCGGGAACATATAACAACAGCCTTGATATCCGCGGACTGGGTGAGCCTCTGGTCGTAATCGACGGTGTGCCACGTTCTACGGATGATTTTCAACGTCTCAATGCCAATGATATAGAAAATATCTCTGTCCTTAAGGACGCTTCGGCGGCGATATATGGTGTGCGCGGAGGTAACGGTGTCATATTGGTTACTACCAAAAAGGGAAGCGAAGGAAAGGCATCCGTGCAATATAACGGTTCGTTTACATTCCAGATGCCGTCGACTATGCCGAGGCTTGCGGATGCAATAGGTGCCATGACGCTTTATAATGAGATGGCTCTCAATAAGTCCGACGGTAGCGGCTCGGTGACTTTCACCGACGAATATATGGAACAGTACCGTAATGGGACCAAAACTGCAGCCGACTGGAATTCGCTGGTCTTTGCAAATGTAGCGCCTCAGACTCAGCATGATGTCAGCATCTCCGGAGGTACGGAGAAGTACCAGTACTATGTAAGTATGGGATATATCTACCAGGAGGGTTTCTTCCGTTCGGGAGATTTGAATTACTCCAAGTACAATCTTCGCTCGAATATAGATGCTGAGATAGCGCGCGGATTGAAATTCAACATGAACATAAGCGGAATACTTGACAACCGCAGTACTCCTGATTCGGATGCCGTTACTCTTATCCGTAATCTTTGGAAGCAGGGTGTGCTTTTCCCGGCATATGCCGACCCAGAGCAGACGATGCTTAACTATGAGGGCCTTGACCTTATGCAGAACACCGTAGCCATGATGACGCGTTCGATTTCCGGATATAAGGACTACCGTGAGAAGCAGTTCCAGTCTTCGGCTTCGCTCGAGTATGATTTCGGGACACTTACCGACGTACTTAAGGGCTTGTCTCTTAAGGGAATGGCAAGTTATGACTTCCGTTATGACGATAACGAGTTCTTCCGTAAGTCATATAATCTGTATGCGAAGGATGAACTTACCGGTGAATATGTGGCGAAGGAATTTTCCGATCATTCCGACAGGCTCACACGAGAGAACTATACGAAAAGCCAGATGCTGGGTCAGGTGATACTCAATTATAATCGTTCTTTCGCAGAAAAACACGATGTGGGTGCCACCTTCGGTTATGAGGCCCAGAGACGTAAGGGCGACAATTACTATCTCATAGGGGATTTGGCATTCAGCTCCCCTTACCTTACCGCTCTCAAGGACAAGACCCAGTCTACATTCGTGGATCTCAATAGCGACATAGGCTCTTTCTACGACATTGCATATCAGGCCATAATCGGACGTGCCAATTATGCCTTCGATAACCGCTATCTTCTGGAGGCTCAGTTCCGTTACGACGGGTCATCCAAATTCGCTCCCGGACACCAGTGGGGATTCTTCCCGTCTGTATCTGTGGGCTGGAGAATCTCTGAGGAGCCATTCTTCAAGAACAGCAGTTTCCTTTCATTCATCAATCAGCTTAAGGTCCGCGCCAGCTATGGTTCGCTTGGCGATGACAACGACCTTAACTACGAATGGCTCTCAGGCTATATCTATCCTGCCACCGGTAACGACGGCGAGAAAGGATACTACTCAGGCTATGCTCCTGCATATCTTATTAACGGAGAGATGGTTTATGGCGTGAACACATCTACCCTCCCGAACACTAACATAACTTGGCTTACTTCCAAGACATTCAATATAGGTGTTGATTTTGAGGCTTGGAACGGTCTGCTTGGCATAACGTTCGATTATTTCGAGCGCAGCCGTGACGGCGTGTTCGGACAGAACACATCGTCTCTTCCTACAGTAGTCGGAGCATCAGCTCCTGTGGAGAATCTCAACAGTGACCGTAACCTGGGTTTGGAGCTGCAGATATCGCACAGGAACAAAGTGGGGGATTTTAACTATGGACTTACCGGGATTGTTACCATAACACGTCGTCAGAATCTCAAGGCTTATGGTCAGGGTCCTTACGGAAACTCTTATGACCGTTGGCGTAACGACAATCTTACTAACCGTTATCAAGGCATACAGTTCGGTTATGAATCAGCTGGCCGTTATGAGTCGTGGGAAGACATCTGGTCTTACGACATATATAAGGAAGGAGACACTCTTCCAGGTGATTATAAGTATCTTGACTGGAACGGCGACGGAGAGATCAACTCTCTGGACGAGCATCCTTACGCTTTTGACCAGACACCTTGGATGAACTACTCCCTTTCATTTAACTGCGATTGGAAAGGTCTGGATTTCAGTATGTTGCTGCAGGGCTCAGCGCTTGGCTCATATATGTATGACGAGCCTTTGTATTCAATTTGGGGTTCAAACGGCGGTGGTGCTCTTGAACAGTTCCTTGACAGATGGCATCCGGTAGGAGATTATACCGATCCTTACGACCAGACTCTGCAGTGGACATCAGGCCACTATGCTTTCACCGGCCATAGCCCTCTGAAAAATTCTTCATTCAACCGTGTCAGCACGACATATCTTCGTCTGAAGAGCATCGAGCTGGGCTACACTCTTCCTAAGAATCCTAAGTCTCAGTTCGGACTCAGAGTATTTGTGAATGCATATAACCTCCTGACTCTTACCGGAGTGAAATATGTGGACCCTGAACATCCTGACAGTGATTACGGACGTATGTATCCGCTCAACAAAACAGTGTCACTTGGCATGAACTTGACATTCTAAAATGCAGATTATTATGAAAAAGATACTGACAGTAATCCTTACAGTTCTTACCCTGGGGGCTTGCAATATGGATCTGACCCCAAAGAATATCGTGACCGACGACGATCTTATGAGCTCAACGAAGGGTATGTCCATATATCTGGCACGTCTGTACAGCTATATGCCTTTCGAGGATTTCAAATATATGGCGGCCTGGGGTTTCACATTCAACGGATGGCTCGGCACTCTCGGAATAGACGGATGTGGCGAGGCGATGAACCGCGACGACGTGTTCCGAACATTCAGAAGCGAGGAGACACCTTTCTGGGGCCAGGCGTTCACGCTCCTGCATGATGCCAATCATCTTATAGAGACGCTCCCGACTTACAAGTCCAATTTTACTGAGGCCGAATATAATTATTTCCTTGGCCAAGGCTTTTTCGTCAGGGCTTATACTTTCTATCAGATGGCTCGGCGTTTCGGAGGTATTCCTCTGGTGACATACACTATCGCATATCCTAACGAATCGGACAAATTAGAGGTTCCGCGTGCTTCAGAGGAGCAGACTTGGGATCAGATATGTGCGGATTTCGATACAGCGATTTCGCTGTTGCCGGGGACAACTCTTCTGTCCGGGCTTCCTGACAAATATGCGGCGCTCTCATACAAGGCAGAGGCTATGCTTTATGCCGGTTCTGTAGCCAAATATAATGAAACGGTGTCCGGACGACTTACCGGACTTGGCAGCAAGACAGGCGTACGAGTAATCGGATTCGACACCTCTACGGCTGCAGAGGCCAGTGTCCGTTATTTTTCAGAATCATATAAGGCTGCCAGAGAGGTGATGAACTCCGGCAAATATTCTCTTTATAAGAAGAAATGGGTGGCAGGGGACAGTGACGCCATGTATCAGAATATGGTTGATATGTTCAGTGACCTGACAAGCCCCGAGAATATTTTCGTAAAGGAATATCTCTATCCGTCTCTTACTCACGGATTGGATGCCTATAGCTCCCCATTCATATTCAGAGACCCGCTTTGTTCCGGAAGCTGCCCTTCACTTGATTTCGTGGAACTTTTTGACGGTTTCGACCGTTATGCTGACGGAACTATACGAGTGACCGACGGGGCAGACAATACTTCGGGGCATTATCTGATGTTTGATACTACCATGGATTTCTTCAAGAACGCGGAGCCGCGCCTGAGGGCTTACGTCATCCTTCCGGGAGATGTATTTCGTAATCAGGAGATAGAGATTCGAGCAGGAGTATACACGGGCTCGACTCCTGTGTCTCCGCTTTGGAGCGATTATTCTTATAGCCGTGCCACACAGAACTATTATCAGACTCTTCCTCAGTACACTTCTACGCCTAAGACTCTGTATCTCAGTCCGCGCGCTCAGTCCGGGCAGGAGATAGTGGATCTTGAGGATGGCTCACAGATGACTGCTGCCGGTGCCAACGGTCCATTCTATGACGTAAAGGATAACGAGGCCAATCTGTCAGGATTCTATCTTCGCAAATACCTTAATCCCGACGCTAACTATATTCGCGGAGAAGGTAAATCAGCACAGCCTTTCATCTTAATGCGTTATGCCGATGTGCTTCTCGCCGCCGCCGAGACCGGAGTTGAGCTCTCCATTGCCGGAGCTTCTTCTCCTGTAGAAGGCGACAATATGCTTGCTGTAGCTACACAGGCCATAAATGATATTCGTGAACGTGCTGGAGCGGACCTTTTGTCGGGCACGCTCGCTGCCGATGATGACAGCCGTGACCAGGTGCGCCGTGAACGCAGAAAGGAATTGGCATTTGAGCACAAGTCCAAATGGGATATCCGTCGCTGGAGAGTGCAGCACGATGAAGGCAGAGACGGTTTCTGGGGAGAAAAACGTGATGCGAGCCGCTTCGGTAACGGTGCCAGCTACCGTCTTCACGGACTCTATCCTTTCTATAGCACACGTGAAAAGAAATATTTCTTCGATGCCAATTTCCAAATGGCCCGCGAGATGGAACTTCAGTATACAGCTCTGGATTACTACTTTGAGATTCCTTCTTCGGAAGTCTCAAAGAGCGCATATATAGATCAGCAGCCAAATAGATAATTAATAAGGAATTATGAATACTAAGACGATATGTGGTGTGTTGGCGGGAGTTCTGCTTGTCAATTCCTGCACGCTGTTCCAATTGGATAATTACGACGGACCTGCCGAGACTCTTTACGGCAGCGTGACTGATGTGAAAACAGGTGATCCTGTCCTTACCGATCAGGGTTCCGAAGGAATTCGCGTAAGACTTATCGAGACCAGTTGGGAAGGAAACGTTACTCCGCAGGATTTTTATTGCAGACCGGACGGAACATTTCAGAATACCAAATTATTCGAAGCCGATTACAATATCCGTGTGGACGGACCTTTCGTTCCCATCGTTCTTGAAGACGAGAACGGAACAGTTCTTAAAGACGGCAGTGTAAATACTCATATAAAGGGGAAGAAGGAAGTGAATTTCGGGGTTCAGCCATTCCTGAAAGTTGAGATTGTGGGCTCTCCGACAGTAAGTGCCGGAAAGATAACTGCAAATGTAAAAGTCACCAGAGCTACCACTCGCGAAGAACTTAAGACCGCCCTCGATAAGACAGGTACATGGAAAGATGCCAATGCCAATGTCACTGACATTCAGCTTTTTGTCAGCCGTTCATCTTCTGTAGGATATCGTGCCAGGGATACGCGCTGGTCTAGCGAATTAAAATACAGCGGATCGGCATTTGAGTCATTGCTTGGAACAAACGTAAGCATCAAATCCAACGGAACCATTCCTTCCGGACAAAAAGTGTTTATCCGTGCGGCTGCCAGAATCAATTATGACACGCCTTCAGGAAGCGGTACTAAACGTTGGAATTATTCTGAATCAGTGGAAATAGACATTCCTTAAAAAACAGACAGATGAAATCTAAATTTGCAATTATAATTGCGTTACTACTTTCTTTCACAGTGATAGATTGTAGGGCTGTAGGCAAAGCGTCTTGCACTGCCCCTGTCGATTATGTAAGCACTATGGTGGGGACTATGTCCAAAAGGGAATTCTCCACCGGAAACACATATCCGGCCGTTGCCATGCCTTGGGGAATGAATTTCTGGACTCCTATGACAGGAGTTATGGGAGATGGTTGGACCTATTCCTACACGGCGGACAAGATTCGCGGATTCAAGCAGACCCATCAGCCTAGCCCTTGGATGAACGACTACGGTCAGTTCGCCATAATGCCTGTCAACGCCCGCGGGGTATTCGATCAGGACGGACGCGCAAGCTGGTTCTCACATAAGGCTGAGACGGCCACGCCATACTATTATAGCGTATATCTTGCCGACCACGATATCGTGACGGAGATGACAGCTACGCAGAGAGCTTCCGCTTTCCGCATAACTTTTCCTGAAAGCGCGCAGTCGAGCATCGTAGTGGACGCTTTTGACGATCATTCTTTTGTGAAGGTTATAGAGAGCGAAAATAAGATCATAGGCTATACCACAAAAAACACCGGCGGTGTGCCGGACAATTTCCGCAACTGGTTCGTGATACTTTCCGATACTCCATTTGACTATGTCCGGACAGTTTCCAATGGTTCCTCTCTTTCAAAGGCCACATCGTCGGAATCTTCACACTCCATGGCTCTTGTGGGTTTCAAAACCGCTCGCGGACAGAAAGTCAATCTAAAAGTGGCGTCGTCTTTTATCAGTGCCGAACAGGCCGAGCTTAATCTGAAAGAACTTGGCGACGGAGATTTTGACCGCATCGCAGCTGAAGGGAAGGCGCGCTGGAATGAAGTTTTGGGCCGCATACAGGCAGAAGATAATGACATTGACCGTCTGCGCACATTCTATTCGTGCCTGTATCGTTCGCTTCTTTTCCCTCGAGATTTCACGGAGATAGATGCGAAGGGACAGAGGGTGCATTACAGCCCATATAACGGGAAGGTTTGCTCGGGATACATGTTTACGGATACGGGCTTCTGGGATACGTTTCGCTGTCTCATGCCGCTGCTTAATCTCATCTATCCCGACGAGAGCGTCAAGATGCAGGAAGGTCTTGTAAACGCTTGGCTTGAAAGCGGATTTCTTCCCGAATGGTCCAGTCCGGGACATCGCCCTTGCATGGTGGGGAACAACTCCGCTTCGGTAGTGGCCGATGCCTGGATAAAGGGGCTCAGAGGATATGATATAGAGCAGCTTTGGCAGGCGCTTCTGCACGATGCCAATTCTGTACATGAGCCTAGTCTTACTTCTGGGCGCCGCGGCTGGGAAGAATATAACCGCCTTGGCTATGTGCCTTGTGACACGGGAATCAATGAAAGTGCCGCCAGAACTCTGGAATATGCCTATGATGACTGGTGTATCTGGATTCTCGGAAAGGCGCTTGGCAAGAGCGAAGAGGAGATTGGCATATATGGGCAGAGGGCGCTGAATTATCATAATCTTTATCTGAAAGAGGCGTCTCTCATGTGCGGGCGTAAGGCGAACGGGGAGTTCAATCTGCCACTGAATCCATACAAGTGGGGAGGAGATTTCACTGAAGGCAATTCGCTGCAGTATACATGGTCCGTTTTCCATGACCCTGCCGGGCTTATGGCTCTTATGGGTGGAGAAAAGGCTTTCTGCGATAATATGGATGCCATATTCGAGATGCCGCCTATCTTCGATGACAGTTACTATGGTGGGACCATACACGAGATCCGCGAGATGCAGGTGATGAACATGGGCAATTATGCGCATGGCAATCAGCCAATTCAGCATATGCTTTATCTCTATGACTGGGCAGGCCAGCCTTGGAAAGCTCAGAAGCGCATACGCGAGGTGATGGACAAGTTCTACACTTCCGCTCCGGACGGGTATTGCGGAGATGAGGATAACGGGCAGACTTCGGCCTGGTACGTATTTTCGGCCCTCGGTTTCTATCCTGTATGTCCGGGAACTGACCAGTATGCCATAGGAACGCCGCTTTTCGACAAGGTAACCGTATCGCTTCCTTCGGGAAAGAAGATTGTGATAGACGCGGAAGGCAACAGTCGTTCGAACTTTTATGTGAAGTCGCTGAAAGTCAATAGGAAGAATTACACGAAGACTTACTTTACCCACGAGGACCTCACAGCGGGAGCGAAGATAGATTTTGTAATGTCATCAGAGCCTGATACCACGCGTTCTACAGCCGCATCGGACAGGCCGTATTCATTGTCCGACGAACGGTAAGCGTATTTTTGCACCAGCGTTTTCTTGGAATGCGGAGTTCTGCGAATAAATGATAGTTTGAGAAATTAACAGGTATGAAAAGAGCATTGATTATAACCATATTGGCATTAATATCCGTAGCAGGGGCAAGGGCAGACGTATTCACTTCACAGAGGCCGAAGCCGAAGGACAGGCTTTTTACTTCGCAGACAGTAGAAAATGTCATAACGGATGTCACAGCACAGCTTACTAACCCTAAGCTCGCGTGGATGTTCGGCAACTGTTTCCCCAACACTCTCGACACCACGGTGCATTTCCGTGAAGACAGTGACGGCCAGCCGGATACGTTCGTCTATACGGGAGATATCCATGCCATGTGGATGCGCGATTCAGGGGCGCAGGTGTGGCCGTATGTGCCTTACGCCGCTGAGGACGAGCATCTTCGCGAGATGATAGCGGGCGTTATTAACCGTCAGTTCTATTCCATCGCCCTGGACCCTTATGCCAATGCATTCAATGACGGTCCTACCGGAGGAGAGTGGATGTCCGATCGCACGGATATGAATCCTAATGACCACGAACGCAAATGGGAGATCGACTCGCACTGTTATCCGATTCGCCTGGCGTATGAATACTGGAAGGTGACAGGAGATACATCGGTATTCGCAGACAAGTGGATAGCCGGGATGAAAGCCATTCTGAAGACGCTTCGCGAACAGCAGCGTAAGGAAGGATACGGCAGCTACTATTTCACGCGTGTCACGGACCGTCAGCTCGACACCAAATGCTGTAACGGTATGGGTAATCCGGTGAAGCCTTGCGGGCTTATCGCATCCGCCTTCCGTCCGTCCGACGATGCCACTACTTTTGAGTTCCTCGTGCCGTCTAATTTCTTTGCGGTCAGTTCGCTCCGCAAGGCTGCGGAGATTCTGCAGACCGTGAATAAAGACGCTGGATTGTCCCGTGAATGTAGCGATCTTGCCGATGAAGTGGAGGACGCCATCAAGAAGTACGCTGTGGTTTATCATCCGCAGTTCGGCGACATCTATGCTTTCGAAGTGGACGGTTTCGGAAATCATTATCTTATGGACGATGCCAATGTTCCGAGCCTTCTTGCTCTCGCCTATCTGGGTGATGTTCCGGTAGATGACCCTGTCTATCAGAATACCAGACGGTTTGTGCTCAGTGAATATAATCCGTATTTCTTCAAAGGAACTGCAGGAGAGGGCATAGGCGGGCCGCACGTGGGATACGACATGATCTGGCCTATGAGCATAATGATGCGTGCATTCACTTCGAGGGACGATGAGGAGACACGGAACTGTATCGTTTCCCTTATGAATACCGATGCCGGGACAGGTTTCATGCACGAATCTTTCCATAAGGATGACCCGACTAATTTCACCAGAGCCTGGTTCGCTTGGCAGAATACGCTTTTCGGAGAGCTTATCCTGAAGATTATTTCCGAAGGTAAAATTGGCCTGCTGAATTCTATCGCACTTGACGAGAACGGAAAGGCTGTTGCTCTGGAAGCACCCACGCCTAATGCCGATCCGAGGCAGTCAGCCAGGGGGCATTGCACTAAAGTGACATTCAAAGATCAGGGCCTGGAACGTACGGCTTGGCTTTATGTTCCACAGGGGGCCAAGGATGATGCCGCTCTTGTGGTAGTTCTTCACGGCTATGGTGGAGAAGCTCTTGGCGACGGGCTTAAATTTATGGAGATAGCTGATCGTGAAGGCTTTGCCGTATGTTGGCCACAGGGAGCAAAGGATGGAACAGGGCATACCTGCTGGAATGTAGGTTATCCTTTTCAGTCTGACTATAAGATAGACGATACGGCTTTTCTCAGGCGCCTTGTCAGAAAGCTGCAGAAAGAATACGGTATAAGTCGTAGCAATGTTTTTCTTACCGGTATGTCCAACGGGGGAGAGATGTGCTATAAGATGGCCGCTGAACACCATGAGACATTCTCGGCTATCGCTTCCATCGCGGGCCTTACCCTCACTTCCATGAGCACTTCTTATCGCAGGCCTATTCCTTTTATGGAAGTGCACGGCACTGCGGACAGTGTATCGAACTGGGGTGGAGACACTCATAATGAAGGCGGTTGGGGAGCGTATTTAGCAGTCCCGGCTGCGGTCAGCCATATCATTTCCACTAATAAATGTGTCTCTGAGACTGTGGTCGAAGTCCCTTCGGAGCGTAAGCAGGTCTTCCTGCATACTTATTCGGACGGCCTTCCCGCCTGGAAAGGCGGTCCTTCAGCGGATGTTCTTCTTTATGAAGTCCGTGGGGGCGATCACAGCTGGTCAGAGTCTTA
Organism: Lachnospiraceae bacterium; assembly: GCA_963654805.1. Lineage (GTDB taxonomy): Bacteria > Bacteroidota > Bacteroidia > Bacteroidales > UBA932 > Cryptobacteroides. Next base: position 2,624 of record CAVKBL010000032.1, on the reverse strand, counting down.
TATCCCCACCTGCGAACTCGTCTGGAACTTCTTCGAGAGGTATTTGAGGTAAGATCTGCCGTATTAAGTTATTTTTTAACGGTTACTAAAGAACCGAATCGGCATATTCGGCAAAATGGAGAATGCGTTCTGACACGTTGATATTGAACAGCAGGTGTTCGAAGTCACGCTTCTTGATGTTGAGGTCCAATGTCGCCAGTTTTTCGCCGATGGCATTTTTAAGCTGTTCCGGCGTTGATATTCCCATCCGTTGTTCGAGAAATTCGTATGACGGCCGGGTCTGCTGCATCAGGAACATACAGTCATAGAAGTCGCGCCCCTTGGCCCGGGCGAGCAGTGCGGACAGTTTCATGCTCAATAATACGGAATCAGAAGGTGTCGGTACGGAAAAGAAAAATCCGCAACGCCGCACCTGCTGAGTAATGATAGGATATGTAATTCTTTGGTCTTGAGCTTCTATCTTAAGCAAAAAGCGCTCATCTCTGTGCCCGGTCAGTCTCAAGTCGAAGAGAAAATCCGGGAAATAGATGTTCCTTCTGAATGCGGTAAGTTTGGGATTTGCCGTGTCTCGTGTTTCTATATTGAGCCCTTCACGTTTCAGAAATGTGATCACGCTGTCCGTCATTCGGGTGAATTCTTGTTCAGTGATACCTTTGCAGTCGAAATCGAGATCTTCGGAGAATCTGTCTATCCCTTTTATCAGTCGCAGGTTCGTCTCTCCTATGAATGCCAATTTGCATATATATGGAGATGTCGACAGATGGTCCAGCACCATCAGCTGGATGTACTCTTTCAGAATGTGCTTCTGGAAGGCGGCGTTCGAGGCGATGCCATTAGGGTAGAAGCTGTTGATGTAATGAATGTCTATCATAATCCGTAAATTTTCAGAAGTGTTCCTATCCTGTGGTTTAATGCTTTGCTGTCTATTCGCCGGCTGTATTCCATAAGCCGGTCAATGTTCAGTTCTTCTGTCATATAAGATTCGTCGAGCCGCAGATTGGCAAGTTCCGCCTCGTCATCGTAAAAAGGATAGAGGTAGAGAAAATCAAGGAGTGCTTTTTCCGGTTCCGCCAGATACCAGGTCTGCTGCGGTGAATTCGGGCTTGGCATTATTGCCGGAAGTTGCACCGGCTTATAGCCAAAAAACAGTGAAGGCTTGATGTTCTGGTAGGAGTATTGTCCGAATTCGTTTTCGAAACGCATCGTCTTTAGGGTGGTGACGGAAGTTATGCTGGTGACGGCTTCCGGAATCATTCCATAAATGTTCAGGGCCATCTGTGAACTGATATATGATGGGCGGTATATACGGCATGCCACAAATCGGGAGAAATCCGGGTATTGGAGCATCTCCGGAAATGCATACCATCCCTGCCGAAGCTTGACCAGCAGACGTTTATGTGTCCAGCGAGTGAGGCTGTTTCTGTCGAAAGACGGGAAACAGGCCAATGCCTGATAAATTGAAAAGCAACCTTCAGACAATAATTTTTCGCGAAATTCCAGGAAACTGATCATATTTTATTTCTGAAATACTGCAAATATAAGTGTTTTTAGAAATAAAACAAGGAACCAAGATTCTTGTCTTTTTGCATACATTGATAAAAATAGTAAATTTGCAGATGCTATCGGGGATGTTTTGGTTTTGACAGCATCGTAGACGGTAGTAAGCACGTCGAGAGTCGAAGGCCCTCTCGTAAATATCAGCTTTCAAACAATTAGTAGGCAACTACAATTATTCATACGCTTGCTAATCTCCAAGAGATTGAGCATTAATCAGAGTCGCCAAGGCTGCGGCTCGACGTATATCCCGCTGGGATTTTCGCCGGTTCTTTCCAGCATACGGGGTATCATCCAGACCGGATGCGCGGGTGCACGCCTTTAAAGCCCGCTAAGACTTAAAGGCTAAGGTGATGCTTCGCCCGTCTTTCGGCAGACTGATCCCTACAATCAAAGGAAGAATAAGCGTGTAGAAAGCTATTGGGTATAATGTTTGGACGGCGGTTCGAGTCCGCCCATCTCCACGATATTGATTACATATCAATGATTTAGAGGTTTTACAAACAGATTTTGTGAGTTTGTGTTCGTAAAACCTCATTAGTTTTCGATAAATTTCATCATACGGAAATCCCCGCCATTTTTCTCGGATGACGGGGATTTTTGTTCTTCGGGAAGTATAGTTGTCGGGGCGGTCTGGGTGTTCCGCTATGGCTGGGTTGTCGGGTTGGGTTGTCCGTTTTGTTTGGTATCTCGGTGCGCGGCTTTATCGAAGGAGCGGTTTTACGGCTCGATAGCGGAATATTTTCCGGATGACGGCTTACCTCAGCTTTAGCGAGATAAACTTTACGGCAATCAGTGCCAATAGGATGAGCGTGCTAACCGCTCCCACCCATATCAGAGTTTTCTGCCACCAGTGAAGAATGTTGACAGGCTTCTCGGTTATGGTCTCTATGGTCCGGACTTTCTGTTCCTCTTTGTAGCGGTCTTTGTAGGTGAGGTAGATTCCCATCGAGTCCACGGTGGCTTTTGATGTGAGGCGGTTGTCTTGGAGGGTAAGTGTCTGTTGGACTCTGGCGGATTGCCGGAGTGTCCGGATTTCTTCCAGTCGTGCACGGCCTGTGGAATCGCAT
>CAVKBL010000031.1:0-22465 GCA_963654805.1 Lachnospiraceae bacterium | reverse complement strand
CGCTGCCGCTTTTCGGATGCCCGAGTGATTCGTTTCACCCGGGCATCTTTTTTATGGAGTGTTTGTGAATTAATTTTTATATTTGTCGATATGAAACGGCTATTTTGCATTCTAACCACATTGCTCTTGCTGGTTTCTTTCGCAAATGCGCAGCAAGTGTCTCTTGAAAGCGACTCTACAGTTGTTGCTCCTCTCAAAAATTTGAATTATGCCAGAGTTATGACCGATGTCGGCAAATCCATCACTTATGTAGGTTGTGGTTTTGCATATGTGGGTGGTGCATATCTGGCGATGATAAAATTTGATAATAGACTTGAACCTGCACAAATTTTTGGCGGTATCTTTCTCTTAATTGCAGCTATCGGATATGGTTCCATTATTGGCGCGGCAGGTCTTTTGGCTTGGATTCCGGGCGAGATAATTTTATCTTCTGACGGTGTCTCTCCTACCAGATTTCTTGATGACAAGGCCAAGCGTTTTGAAATTATGCTTAATATGTCCTATTTTGACGCTTTGACTGCAGAATCGGTTCTCGGTTATAATTTTTCAAGGCATTTTTTTGTGGGAGCGGGCGCTTCATACAGTTATCATTTTACAAGGACCGAAAGTACACACGATTATTTGCCTGTTTTTCTCAGAAGCCGTGTCACTTTAGGCTCGCATCTTGTACGGCCTTACTTTGATTTTGATTTAGGCATAGATGCGTTGGACGGTTCATTTTATTATTCGACAGGGATGGGGGCCAAATGGAGACTGTCCTCCAAACAGAATTTCATCACTTTTGGCACTTATATGAATGCCTGTGAGAACGCTTCAGACATTCAAATCAAATTGGGATATATTTTTTAAAACATGAAAAACGCACAGAATAAATTTATGCAGATGGCCATCGAAGAGGCTTTGAAGGGAATCAGAAGTGGAGATGGAGGCCCGTTCGGTTCAGTTATCGTAAAAAATGGTGAGGTAATCGGCGTGGGGCATAATAAAGTAGTAAAGGCTCAGAATCCGACTTTGCATGGCGAAGTGGTTGCCATCACTGATGCCTGTCATAATATAGGAACTTTTGATTTGAGCGGCTGTGACATTTATACTACAGGCGAGCCGTGCCATATGTGTCTTTGTGCCTGTATGTGGGCCAATATCAATAAGATATATTATGGCTGCACAATAGAAGATAATGCTCTTATAGGCTTTCGCGATGCTAAATTCGACGGCATTTTCGGAGGAAGGGAAAAACTTTCCGGATTTATGGAGCAGATAGACAGAGACGCTTGCCTTGAATTGTTTAACGAGTATTTGTCTATAGAACATACAGAGTATTAAAGATATGAATATGAAAAATCTGATTAAGAACTTGTCATTCTGCCTGAGTATGGCATTTTTCTCGTCTTGTCTTGGAAACAGCACTATAGAGAACAGTCCGCAGTATTATGCTTTTGTTACTGCTCATCACTCAAGTCAGGAAGGCAGTTCTGTTAAAAATGTTTCGCTTTTGACAGATACAGATAAAGAATTGATAGTGACTAATGACGCTTCTTTATATAAAAAGGTGAAGGACGGACAGAGAGCTGTGGCTTATTTTGATTTAACAGAAAACGGGGGAGACCTTACGGATAATCTTCCTGTGAAAATCAGTCTTGTTCAGATTGACACTGCGGTAGTCATAGGAAAAACGTATTTTGTGGACAATGAGCAGGAGTGCAAGAAAATAGGTGATTCGACGATAGATGTGAATCTCAGTCCATATTTTCCGTCCATTACTCCCAAATACATTAATCTTTATGTCGGTGTGTTCGGCGGGGAACATTATCAGCACTCTTATTCACTGGTATATGTCAAAGACGACCCCGGTTCAGGCTCCACACTTAATCTGACATTCACGCATAATACTAACGGATATAGTGCCGGATATGAATATTGGCACTGGGTATCAATTCCTTATGCTGAATTTAATTCACTTATGCTGGATAAGGAGGCTGTTGATGTGAGGATAAAGACGGCGATGGCCGGAACACAGAAACTCTCATTTATACTCAAAGATCAGTCTGCGGGACAGAATATTGTAGGTTATGCCAATTAGCAATTAGGAGTTTAGATTTTTTCTCCTTATATTTGCAACCAATTTGGGTCACGGTGACCCGATATAATTTTTTAAATTTTTTGCACTATGGCTGAATACCTTATGCCAGAGAAAAAGCAAGAGATTTTCGCGAAGTACGGGAAGTCTAATAAGGACACCGGCTCTCCTGAGAGTCAAGTTGCGTTATTTTCCTACCGTATCGCTCACCTTACCGAGCATGTAAAGAAGAACAAGAAGGATGTGGTTACACGTCGTAGTCTTCTTCGCCTTGTAGGTAAACGTCGTCAGGTTCTGGATTATCTCCAGAAAGTTGACATTGAGAGATACAGAAAGCTTATCAAAGACCTCGGTCTCCGTCGATAAGCGATGATAGGATACAGGGGTGGGCTAAGTAGCGCCACCCCTTTTTGATGAAAGCAGTTAAAGAAAAAAATAATGAACGTAATTACAAAGAAGATTGAACTCGCGGACGGCCGCGTGATTGAAATCGAGACCGGTAAATTGGCCAAGCAGGCAGCCGGCTCAGCTGTCGTTAAGATGGGTGGCACGATGCTTTTAGCCACAGTGACAGCAGCTACAGAAGTTAAGGAAGGCACGGATTTTATGCCGCTCACTGTAGATTATAAAGAAAAATTCTATGCCGCAGGACGTTTTCCCGGCGGATTCATGAAAAGAGAGGGTAAATCATCGGATTATGAGATTCTGGTCTCCAGACTTATCGATCGCCCTATACGTCCTCTTTGGCCGGATGATTTCCACCTCGAGGTTTTCATTAATGTTACTCTTATTTCAGCGGAAAAGGATATTCAGCCAGATGCATTGGCTGGACTTGCCGCTTCCGCCGCTCTCGCCACTTCCGATCTTCCGTTCGGAGGTCCTATCGGAGAAGTCCGTGTCTGTCTGATTGATGGCCAATTTGTCATCAACCCTTCATTCACAGACATGAAGCGCGCTGAGCTCGAACTTATGGTAGCTGCTACTGAAGAGAACATTATGATGGTGGAAGGTGAGATGAACGAGGTGAGCGAGAAGACTATGCTCGACGCCATCAAGTTCGCTCACGAAGAGATAAAGAAGCACTGCAGAGTTCAGAAGGAACTTATGCACGAGCTCGGGACAGATGTCAACAAGAGGGATTATCCTCACGATGTAGAGGATGAGGCTCTCAAGGCAGCTGTTCACGATTTCTGCTATGATAAATGCTATGCTCTGGCCAAGGCTGCAAAACCTAAGCAGGAGCGTCAGGAAGGCTTCGAAGCCATCAAGAATGACTTCATCGCTACACTTCCTGAGCCGACCAACGAAGAGGAGAAAGAGGCTTACGCGCTTAAACTCACTCTCGTGGAAAGATACTATCATGCCGAGGAAAAGGAAGCTATGCGTAACCTCATTCTCGATGAAGGCAAGCGTCTCGACGGACGTGTATGTAATGAAGTGCGTCCTATCTGGTGTGAGGTAGGTTATCTTCCTTGTGCGCACGGAAGTGCAATCTTCACCCGCGGTGAGACGCAGTCACTTGCTACCGTTACTCTCGGAACTAAAATGGATATGAAAGAGACTGATGAGGTTCTTATTCAGGACGATCAGCAGTTCGTGCTCCATTATAACTTTCCTCCGTTCGCCACTGGCGAAGCCAAGCCTCAGCGCGGTGTCGGCCGTCGCGAAATTGGCCACGGTAACCTCGCAATGCGTGCACTTAAACCGGTAGTTCCTCTTGCGCCTGAGAATCCGTATGCGGTACGTGTGGTTTCAGATATACTTGAATCTAACGGATCTTCATCTATGGCTTCTGTCTGCGGTGGATGTCTTGCACTCATGGACGCCGGCGTGAAGATCAAGAAGCCTGTCGCCGGTGTGGCTATGGGACTTATCACGGACGCCACCTGTCCTAACGAACGTTATGCCATCCTTACCGATATCCTTGGCGACGAAGATCACCTCGGAGACATGGATTTCAAGGTGACGGGTACTAAAGACGGTATCACTGCTACCCAGATGGATATAAAGGTGGATGGCCTTTCTTATGACGTTCTCGAGAAGGCACTTGAACAGGCTCGTCAGGGACGTCTGCACATTATGGGCGAGATGCTCAAGACCATCGCCGAGCCTCGCGAAGACTACAAGCCGTTCGTTCCGCGTATAGAGCAGATCCGCATACCTGCCGAATTCATCGGCGCCGTTATCGGAAAGGGCGGAGAAACCATACAGAAGATACAGAAAGAGACCGGTGCCACCATTACCATTACCGAAGAAGCTCTTCCGGATGGCGGAACAGAAGGAGTTGTCGATGTGGCTTCCAATGATAAGGAGGCTATGGAGAAAGCTCTTAATTGGATCAAGGGAATATGTGCAGTGCCGGAAGCTGGAACAGTTTATCATGGTAAGGTTGTAAGTATACTTGATTTCGGTGCATTTGTGGAAATACTCCCTGGTAAGGAAGGTCTTCTTCACGTAAGCGAGATCGCATGGACCAAGACTGAAAAAGTAGAAGATGTTCTTAAGGTAGGCGATGAAGTGGATGTCAAACTCCTTGAAATAGATGCTAAGACCGGCAAGATGCGCCTTTCTATGCGCGCGCTTACTGAAAAACCTGAAGGATATGTAGAACCTGAGCGTAAGCCTCGTGCAGAAAGAGGTCCTCGTAGAGATTCAGATTCCCGAGGCCCTCGCAGAGAGTTCGACAGAAACTCCAGACGGGAAGGGGGCGAGCGAGGCCCAAAACGTACTTTCAGAAGAGAGGCTAAGAATGAGGAACAACACGACACCTTTAATGAAAATAAAGAAGAAATTTTTTAAAAAATTAAAGAATTTAAAATTGAAAGTTTAAGGTAGTTGTAACTTAAAATATTTTAAAAGAGCCCCCGCTGAATTTGCAAATTGCAATCAAAGCGAGGGCTTTTTTAATATATACAACTGGTATAATAGAGGTTTAAAGCTATTATAGCCAATATTTTTCAATCGTAAAATTTGTAATTAAAAAATATATTTCATAGTTTTGTCTTCAATCGACTAGAAAAACTAGAAAAGTTATAGTGTATTATTAATTAAGTAAAGTCTAAGCTTATGAAGAAATTCAGACTTTTATCAACAGCCTTTGCGCTCTTCCTTGCCGGTACTGTCGCTTTTGCACAGTCTACCGTTAAGGTTACGGGTGTGGTAACAGAAGCAGGTACAGGATTTGAGGTACCTGGTGTTGCTATTCAGGAAAAAGGCAGTAATTCAAATCGTGCTCTCGCAGACGATTTAGGAAATTATTCAATTACCGTACCAAAGGACGCTGTCCTGGTGTTTGTCGCCATGGGGTTCCAGACAGTGGAAGTTCCGGTAAACGGTAAGACCGTAATTAACGTAACTCTTCAGGAAGATGCCATCATGCTTGAAGGTGCGGTATCTGTAGGTTACGGTTCTGCGAAGAAAGTGGGTAACATTGTCGGTAATGTAACGACAGTCAAATCTGAGGCCGTCAAGAATGCGCCTTCAGCTTCTGCACTTGATTTCCTTCAGGGACAGGTCGCAGGTATGCAGGTTCTTTCCACAGGTGGTGTGGCCGGAGATAATAACATCTCCATGAAGATACACGGTGTAGGTTCTCTTACGTCTTCTTCTGAGCCTCTGTTTATTGTAGACGGTATCCAGTCATCAAGTTCTGCCGTCATGGCCATGAACCCTAATGACATTCTTAACATCACAGTGCTTTCAGACGCATCAGCTACTTCCATCTATGGTGCGCAGGGTGCCAATGGTGTTGTGGTAGTGACCACCAAGTCAGGTTCATACAATAAAGACGCTACCATCACGATAAACTCTCTTTACGGTATATCTACTCTTGCTAATGAGCAGTTCTATAAGAATATGATGAGCGGCGATGAACTTAAGGATTTCTGGGTTCGCTCAGGACTTTATTCTGACGATGCCATCAAGAAGAACTATACAGACTTGGGATACGATGCCAATACTCAGTGGTATAAGTATTTCCAAAGACTTAATAACCCTCAGTATCAGAACGATGTAACCATCGAAGGCGGTAGCGACAGGACAGCTTATCTTATAGGCGCATCTCAGTTCCACCAGGATGGTAACACCATAGGTAACTTCTATGATCGTTATACCCTTCGTACCAATCTTCAGGCTCGTCCTAAGGAATGGATCAAGACAGGTGTGAATGTGAACGCTTCCATAAGCCAGGATATGGCGAATGAGAACTGGGGTAACTCTTCAGAAGGTGCCAACTATGTTTCCGGAGGTCTTTCATATATGCTTAACCCTCTTATCCCTGCAGTGGATGAGAATGGAAATGTATATGCAGACAAATTCCCTAACGGAATGTATAACCAGTACTATTATACTGAGAACTACGTCAATAAATATACTACGTATCGTGCTTTGGCATCGGCTTTCGCCGAGATAGAGCCTGTCAAGAATCTCGTTTACACTGCTCGTGTGGGAACAGATGCTTATGTAGAGTTCATGGACAGGTACCAGAAACCATCTGCTTTGTTTTCAAATGGTTCCGGTATGGTACAAAAGAGTACATACTATTCGGCTAAAACCACTCTCACCAACACTCTTGAGTACAGTTTGACATTCAATGACGACAGAGATGATCTTTCATTCCTTCTCGGTCAGGAGTACCTGGATTATGATTACCAAAGTCACTATGCATATGGTGACGGACTAACAGATGACAGGTATCTGTCATTGAATTATGCGGATCAGGATCATAGGCGGATAAAGCAGAGCAGGACACAATATAGATTCCTTTCTTTCTTTGCTCATGCAGATTATTCTCATGCTGACAAATACTTTATAGATGCAACCATACGTAGTGATGCTTCGTCACGTTTCGGTAAGAACAACAGACAGGGTATATTCTGGGCAACCGGTCTTATGTGGAAGGCGTATAACGAAGATTTCCTTAAAGATAATGTCAGCTGGCTCAACAGGTTGAACTTCAAGGCAAGCTATGGTACTCAGGGTAATGCTGCCGTAGGTAACTATACTCACCTCGGAACCATATCGCAGCTTTCTACTCCATATAACAGCGGTTACGGTATAATCGTTACCAGTCCAAGTAATGAGGATATCACTTGGGAGAAGCAGGGCCTGTTCACCGTCAGCGTAGATACCCGTCTTTTTGATGCTGCTGATTTGACCTTGACATACTATGACCGTCGCACAACTGATATGCTTATGAGTGTGCCTCAGCCTTATACTACAGGTTTCTCTTCGGTATCTGCCAATGTCGGTTCTATGCAGAATAACGGTATAGACATTTCACTTAATGTGGATATCCTTAAGACTAAGGACGCATATTTGGGTGCTCACGCCACATTTGCATATAATAACGAGAAAGTCACATCACTTTTCAACGGACTTAACCGTTGGGAGATAACCAATACTTTCGTGGCATATCTTGTGGGTAGTCCTGTTTATTATTACGGTCCTATCTATGCCGGCATAGATCCTAATGATGGCGCTCCTATGTGGTACCTTCCTGCAGAAGAGGAGACGACAGTAGTGGATCCTGTTACGGGAAAAGAGACTGTTGTAACTACTATTCTCAAGGACCAGACAACAAAGGATCCTTCAAGAGTCACCAAGACTTATGATGAGGATGCGCTTACACAGAATACCGGAATACGCCGTCACGAGCCTATCAATGGTGGTTTCGGTCTGTCAGGTCGCTGGAAGAACTTCTCAGTTAGAGCGGACTTCTCATATATACTTGGCAAGTATCTGTATAATAATGATGCCTATTTCTATGCTAATCCTAATGCGTTCAGCGGATATAACCAGCATAAGATGGTTTCTGATTTCTGGACTCCGTACAATGCGGATGCTGAATTCCCTGACTGGAGCAAGGGTTATCAGATGCAGTTCGATACTCACCTTCTTGAGGATGCTTCATTCCTTCGTCTGAAGTCATTGGTGGTAGGTTATTCTCTTCCTCAGAGATGGCTTAAGAATCAGAACGTTATCAAGAGTGCTACCTTTACGCTTACAGGACGTAACCTTCTTACTTTCACCAAATATACGGGACTTGACCCTGAGGTGGATTCTAACCTTACAGTCGGTATTCCTGGTAATACCCTTCAGGTTCTTGGTGGTATAGAGCTTAAGTTCTAATTTTAAAGGAGAAAAAAGATGAAAAAAATAGTTAATAAGATATTGGCAGTTGCAGTGCTGGGAGTAAGTCTCTCTTCTTGTAATCTGGATTTATACCCGGAAGCAACTAGAAATTACGACGATGACACGGTTCTCTTTGAGCTTGACGCCGATGTAGAGGGTGCGCATAATGCCGTATATACATATTTCAGAAGCACAGTGGGTGGCGGTATGGCTTTCCTTTCCGATCTGGAATTCCAGGGATTCAATGCCAAGGTGGACTTCGGTAATAATTACGGCCCTATACATAGAACAGACGACACCTTTACTACATCAGATGAGTATGTGGAAAGTTACTGGTCTTCATTCTATACGGCTATCGCTAAGTATAATATTATAATAGAGGCGGCTGATAAAGTGGACAGCAAGAGCGATTTGTATAATCATGCTCAGTTTGTCAAGGGCGAGGCTCTCGTAGCGCGTGCTTTTTCATACCTTCAGCTTGCGAGGTTTTTCGCTCCTGCTTACGATGAGTCTACGGCCGCTGAGACACTTTGTGTTCCGCTGGTATTGGTATATAACCAGAATGCCCGCCCTGCCAGAAACACAAGTGCCGAGGTATATGCCCAGATAGCAAAGGATCTTGAGGACGCTCGTGTGATATTCGAGGCAGAAACCTCTGCAGAATGGGTTAGTGACCCGGCTGTCGCATCTAATTACTTCACAACTGACGTGATCAGTTTCCTGCAGGCTCGTGCTCTTCTGGATACTGGAGATTATCAGGCTGCCGCAGATACGGCTGTAGCTATTATAGGTCGTGGTAAATATTCTTTGAGTGCATCCGCTTCTGCTCTTAAGGCTCTTAATACTACAGATGAAGGAACGGAAGCTATCATGCAGTGTTTTGCTTCAATTTCAGAAACTCCTAACAGTTATTCTCCATTCATAGGATATGCGAAAGACAGCAAATCGGCTACGGGAGATCATTTTGATCCATATTTCATCCCAAGCAAGACGCTGATCAGCTCTTATGAGTCTTCTGATTACAGAAGAACAGCTTGGTTTGAACTGACAGGTATCACTTCGGGCACTACTCCTTTGTATCTTTCATCTAATACATCTTATCATGCTGGTATTAATGTATTCACGAAGTTCAGAGGAAACAGTGAATACTCTTCTGCTGCCATTCAGAACGGTTTGACTGCGGCTAAGCCTTTCCTTGTCAGTGAACTTTATCTTATCGCCGCAGAAGGATATTATCAGGCTGGAAATACTGCCAATGCCTCTAAATATCTTGGTCAGCTTCAGAACGGTCGTGGTGCTACCATTAAAACCGCTACTGCGGAGAATATTCAGGCGGAATGGTTCCGTGAGACTATAGGAGAAGGTCTGTATATAGGCTGTCTGAAGAGATGGGACATCGGAACCGTAAAGCGTATTGGCCAGGATCTCGCAGTTTCTGAATCCTTGATTTGTGTGCTTGGAGACGGTAACGATTCTTATCAGGGTAAAGTGGTAGAGGCAGGAAGTAAGTCTGTCGTATGGCCTATCCCTTCATATGAGATAAGATGTAACTCGAATCTCGAGCAAAATAGTGAATGGAAATAAAAAGAAAGTAGTATGAAGACAATATATAAAGCATTTATGGTAGGAACAGTGGTATTAGGACTTTCATCTTGTTCTAATAAGGCTGAGTTTCACACTGCCGATTATGTGAATTTTTCTAATCTTACATATACTGTTAAAGAGGATGCCGGGGAGGTAAAGATCCCTGTTAGTATTCATTCCGGCAAGACTCTTTCCACTACTGTTACTTACACGGTAGCTTCGGGTGACGAATATGCAGTCCCTGGTGTTGATTATACGATCGAGGGTGACGGAGTGTTGACTGTTTCTAATGAAAAGGGAGCTGTCTGTGACAGTATTGTCATCAAGCCTATCGCCCAGAAAGGTGTCCTTCAGGGAAATAAGACGATAGTTCTTTCTATAGGACAAATTACCGCAGATGGCGTATATAAGGGAGCCATTGATAAGTGTACTGTTACAATTATTGATATCGACGGCGGTATTAATCTTCTGGCCGGTTCTTGGACGGGAACAGATATTCCTACAAGTAAGAATGCCGGTTCTGTAAGCTGGCAGATTGCTCTCGTCTCTGAAGGTGATTCAGGACTTACGGATTATCCTACTGCAAATGTGAAGATTCTTGCCGGAGCTGAGCTTAAGGACGCTGTCGGAAATAGCTGGGAGGCGCAAGTTGATATTTATGCACGTTATGATGATTCTGACAATACGCTTCATATTTTCCCTCAGCAAGTTTTCGACGCCGGAAATTTTGGCGATGATCTTGGCGTGCTTTATGTAGCGTTGGATACAAGAGCTACACTGCAGGGAGGAGAAGAAGATGTCGTATTTGCGGTAGAAGATGGAGTGCTTACTTTGCAGACGCAGACATATTTTGCCCTTTACAACAGTTCTTTGACTTGGTCCGGATATTCTTGCGGATATTACCAGGCAGGAGCTAAAATTGTTAAAAATTAATCTTGATGAAAATAAACGTCGTTAACAGTTTATTAGTCATAACGATTATCTTCTGCGCCTCTTGTAAAAAGGAGGCGCAGAAAGTCGTTATATCAAGTGCCGAGCCTATAGAACAGGAGAGCACTTTGATTGTGACTTTCGATGAGCAGACTTCTGAGGCGTTGCTCTCAAAAATTTCCACCAAATCCGGTCCTGTGACCAAGACTGGCATAAGCAGTATAGATGATGCTTTCTCCAGCCTGGGGGTTAAATCTATCGAAAGGGTTTTTCCTGACGCTGGCGAATGGGAAGAAAGGCATCGCGAAGCTGGTCTTCATAAGTTTTATTATGTGACTTATGATACGGATTCTGCTGTGCAGACAAAGGCTGGGGAAGTCCTCAAGGGGGTGAGCGGAATATCAGGTGCAGAAACAGCTCCGAAGATAAAACTCTGTTCAGAGACTCCTAAGTTTAACGACCCTTATCTTTCTCGTCAGTGGCATTATTATAATACCGGATCCGGCACTAAATATAAGGCTGGCGCGGACATTAATGTGGTCCCTGTGTGGAATAAGTACACGGCCGGCTCTTCGAATGTGATAGTCTCTGTCGTGGATGGTGGCGTCACTACGGATCACGAGGATCTGGGCGCTGTAGTCATCCCCGGAGGAAATAACGGCAGCTGGAACTTTGTGGACGGTACGGCCAATATAGTCGCGCACGATCATGGTACGCATGTGGCGGGAACTATCGCTGCCATCAACAATAACGGAATAGGTGTCTGTGGAATAGCCGGAGGTGAAGATGGTAATGGAGGAGTCCGTATTCTTTCCTGCCAAGTCTTCAGGTATGACGAGACTCAGAAAAAGGATATAGGTGGGAATACTTCATCCGCTATTGTCTGGGGCGCTGATCATGGTGCTGTCATTTCTCAGAACAGCTGGGGCTATGATTTTGATACGGAGTCTGCTGCTAAGAGCAGTTCCATAAGCAGTTCAGACAAAGCCGCGATAGATTATTTCATCAAATATGCCGGGACCGATAAAAACGGTAATCAAAGCGGACCGATGAAGGGAGGTGTGGTCATATTTGCAGCCGGTAACGATAACTGGTCCATAGGCTGGCCTTGCGCATATGATAAGGTTATCGCCGTGGGGGCTATGAGTTCTCAGGGGAACAGGTCATATTATTCCAATTATGGTGACTGGGTGGATATCGCAGCCCCTGGTGGGGACGCATATGTGGGGCCTCAGGTCCTCAGTACTGTCCCTAGTGGTTATAATGAATTCCAGGGAACATCCATGGCGTGTCCTCACGTATCCGGTGTGGCTGCCCTTATCGTGTCATATTTTGGCGGTGAAGGATTCACTAACGACATGCTTGTCGAAAGACTTTTGGGGGGTGCCAATGCCGATTTTATCAGCAATTCAAAAATTGGCCCGCTTGTAGATGCGTATGGTTCATTTACTTATGGAGAAAAAAATGTTCCTGAGAGGGTCTCACAATACACCGTAGTAGGTAGAGGAGGAAGCTTGGAGTTCAGTTGGACTGTGGGTGGTACGGAGGATGGCAGCCCGGCTTATGCCTACCTGCTTATGGCAAGTAAGAATGAGTCTGACTTCACCGATATCAATCTTGCCCGTCTGCCTTCAACTATGAGAACCACCCGCGTGGTTGTTGAAAACTTGTCAAAGGGTGATGATATCTCCGCGTTCATGGAGAATCTTGAGTTTACTACAGATTATTATGTGGCCATAGTGGGATTTGATTACAATAAGAACTACGGAGAGATTTCAGATGTCATCCCGGTTTCTACGACGTCTAACAATGCTCCTGAAATAGAGGAGGTTACAGCTCTTCCTTGGCAGGTGATGGCATCTGGAAAGAAAACATTCCTTCTGGATATAACTGACCCGGACAATCATGTTGTCAACGTAACTTTTTCGTTGGACTCTAAATTGAAATCAGCAAGCAGCGGACAGAATAAGGAAGGGTATTATTATATCACTGTAAATGGTTTGGAAGAAGAACCGGGTGAGTACACAGTAGGGGTTTCTGCAAAGGATGTATATGGAGCCGCGACTAATGTGGAGTATGCTGTTACCGTGCTTGAGAACAGGGCTCCGGAGGCACTCAAGGATTTTGATAATTTGATTTTTGAGAAGATTGGCCAGAAGGTTACGTTTAATGTGGCAGATTACTTCACTGATCCGGATGGTGATGCATTGACATTTGTAGTTGAACATACTAATTCTAAAGTTGCCCATGTCAATCCGCTTGGCAGTGAGATAACTCTCACCACGCTTGGCTACGGTAATGATGTGATAACTATCAAGGCACAGGACCCTAGAAAGGCGGAGACTTCACGTTCATTCAAAGTGAGCGTGCGCGATCCTAAGGCCGGTGCTGATATTTATCCGACGCAGGTAACGGACATCTTGAAGATCTCGGGAGGGCTTGAGGCTGAGACTCTCATCAAGATTTATTCTTCTACCGGTGCGCTCGTTTATAACTCAAGCGTCTCTACCAGTGCATTTAATCCGGCAGAGATAGATATGATAGGATTTGCTCCGGGCGTTTACACCGTGAAGGTGACAATTAACGAAATAGAGACTGTACGAACGATTGTGAAACTATAATTATTATAAATGTTAAGAATTATGAAAGCTCGTAGTATTGTTTTGGCTTTTGCTGCATTGAGTTTGCTTGCAGCTTGTAACAAAAAGGAGGATACTCCGGTAGCTGTGTCGTTTGCTGTATCCGGCGCTAAGAATAACGCTATTTCAGCTACGGCGGCAGAAAAAACGGTTACTTTGACTGTTAAATCAAACGTTTCATGGATTTCCTCAAGTGAAGAGGAATGGGTTAAGATTGATCCGTATTTCGTGGATAATGACGATAATAAGGAGATTACTACCACGGTGAAGCTCACGATATCTAAAAATGAGGCGTCCGAGGCTCGTACCACTAAACTTACTTTTGCTCCTAAGGGCTCTGACGAAAAGGTAGTCTATATTACAGTAAATCAGGCTGCAGCAGAGGCTGCCAACATCAGCGTATGGGATATGGACAAGTATGAGGCTGTCACCAATCCATCAGTAACGACTGATTTTACCAAGCAGGAGATAGTGTTGGTTATCCATGCCAATGTTGACTGGACTGTTACCGCCCCTGAATGGGCTACCGTTACCCCTGCATCTAATAAATTTGATGGGGCCAATGAAAATGTAACTGTGTCAGTCGCTCTCGCGCTTAATGATACAGATGCTGCACGTGAGGGCGCGCTCCGCTTTGAAAGCAAAGATGCAGATCCTCTCGTTGTGCCTTTCAAGCAGACTGCTTCTGCGAAATTCACGCTCACTAATGTTCCTACGGAGCATCCTTATTGTGATGTTGATATCAAGGTGGAACCGGAAGAAGGAATCGCATGGTTTGCAAATGCATTCACTCAGGCAGTGGTTGATGAGATCGCAAGTCAAGGTTATACCCTTACAGATTACTGTCTTGCTTATTTGAACAGTTATCTTGAAAAGTATTCTGCAGCTGCTATCAGTAACGCTTTTTTGACAGAAGGCTCAGATGTGATTAACTTTACAGAGTTGCCCTCTGCCACTGATTTTCAGTTTATGGTGTTCGGTGTGGCATATGATAAAGAGGCGAATTCATTTGTAGCTTCGACTCTTCCTGCCATCGAGAAATTCTCAACTCCCGCAGCACCTGTTGCAGACGCCGCTTATACTGCACTGGCAGGTACATTTACCATAACAGGTGAGGGTGTGAATGGCAATGCTGCTTTTGAAAAACTGACTGTAACTTTGGAACCGCAGTATATTAATGAAACATATAAATTAACATTTACTGATGGAAATTTCAGCCCTGTCGACGGTAAATATGTTGATTCGTTTGAAGTAGATTATGATGCTGCAAATAAGCAGCTCGTATTGCCGAACTCAAATCTCGGTTCAGAAGGCTTTACCTGGTCATTCGGGGATAATTATCCGGCTTGTGCCATGATTCTTTACGCAGAAATAGGAGAGACAGAGGAAGATGAAGCGGGTAATGTGACGAAGGAAGCCGTGGCTCCCGAGACTCTCAACTATTCTTGGTCAGAAGATTATAATACTCTCAGCCTTGCTAATGATTTAGGTGGGGAGACAATGCATTGGTATAATACAATAGGCCAGATTACTGATGGTGCTTTGGAGGTAATAGGTGCGTATGGCAGGTTTGATTTTACAGCATCGACGGATATCACCAGAGTGGTGGAAGAGTCCACATCTTCAGTAAAGTCAGCTGAGAAGAGCTTTGGATGCCGTAATTTTGATTCCCCTGTTTTGAAAAACGGAGGTCAGTCGTTGACTAAATTATTTTAGATGAAATTAAAAAAACAAATAATCTCTTTGACTTTAGCGTTGGTGCCTCTTTTCGGGGCATCGGCGCAGTCAAGTGAAGCGCTGGGCTTCGGACGTATCTGTCAGGATGCCTTTAATCAAGGCTTGGCAGGTGCCGGTTTAGTAAGTGCTTATACTGCGGCGTTTTCTTCTATGTCTAATCCTACAGCGGCTTTGGATTCTCCATATGTGCTCAATTCTGCGTTGTCCTATAATAAATGGGCGGCGTCGGGTACTTCGTATGGGAGCGCCGGATTGGCTTATAGGTTCGGAGAGAAGTTTTCTTTAAGTGCCGGAGCGATCTATGGCCGTGGAGCCTCACAGGACGTTTATAATGCTGACGGGGCTAAGACCGGAACATTTGCTCCTTCTCAATTCTATTTTAGTGTAGGAGGGGCGTATAGAGTTCTTCCTGTGCTGTCATTGGGCGTAAATATTCACTATTTGTCGGAAACTTTGACCGATGACTATACTTACGGGGCTGTTTCTACAGATATAGTCGCAGCGACAGAATTTTCTGGACTGAAGATTGCCGTAGGAGTCGAGTCTGTGGGCGGGAAGGTTAAATCGTATTCCGGAGCCGAGTTTTCTCTGCCAAGCTCAGCCAAATTGGCTGCCGGCTATGAGGGCTGTTCTCTGGGGATTCTTTCTTATGGCGCTTATTTTGATTCTGACTATTATTTTGCGAGCAAGGGCCTTGGCGCTTCAGTCGGAGCTTTGGTAGGGTATCAGGACTTGTTTTCTCTGAGAGCCGGATATCACTATGGGTCAGAAAAGTGTCTGATGCCTTCGTATGCTTCTGTCGGGCTTGGCGGGGGCTACCAGGGACTGACGCTTAACTTCGCCTATCTTTTTGGAGGCGAGATAGCAGGCACGCTGATGGTGGGACTTGGCTATAGCTTTTAAGTCTTGCTTTCAGGCAATAGAAAAAGACCGGAAGTTTTTTGCTTCCGGTCTTTTTGTCGTTGGATGAGAAAACTATCTGAGTTTCTTGTATCCGTATTTGGCGGTCTCGCCAAGCTCGATCTCGATCTTCATAAGACGGTTGTACTTGCAGATACGGTCTGTTCTGCTGAGTGAACCGGTCTTGATCTGCCCGCTGTTGGTAGCCACTGCGATATCGGCGATGGTGGTGTCCTCGGTCTCGCCTGAACGGTGAGAAGTTACGGTGGTGTAACCGTGGCGGTGTGCCATCTCTATGGCGTCGAGAGTCTCGGTAAGAGAACCGATCTGGTTGACTTTGATAAGGATGGAGTTACCTGCGCCCATCTCTATACCCTTCTGGAGGTATTTTACATTAGTTACGAAGAGGTCGTCACCTACAAGCTGGCAGCGTGAGCCGATAGCCTTTGTAAGTTTAACCCAACCGTCCCAGTCTTCCTCTGAAAGACCGTCCTCGATAGAGTCGATAGGGTATTTCTCGATAAGTTTCTCGAGGTATTTGATCTGCTGGTCGGTAGAAAGTTTCTTACCCTTAGGGTCTTTCTTCTTGCCGTCCTTGAGCTGCTTGTAGTCATAGTAGAATTTGCCGTCCTCACCCTTGAAGCAGAACTCGGAAGCTGCGCAGTCCATAGCGATGGTGATATCCTTGCCCGGCTCAAGACCTGCAGCCTTGATAGCCTCGATGATGCAGTCGAGAGCATCGTCTATGCCCTTGAGTGCAGGAGCGAATCCACCTTCGTCACCTACGGCTGTAGAGCATCCGCGGTCTTTGAGCACTTTCTTGAGTGCATGGAAAACCTCAGCTCCCATACGTACGGCCTCAGCCTCGTTCTTGGCGCCTACAGGACGGATCATGAACTCCTGGAATGCGATAGGAGCGTCTGAGTGGGCACCGCCGTTGATGATGTTCATCATAGGAACAGGAAGAACATAAGTGTTCGTGCCGCCGATGTAACGGTAAAGAGGAATGTCAAGATAATTGGCAGCTGCGTGTGCCACTGCAAGGCTGACACCCAGAATGGCGTTGGCGCCGAGTTTGCTCTTGGTAGGGGTGCCGTCGAGTTCAATCATGGTCTGGTCGATGGTTCTCTGCTCGAGAGCTGAAAGACCGATGATGGCAGGTGCTATGACGTCATTGACATTGGCCACAGCCTTAAGCACGCCCTTTCCGAGGTAGCGCTTTTTGTCACCGTCACGAAGTTCGAGTGCTTCGTTCTCACCTGTAGATGCTCCTGAAGGAACAGCCGCTACACCTTTGATACCTGATTCGAGGGTAACCTCTACTTCCACTGTAGGATTTCCTCTGGAATCGAGGATCTCCCTACCTGTAACTTGAATAATTCTCATTTTTATAAAATTTGATCTAAAATCTGTTTCCTTTTATGCCAATTCGGCCCTTGTCGGGCTCAAAAACGCTGCGAATTTAGTAAAATTCACTGCAAAATGCAATTCAATCTTTCAAGAAGCTGTCCGAATATATGCATTCATCTTTCATGTAAACGCTTCCATTTATCCCGACTCGTGAGATGACAGCTATATCCACCTTTCAAATGGATGCCGCGATGAGGTTTTCCGTTGTGAAAAATCTTTGTTAAATTCGCGGATTGGAGAAAACAATTGGCGGCTATGCTATACCCGATCGGAATACAAAATTTTGAAAAGATTCGCAGAGAAGGTTTTGTCTATGTGGATAAGACCGAACAGATTTACAACCTTTCATCTAAAGGATGTTATTACTTCCTGAGCCGTCCGCGTCGCTTCGGCAAGAGTCTTTTGGTCTCCACGATGGAGGCCTACTTCAGCGGAAAGAAGGAACTGTTTAAGGGTTTGGCCATGGAGGGCCTTGAGAAGGACTGGACGGAGTATCCTGTGCTGCATCTTGATTTCAGCGGCAAGGCATACGATTCTGCGGATGTCCTTCGTAAAGTTCTGGACGATTCGCTCTGCAAATGGGAAGAGGAGTATGGGAGCGTCAACCGTTCCGATGTGCCCGGAATCCGCTTTGGCAATATCATTGAAGCCGCCAATAAAAAGACGGGGAATAAAGTGGTCATCCTCATCGATGAGTATGACAAGCCGGTCGTGGACAATATCGATAATCCGGAGTTGATGGATAAGTTCCGGCGCGAACTTCAGGGGCTCTACGGAGTAATCAAGAACAAGGACGGTTTTATCCGCTTCGCGTTCCTTACCGGTGTTACCAAACTCGGTAAGATGAGTATTTTCAGTGGGCTGAACAACCTGAACGACATCTCGATGAATCTGAGATATTCGGACATCTGCGGAGTATCGGAAACCGAGCTGAAAGCGTATTTTGACGGCAGTGTCGAGGCTCTTGCAGAGAACAACGGACTGTCCAAGGAAGATTGTTACGCGAAGTTGAAGCAGATGTATGACGGTTACCATTTCTGTGAAGATGCTGCGGGAGTGTATAATCCGTTCAGCCTCTTGAATACATTTAATACCAATCGTTTCCGGATGTACTGGTTTGAGACGGGCACGCCGACATTCCTTGTGCGTTACCTGAGGCGGGAAAAATGTAATCTTGACAATATCTCCACGGATGAAGTCCCGGACGAGACGCTGACCGGGGTCAATGACACAAGCCCGGATCCCATCACACTGATGTATCAGTCGGGCTATTTGACCATAATCGGCTACAATCCTGAGTTTCAGACTTACAGACTCGACTATCCGAACGAGGAGGTCAAGAGAGGATTCCTGAACTCGCTCAGCAAGTTATATGCTCCAGCTCTCAGCAAAGGTGAGTTTTCGGTCTATAAATTCATCGATGACATCCGCGGCGGCGATGTGCAAGGTTTCATGACGCGGTTCACTGCGTTCCTTTCCGGCAACGGCTACGAAGTTCAGGGCGACCTTGAACTCTATTTCCAAAATACGATGTCGGTGATGCTCAAGATGATGGGCCTCTATGTCAAGACGGAGTATCACACCTCTCGCGGCCGCATAGACATAGTTTTCGACACGGACAAGTATGTCTATATAATCGAGTTGAAGCGTGACCAGTCTCCCGAGGTGGCTCTTGGGCAGATTGATGAGAAAGGCTATGATAAGCCGTTTCTGTCGAGCGGTAAGCAGATTATAAAGCTCGGCATCAACTTCTCCTCGGAAACCCGCACCGTCGACGGTTGGAAGGCGGAATCGATCCGATAGATTGTCAGTTTGGGTTTCAGATTTCCTCCAGGCGGTGGAGCGCTCCGACAAGCGGGGAAATCAGCGCGATAATGCAGTGCGGTGATAGGTAAAAGGAAAAATTTGTAATTTTGTGAGTGCCGGAAAGGAAAGCTCTGGCACGGGAATGTAAAAATACCACATGCTGAAAATGGCCAATTCGCTTAATATCATCGCATTAAGCATTCAAATGGGGGGGGGTATAACCACTCCTTCCAAGGCTCGCCAGTTCTCTTTGAACCGTTAAAAATCACAACCTCCACTGAACACATCCAGCCCGACGGCTTGCCGTCCGGGTCGTTTTGTCGTGCATTTCATTCGCACAAGACGCTGACAGCCGCGGGGAGTATTAAATCAATCCACCAATTAACTAAAATAAATGATAATCAACATGAAACGTCGAATCGAATTTTTAGTAGCCATCCTGTCCGCATCGGTAATGTTGTTAGCCGGTTGCGATAAGCCCGAAGTTTCTGATAATACTGAAGTGGACTCTTTAAGAAGAAGCATTATAGCTTCAATCAACAAGAAGATTGAAAATATTGAAGGCCAGATCGCATCTCTTGAAGATGAACTCGCCTCGATGAGAACCTCAGAAAAGTATAAGGAAGATGGTTTACGCATTCTTGAAGAGAAAATCTCTGCTGCCTCCAAACGGCTATCAGACATAAGAAACTCAGTCGCCCTATTGGAGAATTCTTCTTCGTCCTTCACCGAAAAAGCTGAAGAAATAAATTCTGACCTTGAGTCGTTGGATTCGGAGATAGAATCGATTCGAGAGATGATGCAGAAGTTGAAGGCGGATGCCTCTGATACTGATGGCGGTGATGTCGAAAAGATTATATATGTCCCGAAATATGATGACCGTCCGGATTCGTTGCACTATCATCTGGATGGATTGAATATTATAGGGGAAATAATCTTAAGATTTGTTGCACAACCGCAGGAATCAGCAAGTTCCATTGCCGAGGATTGGGAAACCTCCCTTTCTGCGCACGCGATATACGATGGTGATGAATTTGACTTGGCAATAACGGACGTCTCGGTAAATAGTGCCGGCCTATTGTTGGTTTCCATATCTGCTGATAGTTTTCCGAGGAATTTCATAGAAGGTGTGGGATGCGCAGGTGTTAAAGTAATGTATGGAGAAGAAATAATCTCTAACTCCATTAGTGTAGGGGCTATTGTTGATGAATCAGTCGTCCTGACAATGTTACAGCGATTTGACCACGATGGTGATGGACAAATCGTTGATAACCTGAAGGAAATGACAAGTTTCGACACGCGCGATTATCCGGAGTTAATGCCTTATTTTGATTTATTTTTTGCCGTAATGCCGACTTTAACTTGCTTGATTTGTGTTAGAACGGATTTGATGACTTTAGATTTATCGAACAGTCCTGCGCTCATAACGCTGGACTGCGATTATAACAGCAGTTTAACGACTCTTAATGTATCGAACTGTCCTTCGCTCGAGTCGCTGTATTGCAGTGGCAATGCTCTAACAACTCTTGATTTGTCGAACTGTCCTACGCTCACGACATTGAATTGCGGTGGCAATGCTCTAACGACTCTTGATTTATCGAACTGTCCTTCGCTCGAGTCGCTGTATTGCGGTGGCAATGCTCTAACGACTCTTGATTTATCGAACTGTCCTTCGCTCGAGTCGCTGTATTGCAGTGGCAATGCTCTAACAACTCTTGATTTGTCGAACAGTCCTGCGCTCATAACGCTGGACTGCGATTATAACAGCAGTTTAACGACTCTTGATGTATCGAATTGTCCTGCGCTCACGTGGCTGAGTTGTTATTCTAACAGCAGTTTGACGACTCTTAATGTATCGAACAATTACTCGCTCGAAAGCTTGGGCGTTCCATGTACGGTAAAACTTATAGTTTCTACTGGGCTTAAATCGTCCATTTATCAAATCGGGCAATATGTGTCGATTGACGGTGTTACAGGGATCGTATATAAAACTTCCTCTCCCGCGATTGTCTCCACAGACGAGACTTCAGCCACTTGGAAGGATGGTGTAACTTGGTGTACGCGCAAAGGTTCTGACTGGTTTTTGCCAAATCTCGAAGAAATGAAGGTGATTTATAATAATGTGTTGGCATTGAATAGCACACTTTCCTCAATTGGGGCGACCCAGTTCAATTCGACATATTATTGGTCGTCTACTGAATACAATGTTGGAAGTGCTTATTGTCTGGATTTTAGTTCCGATTGTTCATTCTACTATGATAAGGATAATTCGTTCATGGTGCGTGCAGTTCGTGCATTATAGGCTTTATGTTTGAAAATTAGAACTATAACAATGAAAGATACGCGAAATTACAGAAATTTGTACTCTTTGTTTAGGGAGTTACAGTTAGTCTATGAGAGACAGTTGGAATTTTGCAGGGAAGTTTTTGACCACCCGGTACTGAAAGGAAATGCCAGCGAGAATTTTTGGATGTCGTTTTTGAGGAAACATCTGCCTTCAATATATGGTGTGGCACAAGGGAAGGTGATTGATCATTTCGGAGCCCTCAGCAGGCAAATTGACATTATAATATATGACAATTTGTTATCCCCATATATAATTAACTATAGCTCAACCGTGTATATTCCGATCGAGTGTGTATATTGCGTTATCGAGGTAAAACAGGAGTTTAGTAAAAAGAATGTTATGGATGCGGTTGAAAAGGTTAGCAGCGTGAGAAAATTAAAATCAGCATTTGTAAGACTTTCCGATGGAATGCCTGTACAGAGCCTGGATTTCCCGATTATAGGAGGCATTGCCACGCTGGAATATAATAAAACTAACTCTAAGAAAAAATCATTGAGCAAAAGGGATAAGATAAGGTATGAAACAATATTGTCAAATCTTGAAAGAGATCAGATTCTTGATTTGGGCTGCAGTATGAAGGACTGTTCTTTTTATGTCAAATATGGCGATGGGAATCTTCCTTATCATCAAAATCCAGTGGGGAAGAACCCCGAAGTTAAGTTTTTTGACGCAAGTAACTCTTTGCCATTGTTGACGTTTCTTTATCAGTTGATACGGCTTTTGGAAAAAATGAGAAAGGCCAATGCCGATTATAGTATAGATATAGACCAATATTTGAACGCATTTAATGCTGGGGTTGATGCATCGTTTACATCGACGTCTTTGTTTTAACCTAATTGAAAAAATTATTTTAATGAGTAGGTGACATGGCAGTTTCTATAAATTATCCGGATATTTTAGAGA
>CAVKBL010000030.1:0-24010 GCA_963654805.1 Lachnospiraceae bacterium | reverse complement strand
TGCCGCAGATGTCGATATAGCGCTCATCCATCGAGATGTCCTGAATGTTGTTCAGTCCGCTGAACACGCTCATGCGCCCTATCTTGGTAACTCCGGTAAGGAACCCAAACTTGATGAAGGCGTCCTTTGATTTCATTACGCTATAAAATCCCTGCAGGGTCTCGCGGAAGAATTCTCTCAACTCCGCTCGGGTCAGATTGTCTATAACCGGCTTGTCATACTCGTCGATTAATATCACCACCTGACGGCCTGTCTGTCTGCTGACGGCTTCAATCAGATTGTCGAAGCGGACGCTTTCCACGGTCTCGGGACATTGAATGCCGTACAGACTCTCATATTTTGAAAAGAAGGCATTAAGTTTGGCCCGAATCACGTCTTTACTGTTATAAGATGCTCCGGACAGATCCAGATGCAACACCGGATATTCTTTCCACTCCTTTTCGAGCGAATCCACCGCCAATCCTTTGAAAAGCTCCTTCCTACCGCTGAAGTACGCCTCCATCGTGGACACGAGAAGGCTCTTGCCGAACCTGCGCGGCCGGCTTAAGAAATAATATCCTCCATTGCGTGCAAGGTTAAAAACATGCGCAGTCTTATCGACATAGACATATCCTCCTTCGCGAATCTTATCAAAAGTCTGTATTCCAATAGGGTATAACATAAGAGATTCGAGTTTTATCCAATCATCGCAAAATTACTAAAATTGTTCATAATAAGAAATGAGGGGAGAAAGGAATTGGAATTGATATTAAAAAAGTTTAGATTTGTAGAACCAATACACATAAAACTAATAAAAATGAAAGAGTATTCTAAAAATGACATTAGAAACGTGGTACTCCTGGGCGCGACAAAGTCAGGCAAGACCACGTTATCTGAGGCTATGCTTTTCGAGGGCAAAGTTATCGACAGACGTGGAACCGTAGAGGATAAGAACACTGTTTCAGATAACAGCGAACTTGAAAAGCTTAATCAAAGATCCATTTATGCAACTCCGCTTTACGCAGAGTTTATGAACAAGAAGATCAATATTATAGATGCTCCTGGTTCAGACGATTTCATAGGCGGGGCGGTATCCGCATTTAAAGTGTGTGAGAACGGCATTCTGGTCATCAATGCTCAGCAGGGCGTGGAAGTAGGAACCAGAGGACTGCTCCGTTATACGGATAAATATAATATTCCATTGGTTATCGCTGTCAATCAGCTTGACGGGGATAAGGCCGATTGGGATATGACATTTGCTTCCATAAAGGAAGAACTCGGAAAGAATAAGATAATACCTATTCAGTTTCCTACGAAGGTAGGTGCAGGCTTTGACGGATTCGTCGATGTGCTTACCATGAAATATTATCATTTCAAAGACGAAAACGGCACCAGGGAAGACCTGGAAATACCTGCAGAATTCAAGGACGAGGCCGAACTCAGAAGGCAGGAACTTATTGAGAAGGCCGCGGAATTCGATGACACGCTCATGGAGAAATTCTTCGAGGTGGGAGCTCTCACCGAAGACGAGATCCGCGCAGGCCTTTCCATTGGCATAAAGAACAGGGAAGTGTTCCCTATCATGTGCGTGAGTGCAAAGAAAGATATTGGTGTGAAGCGTCTGCTCGAGTTCACGAAGAACGTATCTGTGGCTCCTGACGTGGATGAAAGCGCACCTGCATCTTTATTCATATATCAGAACGATGTCGAGCCGCATGTAGGTGAGGTGTCATATTTCAAGGTAATGTCCGGAGTGGTAAGCGCCGGTGTGGAATATGAAGATCCTAAGACTCAGAACAGGGAAAAATTTTCAGCTATCTATGCAGTGGCCGGCAGCAAGAGGGAAAGTGTTCAGAATCTTCGCGCCGGAGACTTCGGCTGTGCAGTTAAGCTTAAGAACGGTAAGGCCAATACCACATTCTGTGCTCCTGGCGCGGGAATCTGCTATGACAAGATAGTCTTCCCTGCTCCAAAATACCGCTGTGCCATCAAGGCGAAAGTTCAGCAGGATGACCAGAAGCTCGGAGACGCTCTCAAGAAGATATCCAACCAGGACCCTACGGTGGTTGTCGAATATTCCAAGGAACTTCGCCAGACCATCCTCAGCGGCAATGGCGAGCAGCATATCAACATGGTCAAATGGCGCATTAACAATGAGTTCGGTATCGACGTGGAGCTCTTCGCACCTAAGGTGCCTTATCGCGAGACCATTACCAAGACTGCCAATGCGCAGTACCGTCATAAGAAGCAGTCCGGCGGTGCGGGCCAATTCGGTGAAGTGCATCTTCTCGTATGTCCTGCCGAAGGAGAACTCAAGACCAAGTTCAACATAGACGGTAAGGAAACCCAGCTCAATGTCAAGACTTCCGAAGTGGTTGATCTCGAATGGGGTGGAAAACTCGAATTCTATAACTGTGTCGTAGGTGGCGCCATAGATCTTGGCTTTATGCCGGCTATTCTTAAAGGTATCAAGGATAAGATGGTAGAGGGACCTCTTACCGGTTCATATGCCCGCGATATTCGCGTGTTTGTTTACGACGGCAAGATGCACCCGGTAGATTCCAAGGAAATCGCTTTCATCATTGCGGGCCGTAATGCTTTCAAGGAGGCGTTCCGTAATGCGGGCCCGAAGATTCTGGAACCTATCTATAACGTAGAGATAACGACACCTGGCGAATATCAGGGCGCCGTTATGTCAGATCTTCAGAACAGACGCGGCATCCTCGGAGATCTCGGTGCCGACAAGGGCTTCTCTATTCTAAAGGCCAGAGTTCCTCTTGCGGAACTTTACCGCTATTCTACGGTGCTGAGTTCACTCACTTCTGGTTCAGCCACATTCACGATGGAGTTTGCGGACTATCAGCCTGTTCCGGGTGATGTTCAGACCAAGCTTCTCGCCGAGTACGTAGCTCAGGACACTGAGGACGAATAGACAGCAGATTGAATATACTTTAATGGAGGGATGGCATAAAACCGATCCCTCCGTTTTTTGTATAAATTTCGTAAATTCGTAGGTTATGCCTGAATTGAAGCAATATATGCACGCGGACCTGGTGGAGGCAGGGTGCGACGAGGCCGGAAGAGGCCCTCTTGCGGGGCCTGTATTCGCTGCGGCAGTGATTTTACCTAAGGATTTTTATCATCCCAGGCTCAATGATTCCAAAAAGATGAGTGCCAAGGATCGCGAACTTCTTCGCGATATCATAGAAAAGCAGGCTCTCGCCTGGGCCGTAGTGGAAGTGAGTGCGCAGGAGATAGATGAGATGAATATCCTCTGGGCTTCGGTAGAAGGGATGCACAGGGCCATAAGGAAATTGGCAGTAAGGCCGGAATTCATACTCGTGGACGGTAACCGCTTCAAGCCCGTTGACGGGATTCCTTATGAGACGGTGGTGCACGGAGATGCTACGTATGCCAGTATAGCGGCGGCTTCCGTCCTGGCCAAGACTTACAGAGATGATAGGATGCGTCAGCTCGCTCAGGAATATCCGCAGTATGGATGGGAGCGGAATATGGGATATCCTACGCACGAACACATAGAGGCCATAAAGAAGTGGGGATACAGCCCGTATCACAGGAAAAGTTTTCATCCCAAGGAACTTGAACCGACGCTTTTTTAGAAGATGAAGGCAAGGTGTGAATTATATCTTCAAAATGATTAAATTTGCAGCCGTGAAATCGGAGGCCTTCTTATGGCTGACGGCCTTAAGGTGCAGAACGGAGTAAAGAAATAAAATACAAATAGATATGACTCAGGACGAATTGTTCAAAGTACTTGTGGCGCACTGCAAAGAGTACGGATTTATTTTCCCTTCAAGTGAGATATATGACGGTCTTGCAGCCGTCTATGACTACGGTCAGATGGGAGTGGAACTTAAGAATAACATTAAGGAGTACTGGTGGAAGGCTATGACACGCCTTAACGAGAATATCGTGGGTATAGATTCCTGTATTTTCATGCATCCCCGTATATGGGAAGCATCCGGACACGTGAGCGCATTCAATGACCCTCTCATTGATAACAAAGACTCCAAGAAGCGTTATCGCGCCGATGTGCTTATCGAAGATTATCTGGGCAAGATAGAAGAGAAAATCAATAAGGAAGTGGAGAAAGGCCGCAAGAAATTCGGTGATTCTTTCGATGAGATCCAGTTCCGTGCCACCAACCCCAATGTGCTTCGCGAGCAGAAAAAATATGATGAGGTTCACCAGCGTTATGTCAACGCGGAGAATGCCAACGATCTTCAGGAATACAGGCAGATTATCATAGACTGCGGCATCGTATGCCCTATAAGCGGAACGGCCAATTGGACAGAGGTTCGCCAGTTCAATCTTATGTTCAAGACCAATATGGGAAGCACAGCCGACAGCAACAATATCATCTACCTTCGTCCGGAGACCGCCCAGGGTATCTTTGTCAACTATCTGAATGTTCAGAAAACCGGCCGTATGAAGATTCCGTTCGGTATAGCCCAGATAGGTAAGGCTTTCAGAAACGAAATTGTCGCCCGTCAGTTCATCTTCCGTATGAGGGAATTCGAGCAGATGGAGATGCAGTTCTTCATCAAGCCGGGCACGGAACTCGACTGGTTCGCGAAGTGGAAGGAGAACCGTATGAAATGGCACGTCAATCTCGGAATGGGTGCGGAAAACTACCGTTTCCACGATCACGAGAAACTTGCTCATTATGCCAATGCGGCCACAGACATAGAATTCAATTTCCCGTTCGGCTTCAAGGAACTTGAAGGAATTCACAGCCGCACCAATTTTGACCTTGGCAACCATCAGAAATTCTCCGGCAAGAAGATACAGTACTTCGATCCGGACACGAACGAGAACTATACTCCTTATGTAGTGGAGACTTCGATTGGTGTGGACCGTATGGTTTTGGCTGTTCTGAGCCATTCATTCAAGGAGGAGACTCTTGAAAACGGCGAGAAGAGGGTGGTTCTTTCGCTTCCGGCAGCACTTGCTCCGGTAAAGGCCGCTGTTCTTCCTCTTGTCAAGAAAGACGGTCTTCCTGAGCTCGCACAGCAGATAATGGATGACCTCAAGTATGATTTCAATTGCCAATACGAAGAGAAAGATTCCATAGGTAAACGTTATCGTCGTCAGGATGCCATCGGTACTCCGTTCTGTATCACTGTCGATCATGAATCGCTTAACGACCACTGCGTGACGCTTCGCGACCGTGACACTATGCAGCAGGAGAGAGTTCCTATCGAGAAGCTCCGTTCTATCATAGACGAGAAGGTAAATATGAATCTTTTGCTTCGTAAACTTTAATTCGCCGTTCCCCTGATGTCATCATCCGCACAGACTTTTTCAACGCTGGGCAAACAGGAGGCGATAAGGCTGCTTTATGAAGGAAGCGGCTTCAAGCCTTTTGAAGAACCGGTCAGTTTCAAAGCCAAGACACGTTCATATATCACACATGCGCAGAAGTCATTTCTTGAAGGGATAGACTTCGATCTGGTGTATTTCCCGTTGAAACATTTGGGATACAAATGCGCATTGGCATGCAGTGCTGAACTTCTCTCGAGGATGGCGCATCCTGCGGTGATGAGCGTCTCGCTGGGGGTATCGGCCAAACTTGACTTTGAGCAGATAGCTGAACTTTGGAAAGGAGTTCTTGCAGCAGCCAAGGAATTTGGCTATCAAAGCATTGGCCTGGATATACAGCCTTCGAAGAACGGACTTTCCATCTCGGTATCCGCCTCCGGAGAGACTACCGAGCTGATTTATAAAAGAAGAAGCACGGCGCACAGTAAGGACCTTATATGCGTATCCGGAGCTCTTGGCGCCGCTTTTTTAGGCCAATCTCTTCTTGAAAGCGAGAAAAAGCATTTTGAAAACGGTGCGGTCAAATCTGAAATGCTCGAAAAATATAAGATGTTGGTCGGGGCATATCTTCGTCCTGAGATAGATGCCAATGTGGTCAAACATCTTGAGGAGTCGGAGATCTATCCTTCTTTCGGGTATGTCATCTCCCGAGGTCTTTCGGATGCTGTCTTGAGACTTCAGCGTGACAGCGGGCTTGGTGTGAAAATTTATTCGCAGACGATTCCTTTCGAAGGCAATTCCTTTGCTTTGGGCGCAGAATTGAATATAGATCCTATATCTGCCGCCATGAACGGAGGCGATGACTATAAACTCCTTTTTACTGTTCCTATTCTTTCTCTTGAGAAATTCAGGGCAGATTTTCAGACCTTTGATATAATAGGCCATTTGGCGCAAAGTGAGGTCGGTTCGGTGCTTCTTACTCCTGACGGGGCGGAGATGCCGATACGTGCACAGGGATGGAATTAGGAGAGAAAGGTATGTCTTTTGTCCATCTTCACCTGCATACACAGTATTCTATTCTTGATGGTCTTACGAATATCAAGAAACTTTTTGCGCGTGCCAGGGAACTGGGCATGCCGGCTGTGGCTATCACTGACCACGGCAATATGTTCGGTGTTCCGGAGTTTTTCAAGGTGGCGGATGACAAGTCCAACAAGAACCCGGACGGGTCGTATATCGTTAAGCCTATTATAGGTTGCGAGGTTTATGTCACGCGTCATTTTGATCACAAGGAGAGAAAAACCGGATATTATCACCTTATTCTTCTGGCCAAGAATTATGATGGGTATAAAAACCTTATGAAGATAGTGTCTACGGGGCACGTGGAGGGTTTTTATTATAAACCGAGAGTAAGCCATGAAGTTATAGAGAAGTATCACGATAATCTTATCTGCTCTTCGGCTTGTCTTGCCGGAGAGGTGGCAAAGGATATCACTTCAGGTGATATTGATGCAGCCAGAGAAGCCATAAAGTGGCATAAAAGAGTATTCGGAGACGATTACTATTTGGAGGTGATGCTCCATAAGACGGAAGTAAAGAATCTGAGCCTGGATACCTATTACAGCCAGAAAGCAGTCTGTGATAAGGTTTTCGAGTTGGCAGAAGAGATGAATGTCAAAGTTATTGCTACCAATGACGTGCATTTTCTTCGCCGTGAAGATGGGCCTGTGCATGACCGGCTGATATGTCTGACGACCAATGCTCTGGTGGAGGACGCGAACCGTCTGCATTATACTCAGCAGGAATATCTCAAGAGCCGTGAGGAGATGGAGGCCCTGTTCCCGGATCACCCGGAGGCTCTTGACAATACGCTTGAGGTAGCCTCCAAGGTGGAGGCTTATAAGATAACCCGTGATGCGGTTCTTCCGAAATATACGATAGACCCGGAGTTCCTTAAGAACATAGACGTATATCTCGAAAAATATGCGGACATAATAGATGCGGGCCGTAAGGATGGAAGAGGGCAGGAATTTTTCAATTCTGTGGCTTATTTGTGCCATCTGACTTATGAAGGTGCCGCGAAAAGGTACGGTCCTGTTCTTAGCGAAGAGCAGGCTTCGCGTATAGATTTCGAGCTTAAGACCATTTCGAAAATGGGCTTCCCGGACTATTTCCTTATAGTTCAGGATTATATTCTCGCCAGTAGGAAGATGGGCTATATGGTAGGACCGGGACGTGGTTCCGCCGCTGGCTCCGTGGTCGCATATTGTCTGTGGATTACCAATCTGGATCCTATCAGATATCAGCTCCTGTTCGAAAGGTTCCTTAACCCGGATCGTATCAACATGCCGGATATTGATGTGGACTTCGAAAATCTTACCGCCGCGCACGAATATGTGGAGAAGACTTACGGTTCAGAGCATGTTTCCAGGGTGATTACTTTTGGAACCATGGCGGCGAAAAGCGCCATTAAGGATGTGGCCAGAATAAGCAATGTCTCGATAAATGAAAGCACCCGCCTTTCCAATATGGTGCCGGACCGTCTGTCAGAAAAGAAGGAAAAGGAGTATCCGTATAACCCGAAATTCGACGAATTGAAACCAGGTTTTAAAGTGGTGGAAAGAGAAGTCGACGGGGTTATGCGTTCTTTCCAGGTAGGAAAGGAAGACGTGGACGTCAAAATTAATCTTGAGAATTGCTACAGGCTTGTCCCCGATTTCATAAATGAATTGGAAAATGGTCCCGAAATCAATAAGGAGGTCCTTAAATATGCCAAGGAACTTGAGGGTTGTGTGCGCCAGGTGGGGCAGCATGCCTGTGCTACCATAATTGGCCCGTCCAATCTGACGGAGCATATGCCTATCTGTCTGTCTAAGGATAAGGAGACTGGACTGGATGTGTGGACATCGCAGTATGACGGGCATTATATTGAGTCCGTAGGAATGCTGAAGATGGACTTTCTGGGGCTTAACACCCTGTCCATCATACATGAAACTCTGAACAACATAAAAGACAGATATGGGAAGGAGATAGACATAGAGGCCATTCCCATAGACGATAAACCGACCTATGAACTTTACGGACGCGGAGATACCACCGTCGTGTTCCAGTTCGAGTCTGCCGGTATGAAGAATTATCTTCAGAAGCTTCATCCGGAGAGGTTTGAGGACTTGATCGCGATGAATGCGCTGTATCGTCCGGGTCCTATGGATTACATCCCGGATTTTATAGACAGAAAACTTGGCGTCAAGCCAATCGAGTACGATCTTCCTGATATGGAAGAGTATCTGCATGATACTTATGGCATTACCGTATATCAGGAGCAGGTGATGCTTCTCTCGCAGAAATTGGCCGGCTTTACCAAAGGCCAGGCGGATACCCTGCGAAAGGCGATGGGAAAAAAGCAGATAGAGACGCTTATGTCGCTGAAGGACAAGTTTATGGCCGGAGGCGTAGCAAACGGGCATCCGGAAAAGATTCTTGATAAAATATGGAAGGACTGGGAGAAATTCGCCCAATATGCTTTCAATAAGTCACATGCAACCTGTTATGCATGGGTAAGTTATCAGACGGGATGGCTTAAATGCCACTATACGGCAGAATTTCTCGCTGCCAACCTTTCTTGTAATCTGTCCAAGATGGACGAGATCAAGAAGATTATGGCGGATTGCAAGCTTCATAAGATAGCCGTACTGAATCCTGACATCAACGAGTCAAGCAATACTTTCAAGGTTAATAAGAAAGGAGAGATACGTTTCGGCTTCGGCGGGGTCAAGGGATTCGGCTCGAATATCGCCGATGCCATAATAAAGGTGAGAGAGAACGGTCCGTTTACGGACGTGTGGGATTTTGTGGAGAG
This sequence comes from Lachnospiraceae bacterium, assembly GCA_963654805.1. Classification (GTDB taxonomy): domain Bacteria; phylum Bacteroidota; class Bacteroidia; order Bacteroidales; family UBA932; genus Cryptobacteroides. The sequence continues at coordinate 14,889 of CAVKBL010000030.1, read as the reverse complement.
AATGGTGGAGTATAATGTCAAGGACCCGAAAAATAATGCCGCTGTGACCCGTAAAGCTCTTGAAATACTCGTTTCATCAGGGGCATTTGACTCTTTCGGCTATAAGCGAAGCCAATTTTTCTCGCCTTGTCCTAATGGTAATGTCTTCCTGGATGAACTGATGGCGTACGCGGACAGGTACAAAGAGGACATTACGGACAGTAGTGTTTCGCTTTTCGGAGATGTCGAAGAGATGAAACCTGTCCGTCCGCAGATTCCTGAGCTTTTAGTTGAGGAAAATATGGACGCCGTCTTGTCAGCGGAGAAAGAGCTGGTAGGAATGTATCTGTCATCTCATCCCTTGGACAAGTACGAGTTTGAACTTCGTAATTTCACGTCTTTCGAGGTGGTCGATCTTCAAAAGCAGATAGAGGAAAGCACGGCAGCCCAGTCAGGCAAAAAGACCGTATATCTGGGCGGAGTGGTCAATTCTGCGATAAACGGGACGAGCCGTAATGGTAGCCCCAAGTTGAATGTCGTTATCGAAGATTTTTCCGGTCACACAGAATTGGCCTTTTTCGGGAATGATGTCGATAAGTTCAGAGGTAAACTGGAAGTCAAGACAGAGGTCTTTGTGAAAGGGGAGATAAAACCGGGATTTATTCCTAAGGACAGCAAGGTGAAACCGAATTATCGCTTTAATGTAACTGAGGTTATAGCTTTAGGGAATGTTACTGAGATTTTTCTGAAGAATATCAAGATAGAAATTCGTTCGGAACAGCTTTCTTCTGTTTTCAGGGCTCAGCTGGTCAATTTGCTCAAAGAAAACAAGGGCGCGACTCCTCTTAACATTATCTTGGTAGACAAGACGAAAGGCTGGAAGGTGGAATTGGGCTCGAAAAAATACAAAGTCAGGGTCAATTCTGACTTCATATATGCTCTTTCGCAGATGGGCCTGACCTACATTTTGGAGAAGGCCAATATATAAAGAGGACGATTTTTCGCAATTATCATTAAATTTGCGTAATGCGAAAGTTCTCATTGACCTTTTTTCTCGTTCTGTCTGTTGCTACATCGTGTTGGCTACGGGAGTTTCTTTCTGGAAGTAAAATTTCTTTCTGTGATAAAAAAAGTCGACCTCGCAGGAGGCCGACTTTTTTATTTGATATGCTGCTTGGTGATTATCTCTTTATCTGAGCAGCTTTCTTTTTGGCTTCATGAAGTGCACAGTCTGTCATGATAGGAGTACCGATCATAATAGAAGCATATGTACCGATGCAGATACCAAGGCAGAGTGCAACGGAAAGACCTCTGATAGACTCACCACCCCAGATTGCGATAGCAAGCATAGGGAGCAATGTACTTACTGACGTATTGACCGTACGTGTCAATGTAGCATTGACAGCCTGGTTTACAGTGCTCTTGAAGTCAGCGTTAGGGTGAATCTGAAGGTTCTCACGGATACGGTCGAAGATCACCACGTTATCGTTTATGGCATAACCTATGATGGTCAATATGGCTGCGATAAACGTCTGGTCAACATCGAGGTTGAATGGAAGTATTCCCGTAAACAGAGAGAAGAAGCCGATGATGATGATGGCAGTATGTGTAAGTGAAACGACACCGCCAAGACCCCATGTCCAGCCCTTGAAACGCCAAGCGATGTAAGCGAAGATGACAAGCAGCGCGATGATCACTGAGATGATGGCGTTACGCTTGATATCGTTTGCGATAGCAGCTCCTACTTTATCGGAACTTATGATACCGTTAGGGTTCTCAAGAGTAGATGTGAATTCATCCAAGGTAAGGTCTTCAGCGAAGAATCCGTGAAGAGCCGTATAAAGCATGCCCTCAATCTCTTTGTCCACTTCGGTAGATTCGTTCTCATATTTGTAAGAAGTGGTGATCTTCATCTGGCTGTCTCCACCGAACTGCTTGACCTCAACAGATGCGCTCTTTACTGTCTCATCGGCGGCCGCGGCTGTGTTGAATATGTCGAGTGTGGCCGTACGGATGTCCTCAGCGACAACAGGTTTGTCGAAGCGTACTACATAGGTGCGTCCTCCTGTGAAATCTACACCATAGGTAAAGCCCTTGAATACGATGCTTCCTATTGAGATAAGGATGAGAATTCCGGATACAAGGTAAGAGTATTTGCGTGCTCCGATAAAGTCTACGTGTGTATTCTTCAGGAAGTTGGCAGTGAACTTGTTTTCGAAGGTAACGTTCTTGCCTTTGTTTACTCTATCGTCGAATATGATGCGAGAGATGAAGATAGAGGTGATTACAGAGGTGATGATACCGATGATAAGGGTCGTCGCGAAACCTTTGATAGGACCTGACCCGAACATCGCCAGAACAATACCGGTAAGCAAGGTCGTAACTTGTCCGTCGATTATGGCTGAGTATGCGTTCTTGTAACCGTCGGCAATCGCCTTGCTCAATCCCTTACCTGCTTTCAACTCTTCCTTGATACGTTCGTAGATAATCACATTGGCATCCACAGCCATACCTAAGGTAAGCACGATACCGGCGATACCCGGAAGGGTAAGTGTGGCACCGAAGGCTGCGAGAGTACCGAAGAGGAAGAGGACGTTGGTAAGAAGTGCTATGTCAGCTACTACACCGGCTCCGCGATAGAACAGGATCATGTAGCAGAGCACCAGCAAGAATGCGATGATAAATGATATGAGTCCTGCACGAATTGATTCTGCACCGAGGGAAGGACCTACAACCTGCTCCTGAACGATAGTGGCAGGTGCCGGAAGTTTACCGGACTTAAGCACGTTGGTAAGGTCGGTAGCTTCTTCGATATCGAAGTTCCCGCTAATCTCGGAATTACCTCCTGTGATTTCGGTATTGACTACTGGGTAAGAATATACGGTGCCGTCGAGAACGATAGCTATCTGTTTACCTATGTTGTCTTTGGTAAGTCTTGCCCAGGTGTTGGCGCCTTCTGCATTCATGGACATGGAAACGGTAGGGTTACCGCCATTCTGTGTCGCATAAGATACGCGTGCGTCTGTAACTGCGCTACCGTCCAGCGGTGCGTTGCCGTCTCTCGAAGAAGCCTTTATGGCCACGAGTTCGAAGATGTTGTCCGCACCTAATCCGCTTACAGGTTTAACCGACCACATAGGACGGAACTCTATAGGGAAGATATCTTTTGTAGCTTTCAGGTAAGAGTTCACTTTAGCGGTATCGGAAGCATTGGCATAACCGATGCATGCTCCTCTCTGGCTCTGAGAAGGCTGAAGAACGGCAAAAAGCGGATTGTTTTTCTTATATGCCTCGAACTCGGCATTGGAATTCTGCGCCTCGATTTCGCTTTCTACCACACTTTTGGCTTTGTTTGAAGTTTTGGTATCTTCCTCTCCCGCCAATTCTGCAAGCGTCTGGTTGGCCTCTGCGAGGAACGGGTATATTTCGCTGTTCTCGAATGTGGTCCAGAATTCAAGTGACGCTGTTCCCTGAAGGAGTTTACGTACACGTTCAGGCTCTTTTACACCAGGAAGCTCGACCAGAATACGTCCGGTGTTGCCCAGTCTCTGAATAGAAGGGGACACGACGCCGAAACGGTCGATACGGTTACGCAACACATTGAATGAGTTCGCGATAGCTGCATTTGCATCTTCTCTGATGATGGAGATTACCTGCTCGTCGGTGCTTTCCGGTTTGATACGGTCACGCATTTCATATGTGCCGAATATCTGAGAAAGTTTTTTGCCTCCGCTGACTTCCTTCCATGCAGATTCGAAAAGAGTGATGAAATCACCGTGCTCGGTAACCGTCCTTTCTTTCGCAAGTGCCATGGCTTTAAGGAATTCAGGGTCTTGATTATCCCCTGAGAGGGCTTTCACGAGGTCTTCAAGCTGAACCTGAAGCATTACGTTCATACCGCCCTTGAGGTCAAGTCCGAGGCTGATCTCTTTGGATTTTACGTTCTTGTAGGTTAGACCGAAAAACACTTTTTCGGTGGAAATTGAGTCTGTATACCATCTGTTCTCGAACTTTTTGACAGAATCGAGAACATAAGCCTTGTCTTTGTCTGAGACTTTGCTGATATCGAAAGCCTCGGCTTTGGCCTGTGCATAATTGTCAGCCTTCTTTTCAATGATGCTTGTGACAGCAGTAAATGAGAGCTGATAGATGCAGGCAAGTGCAAGTACGATGATAACAAATCTGATTGCGCCTTTACTTTGCATAGTTTTATTAATGTTTATAATTTATTTATTTCCTTCCAAAATCAATGCAAGAGCGCAAATTTACAAAATTTTTCCCATTAATAAAGGACTAATCACTCTAATTTACTATTTTTGTGAGGATAAGATTTAAAGGGAAGAATGAAGGTTTTTTTGAGGTTTGTAACATCGGGAGTTTGCATATGCTTGTTTTCCGTATTTGCCGGAGCTCAAGTGAAAGACAGTTTGCTTGTAAGAGCCGGAAAGTATATCGAGGAATACAGTTACGAGCAGGCTCTTAAATGTTATGATCAGGCGGAGTACTATGTCGCCGATTCTTTAGGGATGTCGGAAATCGAAGCTCGCAGAAGTCACTGTGACACATTGCTTTCCTTAAGTACTACCGTTTCCGCCCCTGTCGTGATATCCAGGGCCAGGTTTTCAAAAAAAGACTTTTTCCTGTACTATCCTTTTCCTGACGGTTCATTCAGACCGGTTGAGGGAGGCGGTGTTATGTTTTATCCCGGAAGTGAGGACCATATCTTTATCAGCCGCGATGAATCAGAGGGCCAATTCCTGTCCATAACCATTGGCAACAATAAGTATTTTTCGAAAAAAACCGATGACGGTTTCGGAGGATATGATCTTTATTGCAGCGAATGGGACAGTGAGATGGGTGAATGGAAGGATGCCAAAAATCTTGGTTTCCCGTACTCTTCTTCTGCCAATGATTATCTTTTCGTGGACACTGAAGACGGGAAATTCTCGATATTCGCTTCCGACCGCTCCTGCAGTGCGGACAGTGTCTATGTTTATGTCATAGACAAGACGAAAGTTAACGCCTCCGCCCAATTCAATGACGGGGAATCCCGCTTGCAATTGGCAGAACTTATTCCTAATATTGGAAACGACATGCTGGTCAGAACCCCGCAGCAGAGCGAGAATCCGTGGACAGACAAATACCAGGAGGTGATAGCCAGGGAGAAAGAGTTGAAGGCGCTTCAGGAGACAGCGACGCAGGAGCAGGCGGAGTCTCTACGTGAAGAAATTGAAAAGCTGTCGGCACAAAAACGGGAAATAGAAGAATACATATTTGAAAGCAATTCTCAGACAAGAAACATTTCTCAGGAAGTAGACCGCGATGTGGCGGGAGTGGAAGGCTCGTTTATTTTCTATAAGAGAAAACTTGGCGCACCCATAAAAGTAACACTGACACAAGACTGATATGACACCAACTCTAATTATCGTAACGTTGATCGTTTTCGGCATATTGGCCCTGCTTGCGGAGTTCCTGCTCATTCCGGGAATAGGAATATGCGGAATCATAGGACTCGGGTCCATCATTTACTCTGCCGTATATGCTTTTCATTTTATGGGCAATACCATAGGCACTATAGTGGTGGCGGTAGATATCGTCATAATAGTGCTTACAGTCGTTTTCATGCTCAGGGAGAAGACATGGAAGAGATTCGAGCTCAAGGAAGAGATAAAGTCATCGGTGGAAGACGACAGTGCGCTCCTTCACGTAGGTCAAAGAGGTCGGAGTCTTACCCGACTTGCTCCTATGGGCACTGTGGCCTTCCAAAATGTGACCTGTGAAGCCAAGTCGAGTGACAATACCCTGATTGATCCATCTACAGAAGTGGAAGTGGTAAAGTTGGAGGGTAACCAGGTATATGTAAAACCAATTAATAATAAGAACTAATATGACACAAATCATTCTTTGGGTTGCGATAATTCTCGTAGCGCTTATCATTCTTTTGTGGTTTTTCCCTGTTGGCATGTGGTTTCAGGCCATTCTGTCCGGGGTCAGAATGTCTCTTCTGCATCTTATTCTTATGCGTTGGAGAGGGGTGAATCCTAATACCATAGTGGTGGCGATGATTACCGGAACCAAGGCCGGGCTGAAGCTTAATGCCAATGAACTTGAAGCTCACTATCTAGCCAAGGGTAACGTCGGACGCGTGGTGATGGCCCTCATCTCGGCGGCCAAAGCCAATATCCCTCTTGATTTCAAGATGGCAGCGGCCATTGACCTCGCAGGACGAGATGTGTTCGAAGCCGTGCAGATGTCAGTCAACCCTAAAGTCATCAATACGCCTCCGGTTACGGCTGTGGCCAAGGACGGCATCCAGCTTATCTGTAAAGCCCGAGTAACTGTCCGTGCCAATATCAAACAGCTCGTCGGCGGTGCCGGGGAGGAGACAGTCCTTGCACGTATCGGTGAAGGCATCGTGTCATCCATCGGTTCGGCAGACAGTCATAAAGCTGTGCTTGAGAACCCTGACACCATCTCCAAACTGGTTCTTGGCAAGGGCCTTGATACGGGAACCGCATTTGAGATTCTTTCCATCGACATAGCGGATATAGATGTCGGTAAAAATATCGGAGCCGTTCTTCAGATGGATCAGGCGGATGCGGACAAGAATATAGCCCAGGCTCGTGCTGAGGAGCGTCGTGCTATGGCTGTAGCCCTTGAGCAGGAGATGAAGGCCAAGGCACAGGAAGCCCGTGCGGCAGTGATAGAAGCTGAGGCGCAAGTTCCGCTTGCTATGGCGGAGGCGTTCAGAAACGGTAATCTCGGTGTGATGGATTACTATCGCATGAAAAATGTCCAGGCGGACACCGAGATGCGCGAAAGCATAGCGAAAGAATAAGAGCTATTGCTTATAGTATCTTCCGCTGTCTTTTACAAGGCCTTCGATTTGAACTCTAAATTCGTGGGCCTTGTCTTTTAACAGGTCCTCTACGTTAAGATGCAGACGGTAGCACCAGTGATTGTCCGGATTGGAAGGATCGTTGATGCGCTCGTTCTCGAAGTCCTCTCTTCGCAGACTTTCATCTATTGCAAGCCAATCCTGTATAGGGAAGATGGCAAGCATGCTTTGCGAATCGAGATGTCCTTTCAAAATCCGTTTTACTTCCCAGCCTTTCATATCGCCCTTGCCGGCCTCGTAGTTTTGCTGGCGCAGCGTGGACATGTCGTGACTTGAAGTGGCGCATACGCTCAGGTAAGGCCAATCGCGCCCTTTGTTCATTTGTGCCATTTCCAGAGAAAGGATTTTCCAATGATCCATCACCCCCGGCACACAGTCCGGAACCATTCCCAGGTCTTCGGCACAAGCCAGCATTCCGCTTGCCCTTAAAAGTTCGGGAAGTTTACGCTCGGCGTTTCTTCTCCAGAACTCATTATGTCTATGATAGAAGAAGTCGTTATAGATGGCGTAGAATCTGTCCTTTTGTGAATCGTCCAGATGTGAAGTATCCGGAGAGATCATAGGCTGGTAGCAGCCCTGATTGCGGGGGTCCGGGAGGAAGAGTCCTTCGAGAGGAAGCCCTGCAGAGGAGATTTCTTCCGGTTTATAAGGGAGGGCCGGATTAAAATGCCCCATCATTCCGCTTTTATAGACGGAAGGTATTTCCCATATTCTGAAGAAGCCCAACACGTGGTCTATGCGGAAGGCATCGAAGTACTGGCTCATCTTCTTCAGACGGCTTTTCCACCATGCGAAGTGGTCTTTGGCCATAGCATCCCAATTGTATGTGGGAAAGCCCCAGTTCTGTCCGTCGCGGGAGAAATAATCCGGTGGAGCTCCGGCACAGGAGTCGAGGTTGAAAAGTTCCGGATGAAAATGCGCATCGGCACTGTCGGCGCTCACTCCTATAGGAAGATCGCCTTTAAAGGATATGCCTTTGCTCCGGGCATAGGAGACTTCTTCGCCGAGCTGCTTGTCCAGATGGAATTGAATCCATTGGTGGTATTCTTTCTCGTCTCCGTCTCTTTGGGAGCAGAACTGTGAATACTCTTCCAACCAGAAGGCGTTGTCTTTATAAAAAGTGGCAAAAGCGCGGCTTGACAAGTCTTTTGCTCCGGATGCCTTGTAGGCTTTTTTAATGAGTGCGGATTTTTCTTTGAATACGCGCGGATAATCTACGGAAGGAAGACCGTTCAGTTCTTTTTGTATTTTCTTGAACGCCGTGGTCTCTTTTATTCCCAGATCCTGCAGGTGAATATATAGAGGGTGAAGCGCGAAACTGCTTATGGGGCTATACGGATAGGAGTCCTTCCATTCTCCGCGTCTGGTGGTGTCGTTTATGGGCAGAAGCTGGATTATGCATTGGCCTGTAGAGACAGCCCAGTCCACCAGAGCATGCAGATCGCGGAATTCTCCTATTCCGAAATCGTCGGTGCTGCGTAAAGAAAATATCGGGATGACGGTCCCCGCTCCGCGAAATCCTGCACGATCGAATTTCTCGGCATTATGTTTTCTGGGGAATGGGCATCCGGGGATGGGCGATTCTATCCATTTGTCCGAAAGGATGTGATTATTTACCCGTCCGTTAAGTTTGGCATGGTGATTATCCCATTCGAGACGGGATATCAGGTCATTTTCGACCAGTTCGTAGGAATAGGAGTCGAGATCTGAATTGGTGAGGTTATCGACAGTAACTGTCCAGATGTTTCCCTCTGTCCACTGCATGGGAAATTTCTTCCCTCCCAGGTCGAGAGTCAGACTCTCCCCCCATTTTGTATAGTATTCTATTTTAAATGTAACGTTCATAAGTCAGGCCAAGTACAAAATTGCTATAACGTGGTGAGCAGCTCGCGGTATTTCGGAAGCGGCCACAAATCGTCGTCCACTATCATTTCCAAAGCGTCGATATGACTGCGTATTTCGCTCATCTTCTCGCGAACTTGAGTTTCGTAGCCGGCGGCACGCTCGATAATGTCAGGATTACGGTTCAGACGATGGCGGATTTCTGTCATCTCCTCTGAAGCGCTGCGGATTACATTCACGTGGTCTATGATTTCACGGAGTGTGCGAATCTCATCATGGGCGAGGGTCTCCAATTCGTCAGGGAACACCTCTTTGATTCCTTTTATGTTGTCTATCAGTACATTTTGGTAGCGTACGGCTATCGGGATGATATGATTGGCAGCCAGATCTGCGATGACGCGTGATTCTATCTGCACTTTTTTTAGGAAAATCTCGTTTTTAATTTCGTAACGGGCCTTCAGTTCCGCTTCGTTGAGGACGTTGAAACGTTTGAACATCTCCACTGCCTCGGGACGCAGGTATTCCTTGAACGCTTCTGTAGCTTTGCTCGCGCTTCTAAGGCCTCTTTGTGCTGCTTCGCGAACCCAATTCTCACTGTATCCGTTGCCTTCGAAGCGTATTTTGCGCGATGCCGTGATGAACTGTCGGATCATTTTGAGTATGGCATCCTCTTTTTTGAATCCGTCTTTGAGCAAGATGTCTACGGCGTCGTGGAAATTCTGCAATTCTGCGGCTACGGCGGTATTGAGAACAATCAGCGGCATGGCGCAGTTGCAGGAAGACCCGGCTGCACGGAATTCAAAACGGTTTCCGGTGAAAGCGAACGGAGAAGTCCTGTTGCGGTCGGTATTGTCCATCAAAATCTCCGGAATTTTCCCGATGTCCAGCTTTATCTCTTTTTTAGCGTCCGTAGTGAGAGCTTTATCATCAATTTTGGCCTCTATGTTGTCCAGGATGCTGTTCAGGGTAGTGCCTGTGAATACGGACATTATGGCGGGAGGCGCTTCGTTGCCTCCGAGCCGGTGAGAATTGCTTTCGGAAGCTATGGACGCCATTATAAGCGAACCATAGTCCGCCGTGGCTTTCAGTGTGCAGACGAAAAAGGTCAGGAACTGTATATTGTCTTCCGGAGTATGGCCCGGTGCGAGCAGGTTTACTCCGCCGTCCGTGCAAAGCGACCAGTTGCAGTGTTTGCCGCTGCCGTTGACTCCGGCAAATGGTTTTTCGTGAAACAGCACCTCCAGATTGTGTTTATGGGCGATCTTTCTCATCACGGACATCAGCAGCAGGTTATGGTCCACAGAGATATTGGCCTCTTCAAACTGCGGTGCGCACTCAAACTGGTTAGGGGCCACTTCGTTATGTCTGGTTTTGATAGGTATGCCCAGCCTGTAGGATTCATCTTCAAATTCTTTCATGAAGAGAGCCACTCTCTCCGGGATGGCGCCCCAGTAATGGTCTTCCAATTGCTGATCTTTCGCGGCTGTGTGTCCCATAAGGGTCCTTCCGGCCTGAACAAGATCGGGACGTGCTTGTGCGAGGTCTTTATCTACGATGAAATATTCCTGTTCCCAACCCAGGGTAGGAACGACTTTTTTAACGTCTTTATTGAAGAATTGGCATACGCTGACGGCTGTTTTGTCCAGCGCCGCCATAGATTTCAGAAGAGGGGTCTTGTAGTCCAGAGCTTCTCCGTTATATGACACGAAAATACTTGGAATGCAGAGTGTTCCATCTACGATAAAGGCTGGAGATGAAGGATCCCAGGCGCTGTAGCCTCTGGCTTCGAAGGTGTTTCTTAAGCCGCCGCTAGGGAAAGATGAAGCGTCCGGTTCCTGCTGGGAGAGGAGATTCCCGCTGAACGATTCAAACGAATCGCCTTCAAGCTTAGGATCGAGAAAGGCGTCGTGTTTTTCTGCGGTAGAATTGTTGAGGGGCTGGAACCAATGAGTGTAATGTGTGGCACCTCTTTCGATAGCCCAGACTTTCATGCCTTCGGCGACTTGGTCTGCAATCTTTCTGTCGATGCGTTTGCCGTTTTCGATGGCCTCCACGACACTCTCATAAACAGTTTTTGAGAGGTAGCGTCGCATCTGTTTTTTCGTAAAGACATTTTCTCCGAAAATTGCAGATTTGAGCGGAGCCGGTTCGTACATTTCTTTCTCAGACCGTGATCGCATTATGCGCACAGCTTCAAATCGTAGATTCTTCATTTTACACTCACTTTTTAGAAGCCCCAAAGTTACTCAAAAAGTAAGGAAAAAGCAGAGGCGCGGCTAAACTTTATAGTAAAGTTTCATTATCCACGCAAATGTGCGCGCCGGAAGTACCTTTTTGGCAAATACGGACAGCCTTTGAAGGAACGTGGCTATGATATAGTTGTATCCCGGCTTCTTTTTGCGTACTATGCGGCTGATTTTGCGGGCCAAGTATTCCGGCTTCAGTCCGGAATTTTCGTCTTTTTCTATGCTCGCAAGCGAGCGTGCATAAGAAGTGTAGATGCGGTTGACATTTTCGTCCGACACGCTCTTCCTTTGCGCTGTAAACGAAGTGGCGAAATCGCCCGGTTCGATGACGGTTACATTTATTCCGAATTCGCTTACTTCCAGACGCAGAGCCTCGCAATAGCCTTCGATGGCATATTTGGAAGCGCTGTACATCCCCTGGAAAGGCAGTCCGACAAGCCCGCCTATGCTGCTCAGGCAGATGATATGCCCGTGTCCTTGCTCCCTCATTATGGGAACCACCTGCTTTATGTAACGCACCATTCCGAAGAAATTGACATCCATCTGTCTTTGACAGTCTTCTATGGTGCAGAACTCAAGCGGTCCGCCTATTCCCATGCCGGCATTGTTGATGAAGACGTCTATCCTTCCTTCGGCGTCCATCACTTCTTTTACAGCCTTTTCCACATCCTCCTGCGAAGTGGATTCCGCTTTGATGTAATGCACTCCCGGGATGAAGTCCGTGGCTTTGCGGTGGGTTCCGTAAACGCTATGGCCGTCAGCGTGAAGCCGTTCAGCCATAGCTTTACCGAATCCTGAAGTGATACCTGTAATAAGGATAACCATGTTACTGGATGACTTCGAGTTCTCTGAATATCTTGGTGAGTTTCTCCACCGCGATGTCGATATGCTCCTTGGTATGTGTTGCCATCAGCGCAAAGCGGATGAGCACATCTTTTTCCGGTACTGCCGGAGCTATGACAGGGGTGATGAACACGCCTTCCTTATATGCCAATGTCACGATCTGCATGGCTTTGCGCGTGTCGCGAACCATAAGCGGTATGATTGGAGACTGCGTGGCGTTGATGTCGAATCCATTGTCGCGGAACTTCTTCCATGCGTAATGGGTGATGTCCCACAGGTGCTCAATTCTTTGAGGTTCGGTCTGCATTATTTCAAGCGCTTTGGAAGCGGCTGCCACTGCGGCAGGAGTCATGGAAGCGCTGAATATGAGAGAGCGAGCATTGTGTTTCAGGAAGTTAAGTGTTTCGTGACTTCCGGCGATGAATCCACCGAGCGAACCGAAACTCTTTGAGAAAGTACCCATGATAAGGTCCACCTTGTCCGTAAGACCGAAATGATTGGCCGTTCCGGAACCGTTATTTCCGAACACACCTAGACCGTGTGCGTCGTCTATCATCACTGTGGCATTATATTTTTCTGCCAATTCGCACAACTGCGGAAGTGGGCAGAGATCGCCAAGCATGGAATATACACCGTCCACCACGATGAGTTTGAATGCCTCCGGTTCGCAGGCCTTGAGTTTCTTTTCAAGCACGCTCATGTCGTTATGCTTGAATTTATAGACCGTGCTCCATCCCAGACGGCTTCCGTCTATGATGCAGGCGTGGTCAGTGTCATCGAGAAGGGTATATCCTCCACGGAAACCAAGCGCGCTGATTACTCCCAGGTTTACCTGGAATCCGGTGCTGAAGGTTACGGCCTCTTCTTTTCCCACGAAGCGGGCCAATTTCTCTTCGAGTTCCTCGTGAATGTCGAGTGTTCCGTTGAGAAAGCGGCTGCCCGAGCAGCTTGTTCCGTATTTTTCGATGGCTTTGATTGCGGCTTCTTTGAGTCGAGGGTCATCGGAAAGACCGAGGTAGGAATTCGACCCGAACATCATCACCTCGCTTCCGTCCGCCATTTTTACGATCGGGTCCTGGCCCGATGAGATAGGCTTGTAGTAGGGATAAATCCCTGCCGCCTTAGTCTCTTGAGGTACTGTGTACTTGCCACAGAGCTCATTCAATAATGCGTTCATTTTTTAAAAGGTTTAGGTAATCGTTAAAAAATAACTTGATAATCTTTGATTGTCTTTGCAAATCTTTACCAACTTATTTTTTACCGTTTACTGGATTTTGTACGACGCAAAGATATGTAAAAATTTTTTTATGCTTCCAAACTGCCCCCTTGGCGATGCCGCCAATCAGTCTAATTCGGTGGCCATCTTATCTTTTTGTTATCGAAATCAAGTAGTGGTAAAAAAGCCCGAAAATCTTCCACTACTTAACATGAAATGCATTAAATTGTTCGATCTGTAGTCTAGAAGTGGAACAAAAATACGTTTTTTTACCACTACTTTACACTCGGCATAAATTATGTGTAGTAGAGGTTGTTTGAATCTATGTGTGGTATCCACACCAGAAGAATGAATCCTATGTAGTTACATGATGATTTATTGTAGAATAATTTTTAACTTTGTCTTGCAGGCGGATGTCAAGTTTCCGTTGCAAGTACATAATAAATAATGCAGCATTGCTATTATTTCGCGTTCTGCCAAAGCCTCGCAAACTTTAAAGCAAATAGTCGCTGAAATAATAAGCAGGAGTTACCCGTAAGGAACTCTATCCCGATAATTCAATGCTCGCGCCCATTTCGGGTGTGAGTATCTTATGGGGTAAAGGGTTTGCTTGCGAGGCTACCCAGCAGAACGCAATAAGAATCTCACACCTTTTTATTGCGTCATACTGAAGCAGAGAAGACTAAGTTTTCTCTGCGGAAGTGGGTGAATGATAGTATGCTTTAAACATTGTCATTCATCATGGCCGGTAATGAAAGTCTGCACGCAGCCAATCGTGCAAAAAAAGATGAGTTCTATACTCAACTCTCTGATATTGAGAATGAGCTTCGTCACTACAAAGAACATTTTAAAGGTAAAACGGTAATTTGTAACTGTGACGACCCACGTGTAAGCAATTTCTCGGTTTATTTTGTCCTCAATTTCAAGTCTCTCGGGCTTAAACGGCTTATTACTACCTGTTATAAGAATAATCAGCCCGATTTGTTCTCGTTGAACGCCTGTGAACGGGCTGTGTTTGCCATTTATGACGGCACGCCCGAATGTAATAGCATTGAAGATGCCAAACAGATTCCATATCAGGAGTTTGAGCGCTCGGACGGAGATTTTCGCAGCCCGGAGTGTATAGAAGTTTTGAAAGAATCGGACATAGTGGTGACCAATCCTCCGTTCAGTCTGTTTAGAGAGTACATCGCCCAACTTTTTGAATATGAGAAGAAATTTCTCATAATTGGACACCAAAATGCAATCACGTATAAAGAAGTTTTTCCTGCGATAAAAGAAAATAAGATGTGGCTAGGATTTGGGTTTAAAGGTGGTGCGGGTCATTTTATATCAAAGTATGAGGATACGGCATCGGCAGGAGATCATAGGAAGGGAATGATAAGGGTGTCGGGCGTTACTTGGTTTACCAATCTCGATATTGATAAAAGACACGAAGAACTTATTATGTATAAGCACTATACACCGGAGGAATATCCAAAATATGACAACTATGATGCGATTAATGTGGACAAGACCTCGGATATTCCTTGCGATTATGACGGCGTGATGGGTGTTCCGATCACGTTTCTGGACAAGTATAATCCCGAACAATTCGAAATAGTAGAGTTCCGTAAAGGGATAGATGGGAAGGATTTGGTTTATAGTAGTAGGGGGGGGCAAAATTCAGCCCTATTTCAGGATACTTATCCGTCGATGGCGATAGCGGGACTTATGAATAATCCTAAGGATACACAAGTGAATGGTAAAAGCAAATATGCCAGAATTCTTATACGGCGTATCAAATAATCTTTGCATATTATGAAAATACCATTAGTGTCCGGTAAAACTCCGGACGAGTTTATAAAGTTTAACAATTCAAAATA
>CAVKBL010000029.1:0-24551 GCA_963654805.1 Lachnospiraceae bacterium | reverse complement strand
CACTTATCTGTCTGACGGGACGATGGTTTGGGAGTACAAAAAAGAGTTGCTTTTCAGCAACTCTTTGAGCGGAAAACGGGGCTCGGACCCGCGACCTCAACCTTGGCAAGGTTGCGCTCTACCAACTGAGCTATTTCCGCAATGGGAGTACAAAGATAGAGACTTTTTTTGTATTCCCAAATTTTTTCCGACTATTTTTTGTAAGTAAACGTCTGATACGTCACTTCAGAAGAAATACCCTTATCTACAGATGTATTACGATATCCTACCGCATACACCACATACTCTCCCGCACTTTCAAGCAAATAGGTGAAATCCACCGTACTCTTACCTGACAGGACTATAGTATCGAGCATGCTATACTGCTTGGCCACAGCGATATAATCTCTGGCAGCATCTTTCTTATCCGCATAAGCATCCCACTGGGATTTAGACACTATTCCACAGACATATGTATAATCCGCAGAAGGCGTCACCTCCACTTTGGTCCCGTTAATCTGGAAAGAAAAATCCATCTCCACCTGCTTGGCCTGCGCCGTATGGAATTTATGGAAAACTCCCTTACCGCTTGATATCATATTGCCGGCAGCATCGAAATCCACATCTACAGCCACGACATAATAATCCGTATCATCCCGAAGATCAAGAGACACATTCTCATCATATGCGGAATTATAATAGCCTTGATAGAGAAGTAGATGCGGGTCATCTACGCCCGAATATGAGATAAGATTGGCAACATAATTCAGGATGGAATTAACTATACCAGTCTCCCCATATGCATCATACTGAGTGGCCGTGAAAAGATCCGTATAATAATATGCTGACGGATTCAATGGCTCCACCTCCACATCTACACCCGAAGATGTGATGTTACTTGTCGTAATGGTAAAGTTACTATATGCCGGCGTAGAATCCGACACCTTGCTTTGAAGCAAATGAAGGGTCACGCCATCAACTCCATCGGAGGTAAGGGCAAGAGTGGCGGTGCGGTCTGCGGATGAAGCATTTTCCTGTACATTTAAAATGACTTGGTTGGAATTGGCATCCTTCACCTCTATCCAATCCACATCCGTACTGACTTCCGCGATCTTGCCATAGGCTTTTCCTATCGAAGAATACTCAACGGCTACTTCACCACCCTTGGAGTCAACCTTATAAAAGGATTTTTCGACCTTGAATTTGGATATCTGCTCTGCATGACCGGCATTCTTGTCCCCACAAGAGAGGGCAAGAATACCTGACAAAGCAAATAAAAAAATGTTAAATACCTTCTTTAACTTCATAATTAATCACCTACGACGAAAGTTACATCGATCTGGTAAATTGCATACCCATATTCATCACTTATAAACCTGAAATACTTGTATGTCGTATCCTCAGGAGTATATGTCCCCTTATAAATGGTTTTCGGTTTATCAGGATCAGACGTATCAGTTCCGTCTGCAACGGCTACATAATTTGAACTTGACCCGGATTGATACCAAGAAGAGCCATCGTTTGACAGCCTTACCGTAAGATAATACGTAGAGCTTTTCAATGCCTGTGTCGAGCGTACCTCCACTTTCTGGATTTTACCTATCGCTGCCGTCGACTCTAGGTAATACTTGAAGGCGAATTTCTCGTCTGAAGTCTTATCGAAGTACAGACTTTCTATCTTGATAGGGACATCCACCTTAAGCTCAGGATAATCGGTTCCGTAAGCAGTGAAGTTACCGGTAACCACACCGTTTGTGGCATCCGGGTTTTCTGCTATATATGCCTTGGCCAAAGCATTGACCTGCGCCGGGGTTATGGTGAGTTTATACTCTCTGGCTGTAGCCGATTTTTGAATTACGGTAACAATCTTAGTCGAAGTATACTCTCCCTCCACAAGAGTCACGGTAATGTTCGCCGTTCTCTGAACATCAGTATTCTCAGTAGCTGAATATGAAATTTTTCCGCCTGCGTAAGATACTGTAAGCCACTCCGCATCAGATGCGACAGTCGGAGTCTTGGAAGAAGCATATACTGGGCAGTCAATTTCTCCGCTCTCAGCCTGTATGCCAATATTGACTTCGCTTACCTGCGGATCTACTTCCGGCACGCAATTAAGAACAATAGAGCCAAGTGTGGCTCTCACATCAATAGAACTGATATTATCTATAATGACAAGCAGATCGCCATCCTTGACCTCCGTATTATTTTCAAAATAATATACCTTGGTATCGGTAGAGCCATCCACTTCTGCGGCAGGAACAGACACAGTCTTGAGTTTAGTAGTATCTCCGGCATTTACAAGAGCTACCGTGCAATCATAGGTCGTACCTACCTTATGATTTCCCAAAGCCAATTTTACTGACTTCAGATTCTTGAACGCGGCTTTTGAGTAAAGATGAACGATTCCCGCGCCATTCAGATTGCTGTAATTCAGACACTGAACATATCCGCCACCGGTAACGCTGTAATAATAACCATAGTTGGAACTCGTCGCTCCAGGATAAGAGAGCGAGAAATTCATCTTACTGTCAGAAGGTCCCCATGCGCGCGTCTTATATGATGATGAGATACAGTTTGAATATGTGAACGTATTCGTCCAATTCTGATAATCGGCAAGAACGATTTCATAATCCTCATACACGTCAGTCTCCTTAAGATTGACCGTAGGAGCGGCAATCTTGCCTCTTTCTATTACAAGACCTTGTCTTTCAAACACGAAAGCAGCCCTGTCCGTAGTGACTGTAATTTTGACATCGTAAGTTCCCGGGGCAGCCACGAACCAGGTAGTAAGGTCCTTAAGTGCAGTCGTCTGCTCAGGAGTAACGGTAATTGAAGAAGACATTGAATAAGTCGATGCCGGATCCAGGGTCTGATCAGCTATTCCCTTGGTAAGGTCTACCTTAAAACGTCCGGCGATATTCTTATTCTCACCAACAGCCTCGATAACAACCTTTTCCACACTATTATTCGTCAAGTATTTGTCTGGAATACCGGCAAAAGTAAGTTTTCCGAAACCGAAGAGATGAGCAAAATTCGTATTCACACCACCGGAAACAGTATACTCTTTGAACTTCTCATTATAAGTGTAAGTCCCGGTATAAATCTTCCCCGGAACACCTATCATGGCATCAGATGCACCATCCCAAGTGTCTGCATAACCCTTCTGGTTATTCTTTACTGTCGCAGACCAACCTGACGCAGTAGAAGACGTAGAGAAAGCATCTGAAGGAAAAGCGAAATAAGTTTTATAGCTTTCAGCATAATCTGCCTCCACGATATTATACAAATACCCGGAGAAAACAGGATTATCAGCCGCTGCATCAACGAGAGCAAATGTAGAATAATATACATCGGCAGCATATGCCGGACTGGAAGCCACCTCAATCAAAACATTAGGATCAGATTCCTTGGCTATCGCAACCTTAAGCTTGTCTCCTTTGGCGAATGTAACTCCGTCCTTACCGTCATAAGAAACCTTTGTATGATCGATATTTACATCCAGGCCAATATTGAAGACTCCCTCATTAACCTTTTCTATCTGAACATTTTCCTTTGTACAGGCAGCAAGGGCAAGAAACGCAGATGCTGCAACATATAATGATTTTTTCATAATCTTCTATAATTTAATATCTTACCATGCAGTATAATCTGTGTCGCTTATGGTTATCTTGCCACCGTGAGCACCATACGCATCATTAAGGACAGTGACATATTTGGCGGTATACTTGGAATCACTGTTACGCACTGCCTTGACAAGCACATGCCCAGTAACGACAGATGAATCCAGATAAAGATATACACTCTTATTATATTCATCTACAGCCACCTTCAAATCATCAGATTCAGCACTTACGTGCGCAGTGCCGTCGTCCCCTTTCAAGGTATATTTAAGAATGAAAGTAGTGGCGCCAGCTTCGAAAGTCTGAGTATCGCTTTCTACCTGCAGGCAGAACACGTTCTCCTTGGCAATAGTGATTACAGTCTCTCCGAGAGTGAAGACATAAGCGCTATCCGTTTCTTCCATGACAAGTTTCGGCTCTTCTGTCCCGCTTACAGGAACTTCGGTCCAATTCTGTCCGTCAAATGAAACATACCAGATGCTGTTTTCTATCTTGAATTGAGGAGTTTTTCCATCCACTCCGTCCTTTCCGTCGACTCCGTCTTTCCCCGTAACAGGAACTTTCTGGCCATCATTCAGGATGAACTCACCATCGATGGTCCAATAATATACGCCTCCGTCTTCCTTTATGCCTACTACAGGAGCGACCGCGTCCTTACCGTTGATTCCATTTGAAATAGTAGCTTGTGTACCATCGCTAAAATAAATCACATACCCATCTGTGAGCGTCTCTACCTTAGTGATAGTAACGGCTTTAGCTTGAGCCTCCACCAATTTGGCGATAGAAGTCGCATTCTCATTGATTTTAGCCTCAAGTTCAGCCACCTTCTTCTCGAGGGTGTCAACCCTTTTCTCAAGATCCTTCGTGCAAGCACAAAGAGATACTGCGGCAAGCGCCGTCAATAACAATTTTTTCATACTACAATATTTTAAACTATTATTTTCTAGAACGATAGAATAGGGCGATAAATGGCAGCATTATTGGTCCAATTAATCTCAGGTTCAAATTTACCGTTAGAGAATATCCAGAATCCGCAGACTGCACCATCTTCATTATCATAAAGAGTAGAACTCATGAATTCCATATATTCTCCCTCTCCTGAACGCGAATTATTAGTTTTGAATTCTTCCTTCTGCGCAGCAGGGACTTTTTCCATGCAGGCGTTCAGCTTATCTAAAGGATTATAAGACAATGTTATCGGTTCTCCGTCTCTGTAATAATACGAGATATCCTCACTGAATGACTGAAGCGTCTTAAGCGCCTTTGCAAGTTCTCCTCCTCCCAGATTTGCCAGCAAGTCCCAGATCTGGCCTACGCTTGGCACATACCACCCGGAGGTGTTTGTAGGAGCCGACGGAGAAAAATCCGTTACAGTCCAGTCAAATGCCGGGCATTGCTGAATCTTCTCTCCCGGATAGGCCGCAATAATCTCCTGCGTCCACTGATATCCTTCAATGTCAGCATACCATGCAGTTCCAAGCTTCTTATTTGGAATCTTTTCAAACGAACTGTCTAAAGAATACATGGTCTCCGTCTTTCCGGCCGCATGAGCTCCTTTCAATGCCACCACAAGTCCATGAGTATAGCCCAATGCCTGCTCCGCAGAAGAAATCCGCGTCTGATCAGTGGAGAACACTATCCCTATGAGTGTCTTTCCCTCTTCCGGCGCAGGTTTAGGGCTTGCCCATATCGGAGTCAACCCATCTACTCCATAGCCAAGCAAACCACCATCGCTCCACGTACCATCACTATAATAATAATCTCCTATCTTAACTTCCGTCACCGGAACTACAGCTTTTTTAACGGTGACCTTGCATTCTGCAGTAAGCCCGGCGCTTTTAACTTGAAGAACAGCCTCGCCCTCACTTAGTCCGGCCACCCTGGCAGAAATCTGGTTATCATCATCCTTAGGGTCAACAACCTCAAATGAGATGACATCGATGCCGGACACTATGCTCCATTGCATACCTTTTACCGTAACGTTTTCAGGCATCAAAGTAGCAGTGACAAGGAATGTCTCGCCCTCAGAAATCTCCCTCGATTCTATGTCAAGAGTCAACGATTCTCCTTTGACTTCGTGTACATTAACCGTGCACTCCGCTTTGACATCGCCTATTTTGGCCGTGATGACAGCCGTTCCTTCTGTTCGACCTACAACGGTGCCATGATTGACTACCGCAACTTTCTCGTCACTTGAGTTCCACTCCACTACAGGAGAAGTAGTATTTTCAGGAGTTATGGTTACATTGAAAGTGTATTGGTCATAAATATTGATGTCCAACTCCTGCTTGTCCAGCGTTATGCTTTCAGCATTGACAGGAAGAACTTCTATGCTGCACTCGCCATATTGTTCTTCGATGGCCGCCGCAATAGTACAGGTTCCCAAAGTCAAAGACTCAATAGAGAGAGTAATCTTTCCGTTTTTTATGTCCTTATCTTTAATCTCGACTACCTTTTCGTCTGAATTGACAATTTCTACAGAAGACGCTTTCTTCGCAGGCTCAACCGAGATGACAATTTCAGCTTCCGATTCAATAGCTAAAGATAGGGCATTAGTTTCAAATTGCAACTTTACTTCCGGTTCTTCTACCGTATTTATCTTATTATCGTCCTCACAGGAAACTAAAAAAACACAGGCCGCAAGACCCGCAATTACTGCTTTTAACTTCATTTTAATTCGTTAAACTATTGAATATAAACTACTAATCAATCAAAAGTCGCAACTCGCGAAAAACCACATTGCAAGTTACGACTTTTAATTAAAAAATTAATGATTTTTATAAAAATTTTATTCGTGGCCGGCAAATCTCTGCTCAGCCAAAGTTTCGTATTTGGTGCCGGGCCGGCCATAATTGGCATACGGATAAATGGAGATTCCCCCACGTGGTGTGAAAAGTCCAGTGACCTCTATATATTTCGGATCCATAAGCGCGATAAGGTCTTTCATTATGATATTGACGCAATCCTCGTGAAAATCGCCGTGATTACGGAAGCTGAAAAGATAGAGTTTAAGGCTCTTGCTCTCCACCATCTTGACGTCGGGAATATAACTGATTCTTATCTCCGCGAAATCGGGCTGGCCGGTAATAGGGCATAAGGATGTGAATTCCGGGCAGTTAAATCTTACCCAATAGTCGTTGCCCGGGTGTTTGTTGACAAATGTCTCCAGTACTTCTGGAGCATAGTCGTCTCTATATTTGGTTTTCTGGCCTAAGGACTGCAGGCCTTCTAAGGTACGGTCACTCATATTAAATATCGCTGAGTTTAAACGGATTATAAGAAATATTATTATCGTAGGTATCCACACCCTCTTTCTGTTTGAGATGTGCTACCACCTTCGTCGTCACAGGAAGGATGATTATCTCGTACGCAGTCTTTACCACCACCTGTGTGAAAATGATACTCAGAATAGTCTGCGCGCTCATCATCCCCCAGAATGCCAATGGATAGAAGACACACGAATCCAGAAGTTCTCCTCCGATAGACGAAAGAATCGCTCTACCGCCAAATCCCTTACCTTTGGTAAATACTTTCATCTTGCTGACTATGAAAGCGTTGGCATTACTTCCTATCAGGAAGGCCAGAAGCGAAGAGATGGTGGTGCGTGGCACCATGCTGAAAAGCTGATTGAAAGAACGCGCTACCTGCTGACTGCCCGACTCTATAGGTTCGGGAAGAAGACATACAAGAGCCGACGCCACAGCCACGAAAGCGCTCATTGCAAAAGCGAGCCATATAACGAAGCGAGCCTTGCGATAACCATACACTTCCGTAATACAGTCGTTAATGATATAAGAAATAGGGAAAAGGATGACAGCTCCTGAGAGCTGAAGTGAACTATGGCCTACTTGCCATATTCTCGGAACAAAAATGTTCGATGTGATAAGACAGACGATAAAAAGTACTGTCATTACCAAAAATCTGGTACTGAATTTTGACATTTTCTTGTTTTTTAACGTGGTTTCAAGAACACAGGGCCTGCCCCGTCAACAGGCAGGACCCTTGATCTATATTTTAAACTTCAAGCGAAGTATTGAATTCTCTCAAGAAGCGGAGGTCGTTCTCAAAATAGTGACGGAGGTCATTGACCTGCCATTTGAGCATGGCTATTCTCTCGAGCCCCATTCCGAAAGCAAATCCGCTATATTTCTTGCTGTCTATTCCGGATGCCTCGAGAACATTAGGGTCTACCATACCGCATCCCAAAATCTCAAGCCAGCCTGTTCCCTTACAGATGTTGCATCCCTTTCCGTGGCAGATATTACAGCTTACATCCACTTCCGCAGACGGTTCCGTGAACGGAAAGTAGCTTGGACGCATGCGAATCTGAGTCTGCGGACCGAACATTTCACGTGCAAACAGGAGAATGGCCTGCTTAAGGTCGGCAAACGTAACGTTCTCATCTATATACAGACCTTCTATCTGATGGAAGATACAGTGTGCACGTGCGCTTATGGCCTCGTTACGGAACACTCTTCCCGGGCATACCACACGGATAGGAAGCGGCATTGTCTCCATCGCCCTAACCTGCACGCTGGAAGTGTGCGTACGAAGAAGAAGCGGATTAAGATGTCCTGCGGACACGAAGAAGGTGTCCTGCATATCGCGAGCCGGATGATTGGCAGGGAAATTAAGGGCCTCGAAGACGTGATGATCATCTTCTATCTCCGGACCTTCCGCCACGTCGTAACCGAATTTGCGGAAAATCCCCACGATCTCCTCACGGACCATGCTTACCGGATGGCGCGAACCGAGATCAAAATCGTCTCCCGGAAGCGAAAGATCCTCCATAAGTCCGAGATCACCGCTTGCGGCATCAAGAGTAGCCTTAAGTTCTTCTATCTTGGCTATCGCAGCCTGCTTCAATTCATTGAGCGGCTTGCCGAACTCCCTTTTTGATTCTTTATCCACGGTGCGGAACTCTTCGAAAAGGGCTGTTATCTCACCCTTTTTGCCAAGATAACGGACCCTTGCCTCCTCGACCATCTTGGCCGATGTGCATTTCAAGGAATTGAGCTCCCCTATGATTCTTTCTATATCTTCCTGTTTCATATCTACTTTTGTCTTTTGCTCTCTCTTTTATCTCTGGCTTTCTTCTCACGGGCGGCACCCTGCTTGAGGTATTTGCTCCATTGGTCCTCGTTGAGGATTTTCTTTATAGAGTTATACATCTGCTCGCTCCATTTATCCTGAACCTGCTGGTAGATGTCCGTATTCTCAACTTTAGCCTTGCTTTTCTCCTCCATCTCAGCTACCATCGCACCAAAGTCGTGCGTAAGGATAGAGTCCAGATAAAATACTTGCCAATACTCAAGTTCAAGAGTCTTCTCGTACTTTTCAATGGTTTTGTCTATGTTCTCCCGGAGTGTCTTGTCCCTGTCCTGCGGAGCGTTTTCCTGTGCAAAAACGGGAAGAGAAAAAACAAGCGAAAGGACTATCCAGAAATATTTCATTAGATTTGCATTCAAAATCGCACAAAAATAAACAATTATAAAATAAAATGAAAAAGGTTCTCGCCATTCTGGCTTCTTTCGCACTGTTTTTTCCGCTGCCAAGCTTTGCATGCACCAATATCATCATTACCAAAGGCGCAAGCAAGGACGCGTCATCGATAATTTCATACGCCGCCGACTCACATTGGCTTTATGGGGAATTGTATTTTCACAAGGCCGCCCATCATCCGCTCGGCAGCATCTGCCAAATAAGAGAATGGGATACGAACAAGCCCCTCGGAGAGATAGCCCAGGTTCCTTACACTTACCAGACCATGGGCAATATGAATGAGTATCAGCTCATTATAGCGGAGACGACGTGGGGTGGACGAGAAAGTCAGATCAATCCCGATGGCATAATGGACTATGGTTCGCTCATTTACACCACCCTGCAAAGGTCGAAAACCGCACGCGAGGCCATAAACTGCATAGTGGAATTGGCCAATACCTATGGATATCCTTCTGAAGGCGAGACTTTTTCTATCGCAGACACCGAGGAGGCGTGGATAATGGAGCTCGTAGGTAAAGGAGAAGAAAAAGGCATAGTGTGGGTGGCAAGACGCATCCCTGACGGATATATCTGTGCTCATGCCAATCAGGCCCGCATCGGAACTTTCCCACAGGATGACCCGCAGAACTGCCTTTATGCTCCGGATGTCATATCCTTCGCGCGCAAAATGGGCTGGTACGAGGGAGAGGATAAGGATTTTAACTTCCGTCACGCATATAATCCTATGGATTTCGGTGCGGCAAGAGGATGCGAAGCCCGGGCTTGGGCCGCCTTCAATATACTGTGCGACGGAGTATTCACTTATGAAAAAGACGGAGATCAGGTCAGCGAAAAAGCCGACGATTATCTCGCCCACGCAATGGGCTATGACCTTGACCACGAGATGCCGCTTTTCGTGAAACCCTCGCGCAAAATCGGGGTTAAAGATGTAGCCGACGTTATGCGTGACCACTATGAGAATACTCCTATGGACATGCGCACGGATGTTGGAGCCGGCGGAAATGCCTGCCCATACCGCTGGAGACCGATGTATCTGGAGGTTGACGGGAAAACCTATGTCAACGAAAGAGCCATAGCCACACAGCAGACCGGTTTCTGGTTCGTGGCTCAGTCCAGAGGAGCACTCCCACGTGAAGCCGGTGCTCTCATCTGGTTCGGATGCGACGATGCGGCCACTTCTTATCTTACGCCTTGCTATGTCAATTCCAGTGCAGTGCCGGAGTGTTTCCGTGAGGGAAACGGTAATCTTCTGTCCTACTCCGAGACTTCGGCTTTCTGGGCTTGCAACCGCGTAGCACAAGCTTGCTATAAGATGTATAATCATATGGAACCATTTGTACGCGCTCAGGCTGACGCGTGGGAAAATGAACAGACAGAGCACGCCGTGCCACAGATGGATGAAAAACTATGCTCCCTGCTTGCCAAAGGGAAAACGAAAAAGGCCGTCAAGGAGATGACCCATTTCACCACCGCTCAAGCAGAAGACATCTTCTCTCAGTGGGTGGAGCTTGACAAGACTCTGCTGGTCAAATTCATCGACGGTAATGTAAAGGCGCAGAACGCGGACGGAAGCTTTGTCCACAGTCAGTGGAGTGAGGGCATTCCGGACGGCCTCACCCAACCGGGCTATACCGAACACTTCAAGGAGTGTATCGTAAAAGACCACGGCGAAGTGCTGGAGGTAAAATAGACTGCCAATACACAAAAAAGCCGGCTCAAACGAGTCGGCTTTTTGTGGTCCCTGTAGGGCATGATCCTACGACCCCCTGATTATGAGTCAGATGCTCTAACCAACTGAGCTAAGGGACCGTAAAAGAGCGATATTTGCACCTTTCACGGTGCAAATATACGAACTCTTTTAGATTTTATCAAACTTTGATCTCAACATCTACACCTGCAGGGAGTTCAAGTCTCATAAGAGCATCAACGGTCTTGGCGTTGCTGTTTTCGATATCAAGAAGTCTGCAATATGTATCGAGCTCAAACTGCTCACGGCTCTTCTTATTAACGAAGGTTGAGCGGTTGACAGTAAAGATCTTCTTATTGGTCGGAAGCGGAATAGGTCCGTTCACGGTAGCGCCAGTAGATTTCACTGTCTCAACGATCTTGGATGTTGACTTGTCAACAAGCATATGATCGAATGATTTGAGTTTTATTCTGATTTTTTGGCTCATATTAACAATTTTTAACTTTTACTCATCATCATCTGACAGTTTGTATCCGCTCTTCTCGACGATATCCTTAGCCATAGCTGCAGGTACCTCCGAGTAATGGTCGAACGACATAGTGCTCGTAGCACGACCTGAAGAAAGGGTACGAAGAACTGTTACATAACCGAACTGCTCTGCAAGCGGAACGAATGCTTTCACGATACGTGCTCCGTTAGCGGTTGAGTCCATAGCGACAATCTGTCCGCGGCGACGGTTCAAGTCACCTACGATATCACCCATATAATCTTCAGGTGTTACCACCTCAAGATTCATAATAGGCTCCAAAATGACAGGCTTGCACTTAGGACAAGCGTGACGGAATGCCATACGTGCGGCAAGTTCGAATGAAAGCTGGTCAGAGTCTACAGGATGGAATGAACCATCGAGAAGCGTTACCTTAAGAGACTGAACCTCGTATCCGGCAAGAACACCGTTAGCCATAGCTGACTGGAATCCTTTCTCTACACAAGGGATAAACTCCTTAGGAACGTTACCGCCCTTAACCTGATTGTCGAACTGAAGTCCGATAACACCAGCATCTGCCGGTCCGATTTCAACGATAATGTCGGCGAACTTACCACGACCACCGGTCTGTTTCTTGAAGACTTCGCGATGAGTTGTCGTAGCGGTAATAGCCTCTTTGTAATTAACTTGCGGTGCACCCTGGTTAATCTCGACACCGAATTCACGGCGAAGACGGTCAACGATGATGTCCAAGTGAAGCTCACCCATACCGGAGATGACGGTCTGACCGGTCTCATGATCGGATTTTACCTGGAAGGTAGGGTCCTCTTCTGCAAGTTTGGCAAGAGCAAGACCGAGTTTGTCAAGATCACCCTGTGTCTTAGGCTCCACAGCGATACCGATAACCGGATCCGGGAATTCCATAGACTCAAGAGTGATAGGCGCATTCTCTACACAGATGGTATCACCAGTTCTGAGGTCTTTGAAACCTACAGCTGCACAGATGTCACCGGCCTCCACACTTTCGATAGGATTCTGATGATTTGAGTGCATCTGGTACAGACGTGCAACTCTTTCTTTCTTTCCTGATCTTACGTTAAGCACATAAGAACCTGCATCAAGCTTACCTGAATATGCGCGCAAGAAAGCGAGACGACCTACAAACGGGTCTGTAGCTATCTTGAACACAAGACCGCAGAATGGCTCTGAAGCGGAAGGCTTGCGCTCAACTTCATTCCCAGTATTAGGGTCCGTACCTTTAACGGCGCCCTTGTCAAGCGGTGAAGGGAGGTAACGCATAACTGCGTCAAGAAGGAACTGAACACCCTTGTTCTTGAATGAAGAACCGCAGCATGCAGGAACTATCTGCATAGAGATGGTACCCTTGCGAAGAGCCGCGATAATCTCCTCCTTCGTAAGTGAATCAGGATCTTCGAAATATTTCTCCATCAAGGCGTCATCGCACTCAGCGGCACTCTCCACGAGTTTGTCTCTCCAGACAGCCACTTCGTCCGCCATCTCAGCAGGAACATCCTTTACCTCGTAATTTACAAGTTCTTCAGTAGAATTGTAATAAATAGCCTTTTTGTCAATAAGGTCAACAATACCCTGGAATTTATCCTCCGATCCGATAGGAAGACAAATAGGCACTGCTGTAGCTCCAAGTTTAGTCTTGATCTCTTCAACTACTGCGAGGAAGTCCGCACCTACACGGTCCATTTTGTTAATGTAGGCGATCTTCGGAACATTATACTTGTCAGCCTGGCGCCAAACGGTCTCAGACTGAGGCTGTACCCTACCTACTGCGCAGAATGTAGCGACAGTACCGTCGAGCACACGAAGTGAACGTTCCACCTCTACAGTAAAGTCAACGTGGCCCGGAGTATCGATCAGGTTGATCTGATAAGTGTCTCCGTTATAGTGCCAGAATGCTGTGGTAGCGGCAGAAGTAATGGTAATACCTCTCTCCTGCTCCTGAACCATCCAGTCCATGGTAGCACCACCATCGTGAACTTCACCTATCTTATGAGTTTTTCCGGTATAATAAAGGATACGCTCAGAAGTGGTGGTCTTACCGGCATCGATGTGAGCCATGATACCGATGTTTCTTGTGAACTTAAGATCTCTTTTAGCCATTATACTAACTTGTAACTAGATTAAAAACGGAAGTGTGCAAATGCCTTGTTTGCTTCTGCCATCTTGTGCATATCCTCTTTACGCTTGTATGCACCACCTTCGTTATTGTAGGCTGCAACGATCTCTGCGCACAATTTTTCTGCCATAGAGTGGCCTGAACGCTTACGCGCGAAAGCGATAAGGTTCTTCATGGAAAGTGACACCTTTCTCTCAGGACGCAACTCTGTAGGCACCTGGAAGTTAGCACCACCGATACGACGTGACTTAACCTCGATTTGAGGAGTTACGTTCTCGAGTGCCTTCCTCCAAATATCTAGAGGAGCCTTGTCAGAATCTTTCACCTTCTCGCCTACCATATCGATGGCATCGTAAAAAATTGAATACGCGATACTCTTCTTCCCCTGCAACATAAGATTGTTCACGAAACGTGTAACCTCCACGTCGTGAAACTTAGGATCAGGAAGTAGAATCCTCTTTTTAGGCTTCGATTTTCTCATTTTGTTTAAAAAATTAAAGATTAAAAACCATCCTTCAGACTACTTCTTTGGTCTCTTGGCTCCGTAGAGAGAACGAGACTGTGTTCTTCCCTCTACACCAGCGGTATCCAAAGCGCCTCTAAGGATGTGGTAACGTACACCTGGAAGGTCCTTCACACGGCCACCACGTACAAGTACGATTGAGTGCTCCTGAAGATTGTGACCCTCGCCAGGGATGTAGGCGTTGACCTCTTTAGCATTTGAAAGACGTACACGTGCAACCTTACGCATAGCTGAGTTAGGTTTCTTAGGTGTAGTTGTGTACACACGCACGCAAACGCCACGCTTCTGAGGACAAGCATCCAACGCACGAGACTTCGATTTAACCTCGATAACCTCGCGTCCTTTGCGAACTAATTGTTGAATTGTTGGCATAAAATGTTGTTAATAAAATTATTTTACCCCGAAAATTTGGGGCTGCAAATATAAGCAATTTTTTTAATTATCCTATCTATAATTCACAAACTCCACGTCTTTTTCGCTCTTTTCAGCATAAACGGGATCTACAGACGCCTTGGCAAGCGCAGATTTCACTCCCTCAGCATCCCCTTTGCGAGCATAGGCGATGGCGGCGATATATGCATCACGAGGAGAATCGCAATTGGCATTTTTTATAGCGTCATCTATCTGTCCGTTAAGGATATATGCCAATACTTCATTACCGCTGCCGCTGCCCTCAAGACTCTGGACGGCGTCTGCATATTGGCCAGAAAGGATGAGAAGTGTTCCCAGGTTCTTTTTAGCATCGGCGGTTTCAGCGCGAAGGAAAAATTTCCTGGCCTGTTCGTAATTACCTTTACGGAGTTCCACAACTCCCTTGGCATTAAGGACATCACCATCCTCCGCCACTTGCTCGAGATAAGTAAGCGCCACATCATTCTTGTTTTCGTCAAGAGCTATCATGGCCAGATTAAAATAAGCTATCTGCGAGAGATATCTTTGTGAAGCATAACGATAATAGAATTTTTTAAGACCCATATCATCGACTATGCTTGCCAGATGGAGAACCTCCGGTTCGCTGAGCAGAGAAAGATGTTTTTCTGCCAATTCAAGCAACTCGGCATCAGAATAACCTGTATGCTGCGCGTTGACAACAAAAGTGGCGCGTCTCAATGACGGGAAGACTTCCGTTTTCAGTTCATCATATATAAAGGAGAGATTCTTCATCTCAGTCTCCCTGACTGCCGGATCCGAATACATGGAGAGCACTCTCAATATAAGGTCTTTCTCTTCTATATCAGAGTCTTCGAGTGCTTGTTTGAACCCTTCCCAGTCCTGGCCTATGCTGCGCACCGACATAGTATCTGCGCTGGCTCCGCCGGACATATTCTCCCAGGCGCCCACAGCGGACGAGGCACGTTTGTCGGAGAGTTTTGCATTATATTCCTGTCCACCTTCAGGCGACGCGTAAGCAACTATCTCTGTTCCCGTTATCTCGTATCTCTCATCTGCCTTTATGTCTGAAAGATAAGATTTGTAGACAGACACCGCATTGCGGTTATGCGTATTGTTCTTGACAGTAGAGGAATTCACATCGAAAAGAATGCTGGTCTCCGTGCTGTGATTGGTAACTCTCTCATAACCGTCCGGTTTATAAGTGTACTCCCCGCTTACCTGCACCAGACGATATGTGGCATTGCACCCGTCCGCCACCTTTATAGGAGCGAGCGTTGTCTTTTTCTCTCCGTAAACCAGGGTGCACCGCAGTTCAAGACGACATTTTTCCATTCCTGGAAGGAAGTCGAAGGAGATGTTCTCGTGATGGAAGATTCCCTTCTTAGGCACGACTTTATAATTGGCCATTATCTTTTCACCCTGATAGATAAATGGTTTACCTGTACGCAACTGGCCTTCACCGTACACAAGCACAGGAGTTATAACCATCATCGTCTGATCATCAAAATAGTTCTCAGGGAATGAAAGTGTGACAAGAGCGTCTATCTTTTCATTCTTGACCACCAGAACTTCCGGGTCAGAAGTCACGGTGATTTCCCCGAAATTCTTCTTCATCTGTGCCTGCGGGGTGGCGCATCCGCCAAGAATCACACTTGCGGCCACCGCACATAATATACTTCTTTTCATATTTTTATAATTTTTCCTGTTATCGGCCTTACGAAACTTAAGACTCAAAGCCTCGCAAAGATAAATTATTTTTAATTAACTTTGCTTTTTACACGCAAAACTTGGAACATGGACAGTCAGGAATTACAACGCATAAAAAACAGATACGACATAGTCGGGAACAATCCGGACCTTAACCGGGCTCTGGAGACGGCGCTTGTAGTGGCCCCCAGTGAGCTTGCAGTACTTGTTTCCGGAGAAAGCGGTGTAGGTAAAGACGCCATTTCACGCATAATTCACGATAATTCCCGCCGAAAAACCGGACCCTACCTTGCTGTCAACTGCGGGGCCATTCCTTCAGGAACCATCAACGCAGAGTTGTTCGGACACGAAAAAGGGTCATTCACCGGTGCCATAGCCACGCGCAAGGGCTATTTCGAAGAAGCCGACGGAGGCACGCTCTTCCTGGACGAAGTGGCGGAACTTCCCAAAGACACGCAGGCACTGCTTCTAAGAGTCCTGCAGGACGGCGAATTCATGAAAGTGGGGTCATCCAAAGTGGAAAAATGCAATGTGCGTATCATCTGCGCCACTAACGAAAACCTCTCTGCCGCCGTAGACACGGGCAAATTCCGTGAAGACCTTTACTACAGGCTTAACGCCATACAGATAAAGATGCCGCCTCTGCGCGAAAGAAAAGACGATATCTACCTGCTGTTCAGAAAATTCTCTTCTGACTACTCCCTTAAAAGCGGGCTTTGCAAAATCTCCCTTACGCACGAAGGCATTTCGGCCCTGAAGAATTACAGATGGCCGGGAAACATACGCCAATTGAAGAATTTCACCGAGGCGCTGACCTTACTGGAATCCAGGCCAATCTCTTCTCAAGAAGACAGAGTGGAACTTGATGAGAACTGCATCAAGGCGCACCTGCCTCAGGAATTGGACAGTCTTCTGCCGTCCACTACCGGAAGCGGGACCGAATCTTCTTCCAGAATGAACGATAATGAACTGAAAGTCATCATCAAAGCATTCCTGGACCTTAAGCAGGAAGTGGAGGACCTCCGAAGAATCGTACTTGAAAACAAAGACAGTTCAGTCACTCCTGCACGCATAAGCGGCGAA
The DNA here is from genome assembly GCA_963654805.1 of Lachnospiraceae bacterium. GTDB lineage: Bacteria > Bacteroidota > Bacteroidia > Bacteroidales > UBA932 > Cryptobacteroides. Next base: position 7,418 of record CAVKBL010000029.1, on the reverse strand, counting down.
GACGATGCCGAATGGCAAGAGAGCGCTTCCTGGCAGGACCAGCAGCAGGAGCCACTGGCCACTGACGATTCGCCACGTACCCTGAAACAAAAGACAGATGACCTTTATGCCCAGGTGCTTGCCAGATACGACGGCAAAGTGAAACCGGCAGCCGCAGAGCTTGGCATATCCGAAAGAACCCTTTACAGATGGCTTGACAAGCAAAAGAAGAAATAATGAAAAAATTACTATACATAGCCATCACTCTGCTGTGCGTGTCGGCGTGCGGAATATATTCGTTTTCCGGCACTTCCATACAAAGCGACGTAAAGAGCATCACCATCAATTATTTTGATTATAAGGCACTGAAAGTCAATCCTACACTGAGCAACGACCTTACCGAGCAGCTCCGGAACCAGTTCAGAAAGATGACTAATCTGGAACAGCTTGACATGGACGGAGATCTGGAAATCACCGGAGAGATAACAGGATATGATGTAAAGGCTACGGCCATCACAGCCGGCGACGTGGCTTCCCAGAACAGACTTACCGTAACCATAAAAGTATCTTTTACAAACAAGAAACATCCGGAAGACGATTTTACAAGTAAAAGTTTTTCTGCATATTCCGACTACGATTCCACAAATTCTCTGGATGCGGTCGAATCTACATTGGTCACCGAAATCATTGAGAAATTGGTGGATGACGTCTTTAACGCTACGGTAGCACAATGGTAAAAAACTCGAAGACCATAGACCTCAAATCTCTCAATCTGGAGGAATTGTCGGGAATCATCAGCATCTATCCGTGGTTTACATTGGCCAGAATAGAACTGTGCCGCAGAATGGCCGCTCTAGGTAAAGATGCCTGGGAAGAGGACAAATACGCTTCTCAAGCACTCTACGCGCCCTGTCGAAAAAAGATCTTCGAGATTATGCGCAGCAGTGAAAAAGCCGCGCCGATACCTCAACCGGACACTTCCGCCACGAAAAAGACGGCAAGCAAGCAGGTATATATTATAGGAGGAGACTATTTCAGCGCCGAGCAATATGCCGCCACGCGAAAAGACGAAGACAATATTTTCTCTTCTTTCATCTCCAAAGCCAAAGCACAGAGTGCTGAAGCAAGCACTTTCGTAGAAAACACAGACTCCACAGACTTCTGCACGGAAGAATTGGCAAAAGTCTATCTTCAACAGGGCTATCCTGATAAAGCAAAGGAGATTTATTCAAAACTTAGTTTGCGAATACCAGAAAAAAGTATTTACTTTGCATCCCTTATTGAAAAAATAGATAAACAAATATGAACGCATTATTCACAACATTAGTCGTGCTTATCATTATCGCAAGCCTCCTTCTTATATTGGTGGTATTGCTTCAGAATGGTAAAGGAGACGGTATGGCCAGCAATTTTGTAGCCGGGAACCAGACATTCGGTGTACGCCAGACCGCAGACATCCTCGAAAAGATAACATGGGGCTTGGTTTGCTTTATCGCAGTGGTTTCCATAATCGCTTCCTTCACCACGAATACCAAATCTACCGAAATCAACATTACGGACAAGATTGAGAACGTGGTTGAGCAGCCATCTTTCCCTACTGCACCTATCGAGCAGTCTAACCCTAACGAATAATCACTCCACACAAGCGAGTGTCGCTATACTGATTCGAACCGTTCCATCCAGAGCGGTTCGAATTGTTTTATGACACTCACTAAGGGTCGCTCCAGTAGTGAAGACATCATCTATCAGCAGAATGTGACGGATATTTTCCAGCACATCGACCCCGCCGCGCGATAAACGGAATGACCCTGTGATATTGCCCGCACGAGACGCCGTGTCCATCTTTACTTGACTTTTCGTATATCTGCTCTTTACAAGAAGATGGCTCTCTACCCTGACATTCAGGGCACCTCCCACCTCACGAGCTATCACTTCCGCCTGATTATAGCCTCTGGTCCAGCGTCTTCTCCTGTGTACCGGGACAGGAATTATCAAATCAACATCCTTCAGCCATGGAGTCAGCTTTATCTTTTCCGCCAATCGGCGCGCAAAAAACCTCCCGCAGGCAAGATCAGAATTATATTTCAACGCCCACGGAATCTTGGAATAATCACTTCCGGAATGATAAGTCATTAAAGAAATAGCCCATTGGTAGGGAATACAGCAATCCTGGAGTTTTTCACTCAGTCTCTCGTTATAATAATCTGCCATCCTGTTATGAGGGCACAACTCAAAGTGCGTATATGGAAAATCCATGTCGCAAACAAGACAGATATGTTCTTCCCCCTGGTTTAAAACTCTTCCGCACACCGTACAGGTACGCGGAAGAATAAGATCGAATGCAGCTTTAAGGGTTGAAGTGAAGTTCAGTTTAAGCAGGCGTTCATCCATCTCAGTAAGACATTCCTCCGCAACAGTGAATAACTTGTCCCGTTACATAGCTGGACAGATCGCTTGCCAGGAAAAGCGCCACACCGGCCACTTCCTCAGGCTTTCCTGCCCTTCGAAGAGGTATGCTCGCCGCCCATTGCGTACGCAGTTCTTCAGGAAGCGAAGATGTCATGTCCGTGTCTATGAATCCCGGAGCTATGCAGTTGCTCCTCACGCCACGTGCACCCAGTTCCTTGGCCAAAGAAGTGCTCAAGGCTATGATGCCGGCCTTCGATGCGGCATAATTGCATTGGCCCGCATTACCTGCGATGCCCACCACCGAAGAGAGCGAGATAATGCTGCCGGAACGCTGACGGGCCATGATAGGAGTCACCGCATGCGTGAAATTAAACGCTGACTTGAGATTACCGTTGATTACGGCATCCCACTGCGCCTCGTCCATGCGAAGAAGAAGAGTGTCGCGTGTAATTCCGGCGTTGTTGACCAATACATCTATCCTTCCGAATTCCTGCTGCACCTGCTGCACAAGGTCGTGAGCCGAGCTGAAATCGGCGGCATTGGAAGCATAAGCCGCTGCCTTATGTCCGAAAGCGGACAACGTGGCGAGAGTCTCGTCCGCAGCAGCCTTATTTGAAAGATAAGTGAAGGCCACATCAGCGCCTTCCTGGGCAAAACGCAGAGCGATACCCCTTCCTATGCCACGGGAGCCTCCTGTAACCAGAGCTGTTTTTCCTTCTAATAGTCCCATTTCTTCTAATTATTTTTCATAGCGTTTTCTATATCATCAATCAATGCAGGGAGTCTCTTTCCGCCAAGTCTGCGGGCCCCGGTTTCAGTAACCAGCACATCATCCTCGAGTCTTATGCCTCCGAAATCATAATATTGGGCAAGTTTCTCATAATTTATCTCTCCCTTACCGATTCCTTCGGATTTCCACTTTTCTATGAGCGCTGGAATGAAGTATATGCCAGGCTCATCGGTAATGACATTGCCAGGCTTCAGGCTTCTGGCCATGCGAAGGCTTCCAAGTCCGAGAAGCGGACTGCGGGTCTGACCAGAGTCATAACCCACGAGGTCCTCACCGTAATCTTCCATGTCATGAACGTCAAGGCCCATGTTATGTCCAAGTCCATGAGGGAGGAAAAGGCCGGCGTAGCCTTTGGCATTCAATTCCTTAGGGTCGCCGTTTACTATACCGAGTTCGCAGAGCCTTGCCAGCATATGTTCACACACGGCATTATGTACGCTAAGATAGGTAACTCCCGGCTTTGTCAGGCTGAATGCCAATTCATGGCACTCGTAAACTATCTGATAGATTTCCTTCTGACGCGTGGTGAAACGGCCCGAAGTAGGATAAGTTCTGGTGAAATCCGATGCGTAATGCTCGTTACTCTCCACACCTGCGTCTATCACCATAAGTCTGCCCGGTTCTATCTTCTGTGCATGACTATGACAGTGGAACACTTCTCCGTGCTGAGTGAGAATAGTGGAAAAACTTACGCCCCAGCCTGCTGCAAGGGAGTACCCTTCCATCTTGCCCACTATCTCCTGCTCCACGACGCCCGTCTTGATGGCATCGCGCGCGATGGTATGCATCGTCTGACCCAGAACGCAGGCGGCGTCGATAAGTTCTATCTCGCAAAGCTCTTTCACCAGACGCATCTGGATAAGGGCCTGCACTAGCGGGAGTGAAGCCGCAGGGCATCCGGCCTTGCCGGCGCTGAAGCATTGGCCCGGGTTGAGACCTGTAAGAGAGGCTATAAGATTAGCGTTGTACTGCCTTGAAGCCGGCACGAAATGGATCCTCTTCCCTGCTACGGCCTTGGCCAAGTCATTATAAGAAGCTGTATTCTCTATACCGCTGAGGTCAGCATACTCTCTTATGGATGGACTTGGCCCGTTCCATATGATGTCATCTATATCGCAGTCATCCCCGAAAAGGGTGGTCTTTCCGCTTTCAAGATCAATTACGGCGGCCAGACGCGGTTCGTCTATGCCGAAAAGATAGAGCCAGGTACTGTCCTGTCTCCATTTGTAGCAGTTATCCCTGTACTGGGCGGGACTGTCCACATTCCCTATAAAAAGTGCCACACCGCTTTCTCCTTTGAGTTTTTCAAGAAGAGTGGCACGTCGTCTCAGATATATCTCTTTGTTTAGCATATTGGCAAAGTTATGTAAAATTAACTAACTTCGCACCCCTAATTTTAGGTATCGGGCATGAAAGTAGCGCTTTCCGGACATTATACATCCAAACGGCTCCTGACCTCGGCCCTTCCAAGCATAGCCATGGTCATCAACGGAAGCCTGTACAGCATCGTGGACGGGCTTTTCGTATCGAATTGCGTGGGAGAGACTCCATTTGCCGGGCTTAATCTCGTGTGGCCGGCCATCATGATAGTCGGTTCACTGGGCCTTATGGTAGGCTCGGGCGGAAGCGCTTTAGTTTCTATCCTTCTTGGCCAGAAAAACATGGAAAAAGCCTGCACGGCATTCACTTCGCTTCTCGCATTCACCGTGATTCTGGCCGTGTGTTTCGGGGCTCCGCTTTATATTCTGATGCCTGACATCGTCCGTCTTCTGGGAGCTCAGGAAGAAACGCTGATAGCTTCCGCTACACTCTATGGGCGGTTTTTTGCCGTAGGGATGCCGGCTTTCATGTTGCAGAGCACCTTCCAGCCTTTCTTCATGACCGCGGAAAAGCCGGAACTGGGAACACGACTGTCGCTAGCGTGCGGATTTACCAACATAGCCCTCGACGCACTTTTCATCCTGGTATTCGGGTGGGGATTGGCCGGAGCCGCTGCGGCATCCATAATCGGCTGTTGCATAGGTGGATTCGTTCCGCTATGGTATTTCAAGTATCGTCGCAAGGATGGCCAATTGCGCATTACACGCATCAAGTTCGAAAAACGGATTCTTTTCAACACCTGCACGAACGGCAGCTCGGAATATGTAGGGAACATAGCCTTCAGCCTGGTGAGCATGTGCTATAACCATCAGCTTCTCAGGTTCTTCGGAGAAAGCGGAGTGGTAGCATACTCTGTAATCATGTACATAGGGTACATCTTCGCTGCCATCTATATAGGCTATAACATGACCGTAACGCCCGTCATCGGATACAACTACGGAGCGGAAGATAATCAGGAGTTGAGAAGTATTCTTCGGAAAAGTTTTAAGCTGTTGTTTTATATAGGAGCCGTTCTGGTACTAGTCTCACATTTTCTTATCAACCCTGCAGCTCGTCTTTTCATAGGATTTGACCCGGACACGGTAGATTTTACGACCAGAGCTGGGCAGATTTATTTTCTGAGCTTTCTTATCAGCGGACTTAACATGTTCACCTCCGCCTGGTTCACGGGACTGGGCAACGGACTCATCTCCGCTGTCGCCGCCTTTACACGCTCAATCGTATTCGAACTGGGATGCGTATTCCTGATTCCGGCCCTTTTCGGAGCTGTCGGCATATGGTATTCCGTGATAGTGGCCGAAGGGCTCTCCCTTTTACTGAGCATCTTCCTGCTCAGGCACTTCCGGGCGCGTTACGGATATTAGTTTCCGGAATTTTGCAATTCGACTTTTCCCTTCGCTACCGCACTGGCGGCCACATAAGCCGTGGACCAGGCCGCCTGAAGATTAAATCCACCCGTAACGGCATCTATGTCAAGCACTTCGCCGGCAAAATACAGTCCCGGATAATGTTTGCTTTCCAGCGTGGAAGGACTCACCTCGCTTCCTGACACTCCGCCCGCCGTCACGAACTCATCCTTGAAACGGCTTCGGCCTGTTATCCTGAAATTGTCTGCCACCAGCGTGGAAACCATTCTGTTAAGCCCTTTGCTGCCCATTTCCGCCCATCTCTGATCCTCCCGCAAGGACGATTTCTCCACAAGATATCGCCATAGACGCGATGACAGCCCGCCTATCGGTGTGTTTACTATGAATTTTTGTGCATTCTCCCGGGCCAACTGCGCAAGATCGCCGCGTACTTCCTCTTCAGTACGCCCTATGTAATTCACTATCAGCCCTGCCTTGTATTCTTTTTCTGCCAGATAATGAGCGGCATAGGACGAAAGTCTCAGAACAGCCGGACCGCTCACGCCCCAGTCCGTTATCAGCAGATCACCCTCCGAGCGCAGTTTCGTGGACGCCAGCGAAAGCACGACATCCTTTACCGACGTCCCCATCAAAGACTGCAGCGCTATGTCTTCTATCTTGAAAGAAAAAAGTGACGGAACTGTCTTTTCGACCTTTAGTTCGGGAAAATCTTTCAAAAGAGAAAGCGTTCCTCCACCTGTCGTAACTATCACGCTGTCAAACACCCTCATCAAATCCGGCACGCTCTGCACGCGATGGGAGCACTCCACTTTTATCCCACCGATCTTTATCAGATCTGCCAATTTCTCAACTACATCACTCGCCTTTCCGCTTCTCGGAAACATCCTTCCGCCGTCTTCCTCGACAAATCTTACTCCATGAGCTTCCCACCAGGCTACCGTATCTTGCGGGGGAAACGCATGGAATGCCGCACGAATCAATTTTTCTCCTCTGGGATAGACCTCCTTCATGTTTTTCACTCCCTCGAAAGTGTTCGTAATATTGCACCTCCCGCCTCCCGTCAAGGCCAATTTGGCCATAAGACGAGGCTGCGCTTCGAAAATGGTCACATCCGCCGCAGGGTCCTGCCGCTTTACCTCCACGGCACAGAAACACCCTGCCGCCCCTCCACCTATTATAGCTATACGTTTAGACATCGCTTTTGGGCAATCCTGTTTCCCGATTTTTGAATGACGCTGCCAAATTTCGTAGAAATATAGCTCTCCTGCAAGAGCCACGCTCACCTTTTTTACGATCTGAATTTAATTGAGCCCGACTAAGTGTGAAGTGAACAGCTTACTAAAAGGAGAAGAAATAGCGTTTTATTCGAAAATTTGATTATATTTGTAGTCCATTTCGGGTTTGGAGAGGTGGGTGAGTGGCTGAAACCACCGGTTTGCTAAACCGACGTACGGGTCATTCCGTACCACGAGTTCGAATCTCGTCCTCTCCGC
>CAVKBL010000028.1:0-27311 GCA_963654805.1 Lachnospiraceae bacterium | reverse complement strand
CGCATCAAAGGTACACACTTTTACTTTATTAGACACAGGGTTTTGCGCCTGAGCCGATAAGTGTATATGGTCCCGCCTATCATCGTAGGCAAATTTAGATAATTATATGACATGTTATCTCCCGTAAAAGGATTGCTTGTCATATTTCCATTAAGATCATACTCGATGTCTTTTTCCGTCCCGTCCTGTATCTCGACCCCATAGATATAGCGTCTGTTGCCGGTCAATCTTCCCATATGGTCATACGAATACACATTCCTTACCGGAAGAGGTTGCTGAAAACCATTGCAGATGGTAGTCTCCGACACCAGAGCATCAAAACGATAGCTTATCTGTTCTTCGAACAGCGTCTCTCCATCGGCCTTTCTGGCCTCAATGCCAGTCACCCTTCCGCGGATATCTCTTGCGGTGGTTTCATGAATGTTGTAAAACGTGCCGGTATGCTCTCTTGTTTTGCTGCTGAGCCGTCCCAACGCATCATAACTGTACTCAACAGGCGTTTGCCCCTCTCTGTCAAGCGTCCTTACGCTTTTCACAAGCCGGCACCAGCCGTCGTAAATATTTTCTGTTTTCAGTTCGTGCGTCACTCCGGACGGGTCGGTATGCTTTTCGTCAAACGCGATGACATTGCCTATGAAATCATATCCGGTGGAATATCTCGAACTCCATCCATCTGAAGTCTTCTCAAGCATCTGCACGACTCTCCCTCGGGCATCATACCAATAAGCCCTGCGTGTATATCCGTCCAGAGTCTCTGTCATCTCCCTTAACCTCTCGTATGAGACGGAGCCCAGGCAGCGTGTGCTGCAGATGTTGTCCGTTGTCACCACTTCGGGCACTTCTTCAAATGCCATATCCGAAGGTATCCCGCCCGCCGGAACAGATGCAGTCCTGTACGAGACTTCCCTGACCGGCTCTCTCGAAGAGACCATCTGCGTGATGGATATGCCATATATCAACGCCTCCCGGATGTTCTTTATATCTGCCGCCTGGACGCAGAGACCTTCTTCCTTAAGACGGTCGTAGTCGTCATAAATGAAGTATCGCCCCCGGCCTGCAGCGCGCAGAAGAGCATCGTCACAGTATACCAGACGCCCTCTGCGGTCATAGGCCATTCTGCTGCCGCCGTCTCCAGGGACATGACGCCACGTAAGACGCCCGGCCCCGTCATACAGCCACGCGAAACAATAATCCCGTACGAACTCCCCGTCGAGAGGAATCACCATATCCTTCTTCATCTTTGAGCTGCCCTCAGGTTGTATCACCAGTGCCAATGAATCCCGCAGCTCCCTGACATAATAAGTGTCGTGACGGACGCCATCATTGATGCACCTTGACAGCAAGGTTCTTCCAAGAGCGTCGCTGAACACTACTGTCGTATCGTTTTCTTCTGATATTCTGGTGGCTTTCATCAGTTTGGACGCCTCCCACGTGCCTGTGCACACAACGGATGCGCTGTCAAGCGAGGTGCGCGTAAAGGCAAAGCGCAGAGGCTTGGTTCCCATCTTTTTCCCTTGTTCAGTAGTGGAATAAAATCGCCCAAAAGTTCCACCTCTGAACATCGGCAACATCGCGATGTACCTGGAACGTCAATGTGCCCTACAAAGCGTTCTATGCCACATCCCTGATCCAGGTACCTGCCATAGGGAGGTAACCTGGAGCGGCAACATGCCCTGCAGTGCACTCTATGGCCTATTGGCGATCCAGGTAACTGGACTATACTGGCGTCATAAAGCAGCGTGAGCATTTTAACGCCGGTTCGCATGTGTCCCAGAAAAAACAAACTACAACCGATTTTATTTTGTATCTTAGCGTGATATGAAAGTGAGTGATATTAAAAATGCCATAGAGCGCCATGCTCCTCTTTTTCTGCAGGATGATTTTGATAATGCGGGGCTTCAGGTAGGACTGTGCTCAGATGAAGTGCACGCCGTTCTCGTTTGTTTGGACGTAACGGAAGGTATTGTCAACGAAGCCGTTGAAAGGGGATGCAATCTTATTGTCTCTCACCATCCGCTGCTTTTTCATCCATTGAAGAAAGTCAGTGACGTCTCTTATCAGCAAAGATGTGTGCGTCAGGCCATAAGTCAAGGTATCAGCATTTATTCCGCGCATACTAATTTGGACAACGCTCATGGAGGAGTCAATTATCGGATAGCGGAAAAAATTGGTCTGGGGCAGCTTGATTGGCTCGAAAAAAAGCAAGGGCAAGATGCCGGAAGCGGACTTATAGGCGTGTTGTCTCAGCCGATGCGCGCGGAAGAGTTCTTGTCGAAGATAAAAGATATTTTCAATGTACGCGCATTGGCATATAATGAAGTCGATGTGGATAAGTTGATATCGAAGGTGGCGCTTTGTGGCGGGGCTGGGTCTTTTCTTATTCCGACGGCTCTGCAGCAAGGAGCAGACTGTTTTATTACCGGGGAAGTGCACTACCATCAATTTTTTGAAGGTGAGGGCATGCTGATTGCAGCGCTTGGACACTATGAAAGTGAGCAATATACGATTGAGCTTTTGTCTGATATGATTTCTGACGCATTCCCTGATTTGAGAGTTGAAAAAACTTCGCTGAATACTAATCCTATACGGGTAAAATGAGTAGAAGGAAAATAATATTGCCTGTGTTGATGTGGATGCTGTTGCTGCCATCCTATGGACAGAGCATTCCCAAACTCAAGCGTGCGGAAGAAGTTAATTCCGGAGTCTTCCCTAATGGGGTGGAGTATTTTTTCGTGGAAAATACTCCGGTGGCTGGCCGTGCGGACTTTGCGCTCGTCCAGATAGGCGATTTCAGCGTGAAGGACACGCGTCACGCGTTTGTGGATTCGGAACATCTTAATGCTAAGGAATATCTTTCACGAAGCGGCATACATTATACCGAAGACGGTTTCGTGTCCTATTATGAGGGAGCCAGGGTTTTCCGATTCCCGGATGTAAATGTTAAGGACAGGGCTTCGACAGACAGTACCTTCTTGATGATGCTCGACTTTATGCTCCAGTCTTCAGGCCCGCAGTCCATCATCGTGTGCGGAGATATTGACCAGGCGAGCTTCAAGGAAAGATTCAGCACTCTTTCACTCGTGGTGCCGGAAGTACAGGAACAGGAATATATCAGTTCTATTCCCAAGGAAGGCACCATCTTAAGGAATGACATGAAAAAAGGGCTCGTTTCGTTTTCTTTTCAAGAAGGTACGGCCAATAGGGAACAGGCCGGAACAGCTGTTCCGTTGATGTCAGAATATCTTTTTCTGCAGGTCAGAAACATTCTGAAAGACAGGGTGGAGCTGGCATTCAAGACAGAACGAATACCATACTATATAGACATATCACGAACCGAGATGAATGTCTGCTTCGACCAGCGTTTTGAGGAGCAGGCGCGACAGATAATAAGTGATGCGGTATCTGACCTATGCCACGGCGGGGCAACAGAAGAGGAGCTTACATATGCTAAATATCTGGCGCTACCGGATGTGATTTCGACCGGACTGAAGCTTGGCAAGAGTAATTCTTTCTATGTAGAAAGATGCATAGCTTCGATAATCAGCGGAAGTAATCTGGCATCGGAGGGAACACTTCGGAGTTTCTTTTCGCGCAGGAAGATTTCGCCCAAAAGGGAGCTGGAACTCTTTAACAACTACGCGAACGCACTTCTCTCTTCAATAAGTGATGGTGATGAGGTCGTCTTTAAATATAAAAGACAATCATATCCGGATCTTCAGGCGGCGCTTAAAGTTCCGCAGAAAGGCGTTAAGCTTGCCAATGTGACTACGGATCCTCTTACAGGAGGCAAACACTGGACATTCTCCAACGGGATGAAAGTGGTATACAAATATCTTCCTTCCACGGAAGGCTTTAACTTTTGTATGTCTCAGCGTGGAGGGGCTTCTTCTATGGACAGCCTTTATCCGGGAGAGAGCCGTTTCCTTTCGGATATGGTGCTGCTCAACCGGTTTTCCGGTATAGAAGGATATGAATTCGACAGGGCGCTCCGGGCAAGAGGAATTGAATTTCAGTTTGACATAAATCTTGGCAATACCGTTTTCGCGGGTAATGCGCCAAGTTCGCAGATATCTACGGTGCTTAAGGCGCTTTTGAAATTTGCATACGGAAGGCAAGCTGATCCGGCCGCATTCGAATTTTATCGGCAGTGCCAGAGATTGCGTTCAACTACGGAGCTTCCTTCCATACACGCCGTTATGGATAGTCTTATGTGCCGTGATTATGCCTATCAGGCCAATAGCTCGGCTTATAATATCAAAGATGCCCTTCTGGAACGTACCGACGCTTTTCTGGATCAACGTTTCTCGAATGCAAGCGACGGGGTTTTTATCATAATAGGGAACTTGAGCGAAGCTGATCTGTTGAATGAATTGTGCCGACACTTGGGGTCTTTTGATGTTTCAGGACCATACGCCGTGAAGGAATCGGTTCGATATAATCTTTACAGCGGCCGCACGACATTTATTGAAAAAGGTGATGATGAAAGCGTGAATTTCGCTGCTACAGGATTCATTCCTGTAACTATCGATAATTATTTGACCTTCCTTCTTGCCAAGGAAGCCATTTCGCGCCAATTGGCCAAATCTCTGCTGCCGGTAGGAATGTATGTTCAGGTGGAAGGAAAGATGGATGTGGATCCTATGGAAAAGGTGTCGTATTATGTCACGCTCAAATCCTGCCCGCAGGACGGTTTGCCGGAGGGAGTAGAGTCTTATGATCCTATGGATGCCATTAATGTCGTAAGGGAGGAATTCTCCCGTATGCAGTATATGGCGATAACGACGGAGGAATTGGAGAGTTATAAAGAGATAGTAAAAAAGACGATATCGTCGCAATTGTCTTCACAGAAAGGCATGATGGACTATGCGCTTTGCCGTTATTCTTATGGACGGGATCTTACAACGAATTATCAGCGCAGGTTAGAAGCTCTGGTAGTGGATGATCTCAGGTGGCTTCTTGAAGAAGTGATATCGTCAGGAATAGTTGAATATATTGTAAAGTAATGCTTGATAATCGTTTTGGCACTATAATAGAGATAGGGGACATTCTGGTATCGGAAGATGTGATCAGCGAATTTTTCGCTTGTGATTATGAAAAGTGTAAAGGCATCTGCTGTGTGGAGGGGGATTCCGGTGCCCCTGTTCTGGAGGAAGAGCTTGATTCTCTCGAGGAAGGATACTCCGTATATAGTGCTTTGATGAGCGAGGATGGGAAAAAATCCATAGAGAAGAATGGATTTTTTACTATAGACAGGGACGGCGATATAGTGACTCCTCTTGTAGAGGGCTCTTGTGAATGTGCCTATACGCATTTTCTGCCAGACGGAAAGTGTCTCTGCGCCATAGAATGCTGTCAACTGAAAAAACCGGTTTCCTGCAGTCTTTATCCGATAAGAGTCACGCAGTTGGGGGGAGGAAGAATCGCGCTTAATCTACACCGCTGGCATATATGTAAAGATGCTTTCCGTAAGGGACGCGAAGAAGGCGTAAGGGTTTACCAGTTTCTTAGGACACCGCTTATAAATTCTTATGGTAAAGAATTTTACGAGGCGCTTGATGCGGCCGCGAAACATATTTTGTCAAGATGAATACATACGCACAGAGAATTGAGGATTTGCGCGCTTTTATGCGTAGCCGCGAGATTGACGCGGTGGTCATTTATGGGAGTGATCCTCATATAAGCGAATATCCTTCGCTTCGTTGGAAGCAGGTGGAATGGCTTACCGGCTTTACCGGCGAAGCGGCAGATCTGGTGGTGACTCAGCAGCATGCCGGGTTATGGACGGACAGCCGTTATTTCATTCAGGCCAATGCCCAGCTTCAGGACACGGGTGTAGTTCTGCATAAGACCAGAGTCCCCGGAGCGGTGTGCATAGTCGATTGGTTAAGGGAAAATTCCGATTGGCAGGCGGTGGTGGCTATAGATTCACTGTGTACATCTGTAGAGTCTTACAAGAGCTTGCAGAACTTTTTCCAAGTGGTTAGTATTCCGGATCTCCTTAACGCTTTCTGGGCGGATCGTCCGGAAGTGGTGCAAACTCCGGTTTTTACGATAAACCCAGGGGAAAGCAGAGGGGAAAAGATAGAGTGGCTTAGAGGTGCTATGCGCTCTCGCGGGTGCGATTATTTTCTTATCGCTTCGCTCGATGAAATCGCATGGTGCCTTAACGTAAGGGCGAGCGATGTGGAGTATAACCCCTTTGTGATATCTTATCTTCTTGTAGGACAGAAAGAAGTGAAGTGGTTTGTTCTTAAGGATACCGTGGAGGACGATGTTACGGAGAACACTTTTGAGATGCTTTCAAACGAGGGTATTCAGATTTGCCGTTACGATGAAGTGTCCATAGAGGTGCAGAGCCTTGGTGAAGGGACGTTGTGGGTGGATGAGAATGCTGTTAACGCGGAGCTCTATTCGTCCATAAGATGCAATATTCACAGCGAATCGAGTCCTGTTCAAAGAAGAAAGGCTATAAAGAACCCTCTGGAAATAGAGAATATGAAGGACGCTCACATCAGAGACGGTGTGGCTATGGAGGAGTTTCTCTATTGGCTCGAAAAAAGCATTGAACGCGGAGAGCTCATCAGCGAGTGGGACGCTGCGGTAAAGCAGAGGGAGTTCCGTTCGCGGATAGATGATTATCAGGGAGAAAGTTTTGAGACCATTTCGGCTTATGGTCCCGGTGCGGCGCTTCCTCATTATCATACGCCTAATCATAATGCTCCGCGACTTTACGCTCAAGGATTGTACCTTAATGATTCTGGCGGCCAATATCTCAGCGGGACGACAGATATTACACGGACCGTTCCTCTTGGAGAGTGTTCGGAACTTGAAAAAAGAGATTATACACTTGTTCTTAAGGCACATATAAATCTTGCCGCGGCAGTTTTTCCGGAAGGGACACCCGGGTGCCGGGTGGATGCTGCGGCCAGACTTCCGCTATGGCGAAATCTTTTGAACTTCGGACATGGGACCGGACATGGCGTCGGGTATTTTCTTGGCGTTCACGAGGGCCCTTGTTCGATAAGGCAGGACTTGAATTCCGCTCCCTTGTGTGAGGGGATGATCCTTTCCGATGAACCGGGTATTTATCGTGAAGGAGAGTTCGGGATCAGGCACGAAAATTTACTTCTGGTCGTATCTGCAGGAAGCAGCGAATTCGGCGATTTTTTGAAATTCGAGCCTCTCACCATGTGCCATTTCGACACTTCCGCCCTCGATCTTTCCCTTCTTGAAAAATGGGAGATAGAATGGTTGAATGCATATAACAGGCGAGTGTTTGATAATTTGGGCCCGTTTCTTGAAGAGGAACAGCGCGAATGGCTTGACAATAAAACGAAGCCTTTGAATTTGGAGTAATATTATATTTTTCCTAAATTTGTGGTTCGCGTGGTGTTTGCGTTCTAATAAAGAATTTAATTTACAGATAAATATGAAGAAAATCTTTCTTTCTTTTTGGTCACTGTTGGCCGCAGTGACATTGGCAAATGCGCAGGATGTAAATCAGGCGACGGATTTGTTCAACAATGCAGTACAGTATTATTCTGCAGGAAACCTTAGCTCAGCTGTTGATTACTTCAAGAAGGCGTTGGTTATCGCCAAGCAGTGCGGGGAAGATGGAGTGGAGATCGTAGCTGACTGCGAGAACTACATTCCTCTTCTGGGAGGACAGATAGCAAATAATTATGCTGAAGAAAATAAATTCACGGAGGCTATTGCACAGCTTCAGGAAGTGGTCGCTGAATGTAAGGAACTCGGACTGACGGAGGATGCCGCCAAGTACGAGAAAAAGATTCCTCAATTCTATCTCCAGCAGGGTATGCAGGCAGTGAAGGATAAGAATTATGATGAGGCAGTGAAGGCTTTTGACAATGTCCTTGCCCTTGATCCTACAAACGGTAAGGCTGCCCTTCTTAAAGGTCAGGTACTCGAGGCGACAGGTAATATCGATGCGGCACAGGGTGCTTACGAATTGGCATTGGCCAATGGTCAGGAGAAGGCCGCAAAGCGTCAGCTTTCCAAGACCTATCTGAAGGAGGCTAAGGCTGCCAGCAGCGCGAAGAATTATGCTCTTGCACTTGAAAGTGCGAAGAAGTCGTTCTCTTACGACGCTACCGAGGCCAATGCATACTATATCGGAGGCATTGCCGCTCAGAACCTTAACAAGAACGCTGAGGCCATCTCGCTGTTTGAAAAATATCTTGAACTTAAACCGGCAGCCGCCAATTCACAGGCTGTTCGTCAGGTGGTAGAGGCTCTGAAGAAGGG
Source organism: Lachnospiraceae bacterium (assembly GCA_963654805.1). Classification (GTDB taxonomy): domain Bacteria; phylum Bacteroidota; class Bacteroidia; order Bacteroidales; family UBA932; genus Cryptobacteroides. The sequence continues at coordinate 19,046 of CAVKBL010000028.1, read as the reverse complement.
CAGCAAATAATAATGCGTGAAATCGAACTTCTCGCACCTGCGAGAAACGCTGATATCGGCATCGCGGCTATAGACTGCGGTGCCGATGCCGTATATATCGCAGGGCCTCAGTTCGGTGCCAGAAAAGATGCCGGTAATCCGGTAAGCGAGATAGACCGTCTCTGTAAGTACGCTTCGCTTTATGGGGCGCGTGTTTTCGTCACGTTCAATATCCTGATTCGCGACGATGAACTTCCGGAGGTCCATTCTCAGATGATTCAATGTCAAAAGGCCGGAGTGTCCGCGTTTATTATAAGAGATCCGCGCCTTTGTCTTTTTGATGATATAATTATCCCGCTTCATGCTTCTACGCAATGCTCTATCCGTACTGTCTCTCGCGCACGGGAGTTCGAAGGTGCCGGGTGCGGCAGGGTGGTGCTGGAACGTCAACTGTCTCTTTCTCAAATTCGCGAAATCTCTTCCTCAGTGAATTGTGAAGTGGAGTGTTTTGTACACGGAGCCCTCTGTGTGGGCTATTCCGGTGGGTGTATCCTTTCGGAGTCTCTCACGGGACGAAGTGCGGATCGCGGAGAATGTGTACAGGCTTGCCGTAATCTGTATGACCTGGTGGATGAGAGCGGAAGAATTTGGGCTAAAAACAAGGCGCTGCTTTCATTAAAAGACCTTAATCTCCGTGATGATTTGCTTACTCTGCTCGAGGCTGGCGTGAGTTCGCTGAAGATAGAAGGGCGTCTTAAGAATATTTCTTATGTCCGTAATGTAGTGCGGGCATATTCGCTTGCGCTTGACAGAATCATTTCGTTATATCCTGACAGATACTGCCGGGCGTCTTTCGGTAAAGTCGAGAGCGGATTCGTTCCGTCACTTGACAAGACTTTCAATCGAGGTTACACCCGTCTTTGCCTTGAGAACCATAATGATGATTGGGCCAATTTTGATGCACCCAAATCAATGGGGGAGAGGGTTGCCAAGGTGAAAAAGGTAGTCCTTTCCGGAGGGGGCAAAGCGGAGATTATTCTGGACAGAGCGGTCATAGACCTTAGTAACGGAGATGGATTTGCTTTTGTATCCGGAAGCAAAATAATCGGGTTCAGGGCGGATATCTGTGATAAAGGTAAGATTGTCTGCCGTCCACCGGAAGGCCTGATTTCGGGAGTGGAGCTTTACCGTAATTTTAACCGCGCGTTCGAAAAATATATGCAGGAAAGCCCGTGTCGCCGGTACGTTGGTGTGCGGGTGCGGTACGATGCTCCAATCCCCCTCAATGAGGTTATTTTTTCTGCTCAAAGTGAAGATGGAAGGCAGGCGGAAGTGCGTCTCAAGGCCTCTTGTGAAGCGACAAACCATGAACGCGCGAGGGCTATGTATCATAGTCAGATAGAAAAGCACACGGGCGAATTTTCATTCTCATTGGCTTCGATAGAAGATAATCTCCCATTGGCATTTCTGAGTGCTGCTGACTTGAATTCTGTAAGGCGTTCTCTTGCGGAGGGGTTATCTGCTCAGTCTTGTCGAAAGACGGAGATGTGTAATCCGCAGGAAAGGAAAGAGATAATCTATGAAATAGGGCGTCGGGAGGGAGAACTGCTACGCTCAAAATATTGCATCAGGGCGCAGATAGGGCAGTGCCTTAAAAAAGGTGGCCGCAAATCTGACCTGTATTTGCTTAATAACGGCCGGCGTCTTCCTCTGTTTTTTGACTGCCGTAACTGTGAGATGGCGGTGTTGGAAGAGGATTTCCACAAATAATCTCGGCGATTATACTGTCCGCGATAAACCATTTGTCTTCCGGAATGGACAGATGTTTTCCATCCACTTCGACTCCTTCTTTACGGCGAAGCCCTAGCATTATGGTCTCTTCTCTGATTTCCATAGGGGTGAGCGTCTCGCCTTCGGAAGACCAGGTGTGTAATTTCTGACTGTTCCAGCTGCGACGCTGTTTTTCTCCCTCCGTCAGGAAAGAATGCGCTCCAGGGCCAAGCCCTACATAAGGACTCCTGACCCAATAGGCGCTGTTATGCTTGGCCCTATAGCCCGGGAGCGCCCAGTTCGATATTTCATAGTGCTCGTATCCGGCTTCGCGCAGTCTGGCGCATATCAGGTAATACTGCTGCGAACACGTGTCTTCGTCTGCCTGGACGTATTTGCCTTCTTTTTCAAGGCGCGCCAGGGTAGATCCTTCCTCTATGGACAATTGATATGCGGAGATATGCTCAGGTCTCAGCTCTATTATCCCGTCGATGGTTTTAAGCAGCGTGTCGGAATTCAAACCCTCTATTCCGAAAATTACATCCAGACTGATATTTGAAAATCCTGCATGACGGAGTATTCCGAAGGCCTGCCGTGCGCGGGCGCTGTCGTGTCTTCGCCCCATCCATTTTAGAAGCGCATCATCTAGGGATTGCACACCCATACTGATACGGTTCGCCCCTAAATCTTTTAGCCCGGCTGCATACTGCACCCCGTTACGCACGATGTCCTCGGGGTTGACTTCTACGGTAAATTCATCGAATCCGCCCAGCGGCAATTCTTTCAGAACGGACTCAAAAAAAGAAAGAGGCATCACCGACGGGGTGCCTCCTCCTATATATAAAGTGTTTACTTCGGATGTGCTTAAAATCTGTTCTTTACGCTCTGAGATTTCTTTCAGCAGATCTTCTGTGTAAAGCCTTCTTTCGGAAGGGTCCGAGCATGCAAGTTCAGAATAGAAATCGCAATAGACACAGAAACTCTTGCAGAAAGGAACGTGAACGTAAATCATTATCTGAGCAACAGTTCCACGCTGCCAAGCTGGGATTTGTCAGTGTACACGTCAATAGTGTAGATACCTTTGACATAATCCTCTATGTTGTTAACATAGATAATCATATCCACCTCGGCTCCCTGATAATCCACTTCACGCGATGCGCTGGCAGCCACTACGTCTTTTCCTATCTTGAAAGTAGCGCCCTCGCCGTCAAGCAGCAGATTCCCGTCCGGATCCTTGGCTCTTACGTACACCGTCATAGGGCCTTTCTTTGCCAATTCATTCTCTACCAGAGAAAGTGACACTGCAAGTCTCTTCACGCGGCTGCTGCGGTCCGTAACCTTATTCGAAGAATTATATGCTTTTACGCTGAGACCTCTGGCTTTAACGATAGAGCCTGTAGCCACTTTAGACGAGAGATTCTCGACTTTCTCATTCAAAGCCTTGTTCTCTCCGGTAGCTTTGGCCAATTCCTTGCGTGAAGTTGAAAGCTCTTCTGCCAATTTCTTGTTGGCTGTGTTAAGTGAATCTATCTGAACCACATAACTCTTCATGATGCTACGAAGCGTACCAAGCTCCTTTTCGTATTGGCGCATTTTCTTGCGGTTGGTAGCTTCGGTTTTTTTGATGCGCTCCACCAGGATGTTCACTTCTTCGCGAGATGAATCAAGCTGGCTGTTTATAAAGTCATAATCTGACTGCAGATTATCAAAATCCGATTTAAGTACGGTGATACGCTGCTCCAGGTCAGATTTATCCTGTTCCAGTTCCTTCACCATCTTATAGTCCTTAATGGCGACTACCGCCAATACGCAGGCCAATACACCTGTCAATACGGCCAGGATGGTTACTGTTGTTTTGGACCCTTTCTTCTCGGCCCTCTCTCTGTCAATTCTTGCAATAGGATCTTCGTTTGGCATAATTATATAGTTTTAAAGTTAGCAAACACTGACAAAGGTACAAATATTGTGCTTAAATTTGCCCCGGAGAATAAAGGATAAATAAAAATATTATGAAATATATCATTCGCGCACTGAAATACTTCGTGTATCTGTTGGTTCTGCTGACTCTTTTTGTGCTGATTTTAGCCGTAGCAGGGTTTATTCCGAAAGATATAAACCTCATTTTTGTCCACGGAGCCGCCTCCATCCCTCAAATGCTGGCCATCGTCGCCGTATTCGCTGCAGTATATCCTCGTCTGGGGTATACAACCAGAAATATCCGCGTGCTTGGCAGCAGCGAGGAGATTGAACCACGTCTCGAAGAATTCATGCATTCTCACCATTATGTCCGGGTAAAAAAGGAAGGCGAAGACCTGGTTTACAGGAAAACTTCCACCTTGGAGAGGATTTCCAAGATGTGGGAAGATTCGGTAAGTTTCAAAAGAGTGGTAAACGGCTATGCTATCGAAGGCCGGGCGAAGGATATAATCCGTCTGGATACCGGATTAACACAATTCTTCGAGCCTACGCAGGAGTAACTTTTCTTCTTGTGCAGAAGTCAGACGTGCCCTGATAGGCACCATAAAGATGCGTTCCTTAAGGTAATCACTCACAAAGGGAAGTGACAGAAGTCTCTGCGCATCCTTTTCTGTAGTTACCAGAGGGCAAGCCTTTGTTTTCCGCAGGTCTTTTTCGATGCGTGAAAGTTCCTTCTTGGTGAAATCGTGATGATCTCCAAACTCAAAGCACTTGACTATATTGTATTGTCCGCGAAGATGATCCTGAAGTCTGTGGTCGTGAGCTATTCCGCTCATATACATCACTTTGTGTGAATACGTGTATCTATGATCCCCTTCTGGGAACACCATCTGGGCGGGGAGGTATTCTATAGTGGAGAAAAGTAGGCTCTGTTTTTGTCTTGAAGGATTGACGGCGCTGCACTCGGTGGCTGAGTAGTCTTTCAGATGCAGTTTAAGAGCAAATGCTGCTTTCTCATGCTCAGTAATATCTTCCGGGCATTTGCTTACTATTATTATGTCAGAATTGAAGATTCTTTCCGGCAGATCGCGAAGCCGTCCGAAGGGTAGAAGCTTGTCGTCGAATACAGGACGGCTGTAATTTACGAGCACTATGTTGAGATTGGCCTTCAGTCTGCGGTGCTGAAATGCATCGTCCAACAGGACTAGTTTCTGCCCCAGCTCTTTCAGCTTTTTGCACCCTTCAATTCTGTCCGCGTCCACTGCCACGACTCTTTCCGGGAATTTGCGTGCAATCTGAAGCGGTTCATCCCCGAATGTCCTTGAAGACCCCTCTGCCGGGTTTACCTTCAGAAAGCCTTTTGTCCGTCTGCCATAACCACGTGACAGGACACATACACCTTCCTTGTCTTCCAGAAGGCGCAGAATCATCTCTGTATGTGGTGTTTTCCCTGTTCCTCCGACCGTGACGTTGCCTATGCATACGGAAGGGATATCGGAAGGAGTACTCCTTTTCCGACCCTTGTCGTAAGCGCGGTGACGCAGTTTGAGGAATGTCTTATATAGTAGCATAGCGTTCTTTTATTTCGTCCAGGATGGAGTACAGTTCGTTGACATCTAGCGTAGTAACCATTCTTATGCGGGTCTCTTTGAAATCCGGCAGCCCTTTGAAATAGCACGACAGATGCCGCCGCATTTCGAAAACTCCGCGCGGCTCTCCTTTCAGTGTCAACGACAGAGCCAGATGTCTTTTTGCCAGCTCCACCCTTTCTGCTACTCCCATATCCGGCAGTTCTTCTCCCGTGTCCAGAAAATGCCTGATTTCTTTGAATATCCACGGATGTCCGAATGTAGCGCGCCCTATCATTATTCCGTCTACTCCATATCGGTCAAAGGCATCTTTGGCCTTGTGTGCATCTGTTATGTCTCCGTTGCCGATAATCGGGATATGCATGCGCGGGTTGTTTTTAATGGCTCCGATAAGAGTCCAGTCCGCCTCTCCTTTATATAATTGGCATCTGGTGCGCCCGTGAATGGTAAGTGCTTGAACCCCCACGTCCTGCAGTCTTTCAGCCAATTCCACTATTATTTTAGACCCTTCGTCCCATCCGAGCCGCGTCTTTACGGTGACCGGCTTTTTTACTGCCTTTACTACAGCCTCGGTAATGGCCACAAGTTTATCCGGGTCGCGCATCATTCCGCTTCCCGCGCCACGCCCTGCGATTTTGGTGACAGGACATCCGAAATTGATGTCTATTATGTCCGCTCCGTGTCCTCCGGCTATCTCATCCGCGTGATCGGCCATCTTTGCGGCCTCCACCATGGATTCGAGAATATGCCCATAAATCTGAATACCTACAGGCGATTCTTCTTCAAGCGTGCGCATCTTGGCTATGGCCTTGTCAGCATCGCGTATAAGACCGTCACTTGGCACGAATTCGGTGTATACGGCAGACGCCCCCTGTTCTCTGCACAAAATACGGAATGATGCGTCTGTCACATCTTCCATCGGTGCCAATAACAAGGGGCGTCTGCCCAGATCGATGTCTCCGATCTTCATCGGAAAGCAGCGATTAGATTAATGAAAGAACCTCCGGAGCCTGGATGAAAGCATTAATGGCTACAGAGATGAATGCCAATACGATGATGGTGGATACGATACAGCCGATTACTTTAAGTCTCTTGAACCAGATGGTATTGTTCCAGCCTATTGTCTGGAACATGCTCCAGAATCCGTGTGTAAGGTGGAACCAGAGGGCTACGAACCAGATGATGTAAAGGGCGAGAACCCACCATTTGCTGAATGTGAAGCTGAGCAGAAGGTAAGGGTTGTTCTCGAAAGTGCCTATGCCGAGCAATTCAGGCATCTGCATCTTGGCCCAGAAGTGTGTAAGGTGGAAAGCGATGAATCCAAGGATTACAATACCGAGTACGAACATGTTCTTGGCAGACCAGGAGTCCGCTGAAGCCTTGGAAGCTACCTCGTAGCGTTTCCAGCCCCCGCGTGCAGATACGTTCTTCGCAGTTAGCCAGCATCCCCAGATGATATGGATAAGGAATCCGAGTGCAAGGACAGGAACCATAATGCTGATTACCGGTGTGGACATGAAATCGCACCCCAGTTTGAAAAGTCCGTCTCCTGCAGAGAACAGTTTTTCATCCGCGGCACAAACGCCATATTTGCCCGTAAAAGAATCGATTACGGAAAAGAAGTTTATAGTCGCGTGTAAGAGCAAGAAAATAATAAGAAACGCGCCGCTGATCGCCTGCACGAATTTCTTGCCGATAGAGGAATTTAGCATGAACATATCTTTGTCTGTTTTTCAATAAAGCGTACAAATATAATTCAAATATTATAATTATTGTTCTACCCCGTCTCTGAAGGAATACAAAAACAATATTTTGCAAGTTTAAGTTTTTACGAGTAATTTTGTGATATGTATAAGAGAGTTCTTTTAAAATTGAGCGGTGAAAGCCTCGGCGGGCCTTCAGGTAAGGGTCTTGACGAGAGCAGTATTGCCGCTTTTGCCGACATGATAGTAAATGCGGTGCGTTCCGGAGCTCAGGTGGCCATCGTAAATGGTGGAGGAAATATCTTCCGCGGGCTTCAGGGACAAGGGAAAGGATTTGACCGCGTGGACGGTGATAAGATGGGCATGCTCGCCACGGTCATAAATTCTATGGCTTTATGCCAATTCATACGCGAGCGCGGGGTTAAGGCTGAAGTCTTTACGGCCACTCCTATGGAGCCTATAGCACGTTATTATGTCAGGGATGCGGCTCTTCGTCTTATGGAAGATGGGGGTGTGGCACTGATCGCAGGCGGCACAGGTAACCCGTTCTTTACTACGGACAGCGGCGCGGCGCTTCGTGCTCTTGAACTGGGCGCGGACGCTCTTCTTAAAGGTACGCGTGTGGATGGCGTCTACACTGCCGATCCGGAGAAGGATCCGACTGCCGTCAAATATGATACTCTCACATTCAGCAAGGCTCTTGCTGATCATCTTAAAGTAATGGATGCTACGGCATTTGCCTTGTGTGAGCAGGGAAACATTCCTATCGTGGTGTTTAATGTAAATGATCCGCAGGCTCTGGGAAAACTGCTTGCCGGAGAAAAGACAGGAACTATTGTACACGCTTAACCAATTATTACAGATATGTTGACAGAAAACGCAAAACAGATTGTCACCTCCGCCGGCGCGAAGATGCTTGATGCTGTGACTTTCCTCGAAGAAAGCCTTAAGAATTATAGAGTCGGCAAAGCGAATACACAGGTGTTCAATAAGGTGCTCGTGAATTATTACGGCACACCTACCCCAATTCCACAAGTGGGATCTGTTACCGCCCCTGATGCTAAAACACTTGCCATTCAGCCTTGGGAAAGATCCCTTATCCCTGCCATAGAGAAGGCTATAATCGATGCCAATATCGGCTTGACTCCTTCCAATAACGGAGAGACCATACGATGCACCGTACCTGCCCTTACCGAGGAAAGACGTAAGGAGCTTTGCAAAAATGCCAAGGCGGAAGGCGAGAATGCCAAGATAGTTATCCGTAATGTCCGCAGGGACGCTGTTGACGCTCTCAAGAAGGCTGTCAAGAACGACGGTCTAAGCGAGGACGCACAGAAGGAAGGCGAGGAAGAAGTACAGAAACTCACCGACAAGAGAGTGAAGGAAGTGGACGAACTGGTATCGGCCAAAGAGAAAGACATCCTCTCCGTATAAGAAAGTTTTTGTTAATTCGGAATAAATGTTTATCTTTGCGACCCCTTTGAAAGGAGGGATCGCAATTTTTTATTAAAGTATTAATCATTAAAGTATCAAGACAATGGACACACTTAGCTACAAGACAGTATCCCTGAACAAGGCTACTGTGGACAAGAAGTGGTTGGTCATTGACGCGACAGATCTCGCACTTGGTCGTCTTGCATCAAGGGTTGCTCTTGTCCTTCGCGGTAAGAACAAGCCTGGATTCACCCCTAACGTTGACTGTGGTGACAATGTCATCATCATCAACGCTGAGAAGGTGGCTCTCAAGGGCAAGAAGATGACCAATCGTGTGTATGTACGCTACACCGGATATCCGGGAGGACAGCGTTTCTGCACACCGGCAGACATCCTCGCCAAAAAACCAACAGAACTCATTAGGAGAGCTGTAAAGGGTATGCTCCCTAAGACACGTCTTGGAGACAAGGTACTCGGTAACCTCTACATTTATGCAGGTCCGGAGCACCCTCACCAGGCACAAAACCCTACAGAAATTAAGTTGAACGAAATTTAAACAGAGCAAATGGAACAGACACACGCCCTTGGAAGACGTAAGACAGCTGTAGCTCGCGTTTATCTCTCAGCAGGTGCAGGCAACGTAACCGTCAACGATCGTCCTCTTGAAGACTACTTCAAGGAGGAATCTCTTCGTTACATCGTTCTGCAGGCCTTCAGCGTAACCGAGACACTCGGAAAGTTTGACGCTAAAGTAACCATCTTCGGCGGTGGTACTAAGGGTCAGGCAGAAGCCGTTCGTCTGGGCATCGCTCGCGCACTTTGCGAGATTGATAAGGAAGCTTATCGTTCTGCACTTAAGGCAGCAGGCCTTCTCACCCGCGATTCACGTGAGGTTGAGCGTAAGAAACCTGGTCAGCCAGGCGCACGCAGACGCTTCCAGTTCAGTAAACGTTAGTTATTATTACTGTTTTATCGCACAGCTGCGGTTTATTAAACCGTCCCCACAGTGGAGGTTGCCGCACTGCGGAAAATTTTCGAGATTGGCCTGAGGCCACTACCCGAAAATTGAAGTAAAGAGAAAATTAAAAGAAAGACATTATGTCAAGAACAAATTTCCAAGAATTGCTTGATGCAGGCGCACACTTCGGACACCTTGCCCGTAAGTGGAATCCTAAAATGGCACCATACATCTTCGATCAGAAGAATGGCATCCATATCATCGACCTGCACAAGACAGTCGTAAAGATCGACGAAGCTGCGGAAGTAATGAAGGATCTGGCTAAGTCAGGCCGCAAAATCCTTTTCGTAGCTACCAAGAAGCAGGCTAAGGAGATTATTTCCGAGAAAGCCGCTTCAGTGGGTATGCCATCTATCACCGAGCGTTGGGCCGGTGGTATGCTTACCAACTTCCCTACCATCCGCAAGGCCATCAAGAAGATGGCTACCATCGACAAGATGAAAGAGGATGGCACATACGAGAAACTCGCTAAGCGTGAGCGTCTCCAGATCGACCGCCAGAGAGCTAAACTTGAGAAGAACCTCGGCTCTATCAGAGATATGAGCCGTCTTCCATCAGCACTCTTCGTAGTGGACGTACAGAAGGAGGCTAACGCCGTTAAAGAGGCTAACCGTTTGAATATTCCGGTTTTCGCAATGGTTGATACTTGTTGCGATCCTAGCCCTATTGATTATGTGATTCCGGCTAACGATGATGCTGCCAAGAGCATAGAGTGTGTTGTCAATGCACTTTGCGGCGCCATCCAGGAAGGTCTCGAAGAGCGTAAACTCGAAAAGGAGAAGGAAGCTGAAGCAGAAGCTAAAGAGGTAGCTGGAAAACCAGCAGAACGCAAACTCCGTTCACGTAAGGGCGGCAAGGCAGAAGAAGCAGCCGCTGCACCTGAGACAGAGGCTCCTGCAGCAGAATAATCCATTTGTTAAACTGTTAGAAATATAATCCATTATGGCAATTACAGCAGCAGACGTAATGAAGTTACGTAAGATGACTTCAGCAGGTATGATGGACTGCAAGAAAGCTCTTGAGGAGGCCGAAGGCGATTTTAACAAAGCTATCGGCATCATCCGCGAGAAGGGTAAACTCGTAGCGGCTAAAAGAGCTGACCGCGAGACTTCTGAAGGTGCGGTTAAATCACGCATCGCTAACGGAAAGGCTATTCTTGTATGTCTGGGATGTGAGACCGACTTCGTGTCCCGTAACGCAGACTTCCAGAACCTGGCAGAAGCTATTGCAGACGTGGCTATCGCTTCTGCACCTGCAGATCTCGAAGCCCTCAAGGCTTGCAAGATGGCTGATGGCTATACCGTAGAGGAGGCAGTTGAGGCTCAGACAGGTAAAACTGGTGAGAAACACGTACTTTGCTACTATGCCATCGTAGATGCTCCTTATGTAGCAGCTTACGTACATACTCTTAACGGAAAACTTGGCGCTCTTGTAGGCTTCAACAAGCCTGTAAGCGAAGAGTTGGCTAAGGGTATCGTAATGCAGGTCGCTTCCATGAATCCGGTAGCCATAAGCGCGGCAGACTGCCCTAAAGAGGTGGTTGATAACGAGCTTGCGGTAGCCGTTCAGAAGACACGCGAAGAGATGGTCCTTAAGGCAGTCGAGGCTGCTCTTAAGAAAGCCGGCATCAACCCTGCACACGTAGACAGCGAGGATCACATCGAGTCTAACACAGCTAAGGGGTGGCTTACCCCTGAACAGGCTGCTCAGGCTCGTGAGATTATCAAGACCGTATCTGCAGAGAAGGCAGCTAACCTTAACGAGCAGATGATACAGAACATCGCCAACGGACGTCTCCAGAAGTTCTTCAAAGAGCAGACTCTCGAAGAGCAGGAGTATCAGATGAGCGACGATCACATCAGTGTCAAGGACGCTCTCGCTAAGGCCGATAAGGAAGCTAAGATAGTTTCTTTCAAACGCTTCTCACTTTCAGACTAAACTCTGAACATTATAAAGAAGAGGCTTTCCTTTTTAAGGTTAGCCTCTTTTTTTGTATCTTCGTGCCCTATGAATCTTAAGGCGTTGGCCAAGGATACGGCCATATATGGGCTGAGCAGTATCGTGGGCAGGTTTTTGAACTACCTGCTCGTGCCTCTCTATACATATAAGATAGCAGCCGGAAGCGGCGGGTACGGTATAGTAACTAACCTCTATGCTTATTCGGCACTCCTTCTCTGTCTTCTGACTTTCGGGATGGAGACCACCTTCTTTCGCTTCAGCGGAAAAAGTGAAGAAGACCCGCGCATGGTCTATTCTACGGCTCTCAGGATGGTCAGCTCCGTCGCGGCGGTATTTCTCGTTGCTGTAATAGCCTTTCTTGCTCCCATCAGCACAGCCATGGGGTACGGCGCTCATCCTGAGTATATAGCTTGTTTCGCACTCATCACCTCTTTTGATGCCGTCCAGGCCATAATGTTCAGCCGGCTTCGTCAAAGCAGGCGTCCGCTCAAGTTTATGGCTCTCAAGATGACTTTCATTATTCTGAACATCGCCCTTAACTTGCTTATTTTCCTGCTGATACCATCCATTCCATCGCTGCAGGGCCTCTTCCACCGCTTCGACGACGGAGTAGGGCTGATTTTCTTTGCCAATCTTCTATGCACCTTTATTGTCGGCCTGCTTTTCATTCCGGAATTCAAAAATATCACTTATGGTTTTGATTCAGCGCTTGCACGCAGAATGCTGAAATACTCATTCCCGCTGCTTCTGCTTTCGCTCGTCGGGATTCTTAATCAGGTAGCCGACAAGATACTTTTCCCGTATCTTCTTCCGGGACACGAAGGACAGGTGCAGCTTGGCATATATGGAGCTTGCGTAAAGCTCGCGATGATAATGGCTCTTCTCACGCAGGCCTTCCGTTACGCTTATGAGCCTATCGTGTTCAATGGCCGTAATAAAGAAGACAAGACTGACAGTTTAACCGATGGCACTAAATATTTTGTGATTTTCTCCGTTTTCGCATGGCTCGCCGTGATGATTTATCTTCCGATTCTGCGCCATTTTATCCAGCCCGGGTATTGGGAGGGCTTGAAAGTGGTGCCAATCGTAATGTTCGCGGAGATTTTTATGGGCGTGTACTTTAATCTGTCGTTCTGGTATAAACTTACCGACCGTACCTGGTGGGGAGCCATAATGAGTGCCATAGGAGCTGCGGTAATGCTTGCCGTCAATATCATATTTGTGCCGAAGGCGGGTTATATGGCATGTGCCTGGGGCGGATTTGCCGGTTACGGAGTGGCCATGCTTTTGAGTTACTTCATTGGTCAAAGGTATTATCCTGTGCCATACGACATTAAAAGGATGTTCCTTTTTGTTGTGAGCGGAGCTCTCATATATATCGCCTACGAAGGCATCAGTGCAAAGTGTCCGCTTGCTCTGGCCCTTACGGCGGGGACATTGCTGCTCGGACTATATGTGCTTCTTATTTATAAAGAGATAAAAGTTAAACACCATACTGTAAAATGAAGAAAATGATTACGTTTGTTGCCTTGTCGGCACTCTTGCTGACATCTTGTGGCGGAGGAGGTAAAAAAGCCTCAAAAAAGCAGGCTGAAGCAGCCGTAGCCGATTCAACGGAATTGGCAGAGAAAAAACAGAAAATAGAAGATAAGATAAAGGCGCTTCCTGCAGAGCCCGAATTCGACATTATCACTACTCTCGGTACTATCCGCGTAAAACTTTATGACAATACCCCTAAGCATCGTGCCAATTTCGCCCGCCTCGCTTTCGAGGGATTCTATGACGGCGTGCTTTTCCATAGGGTGATAAACGGTTTTATGATACAGTCGGGAGACCCTCTTTCCAAGGACGAGGCTCAGAAAGCTTCGTGGGGGACAGGAGGACCCGGTTATACCGTCCCTGCAGAGATAGTTCCCGAGAACAAACATATAAAAGGCGCGCTTGCGGCTGCCCGACGTGGTGACAGGGCCAATCCGCTTCGCGAATCCAGCGGTTCGCAATTCTATATAGTTCAGGACGCGAAAACCTGCGCCCAGCTTGACGGACAGTACACCGTATTCGGTCAGACCGTGGACGGATTTGACGTGATAGACAAGATAGCTTCCGTGTCCACTGACGAGAGAGACCGTCCGCTCAGCCCCGTTAAGATAGTGACAGTCAAATTGGTAGAATAATGAAATATATCACGCTTCTCTCTACTGATCCGTGTTATAATATGGCTTTCGAGTCTTGGGCGCTGAAAACTCTGCCTAAGGGCGAAAGCTATTTTTATCTTTGGCGTAACCGTCCTTCGGTGATAATCGGGGAGAACCAGGACCCTTATACGGAAGTCAATCTGGATTATCTCACGAGTCGCGATATAACGCTCGCCCGCAGAACGACGGGTGGGGGGGCTGTTTATCACGACCTTAATAATCTCAATTACTCCTTTATCGGTGAAGATGTCGGGGTGGACCCTATAGTGGATATGCTTCGCTCGTTAGGCGTTCCTGCGGAAAAAACGGGCCGTAACGATATCTTCGTAGACGGGCGAAAAGTGTCCGGATATGCCAGACGTATGGAGTGTGACAGGTGGCTGGTTCACGGGACTTTGCTTTATGATGTGGATCTTGACACGCTTCAGTGCGTGCTGGACACTCCGCAGAGTAAACTCAGACGCAAAGGCGTGAAATCCGTCAGAAGTGCGGTAGCTAATCTTAAAGATTATCTGCCGGGAATAAAGAACGTGGAGGACTTTGCCTCTGCGGCCAAGGCATATTTCGAGCCTATTGAAGAATATGCTCTCTCCGAAGAGCAACTGGGGCAGATTTCTACCTTGAATAAGAACAAATTTTCTTCCCCGCAGTGGATATATCGTCATCTGTGTTCTGATTCTATAGTAAAGCAAGGCTATCTCCCCTGTGGCAGCGTGGGTGTGTCTCTGTCTCTTGACGGCGAAGGTAGAATTGAAGCTGTCGATTTCTCGGGAGATTTTCTGGGGTCCAAAGGAGCGGAAGAGCTTGCCCGCTCGCTTCGCGGTACTGAATACAACAGGGAAGCCTTGCTGCAGGCCCTGAAAAAAGAAAGAGCCGAAGATTACTTCGACTCTACTTCTTTAGACCAACTCGTCTCTTTGATTATCTCCGATACGCTTGGGTGAGGGAATATCACTTTGCGTAAGTCTTTAAGCGTCATTCCGTTTTCTATCGCCAGACACCCTTGGGATATCACCTCGGAAGCAGGCCCGCCCAGGATCTGCATCCCCAGCACTTTCCCTCCGCCTTTCTCGCAGATTATCTTGCACAGCCCGTTCTCCCTTTCCGTCTCGGCCACGAATCGCCCGGAATAGGTGAGCGGAAGCTTGTGTACTTCGTATTCGGCGTCCTGCTTCTGCGCCTGTTTTTCGGTAAGCCCTACTGAGGCTATTTCCGGTTTGCAGTACACCACGCTCGGTACTGCCGAGTAAGACATCTCGTCCTCTATTCCCAGAATGTCGTTCACTGCCACTTCGGCCTCTCTGCTGGCACAATGTGCGAGCATATATTGTCCTGTAATGTCTCCGGCGGCGTAGATTCCCGGTACGGCGGTGCGCATATGCCCGTCAGTTTCGACTGCCCCGCGCGCATTGGCATGCACCCCGACGGTCTCCATCCCGAAACCTTCGACGTTAGGCTTGCGCCCTATGCACAGAAGTATCTTATCCGCATTCAGAACCTCAGCCATGCCCGCCTCATCGCCGCCCAGGAAGAACTTTATGCCTTGCTTGGAGAGCGTTTCTCGAAGACTCCCGGCCATATCGCCGTCAAACGGGCCAAGTATTTCGCCTGTCAGTTCGAATACGGTCACTTCGGAGCCGAGAGTGTGGAATAAACTTGCGAACTCTATTCCTATGACTCCTCCGCCTATGATGGCGAGTCTCCCCGGAACTTCCTGCAGGTCAAGTGCCCCCGTGCTTGTTATGAGCTTGTCTTCCGCTCCCCTGAGCCAATCTATCTGCGGCGTGAACGCATGGCTTCCCGTGCACAGAAGAAGATTCTGCGCGCGGAATGATTCCCCGCACGCGGAAATAGTGAAATCGCCTTTCTTTCCTCCCTCTATGTCAGCATGCCCTCTGATCACCTCCACGCCCAGCGCTTTCATCGAGGAACGTATGGCCCCGACTAATTTTTTCGTCACTTTGTCCTTACGAGACAGAATTTTCTCATAGTCAAATGACACTTCTGCATTCTGCACCCCGAATTTGTCAGCGGATAGGCTCTGGCCGTAGAGTTTGGCACTGAAAAGAAGTGTTTTCGTAGGAATACACCCCTCGTTCAGGCATACTCCGCCTAATTCTCTGTCTTCAAATAGGATAACTTTTAAACCGGCCTCCGCGGCCCTTTGTGCGGCCACATATCCGGCGGGTCCGGCGCCAATAATTGCGAGGTTATACATGAGAAAAATAAAAAAAGTCTAAAAATTCAATCTTTTTGTATATTTTTGTGGCACGGGTATTGTAATAACAATAACCGAATAGTTTTTTCATAGGTTAAATTTTAGGTTAGAAGGAAAGGGCAGCGTCGTGATGATGCGGCCCTTTCTGATTATAATTATTCCTCAGTGAAATTCGGCTTGTCTCGGTAATTGAACCCTTTCAGTTCCAGCATCTGGAATCCCCAATCTTTTACCCTTTCACAGAACTGCTCGTAATGTTTGTTCGCAGGTTCGCACCACTGCACTTCGCATAGAGAGAAAAGACGAGGCATAAGCATATACTCGAGCTGTTCATTCGTAGGAATATATTCTGTCCATACGTTGCACTGTGCTCCGAGGATATGGCTTGCCGCTTCTGCAGAAAGACCGTCGGTAGGATTGAATGAATATACTTTTTTGAAGGTCAGATCTCCCCAGAATGCGCAGATAGGCTCATCGCTCTCGCGTTTGAGAGGTGATTGGCAATAATCGAAATAGCAGTAATCGGTAGGAGTCATGATTACGTCGAATCCTCTGTTGGAAGCCTTGATTCCTCCGCTTGTCCCTCTCCAGGACATTATGGTGGCGCCTTTCTCAAGATCTCCTTCGAGTATTTCATCCCAACCTATGATTTTTTTACCTTTGCTCTCCAAGAATTTCTGCACGCGGGATGTCACGTAGTTCTGAAGTCTCTGCTCGGCGCTGGCGTGTTCGTCCGCCTTCAATCCCAGAGCCTGAATTCTCGCCTGGCAGTCAGGACATTTCTCCCAGTTGGTCTTAGGACATTCGTCTCCACCTATGTGGAAATATTTTCCCGGGAATATTTCGCAGAGCTCACTCAGCACGCCTTCCAGAAATTCGAAAGTGGCTTCTTTCCCGGGGCAAAGAACGTCAGGAGACACGCCCCATCTGTACCAAACCTCATAGGGTCCGCCGAAGCATCCGAGTTCAGAATATGATGCGAGAGCTGCTACCATATGCCCTGGGAGGTCAACTTCCGGAATGATTTCTATGCCCAATTTGCTTGCATAGGCCACCACTTCTTTCATCTGCTCTTGCGTGTAATAGCCGCCGTAACGGATATTGTCCGAAGGTCCGTCATAATATCCCACCATGGTGCCGTTGCGGTAAGCTCCCACCTCGGTGAGGCGCGGATATGCCTTGATCTCCGCTCTCCAGCCCTGGTCCTCTGTCAGATGCCAATGGAACCGGTTCAATTTGAGCGTAGCCATCATGTCGAGCACTTTTTTCACTTCGTCCACACTGAAGAAATGTCTGCAGCAGTCAAGTTCCAGTCCGCGATATCCGAATCTAGGCTTGTCCTTTATCTCGCAGCACGGGAGTTCCCATTTTTTGTCCTCTGCGGCTTTGTTCCCATAGATTTCCACCGGAAGCATCTGTCTGATACTCTGCAGGGCATAGAGGAATCCGTTGTCTGATGATGCTGTGACCAGAGCGTATTTCTTGGTCACTTTAATGGTGTATGCCTCATCTACGAGCATAGGATCCACGCAGAATACGAGTCCTTTGATGTTTCCGTCACGAACGCTCTGTTCGAGTCGGCTTGGCCTTCCCACCGGGTAAATGTGCCCCGCGCATAGGGTCAGTTGGCTTGAAAATTCCGTTACGGCCTGGTAAGCTTTCTCTCCCATCTTCGAGTCGCAGTTGATGGCGACGCCTTTGAGTTTGAAAGTTCCGGCATCTTCCCTCACGCTCAGTGGCGCAGGAATAATGTTGATAGCGCTGGCAAGCAGCCAGGAGATAAGTACTAGTTTCATATAATAATTATTTGATTATCAGTATAGGATAAGCCCCAGAACGCCCGAGGCGAGAATCACGACGATAGGATTGGCCTTCAGAAAATAAGTGGTTCCGAATGCTCCGGCGAACAGTGCCCAGCTCTTCCAGTCGGGGAAATTCTCTTCTATGACACTTACCTGGGGAGCCAATCCGTCCCACGATATATGGAAAGTAAGTATTATGCAGGCGGCCAGTATCATTCCGCTTACGGCCGGCTTCAGTACGTTCATTACTCCTATGAAGCGCGGATCGTGCTGAAAATGCGTGAAAAGCTTCATCAGGAGATAGAAAATCAAAAACGAAGGCAACACTATCGCAAAAGTGGCTGTCGCGCTGCCTATTATTCCGGCCAGGTTTCCGAAACCGGCATCGTGCATCACCTGATAGCCCACATATGTGGCACAATTGATGCCTATCGGGCCCGGCGTGGTCTGCGAGATGGCAGTTATGTCGGTGAAGGCAGTCTCGGTGAGCCATCCGCGTATCCCCACCACCTGGTTCTGGATGAGAGAAATCATGGCTCCGCCTCCGCCGAAATTGAAAAGTCCTATTATAAAGAATGTATAGAACAGCTGAAAGAGAAGAGTGATCATAGCTTCTTCCTGCGCCCCTCCTTGGCCATTTCTATCACTATGGTTATGCTCAGAAGACACACTAGTATCCATATGACGGAGATTTTAAGGAACGCCACCAGAAAGGCAGTGATGAAAGTCAAGA
The DNA here is from genome assembly GCA_963654805.1 of Lachnospiraceae bacterium. GTDB lineage: Bacteria > Bacteroidota > Bacteroidia > Bacteroidales > UBA932 > Cryptobacteroides. The sequence continues at coordinate 729 of CAVKBL010000028.1, read as the reverse complement.
CCCACGCCCACCACGTCTTGTTGCCTTTATGGGCCATATTTACGGCCGGCACCAGAATGAGGGCCACCGCCACGGGCCTTATCCCCTGGAATATACGCTGAACTATGACATTCTCCTTGAAGGACGTGAACACCATAGCGATAGCCAGTATGATAAGGAAAGAAGGAAGGACCGCTCCCACGGTGGCCGCTATGCTGCCCTTCAGCCCACGTATCTTGTATCCGGAGAATATGGCCATATTGACTGCCAATAATCCCGGTGCGCTCTGGGCCAGCACTATCACGTCTTCAATCTCGCTTTCGTCCACCCAACCGCGTTTTTTCAGTTCCTCTTCTATTATTGGAATCATCGCATAGCCGCCTCCTATGGTGAAGGTGCCGATTTTTGCGAAGACTCCGAAAATCTGCCACAGTGATGCCATAATTATCCGATTCCCTTTTTCAGGGCATATAACCTATTTACAAATTTAGCATTTTTATGCCAATCGGATAGTGCCCTTCATCAAATCGGCGCATAATTTCGCCTTTATATATAAGGTGTGGGATTGTCAAGAAAATTAAATTCAAAAAAAGTAAAAATATTTTTCGAAAAAGTTTGCAGATTAAAATAAAGTCCCTATATTTGCAATCCCTTTCGCGCTGAGCGAAAAAGTTCATTGAAAATATTGGAAAGATATAAGTACAAGCAAGTACCGAGAGAATTCAAGAAAAAAATTTAATCGAGAGCGTT
>CAVKBL010000027.1:0-28316 GCA_963654805.1 Lachnospiraceae bacterium | reverse complement strand
GGCGGGGATACTGGCCCCGGTCGAGCCTTATGCGCTGCCCGTGGTGGGCTTCGAGAGGCGGAAGATAGACTGGGAGATGCCGAAACTCAGCGGGTCAAACGCCATAGACCAGTATTTCGCGGACTGCAAGGACGCCAAGTACCATTTGGACAATATGTTCGGAGCAAACAGGACGAAGAACGGCATCTTGATGGAGAATCTGCTGGGCAGCACCCTCTGGGAAGTTACCGACGGTTTGGGATTCGCAGGCGGCTATAAGATCGTGGCTAAGTATGTAAGCTGTTCCGACGGTCAGACCTACCGCTCGTTCGAGCTGTATTCGGACAGCGGGGAGAGGCTGGATTTCCTGAAGCTTATAGAGCGGAACAAGGCGATAATCAGAGTTGCCAAGCAGATCAAGACCGGGAAGATGGCCGACCTCAAGATTGCCCAGGTCGGCGCGAGTGCTGGACTGCTGGAACTCGGCCTCGGGGCCTTCTCCTATGGTAAGCTGATTTCGCAAGCGGGCAAGATGGTAAACGCCTACATGGAGCAGCTCGATGCCCTCATCAAGGAGAAAGAAGACGAAATCGCCCTGATAGAGAGCCTCATCAACGCTTCGCTCGACATCGACGGCGCTAAGTCGGACAGTGCCCGGATTTTCGTGAAGTAGAGTAATCGTTACTTTTGTAGAAGACCTTGAAACTTCGCAACATGGTAATAGAAAAAGAGTCTGCAGAACTGTTGAAGGCAAAATTGGCCGGACAGGAAAAAGAGGTGTTCTGTAAGTCCCTGTTCTTTTCGGCCAGATGGTTCGTTTTAAGCGGGGCGGTTCAAAAGGGGCTTCATTTGATAGTTCTTCCCGACAGTGAAAGCGCCGAGTACTGCGCATCGGATCTTTATAATCTGGTGGATGGAGACAGGGTGTTTTTCCTTCCAAGTGTCGGAAGCGGAGTGGAAAGGAGCAATTTCAAATCTACCCTGAATGTTCAGCGGACCACTGCCGTTCAGCGTATTCTGGAACACGCGGAAGGTGAACTTGACTTTATAGTAACCTATCCGCAGGCTTTGAATGAGACTATTCCTCTTGAAAAGAATCTGGAAGGCTTTGACAGGGAAATAAAAAAAGGAGAGGAGATATCTCACGATGAAGTAATTAAAACACTTGGAGCCAACGGCTTCGAAAGAGTGGATTTCGTGTCTCTTCCGGGTCAGTTCGCGGTGAGAGGAAGCATTATAGATTTTTTTTCTTTTTCCAACAACGAGGCGTACAGAGTATCGTTCTGGGGTGACGAGATAGAAAAGATCAATGTTTTCGACTGTAATACTCAGCTTTCGAAAGCGCAATGCGAAAGTGCGCATATAACTTCAAACGTTTTGTGCAGCGGCGAAAACGGTGAGCAGAACATATTGCAGGCTCTTCCGAAAGACAGCGTCATCTGGTTCGACTCCTTCGACATGTATAAGGATGAGAACTTCGTCTCTTTTAGTAAGGACAGAAAAAGGGTGTATATGGAAGTCCCTCTGGAAAGGCAGGGAGAGGTATGTCCTGTCGAATTCCACATACAGCCTCAGCCGGTATTCGACAAGAATTTCGAGTTCCTGACTTCCGACATAAGGAGCCGTCTTGAAGGAAGGTATGATGTATATATATATGCGGACAAGAAATCACAGACCGACAGAATCGTCAAAATTCTAGAAGAAGAATTTTGCCCTCTTCCTCAGTTTATAACAGGGAAAAGCATACACGCGGGGTTCATTGACACTGCGGACAAGATTTGCTGCTATTCGGACCACCAGATATTCGACCGTTTCCAGAGGGTCAATCTGAGAAAAACCGTAGAAAAGACGGAACAGCTTACCATCAACGACATATCATCTTTCAATATAGGGGATTATATAGTGCATATAGACCATGGAATAGGGGTTTTCGGTGGACTTGTACGCATAAAAGACGAAAAAGGCCGTTACAAGGAGGTGGTAAAACTTACCTATAAAGACGGTGACGTGGTGTTCGTGTCCGTGCATGCCCTTCATAAGATATCACGCTATCGCAGCAAGGATGAAGAGCCTCCGAAAATAAACAAGCTCGGTTCCAAGACTTGGATTACCCTCAAGGCCAATGCCAAGAGAAAAGTCAAGGACATAGCCAAGGATCTTATAAACCTGTATGCCAAACGAAGGGCTTCCAAAGGATTTGCTTTCTCGGCTGACACTTATCTGCAGGATGAGCTGGAGTCATCGTTCATGTATGAGGACACTCCGGATCAGGAAGAAGCCACAAAAGCTGTGAAAAGAGATATGGAAGACACTCCTCCTATGGATCGTCTCATTTGCGGGGATGTCGGGTTCGGAAAGACGGAAGTGGCCATACGCGCTGCCTTCAAGGCGGTAACTGACGGCAAGCAGGTGGCGGTGCTTGTTCCTACCACCATATTGGCATTACAACACTATAATACTTTTATTCAGAGGCTTAAGAATTTCCCATGTAAGGTCGATTATGTCAGCCGTCTGCGCAGCGCATCTCAGATAAGCCAGATAAAAAGGGATTTGAGGGAGGGAAGGATAGACATACTGATAGGAACTCACAAGATACTTTCCAGCGAATTCGAATTCAAGGATCTCGGGCTTCTGATTATAGATGAGGAACAAAAATTCGGCGTTTCGGCCAAAGAGAAACTACGTCAGATGCAGGCAGGTATAGACACGCTTACGCTCACGGCGACGCCTATCCCCAGAACACTCCAGTTTTCTCTTCTCGGTGCCAGGGATCTGAGCATCATTTCTACCCCGCCGGCGAACAGAATTCCGGTTCAGACGGAGATCATTCTCTTTGAAGAGAAGGAGATACGGTCCATCATAGAATATGAACTCAAGCGCTCGGGGCAGGTTTTTTTCCTTCATAACAGAGTAGAAGAACTTCCTGCCATAGAGGATATACTTCATCGTCTCGTTCCGGACATGCGCATCTGCACGGTACATGGTCAGATGCCTGCCAAGGAACTTGAGGACAGGATGCTCAGTTTCATAAACGGAGATTTCGACCTTCTTCTGTGCACCACCATAATAGAGAACGGGCTTGATATTCCAAATGCAAATACGATAATAATCAATCAGGCGCAGAACATAGGACTGAGCGATCTTCATCAGCTGAGGGGAAGGGTCGGCAGAAGTAACAAAAAGTCGTTCTGCTATCTGATAGTACCTCCGTTGGCCACGGTAACTGACGATGCGCGCAAAAGGCTCAAGGCCATAGAGGAGTTTTCGGATCTGGGAAGCGGATTTAGCATAGCCATGCAGGATTTGGATATACGTGGCGCCGGCAATCTTCTGGGGGCCGAGCAGAGCGGATTCATCACTGACATGGGATATGAGACCTATCAGAAGATACTGTCTGAAGCTATGGAAGAACTGGGTATGGAGGCAGGTCAATTCACTCCAACGCATGGTCGCAGATATGTGTCGGATTGCACAGTAGAAACTGATCAGCAGGCACTTATTCCTGATGAATATCTGGATATAACGGCAGAAAAGATGCGGCTTTACAAGCAGCTCGATTCCATATCTGCGGAGCGGGAACTTGATCGGTTACGTTCCCAGATGGAGGACAGGTTCGGCAGTCTTCCTCCGCAGGTGGAGAATCTTTTTAATATAGTGAAGATAAGAAATTTAGGCCAGAGCCTCGGGTTCGAGAAGATTATCATAAAGAACGGTATGCTCATCTGCTTTTTCATCTCCAACGCCGCTTCGGACTATTTTTCTTCCGATGCTTTCGCATCTCTTCTGGAGAAAATAAACGGTTCGGCTTTCACCATGAAACAGACGGAAGGAAAACTCAAAATCATCACCCGAGGAATAGAAAATTTACAGAGCGCATTTGATACTTTGAAGAAATTGCAATAATTTCTTAAATTTGTAGGCTTTTTGGAGAAAAATATGTCTAATCTGTTGATAGAGATGGGAAATACAGCACTTAAAGCCGTCTGGGCCGAGGGAGAAACCCTTGGCAAGACCATTCGCTATCAGGGAGAAAAGACTATAGAGTTTATTCAGCATATAACAGAAAAGCAGAAACCTTCTGTTCTTGTATTAGCCTCAGTAAGAGATATTTCGCTTCAGGATGAGGACACTCTCAAGGGATTGTGCAGTCAGCTTGTCCTCATAGACAAACGTCATCCTGCCATTCTGCGGGCGTATGGCTTGCCTGATTACCTGTCAGCAGACAGGGCCGCGTCCATACTTGCCACCAGAAAGCTCTTTCAGGGACGGGAATGTGTCATATTTGATTTCGGGACAATACTTTCTGTAGATTTCATCGATTCGCAAGGGGGATATCTGGGAGGAAACGTTTCGCTCGGATGCAGAACCAGATTCAAGGCGTTGAACAGATATGCCAAGAATCTTCCTCTGGTCAACACACCCAAAGAAGTGGTGCCTAAAGGCAATACACTTACCTCCAGTATAGAATCCGGCGTCATATTAGGCATAAAGTTTGAGGTTGATGCCTATATAGCCTCCGCTCCGCAAAGCGTGGTGATATTTACAGGAGGTGACGCTAATTTGTTCGTGCGTCATACCCAGAACTCGGTTTTTGTAGTTAATAACCTGGTGCTGATGGGTTTGGCCGTTATTTCACTTGATTATGAAAAAAATTGGAATTCATAAACTGATTTTCGGAGCACTTTTCTGTTTCCTCTCGTTGACGACAGTCCGGGCCGATGATAACGGGGCATATTCAGCTTATGCTCCCTACTCGATTTTTGGAGTCGGGGACATATTCAATGGCTCCACGGCATATAATGCCACAATGGGCGGTGTGGGAATAGCTTCGAGAAATAACAGATATCTGAATTCCCTGAATCCTGCAGCCGTCACTGCCAGGGATTCTTTGGCATTCATGTCAGATTTTTCCATATATCAGAATAACAAGATCATAAAACAGGGTAGTGCGACCTCTGCAAATAACCTGTTTAATATCAATGATTTCATAATATCGTTTCCGCTTTTTAACCATACGGCCATGATGGTCGGAATAAAGCCGTACAGTGCGACCGGTTACAATTTCAGTTATTACGAGTCTAATCCTCAGGTTCTCGCAGAGATAGGTAACGTAAAACATAGTTACAGCGGACAGGGCAGTATGTATCAGCTGTTTGCGGCAGGTGGAATCAATCTTTTCAAGAATCTTAACCTGGGTGTTGAGTATATCCACTACATAGGAAACTTTGACAAGACCTATACTCAGACGCTCAGTGATGCCGCAGCTTTGAGTATTGAAAACTCTTCGGAGATGATTCTGTCGGCCAACACGGCCAAATTCGGACTTCAGTATGAATTGGCGCCGACAAACAAGTTGAAATTCGTCGTTGGTGCTACATATAAATTGAATGCCAGACTTAACGGATATATCAACAGTTCTTTGACAAGCGGTCAGACAAGCATTTCATCAACGGCGGACACACTGGCCAATTTTTCTTCGCCTTTAAGGCTCGCAGATGAGATGGGCGTGGGCGTAGCGATGGTATATAATAAGAAATTCCGTGCGGAATTTGATTATACACGCTCCGACTGGAGCAACAGCGGTTTCGAAGGTCAGAAAGGTTTTTCTGTCAACGGAACTTCAGAAAGTCCCATCTTTACCTCCGGTGCGGCGCAGAGTTTCAGATTCGGTATGGAATATATCCCCAGACCGAATGATGTGCGGTATTACCATAATATCATAGCCTATAGGGCAGGGGCTTATTTTACTCGTGACTATTACAGCGTGAACGGCAATCCGGTTTACGCAAGGGGTCTGACAATAGGCGTGACACTTCCTATATTCCAGTGGTATAATGGTTTGACATTAGGTTTTGAAGTAGGGCAGAGAGGTTCGCTCAAGAATAATATGATTCTTGAAACTTATGCCAATTTTTCCATTGGCCTGAACCTGTTTGACATCTGGTTCCAGCAGTATCGTTATGAATAAAAACAAATAACACAATATGAAAAAATCAATTCTTATAATTGCGACAATTGTAATGACCTTGAGTTCAACAAGTCTTTTCGCTCAAGGAAAGTATGGCGCGGATAGCGCAAATTGTATCAAGTATCTTTCTTTCTACAAGGAGTACTTCAAACAGAAAAGCTATGACGAGGCTATCCCTAACTGGAGAGAGGCTTTTAAACGCTGTCCTGCCACCGCCAATCAGAATATGCTTGTAGACGGTACAGTTCTTATGAGAAGACTTATTTCCAAGAATTCGAAGAATCCGGTATATAAGGCCAAGCTTGTGGATTCACTTATGATGATTCACGACGCACGTATCGCCAATTACCCGAAATATGCGGTAGTTGCTCGCAATAATAAGGGTCTTGACCTGGCCAATTATGTTCAGAACGATCCGGAGCGCCTTTACAAGGAGTTCAAGGAGATTATCGATGCCAATCAGGCAAAGACCAAGGCTACGATTTTCCTGTTCTACTTCAATGCTGCGGTAGAACTTTATAAGGATGCGTCAATCAGCGAGGAGGAGATAATAGGCGTGTATGAGGACTGTGTAGAGATGCTCCCGAATCTCGAGGCCAAAACTGAAGATGACCAGAAGATGATAGAAGACATCAAAAACAATATAGAAGAACTCTTCGCATCCAACAATATTGCTGATTGTGACAAACTCATAGAGCTTTATACTCCTAAGTTTGATGCTGATCCCGACAATACCGAACTTGCATCCAAGATCGTAAAGCTTATGTCGGCTGCAGACGGATGTACAAACAACAAACTGTTCATCTCGGCGGCTACAAGTCTCTATAAGAACAATCCAAGCCATTCTCTTGCACATACTCTTTATCAGCTTTATTCTTCAACAGGAAACTCTTCTGCTGCCATCAAGTATCTTCAGGAGGCTATCGACAGGGAAGATTCTGATGCGGCTCAAGACGCTGAGTATCAGTATGAACTGGCCGTTTATAATTATAAATGCGGTAATAATCTGGCAGCTGAGCGTGCGGCAAGCAAGGTGATTCCTAATGCCAAGGATGCTGAAATGAAGGGAAAGACCTACCTGCTTATGGGAACTATCTGGGGCGGAGTACATTGCGACGGCAACGACATCGCCAGGCGTGCTCCTTACTGGGTGGCTGTGGACTACTTCGAGAGAGCCAAGGCTGCAGATCCTTCTCTGGCATCAGAGGCAAACAAGAGAATTGCAGAGTATAGTAAGTATTATCCTCTTACTGCGGACGCTTTCATGTATGGTGTAAGTAAGGGAGAGTCTTACGAGGTGAACTGTGGCGGATTCCATGCCGTGACAACTGTCAGAACACAGGACTAGGAAGGTGAAAAAAAGAATATCAGTCATATTTCGGATTGCAACCGTAGTCTCGGTTGCAATCTCTTTGTTTGACGGGTGTTCATCACATCTTAAGGAAGCGGACGTAATAAATCTATCGCAGACGCCTGTTCAGGTGGTCTATGACATGTTCGCCGTTCAGACCAAAAACGGAGTGATACTTCAAAGGATGGAGGCCGAACAGATGCTCAGGTTTTCTTCAGATTCTCTTGATTATGAAACTTTTCCAAAAGGGCTTTATGTATATGCCTATACGGAGGACGGATTGCTGGAAACATATATCCGTTCAGATGAGGCCAAACATATCAACCAGGGAAAGATGTCGAAATCAGAACTATGGGAAGCATATGGCAATGTCGTCATTAGCAATGTCATAAAGAACGAGACCATGGAGACTGACACCATATACTGGAATAGGGAAAAGGCTGAAATCTATACGGATTGCTATGTGAAGCTTTATTCTCCGCAGGGACTTATGCAGGGAAGGGGAATGCGTTCTGACGACAGGGCCAGAAATGCGACCCTGCTGTCTGTCTTCGATAGCTTCGGCATCACGCAGCTGGACAGCACGACAGTGGCCATAGATTCCGTGAACTTTATAGGACCGTTGCTCAAATGATTAAAATTTATTAACTTCGCAACCCTATTGTTGAATATTTAGGTTTCCGTCAGGCGGAAATTGAAAAAAAGTAAATTAAAATTTTAAAAATAATATGGCAGTACTTCAAAAAATGCGCGATAAATTCGGTGTCGCTATTTCAGTGATCATCGCGCTTTCTCTTCTGTACTTTATCGCACCTATGGATGACATCATGAGGATGTTTGACAAGCCTCAGAACGTGGGAGAAATAGCAGGTACAGGGATTACCTACGAGGATTATAAGGCGGAAGTCGACAAATTTTCCAAGATTAACGAGATTACCACAGGTTCATCTGTACAGAATGAGCAGGCACAGCAGCAGATACGTAATGCCGCTTGGCAGTCTCTTCTGGATCGTTATATGTTCTTCAAGAACTGTGAGAATGCAGGTATTCGTGTCAGCGACGCTGAGGTGGCGGATCTTTTCGCCGGAGAGCATGTAAGCCCGGCGATTTCTCAGAACCCTATGTTTGCAGATGAAAGCGGAGCGTTTTCCGCTGCACGCGTAAGAGAAATCAATAACCTCGCTCAGAGTGATCCTACTGTCAAAATTTATTGGGATTATCTTAAGAACAGTGTCCGTACAGGCCAATTCTACAGCAAATACGCCGCTCTTTTCACAAACAGTTGCGTCCTCACTCCTGCACAGCAGGAAAATGCTGTGTTCGAAGGTAATCTTACCGCAGACATTCAACTGGTAAGCGTTCCTTATGGCTTCGTGCGTGATTCGACTGTAAATGTTTCGAAGAGTGAGATAAGGGCTTATTATGATTCTCACAAGAAGGATTATAAGCAGGTGGCTAACCGTGACATCGAGTATGTGGTATTTGAGGTTAAACCTTCTCAGGATGATATCGCAGCAGCTGCAAGTTCAGTGGAGAGCGTAATAGATGAATTCGCTTCTACAGACAACGTGAAGAGTTTCCTTCTCAAATACTCTGACAGACCTTACTCTGAGTACTGGTATCGCAAGGGCGAGCTCAACACCGTAAATCCAGATGTTGACAACTTCGTGTTTTCTACTTCAGGCAAGGGTGTTTCCAAGGTATTCAAGAGCGGTAATACATATTATGCAGCACGTGTTCTCAAGAGCGCCAATGTTCCTGATTCCGTATATGTAAAACATATTCTGCTTCAGGGTGCTGATGCCCAGAGGAAAGCAGACAGCCTCTGCAGTGTGGTTACACGTCGTCCGTCCGCATTCGCTTCACTTGTAAGTGAATATTCGGCCGACAAGAACTCTCAGGCTGACGGCGTACTCGGTAACATAGGCTGGATGACTCAGAACTTTATGATTCCTGGTCTTGAGAGCGTGATAACCGCCCAGGTCAACAAACCTTATGTTCTAAAAAGCCAGTATGGTACACACGTGGTGGTAGTCACCAAAACAACCAAGGCATTGGCCAAGAAGCAGGTAGCCATACTTGAGAAGAGCGCTGTCGCAAGCAAGGATACATATAGCTCATATTACGCACAGGCTAACAATTTCGCTGCTATCGCAGGCAAGACCTACGAAGGATATAAGAAGGCAGTCGATTCACTTTCAGTATATTCACACGTTCAGAACAGCGTTCTTGAAAGTACTGATACTTATGGTTCTATCGATCATGCCAAGGAAGTGACCCGCTGGGTGTTCGATGCGAAGAAAGGCAAGACCTCCGGAATTATAACGGTGGACAACAAGTATTTCTTCGTCGCCACGGTTAAGGAGGTACGTAAATCCGGCTATCGTTCTCTTGCGGAGCTTACTCCGATGATCGAAAACGTACTTTATACCGAGAAGCGTAATGCTAACAAGTGTGCACAGGTCGCTTCTCAGATAGCAGGCCTTTCATCTATTGACGAGATCGCCAAGGTTCTTTCTGTAGAGGCTACATCACGCAAGGATATCTCATTCTCACCTATGAGTGCATCTGTTGTGGAGCCGGCTGTTCTCGGGGCTGTCCTCAAGACGGAGGTAGGAGCAGTGAGCGGAGCCATTCAGGGAACACGCGGAGTCTATGTAGTTAAGGTTGACAATAAAATCAACGGCAGTTTCTACACGGAGGAAGACGCCAAGCGTTTCGCTACACAGAAGACACAGTATAGTTCTCAGCTTATCTTACCTGTAATGCAGGATGCTGCAGATGTAGTGGACGAAAGGGCAAGATACTTTTAATAGCACTATATGAAACAAAAGATCAATGATAAGTTCCTTTCTCTCTTTGGAGAGGGAGGGGCTTTTTTTGCAAGCGCAGGCCGTATAAACCTGATAGGCGAACATACGGATTATAATGGTGGTTTTGTGTTCCCTGGAGCTATAGACAAGGGAATCATGGCCAAGATCAAACTGAACGGAACTGACAAGGTCAACGTTTATTCTCTTGATTACAACGAGATGGCGGAATTTGCCATCAACAGTGACGCAGACGCTCCTTCGCAGGCTTGGGCGCGCTACATCTTCGGTGTATGCCGTGAGACTGCCAAAAGAGGCGGTAAGGTCGGAGGGTTCAATGCCGTTTTTGCCGGGGATGTTCCTCTCGGAGCCGGTCTTTCCAGCTCAGCCGCTCTTGAAAGCTGCTTCGCTTATGCGTTGGAATCGCTTTTCCATAACGGACTGGACAAATTCTCTCTTGCCCAGATAGGGCAGAGCACCGAACATAACTATTGTGGGGTGAACTGCGGTATTATGGATCAGTTCGCTTCCTGCTTCGGTAAGGCCGGATGTCTTATAAGGCTTAACTGTAAGACTCTCGAATACAAATATTTCCCATTTGATCCGGAAGCTCATGGTTATCGTCTGGTACTGGTGGATTCTTGCGTAAAGCATGAATTGGCATCATCGGCTTATAATGACAGACGCGCTTCTTGTGAAAGGGCGGCCAAAGCCATAGCGAAGAATCATCCGGAGGTGGAATTCCTTTCTGACGCGAACCGTCTCTGGCTGGAGGATGTAAGAGGGGAGATTTCTCAGGAGGATTACCTTCGTGCCGAGTATGTCATAGGAGAGCTCCAGAGAGTTTTGGATGTGTGCGATGCTCTTGAAAGAGAGGACTATCTCACCGTAGGGGAGATGATGTATCAGACTCATTTCGGGCTCAGCCGTCTGTACGAAGTTAGCTGCGAAGAACTTGACTTCCTCAATGCCATTGCACGCAGGGAAGGAGTTACCGGATCGCGCGTTATGGGCGGAGGCTTCGGCGGATGCACCATCAACCTTGTAAAGAAAGAACTTTATGATTCCTTCATCGCTGTGTCGAAGAAGGAATTCACTGCCAAGTTCGGACACGAGCCTAAGGTATATGATGTCGTGATTTCGGACGGCGCCAGACAGTTGGAAGACTAAGGGTCTTAAAAATATATCACTATAGGGTAGTGATCGCTCAGGCCTCCGAGGTATCGGGGGCCTGAATACGTTCTGAGCGGTTTGGTTCCGCCATAACTCTTGTCTTTCTCGCTCAGTATGTCTAGATCCGCTATTCTGACGCGCATTCCGGAGGTGTCGGTGGCCAGGCATCTGTCTATCTTTTCCCAGCGTCCCTGGAACTTGATACTTCCGGTTTTCTGCGGACTTGTTATTTCGTGAAGGTGTTCCAGCGTATCACCCTCGCTCTTCTCCTCGTTGAAATCGCCCATTACGATAAGGCGGGTTCGGCAGGTAGAGGCAATGGAGTCTATCATATACATAGCTCTGGCGCGTTTTCGCTGCGCCTGCATGGAGCCGCCCCTTTTTGACGGCAGGTGACAGACCAGAACGGAGAAATCCTCGAAATCCACTAAAAGCATATCCCTTGTCGGTAGTACTTTTCCGTCCAAAGTCAGGTGGATGGCCTTTTTATTTATAGGAGTGCAGTCCCGATAGAGGAGAGCGCAGTCTATTCCCCTGGGGTCGGGCGATTCAAAATGGATGAAGCGGTAATGATAGGGGTAAAGCACACTGCTTCCCGTTATCGCTTTAAGTGTGGCAGGGGAGTCTATCTCTGCCAATCCCACCAACTGCGGAGGTGTTCCCGTGCTGTCCGACAGACTTAGAATCACTTTGCCTATGCCACGGGCTTTCGCGTAGAATCTGCTCGCGGTCCAGTTCTTTTCGCTCAAGGTGGTGGAGGTCTGCCTGTAATCGAAGAAATTCTCTACATTCCAGAACACGATGACCCCTGAAAGGAGAAGTTTAAGGTGAAGTTTCATAGTTTATGTGTTACATAAGTTTTGTACTTACTAATATGAGGATTATTTGCTAAATTTGCACGAATTTTTTCAGAAAAGTTATGTCTTTAAAATGCGGTATAGTAGGACTGCCTAATGTCGGCAAATCCACTCTTTTCAATTGCATCAGTTCAGGAAAAGCACAGAGTGCCAATTTTCCTTTTTGTACCATAGAGCCTAATCTTGGCTCAACCAACGTACCGGATAAGCGCCTTGAGGTGCTCAGTGACATCTGTCATCCGCAGCGTACTATCCCTGCTACGGTAGATATTGTGGATATCGCAGGTCTGGTGAAGGGAGCAAGCCACGGAGAAGGACTTGGCAATCAGTTCCTGGCCAATATCCGCGAGTGCGACGCTATATTGCACGTGCTTCGCTGCTTTGATGACGGGAATGTGGTGCACGTGGATGGTTCCGTAGATCCGGTAAGAGATAAAGAGGTGGTGGATACAGAGTTGCAGATTAAAGACCTTGAGACGGTTGAGGCCCGGTTGGCTAAGACTGAAAAGGCTGGAAAAGCAGGGGACAAGGAAGCGGCCAAATTGGCAGCGCTTCTTACGCGTTACCGTGCCGCTCTTCTGGAGGGAAGATCTTGCCGCAGCGTGGCTCTGAATAACGAAGAAGAGGTTCAGATGGCTCGCGACCTGTTCTTACTTACGAATAAGCCGGTGATGTACGTGTGCAACGTCGATGACGCCTCAGCCGTCAATGGAAATAAATACGTAGAGGCCGTGAGGGAAGCGGTAAAGGAAGAGAACTCAGAGATACTTATAATATCTGCCCGCACCGAATCTGAGATAGCAGAGATGGACGATTATAACGACCGTCAGATGTTCCTCGAAGAGATGGGACTTTCTGAGTCAGGCGTGGTTCGCCTTATTCAGAGCGCATATCATCTGCTTGGCCTGCAGACATTCTTCACTGCCGGAGCGGACGAATGCCGCGCCTGGACCATTCATAAGGGCGACAAGGCTCCGCGTGCCGCGGGAGTCATTCATACTGACTTCGAAAAAGGCTTCATAAGGGCGGAGGTTATCAAGTACGACGATTTCGTCTCTCTCAAGACTGAGGCTGCGTGCCGTGCCGCAGGGAAGATGGGAATTGAAGGGAAGGATTACATCGTGCAGGATGGCGACATAATGCATTTCCTCTTTAACGTCTAGGTATGGAGGTAAGAGCAAAAAAAGCCCTTGGACAGCATTTTCTCACTGATCAAAGTATCGCACGGGGTATAGTGGATGCACTCACGCCTTCTGAAGTGAGAGATACACTCGAGATAGGCCCCGGAATGGGTGTCCTGAGCCAATACCTTCTTAAGCGTGAGGATATTGATCTGAAGCTTGTGGAGGTGGACGGCGAAAGCGTGGTGTATCTCAGGGAACATTTCCCGGGAATCGTGGGCAAGCTCTTGCAGGCTGATTATCTGAAGCTCGACATGCGGAAGATTTTTCCTGGACGATATAAGGTCATAGGTAATTTTCCGTATAACATCTCGTCACAGATATTCTTTAAGATATTGGATGATAAGGATTTGGTGCCTGAAGTGGTGTGCATGATACAGAAGGAAGTCGCGGAGCGTATCGCCGAACCTCCCGGGTCCAAGACTTACGGGATACTTTCGGTGCTTCTGCAGGCGTGGTATGACATAGAGTATGTGATGTCTGTGGGGTCAGGTGCATTCTGTCCGCCACCTAAGGTGCAGAGCGCGGTGATAAGGCTCTCTCGTAATTCCAGAACCGGTCTTGACTGCGATGAACACCTGTTTCGTCAAGTGGTGAAGACCGCTTTCAATCAGCGCCGCAAAACCCTTCGCAATGCCCTGAAGCCTCTGTTGCGGGAGGGAATGGACACCACAGACCCCATCTTCGATCTGCGTGCCGAGAAACTGTCAGTTGATGACTTTGTCCGCCTGACCAATCTCCTCGGGTGATAGACCGGTAAGTTCCGCGATAAGGGTTTTGTCCAGGCCTTTTTTCTTGCAAAAGTCTTCGCGTGCGATTATGTCCCGTTCGTGCATAACAGATCTATCCTTAACGTGAACATCGTCCTGAAGAATGCAGTTAATAAGATCAATCAGACATCTTTTATTGGATTTATCGGCATAGACCGCCTTAAAGCCCGAATCCATCGTCAAGTCTACTGCGTCCTGGACGCAGTAGCGTTTTTTGAAAAATTTTTGTCTCTCATAGTTTATCGTTTTTTTTGTAATGTCTTTTGTGACAAAGTAAGGTAAATCATTAAAATATAGGAATAATCCATATTTTCATCACAATCGGTATAGTTTTTTATAAAAAAACGTATATTTGTGATGCTCAGCTAGCTCGGCACTCAAACGGTGTTTGTAATATGATGCTGATTTGATTGCAGGGATGGGTGGGCAGACATATGAAGACGTTACTTGACGTTATTCTTCTTTCATCAAACTTGGCAATTTGATTAATCGTAAGGAAGAAGCGGCAACGGGAGCGTCCACTTTTGATGACAACTCAGTCGTCACGTTTATGACGTGGCTATTACTGTATATCATCCTTGACGTGGGCTAGCTGCGGTTGCTTATCCTTTACGATTGGCAGCCAAGGCCTGATGATGGGATGAGCGAAAGTAAGACTCCCACGTCTTCTTTTGTATCCGTTCGGATCGGGTGGTCTCCGGGCATAGACAGTTCCTATGAAACATTGGCCCCGGCAGGCAGATTTTCGTCATTATCCCATGATGGCACTGGATTTATCAAATAGATTTCTTCTCCAACCGGAAGAGATCTATTATATGATCACTATAAATTGCAACCAGCGGTGCTCAAAGTGCTCCCATTGGAAATACCCTCCCTATACCCGACCTCGTCTGAAACCGGAGAAGCTGGTTAATTTCCTGCGGTCAATTCCTACTTGTAAGGAATTCATTATTGTCGGCGGTGAGCCACTTCTTTTCAAAAAGGAAATCTTGACTATTCTAAAAGGCTTGAAGGACACCAAGATACGTACCGTCATCATCACCAACGGATTCGCGCTCGATAACGCATTTGTTGATGCCGTAAAAGACTACTACATTCATTTTGTTTTTTCCATCGATACTGTTGATAGGGAATTCTGGACATTTGTTCGTGGGACAGATTCATACGACCATTGTATGGCAAACTTCGAATACGCTTTCCAACACCTTACAGGTTGGCAGATAAGTATTCAAAGTGTCCTTGCAGAGGAAACTAGACCATACATCCCCGAAGTTAAAAAGTATGCTGACGAACACCATGTCTCTCATATCGTTCAGGATTACGTAACAGAAGGATTCGAGGGGCATTGGACTCCGGTAAAAAACAAAATATCGAGAATTCCTGAAAACGGACAACAATGCTATTCTGCAGGGAGGAATATCAGTATTCTACAGGACGGCTCGGTAATGACGTGTTTCCAGCAAGATTGGATAGAAGGCTGTGATAAGCCGCTGGGGAACCTGCATAAAGACAAAGCTGATGACATTCTCCGAACAGAGTATGCTAAATATGTTGTCGGGAAGATGAAGATTTGTAACAAACCATGCAAAGTATTGAAATGCAATTTAAAGAAGTGATGCTTGAGATGAGCCACAACTGCAACATTTCATGTCAAATGTGCGGCTTTGGTTTCAAATATAACCCTGTCTGTAAAGACAAGTTCATGCCGGTGGAGAATTACCGCAGGTACGTGGATATGTTCGCTGGCAAGACATCTGTTTTGCGCCTGAACGGCCGTGGGGAAAGCACGATTCATCCCAACTTCAAAGAATTGCTAGAATGGACTCACGATAAGTACCCAGCCCTGCAACTTAGCCTCTTCACGAATGCATCGTTCAATGATTCGGCTCTGATTGACGACCTTATTGCGTGCACTGTTCAGGTATTTGTCTCGTTCGATAGTACAAAGAAAGAACTCTTAGAGAAGATCCGATTCGGTTGCCGGTACGAGCAGGTTCTTGACAATATTAACAGGCTGAAGGATCATCAAATGCGGCCGTTCATCATTTGCACCCTGCAGATGGACAATATAGAAGAGATTGAATCCCTTGGCCGCTTTGCCTTCGAGAAGAATTGTTCCATCATATACAACTCTGTTCGCAGCGACAATGAGAGCACGATAGCCGATTATCACGATTACGTTAGGACACACGTAGAGAACGTTGTTGCTGCATTTAATCATATTGCTGAACTCTACGCCGGATCTGACCTTCAGTGCTTGATGCCTGACCAAATAGGCGGTATTGCCATCAATTCCAGAGGAAATACCACAACGCATGGATCTATGGGCTATTGCCCGGCAATCGATAATGAATTATGTATCTTGTACGATGGCACCGTGACTCCATGCAATATGTTCAATCCTTATGTTTATGGGAATCTGTCTAAGTCAACTTTAGATGAGATACTCTCAAGTGTTAAATACGCAGATTTCAAGAAATTATACAAGGTGCACTACTACTGTAAGAACTGTGCAAATTTAGGAATATAGGATAATGAGTTCGCTTTCACATTCCCCCTACCTTGAGACAATCGGTTACTGGTATAAATCCCATTCTGTGAAGGGTTACAGGATGCGGTTCTTGATGACAAAACTGATTGAAATGTATTCATTCAAAAAGAAGGCAAATCCATTGCCTACGATAAAGGATGCACAGAACGATTATAGAGAGTTTGCCACGCCAATAGTAAATACTGTCCGGCCAGATTCGAAATTAGCCGTGGTAGTTCCTTGTTACATCAGGGATGATCGTGCAGTTAATCAGCTGAAGCGGCTGTACCAGACACTGATGATCCAGGAGGTCAAGCCCGAGTTGATTGTTTTTGTTGACGATTGCTCACCGTATCAATACAATACAGATGCATTCGCCGGTGTCGTGTTCAAGAAGCAGGAGAAAAACTACGGTCCGGCTACTGCAAGAAATATGGGTCTTGAATTTGCACTGTCACTGGATGCCGAAATTATCGCGTTTACAGATTCTGACTGCGTGCTGTCCCCCGGCTGGTTAAAATCCATAAAGGAAACCTTTATACGGAACAAAAACGCTAACATCTTGTCTGGTAATACCTTGTCCTATGGAAGCACATGGTTTGACAGGTATCATGAATTGAACGGCACTCTGAATGGCCGTAGGTTCAAGAATGATGATTATCTGCTTTATGGACCTACCGCAAATCTGGCCATAACAAATCAAGTGGGGATTTCAATCGAATTTGATACATCCTTCCCAAATGCAGCTGGAGAAGATATCGATTTCTGTCTGCAGGCGAATAGAATTGGCTTCAGAACATACTTCAGCGCGGATATGAAGATAGAACACGACTATGGCTACGTGAAGTCTTTCTTTAAGAATCTGAAGAGATTCAGAATGCAGTTTGAGCGGTATGCCGATGGCGAAAAGGTCCTGTTGGACAAGAATCCGTCATACTATATGTATTTCGAGAGAACAAAGGAGATTTCTTCAGTCAGGTAGTTTTGTTTGCTTACAGAATATTAGTACAAAATGAAGCATATTTTAGTAACTGGAGGAGCAGGATTCGTAGGTTCACATTTGTGTGAACGCCTGTTACAAGAAGGGAATTTTGTCATATGTATGGATGATTTCTATACCGGCAACAGGCAGAATATAACCTCGTTGATTGGTAATCCGCACTTCAGGCTCAAGGAACACGATGTCCGATTCCCGTTTGAAGAAGAAAACATAGATGAGATTTATCATTTGGCGTGCCCGGCTTCACCGGTACATTATCAGGAGAATGCCGTTAGGACTCTGGAGACCTCGGTATTAGGAAGTATCAACGTTCTGAAGATGGCTTTACGACACAAAGCCAAGGTTCTGCTTACATCAACCAGCGAGGTATATGGCAATCCATTGATTCATCCACAGGTCGAGTCGTACTGGGGCAACGTGAATCCAATCGGCATCCGTTCTTGTTACGATGAAGGAAAGCGTTGTGCGGAAACACTATTTACCGACTATCATCGTCAGTACGGCGTTCGCGCAAAAATCGTCCGTATATTCAATACATATGGCCCCCGAATGCAGTGTAACGATGGTCGAGTAGTCTCTAACATCATCCTGCAGGCCCTGCAGAATAAGGATATAACATTGTATGGTGACGGACAACAGACTAGAAGTTTCCAGTATGTCGATGACCTGATAGAAGGCCTGATAAAACTGATGAAAACAGAAGACGCGGTATCATATCCTATCAACATCGGCAACACCCAAGAGATTACAATGATCCAACTTGCAGAAGCCATCATATCACTCACCGGATCAAAATCCAGAATTGTCTTCCTCGACGCGCCCCTAGACGACCCCAAACGCCGCAAGCCTGACATCTCCCTGGCCAAGAAGGTATTGAACTGGTACCCACAGATCAAGTTGGAAGAAGGTCTGAAGCTAACCATCGAATACTTCGCCAGTCAACAGTAGAGTCGGGAAAGTATAGGGATTGTCGTTTAATGTTTTCAGTTTGAGATTAGTAGGAGTCATCCCGTTTCACTGATAAATTTAGGGTAGCAGCGATGCTACCCTTTTTAATTCCCGGAGGTAATTAGCAAGTAAGACAGACGGGGCCTAAGAGTCGGCCCATTTGATGATTATAAAATCGTCTTCTTAAGGGAAAGCAGGTACTGTCCCAATTTGTGTTACTAGGCTGAGGCCGATTAACTCTTAAGATTTTACTTGGTAGCAGTGGACCAAATGTACCGTCTGCCGAAGTCGAACCAGTGCCAGTTACAGAAGGCAGCCAGGAGGGTTGCTTTGAGTTATGCAAAATATCGGGTCACCGAAGTGAGCGCAAAATCAGTTATCTGTAATGTCCGAAGGTTGATAACACCAGAACTTCCACTACGTCATCGTAAATCTTGTATACCAAACGGTGCTCCTTGGTAATCCTCCGGGAATACACTGATCCATCATAACCTTTGAGCGGTTCGACCTGCCCTGTTCCTGTCCGGGGGTGTTCCCGAACTTCTTCCAAAAGTTTTGACAGTTTGGTTACGGCTTCAGGCGCTTTCTTGTGAAGTTCCTTCAAGTCTTTCTTCGCGTCTTTCGAGAAAACGATTGTGTACATATCAGTTTTCGCCAATCATTCTTTCAAGGAAGTCGTACATGCTTTCGCTTTCGTTCATTCGGGTTGTTTTTCCTGCTTCGTACTCGGCTATACCCCTGCGGATTTTAGCATCAAGTGTAGCTCTGTCGATGAGTGTGTCATCTTCCATGACGGGGACAAGGCGGTAGCTGCCGTGAGTCCTTGAGGTAATCACGACATCATTAGTGCGAGCTAAATCGAAGTATTTCCGCTGATTGGCTCTGAATTCTCTGCTGCTTACTACGACCATACCAATTCATTTTTGTTAGACAAAGGTATGCATTTTTAAAATAAGTACCAAATTGGTACACATTATTTACAATGAAAAACGCTCACCGAAGTGAGCGTTTTTCGTAAACGGTGAATTCGTAGGTGAGCCCGCTCGCTGGGTCGGTGTGCGTGGCGGTCTGTTCTTTTATTTGCCAGCGGGCGCTGTCGATGACGGGGAAAAAGGCGTCAGCATCCCGGACTTCGGTATGTACGTGCGTGATGTACAGCAGGTCCATGTCATCTATCGCGGCGCGGTAAACCGATGCACCTCCTATGATGAAGCACTTATGCGCACCTGTTTTGAGGGCTTCGGCATAGGCCTGCTCGAATGAATCCACGCACAGAACGCCATCTATCGGCTCACCGCCTGCATTAAGAACGATATTGGTTCTTCCGGGAAGGGGTCTGCCGATGGAAAAGTATGTGGTGCGGCCCATAATGACGGGGAATCCCTTGGTCTGGGCTTTGAAATATTGCAGGTCTTCTGACAGATGCCAAGGGAGGTCGCCCTTGACTCCGATTCCATAATTGTCCGCTACGGCGGCGATGAGACATTTCAGCATAATACAGACAGGTTAAATAATACCTTACTAAACAGCTACAGGTGCTTTGATGGCCGGATATGGGTCGTATCCTTCGAGCGTGAAATCTTCGTATTTGAAATCAAAAAGGCTCTTCACTTCCGGGTTGAGTTTCATTACCGGCAGAGGTCTTGGCTCACGGCTGAGCTGTTCGTGCACCTGCTCAAGATGGTTCAGATAGATGTGCGTGTCTCCTGTGGTATGTATGAATTCTCCCGGCTGAAGGCCACATACCTGCGCCAGCATCATGGTAAGAAGCGCATAGGAAGCGATATTGAACGGCACTCCCAGGAAAGTATCGGCGCTGCGCTGGTATAATTGGCAAGAAAGGCGTCCGTCAGCTACATAGAACTGAAAAAGGCAGTGGCACGGAGGAAGCGCCATCTGCTCGATCTCGGCCGGGTTCCATGCGCAAACGAGCATTCGACGCGAGTCCGGATGGTTTTTTATCAGATCGATCACCTCTGTTATTTGGTCCACTTGTCCACCGCCGGGTTTTGGAAAACTTCTCCACTGGTGGCCGTACACTGGTCCCAGGTCTCCATTCTCATCGGCCCATTCGTCCCAGATGCTTACCCCGTGGTCCTTGAGGTATTTGATATTCGTGTCTCCGCTTATGAACCATAGAAGTTCATAAATGATGGATTTGAGGTGGACTTTTTTGGTGGTCAGAAGCGGAAAACCCTTCGAGAGGTCGAAGCGCATCTGATATCCGAAGATGCTTTTGGTTCCCACTCCGGTGCGGTCGGTCTTAACTGTTCCGTTATCAAGAATATATTGAAGGAGATCCAGATACTGTTTCATAGCGAGGGCTTTAATCTTTGCAAATGTAGAAAATAACTTGTTAAAATCTTATTGTCTTTTTACATTTGCCAAAATTTTCTTTGAAATGAAAAAACTCTTTTTATTATCAATGTCTTTAGTGCTGGCAGCGGTATCTTTGAAAGCCCAATTCGCTGTAGAAGGCACAGAAAGGACATTCGTCAGGTGGAATACTTTCAGTACAGATTCATATCAGTTCATTTTCCCCGCAGGAAGTGATTCTTTAGCCAGGGAATATGCTTCCCAGTGGGAGAAATATAAGTTGAGCGTGGGCTATGACAGGGTGACCAGAAAGCCTCTGCCTGTCGTGCTTCATCCATATACTTCTACTTCAAATGGTTTTGTGGCGTGGACCCCGAGCCGTATGGAGATGTTTCTTGCTCCTGATATGTATAGTCCGGAGCCGCTTCCATGGCATACGCTTCTCGCCATTCATGAAAACAGGCATGTGGCACAGAAGGGATTTCTGTATAAAAGGCCGTTCAAAATCTTTAATGTTTTCGGAGAACTTCTCGCTAATCCGCTTTGTCTGGTTTATTCTACATCCATGTATATGGAGGGAGATGCCGTGGCTACGGAGACGGCGTTGAGTCAGGCCGGTCGTGGCCGTTCGGCAGACTTCCTGGAATATATCAGAGCGAGTTTCGAAGAAGGAGAAACGAGAAATATTTACAGATGGCGTTATGGTTCGCAAAAGCTTTATACGCCTGATTATTATAAGATAGGTTATCTGGCAGCCGGAGGAATGGGAATTGGCCCGCATGATGAATTCTTCTGCAATACGCTTGGTGAACAATTTGACGCGTTTTCGGTAAAACTTCAAAAGGAGTGGATGGATGATACCCGAAACCGCGCGCCATTTCAGAATTATACTCAGTTGACTGAAAATGAGTCATATTATCTTTCTTATTCAGGCCTGACTTCTTTGGATGGGAAGGTCTATGCGGTTCAGGCCGGATTGGCAGAGAACCCGGCGTTGGTGTCTTTTGATCCGCAGAAAGGCTTTGAAAAGAAGGTGTTGAGACATATCGGGGCAGATTCGCCTCTTGAAGGGAGTGACGGTAAGATTTACTGGACAGAGGAAATTCCGGATTTGCGCTGGGAGATGCATTCGAAATCGGCCCTCCGTTCATTCGACGGGAAGCGCATTCGTACGGAAGTAGGCGGTAAGAGGCTTTATAATCCTTCTGCAGAGAATGGTAAAGTGGTTGTGGTTGAGAATCTTCCGATGGGAGAAGTTGTGGTGAGAGTATATGAGTCACGCCCTAAAATGCGGGAGATAGAATCTTTTCTCGCTCCGTCAGGTCTTCAGGTTTTAGAGGCCGTCTGGGTGGACGGGCATCTTTATGCAAGTGCTCAATCCCCCGAGGGGCAGGGAATTTATGACGTGCAGAATGGCTTCCGTTCTCTTGTGGAGGCATCTTTTGTCAAAATTAACCATCTGTTCCAGGATAACGGGCAACTATGCTTTACTTCTGACCGTACCGGTGTCAATGAACTTTATTCTCTTGATTTGCAATCAGGCGACATATGCCAATTGACCAATCTTCCTCGCGGAGGCAAGGATTTCACCTTTGTAGGAGACAGCCTTTATTTCACAGTGCTTTCAACAGAAGGACGTAATATATGTGTTTCGACAAGAGCGGATCTTCCGGAGAAAGTGGTGGATTTTAAGCAGAGGCACGCTTATGCGCTGGCTGATTCACTGTCTGCAATAAAGCGTCCAGCTCCGTTGGATGAAAAATTGGTGCATATAGGGCAGACAAAGAAATACAGTAAGATTGGCCATGCTCTTCGTATTCATTCATGGTCGCCGCTTTATTCCGAAACAGACGATCTCAGTACGCTGACATATGAGACGGTAACTTCGGAAGGAGGTATCGGGCCTATGCTGTATTTTCAGAATAATCTGAGTACATTCTATGGCAGTGCAGGAACGGGAGTCATGTTTAGGCAGGATCATTTTGCGGGGAGAGCGTCTGTAAACATGACGTATAGAGGGCTTTATCCTATTTTTCAGGTTAAAGCTATTGCCTCCAAGCCACTTTATACACACGGGGACACTTCATATAGTGATACGTATGATGTAGTACTGCGCTCGTATATTCCATTTAATCTTTCACGTAATTCGTGGAGTTCAGCGATAATCCCTGTCGTAACATATGAACAAGTGCCCAGTGTCGCGAGGCTTGCCGGAGGAATCAGAGCTTACAGCATTTTGCCGACAAGGACAAGCGCCATTTTCCCTCGACTAGGAATCGGAACTAATATAGAAGTTTCCAATTATCAGACTATCAATTCTGTAGTTAATGCCAATCTTTATCCTTCGGTAACGCTTTATGGCTATCTGCCGGGATTCTTCAAGACACATTCTTTCGCGTTGAATGCCAAGTATACCAGCGCTTTTGCAAATGTTTCCGAAAATAACTACAAATCCGATACTTGGACTGCCAGTGTCAAATATGGCATTCCTTTCCTGTCTATAGACAGTGCGAAATTTTCTCCGCTCGTTTATATCAGGAATTTTGAGCTGATTCCGTTCTATGAATATAATCGTGTCAAGGTATTGGATGCCAAATCCTGGCATGTGGTGGGAAGCTACTTTAACGCAGTCATAGGTAATATATGGTTCATTCCGGTTACGATGAGAGCTGGCGTAAAAGCAGGGTATAATACTGATACTCGGAAAGTTGAATGTAAATTTGTGCTGAGTTATGATTTGTAGTAAATGCGGAGCGGCCTTTTCTTCGGGTCAGGAGGGAAGCGTGGATGTGGCCGGGAAGCCCGCTTTGAAGGAAAAGATAAAGGTCGGGACGTTCTTTCTTCACGCCTGTCCGCATTGCGGCGCGGTGAGCCTGTGCGACGAGCCGTTCATCTATCACGACTCGGCGAATAATCTGCTTTTGGTTTTGAGCACTGCTTCCATGTCATCTCCCGGACTTGAGGGCTATACTTGCCGTCTTGTGGGGAGCGTAGGAGAACTTATAGAGAAGATAAACATCTTCGATGCGGGTCTGGACGACATAGCCATAGAGATATGCAAATTCGTTACCGCCCAGGAGATTAAAAAGGATGTCCCGCTGAAGTTCTATCGTGCGGACGGAACGGACGGGGAGATAACGCTCGCGTATCCCGAAAGGGGAGAGATGCAGATGCTTCAGATAGGCCAGAACATCTATAACGATGCCATTGGCATCCTTTCCCGTAACCCTTCGATCCGTCAGGCCGCGCAGGGGCTTGTGCGTGTGGACCAGGACTGGCTTGGACGCTTTTTCAGATAGTCAGCCAATCTTCAATCTGCAGCCTGGGGATGTGTGAAAAATGCCTGGTGTTGTGTGGTCACCATTGCGGAACGTTTTTGTTATTCCGGCCAGCTCTTAGTGTCGCGATATACTCCAAGGCGTTATCTGCGCCAGCGTCTTGTTTGTATCCGTTTTCATCGTGCCAGGTATCCAATGCAGAGAAAGGGGTTTGCGAGTCGTCTTCGGGTGATTTATATAAGGTAATTTTGCCGTTTTCCATAATGGTCATGTTTGTCGTCATGCTGCAAAGTTATAACGTTTGTTGGTAATGTCAAATTGAGTTAAATTGCCCGGATAGGTCCTTCTCATTTGTTTTGTTCGGAATAATGCTTATTTTTGTGCGGTTTGACAATGGGTGGTAATGAAAAAACGTTTCGCTCAGATCTTGACAGCGGACTCTCCGCGCCGGAATCCCTCGGAAGCATATAATCTGACGGGGGGGGGTATGTAACCACCTTCAACATAGCTCCTTAGACGCTTTCCACAATATAGATGCAAAATTATTTTTCCCGATGACTTTTGTCATTAGGGAGGTTTTGCCGTGCAGTAACCATATAATTGACCGATATGAGTTTTATGGATTATTTTAAATGGACCTGTCTGCAAAATAAGCAGGCGAGGTCGCGAGAAGAGATGCAACAGGAAATGGAGTTGCAGCTTCACGAACAGTATGCGCAGAACAATAATGCCAATCTTGGCAGCATAATTACGCTGATAGTTACGCTGCTTGCCGTATTCTACGGATATGGCTATGTTTATCTTCACTCTACATTGGAATTTTCCGAAGGTTTTGAGAAAATGTATGAAGGCGGCTATTATACCCTTGATGCGTTGGTGTTTACGACCATGGCGGTCTATGTCGTTCTTGGCATCATATATTATATCTGTTATTATCAGGGGCTGCACCAGAGGCTGGAACAGTTCATTACATTCGCGATAAGGGCAAAGTATTATCGCAAGTTTCATGAAAGATGGATAGCATCAGAAAATCTTGACTTTCCGGAATTTTTGATGGATGATTCGTATAATGAGATTTTTCCGTGCGGATATCATCCGTTTAAAATATGTGAATGTAAAAATATTTGCCTATCCCCACAATGTGTATTTGTGAAAATTGATTCAAAAAACTTATCTGATTGCAATAAATGCTATAAAAACGATGATTTGGTTCAAGGTCTATTCGGAAAGTTGTTAAGGGTTGTTAGATTCGTTGCTGTTCTGGTGTTGACAACATTTCTTTTTAAGATAATCGCTAATATTGTGTATTTCAAAGATTGTCATTCCTCTATTTCCTGGCCAGGAATAATTTCAATAATTCTTCTGGTGGGAGTGTGTATTTTTATACTCGATGCCATATGCAAACAGAAAAAGCGCCTTGTTAAAAAATACGCAACGAACGTTGCTCATTACGAAAAAATCTTGAAAGATAATTGACTTTTTCGAAGAGATGCCTTCCGGCACCTTCACAAATAAGTCTGATTCCCATTATAGAACTAAAAAACGATCAAAATGAAACGAAATACAAACCCCCTTTTCCTCGCATTATCCACAGCAATGTTGTTTCTTATCGGGTGTACGCAGGCTGAGCTTGACGACCCGCAGAAGCCGGATAATCCTTCCACGCCGGAGGAACAGGAGAAAAATATAGTCAGCCGTATCCAATATATTTCTTATGTGCCACGATATGCTGACGGAAAGGCCAGAATGTCATATACGGACGATGGTGCTTTCATTCCGGGAACGGCGGAGCTAACATTTGAGATTCAGCCGTCATCGGTGGCGGAAGAAATCGTAAAGGATTATTCCTCCGCTGTCTCCGTTAATGCGGTTTATAGTTATGCCACGAAATCGGATATTATATCTCTGTCCATTGATGATATTGCAGCAAAAGATGGTTATATCACCATAGTCGTGAATGGAAATAATTTGAAGGAAGAGTATTTCAAGAGTCAATGCATAGCAAATATTCGATTTAGAATAGCTGTGGAGGACGAGGAAAAGGCCAGTGATTATATCCAGATGATCGCATGGAACGCGGATGCTGTCCTTTTCTCGGATGATAACTTCAAGTCTTTCTGTGTCAAGAATTTCGATAAAAATGGAGATGGTGAGATCAGTAAATATGAGGCTGGACTAGTAACTGAGATAAAATGTGCTGAGGCCGGCTTTACATCCTTAGAAGGGATAGAATATTTTGAGAATCTGACTTATCTGGATGCCAGTGCGAATAAACTCACAATTCTTGATGTCAGCCATAACACTAAGCTCACGGAGCTTCGGGTGAATAACAATAGTCTTAGGGAGCTTGTTTTGGGGGATTTGCCTGATTTGACCGTATTGGATTGTTCTGATAATCGTCTTGAAACTCTTGATGTAAGCGCAGCCAAGTCTCTCAGAATGTTGAACTGCTCCAATAATAAGATTGTCGCCCTTGATATAAACAATTGTACTGTGCTTGAATCGCTTAACTGTTCGAATAACAATTTGATGGCGTTGGACATAAGCCATAACAAGGTTCTCGTAGAGTTGAACTGTGCCTTTAATTCAGGAATGACGACTATTTATGTGAATGATATTTCGCAGGAAGGCGAGCTATCTGTAACAAAGGATGAAAACGCGGTCTTCCTTTGTAAAAATATCTATTTTCCGGATGCCAATCTCAAATCATACTTGGTCGAAAAGTTTGATGCGGATAAAGACGGAGAGATAAGTTTTTCTGAGGCGGAAAACATTAAACAGATAGATTGTTCGAGTCGTGGAATAATGGATTTGACCGGCATTCAGGAGTGTGTTAATCTGGAGGATCTCGATGTGTCATCCACAACTATTACGCAGCTTGACCTGTCGCATAATTTGCAACTCGCAGAATTGAATGTGTCCGGAACGAAATTAACCTCTTTGGATGTGTCACAGAATACATTGCTTAAGGTTTTGGATATTTCCGATACTGCTATAGAGATGATCGATTTGAAAAGTGCTGATTCTCTGGTAGACCTGAATATCTCAAATACGTCTGTAGCGAAGCTTGATGTATCAAATCATTCTCAACTTGAACGCATTAATATTGTAAATGCTCCGCTTACTGAATTGAATATATCCGGAACGAAATTGTCGGCGTTGGATGTCTCCACCAATACTGTTTTAATAAGTCTGAATGTTTTAGAAACAGCCATATCGAGGCTTGACCTGTCGCATAATTTGCAACTCGCAGAATTGAATGTGTCCGGAACGAAATTAACCTCTTTGGATGTGTCACAGAATACATTGCTTAAGGTTTTGGATATTTCCGATACTGCTATAGAGATGATCGATTTGAAAAGTGCTGATTCTCTGGTAGACCTGAATATCTCAAATACGTCTGTAGCGAAGCTTGATGTATCAAATCATTCTCAACTTGAACGCATTAATATTGTAAATGCTCCGCTTACTGAATTGAATATATCCGGAACGAAATTGTCGGCGTTGGATGTCTCCACCAATACTGTTTTAATAAGTCTGAATGTTTTAGAAACAGCCATATCGGAGCTTAATGTGTCGCACAACACTTCCCTCGCTATTCTTGAAGTGTCGAAAACTGTAAAACTCAGAGTTTCTACTGGACTTAAAGCGTCCATTTATCAAGTCGGACAGTATGTATCAATCGATGGTGTTACTGGAATCGTGTATGAGACTTTGACTCCTGCTATTGTTTCTACGGATGAGACTTCCACAACCTGGGGTTATTATGGAACATTTATGGAATGTCACAGCACTACAGACGGAGCCGCCAATACGGATAAGATAGCTTCCGGTTCATCTGCAGCCAAATGGTGCAGGGCAAAAGGATCGAAATGGTATCTTCCGGCCAAGAGTGAACTGGCTACAATATATAATAACAAGAGCACGTTGAATGAGACTCTGTCTGCTATCGGAGGCACTACACTTTACCAAAAGTATTATTGGTCGTCTACCGAATTCGCTAATACAGCCGCGTACAGTATCAGTTTTTATGATGGGCATGTCCTTAGCGACTACGGCAGCTATAAGAATGATTCAAAGTATGTACGTGCTGTGCGAGCTATAATGTACCCCTGATTTCGGACGGGGAGTTAAGTCAAAAAAAGACTATAACTT
>CAVKBL010000026.1:0-28698 GCA_963654805.1 Lachnospiraceae bacterium | reverse complement strand
ATTACGAGAATGTAATGGAGTATGCCAAGGAGCAGGCGAGAGAGGAAGGACTCGCAGAGGGACGCAGCAAAGGGCTCGCTGAAGGCCGCAGCAAGGGACTCGCCGAGGGACGTGCTGAGGGGCGTGCTGAAGGGCGTGCTGAAGGGAAGCGGGAGATGGCGAAAAAACTCCTGAATCTTGGAGATTCCATTGAAAAAATTTCCATTGTTACCGGTCTTTCAGAAGAAGAAATTCAGGCGTTGTAACGCTCTTGGAAACGGCAAAAATTAAGAGGTCGGCGGAGTTCACACCCAACCGACCTTTGACGTCTCCATCAAATATTTCAAGATTTTATTACAGAACGACGCCTATTCTGTTAATTTGTAAAGCTGTATGGCTTTCTGACCAGTATATTTGTCAGACTTATAATACCTGAACCGATTTTGACCGGACATAGCATTATACCTCAAATAAGCACCGTCGCTACTCACTACCACGAAATTGCCACTGGAAATAGACAGCGTATTCGTATAAACCGTAGAGGTAGATGAATCAAGTCCATTACTATTATTAGTTCTTCCAATATAGTACCCGCTGGCGGATTTGATGGAGCCCTTGCTGCCATCAATCGTGAATGTAGATTTTAACAGCTTATCTGTGGCTTCAATCTTTTTGTCTGCGACAGTTACATCTACTGTATTCGACGCGGCGTCAAGCTTAGTCAAAGAACCGTTAAAAGCAACATTATCAGTTTCATAGACTATCAGATATGTCCCTGTCCAATCCGTAGGTGTGCTTTCAACCTTTACAAAGTAGGATACCTTCGCTCCGCTCTGAGACTGCTTAAGAGTAATGGTAGAAGAAAGCGAGGCGTCATCCTTATGCGTAATGATCAGATCGAGAGTCTTGACGTCCGCTTCAGTAGTGCCGGCATTGGCCACTACAGGATAGACGGTTATAGTACCGTTACCGTCATCCGTAACATTCCAGTCACTGTCAGACCCGCTAACGGTGTATCCTGAAGCCGCACCGTTAAGAGAAACGGTGATAGTTTTGGCATTATCCGCGCCATACTCATCCGCCTTCCACGAAAGAGTCTCCCCGCTTGAAGGAGTGGTAGTTAATTCGTGATGAATATTCTTGTCAGAAAGCGAGAGCTTGAGTACAGTCGGTTTAGAGCTTTCGAAGACGATGTCCGAGGTAGTGGTTATAGTTTTTACCAAATTATGTCCAGCCGCGCCGGAAGACGTTACGGTCTCGACAGTTACGGTAATAATAGAGCCTTTGTTTATAGTCACAGGAGCGACGCTTAAAAAAACGTTATTCTCTCCATCCTTTCCTATGCTGACAAGACCGTTGACGGTATCATAGGTAGCAGTAATAACTTTAGACGTAGATGTCTCGTTAGTTTTGGAATACACACCTGTCACAGGGTTCAACGCAATTCGCCCGGCGATATCGCCTTTGGAAGTTTCTATCTTCAATGATTTTACTACTTCTCCATAGCATTTGGCAGAGCTCACGGCGTCAAGTTCAATTCGTAAGACACTTGAAAGACGGGCAAAGTACATATCCGCTTCGTTAACAGCAGAAGCATCAACAACCATACAGGTAGCCGGCTTGGCTATCAATATATCTGCCTTAGGATCAAAAGAATAACCGAAGGAATCATCATAAGATGGGCTTTGTGCCGACGGAATATCAAGACCTATGGTAACGACACCTATGCTATCTATATAAGATTTAGCAGCAGAAGATGCCGGATAGAATGAGTAGAAAGTAATCCCTTCTCCATCCGACAAAGTGACTTCTCCTTTAAAAGCAGCTTTGCTGTCAGTTTCAGCAGTATTTGTAAAAACAGCGTCTGGCTTTAAATCTCCTTTAGCAGTAGGAAGCGTAAAGATAACGCCCAATTCATCTCCCTTATTCCAATACGGGATATAAGACCCGCTTCCATACATTACTCCAGTCTTGGTCTGCGGAGCATCTGCATGTAGAACAAAATGAACCTTTTGTGCGCTCTCCACAGAGAGGGACTTGTTCTGACATCCTGCGAGGGCAAGAAGTGCGGCCGAAGCGAAAACGGCAGATTTAAATAAACTTTTCATACGGCACGGTTAATAAGAATAAGTTCTGTCATCTTCTTCATCGCCGAAAATCCCGGCATCGTTCTTACTTCCCCATGATGGGCTTTGGCACATTACGCCCTGGGCGCAGAGGTCAATCACCTGAACTTCAGGCGAAAGATAATTTAAAGGTTGTTTTGACATAAGGTATAAAGTGTTTGAGTTGAGACGAAAAAAGCGAGACTCCGACGAATCGGAATCTCGCATAAATGATTATATTATAATATCTTAGTCTACCCCCCCCCTATTTTATCCAACAGATGGGTCGAGCTTTTCAGACGGGAACCTTCAGAGACTGAAAAAGACTCCGTCAGAACATATATTTCACCTTTATTATACATAATCCAGAAAAAACTGTCGCAAAGATAAACAATTTTTTAAATCTTTTCCCGCCTCTCCGTATCTACTTTTTCGGAAACAGCATCACTACACCATCACCTTCCGGAAGAAAGAATCATCTCGCGAAGCTCCTTATTGAAAGATTCCTCCTTCAGTAGTTGCTCCAAACCAAGGTGCATACGGTAACGCCAATAGTGCCTGCTCTCCGCAGGTACATTGATTCTCTCTGAAGCAGGATCCGCCTTTCGGAGCTTACCGTCTATCGACAGATAATCCTGAAGAGGAAGAATGGTTAGCATTGCAGGCGAGCAAAGATGCTGACTGACTATGCATTTGCACAGCCAAGGCTCACAGAAATACGGTGCCTGTCCGCAGAAGAGAGTATTATAGAACCTCTGCGAAAGCTCCCTGTCCTCTTCCCACCACGCACGCAACGGATTCATGTCATGAGTAGACGTAGTGCACACGCACAGATACGGATAACGGGACGGATCTGCAAATTCCACAGTCGTGCTCTTAGGCATGCGCTGAATCTCGAGTGAAAGAATCTTCTGATCTTCCATTACGGAAGCCACGCAGTCCGGAATCATTCCCAAATCCTCCCCGCAAGCGAGCATCCCAGTAGCATGAAGAAGCGAAGGGAGCTTGCTCATAGCGGATTCCTTCCAGAACTCATTATGCCGGCGATAGAAAAAGTCATCGTGCAGACGGTTGAAGGCCTGCTGACGCGAATAATCCAGGCTAGCAAATGTCCTGGTATTCTGCGCTGATATTCGAGGATGCCAATACCCCTTTCGCTGCTGGTCCTCCACAAAAAGAACATCAGTCGGATCATCGTCAGGAGCCGTGACGAAAGCCCCGGACGCGACATCAAAGCCTTGACTGGCAAGTTCTTCCGTCGGATAAGGAAGAGCCGGACGGAAATGCCCCAAAAGCCCGCTTTTCTT
This sequence comes from Lachnospiraceae bacterium, assembly GCA_963654805.1. Lineage (GTDB taxonomy): Bacteria > Bacteroidota > Bacteroidia > Bacteroidales > UBA932 > Cryptobacteroides. The sequence continues at coordinate 25,307 of CAVKBL010000026.1, read as the reverse complement.
ATCGAGAGGTATCTCCCATATGCGGAAGAATCCCAGGATATGATCTATACGGAACACATCGAAATACTCGGACATCTTCCTCATTCTCGCCTTCCACCAGGAATATCCATCCTTGGACATCTCCTCCCAATTATAAGTAGGAAAACCCCAGTTCTGCCCTTCGGCGGCAAATGCATCAGGCGGAGCACCGGCAGACCCATTCATATTAAAAAGACGCGGATATTGCCAAGCATCCACGCTGGTTCTGGATATGCCAATCGGCAAATCTCCCTTGAGCACCACTCCGCGCGAATGTGCGTACTCTCTTACCTCAGAAAGCTGCTTGTCCAGATGATACTGCACGAAATAATGAAAGTCCACATCCTGCGGACGGGCCTTGCAGAATTCTTCCACCTTGGAATCCGAATACCGTGCATACTCGCCCCACTTACTGAAATCCGCCGTACCAAACTCATCACGAAGGACACAGAATACGGCATAAGGTCTGAGCCATACGGAATTATCCAAAAAGAACTTCCGATAATCCGGCGTATCGCGAAGCGCAGGGAACTTCTTAACGAAAACCTTTCGCAACAACTCCGTTTTCAATGAATTCACCCTCTCATAATCCACCTGTTCAAGCGAGTTAAGTTCCGCTTGAAGAGCCTTGAACGATGCACTCCTTACTACCCCGGCAGCCTGAAGATTAATGAATTGCGGATGCAGCGCGAAGGTAGAATTGGCATTATAAGGATAAGAATCCGTCCAAGTGTGAGTCATCGTGGTGTCATTGACAGGAAGAAGCTGAAGAACACATTGGCCAGTAAGAGCAGCCCAATCGACCAGTTTTTTCAGATCATAAAATTCCCCTACTCCGAAATCTTCCTCGCTACGCAGCGAGAAAACCGGGATGGCCGTTCCAGCTCCACGCCAGGCCCTGAAACCGAAACGATGCTCGATATCGGCGATAACGACAGAGCCATCCTCCGGCGAGACCGGGCAGAAACGGTTTTCTCCACCCTCCCACTGCTTTATCTCCCCGCTCCGGCGGTCCGTAATAACAAACTTATATTCAAACGGTTCCTTCGGATCGCAAGTAAACCTCCACTGAGGGAATCCACTGTCATCGAGCGGAAGAGGCGTCTTCCATGAATTCATCCCCTCGCCCGTACCCACAATACAGACCTGTTCACCGCTTTCTACCACAGGAACATTGACCAGAATCACAGTTCTGCCCGCAGAAGGAGTCTGAGCAACGTGCGGGGTTCTTCTGAATATGCCCTTCGTGAAAGCCGTCGAATAAAACGGGGCGTCTGCTGGAGCATCCTGCCAATGATCTCGTACATGAAGCACCTTCGGGGCCTTGACGCCGCCAGACGACAAGCAGTGATGCCTCCATTCACGCCTGCAAGTGCCGTCCTCGCGGACAATTTTATATCCGTAACTCTGCAGATCATCTTCCCGTACACGAGAGAGGGCGACGCTCCACTGACCATACGAGGCCATCTGCATAGGACAGGTCTTCTTCCCAAGGCAAAGCACTACAGACTCGCCCCAGGAAGTATTATAGTTAATCGAAAAAAACACTTTCATATCTTTGTGTCAATTTATATGGTTACTTTTTCTATTCTTATCTGAAACACCCCGGAAGGAGCGTGCACATCCACCACATCTCCCGCTTTTCCGCCCATAAGTGCCAATCCTATAGGGGATTTAAGAGAAATCTTACCTCGCTGCAGATCCATCTCGTGAGGGCTTACGACAGTATAACACATCCTCTGCGAAGTAACCAGGTTAGTGAATTCAACCCGGCTGAGAAGAGTCACCTTTCCCTCCGGAAGAGACTTCGTATCCAGAACCCTGGAATACTGCAATACCTTCTGAAGAAAACGTATTCTGCTTATGGCACGGGCCTGCGCCGCGCGGGCGGCCCTATAACCGCAATTCTCACTCAAATCTCCCTGCGCACGTGCCTCACTCAGATCGTCCTTAATCTTAGGATAGTCTATATTTATAAGATGATTCAGTTCCTCGACCAACTCATCGTGCCTCTCTTTAGACAAATATTCCATGGTTTCAATTCCATAACTCTCACGAAATTATAAAATATTTCCGAAACATCACCCTTTCCGCAAGCAGAAAAAAGCCTCACCGGCTTTTACCGATGAGGCCACTGATAATCAATTCAAAATCTATCGTTCCAGAACGGTTGTTCTTATCCAAATCTGATTATCGACGAATTTTTCCCAACGGACAAATTCCAAATACCATGAATAGAAACTTCCTTTTACCTCGAAATAACCGCGACCTACGGACTTGGGACCAATCTCGGAAGACGATTTGGCAGTGTAGCCTACCGACCGGTCAAGACCCACGACGTTTTTATCTGCAGAATAGCCTTTACTCTGGAGCGTAAGGATAAACTCCTGATCAGGGAGCGTGGCTATATTGATTTTGCAGCCGGCTTTCGTTTTAAGTATCTGAGCCAAGGTAAGATCCGTACCGGCGTAATAGTCAAGAATCTTCTTCACTTCGTCCGGAGTGAGCGACTTGTTGTAGCACTCGATCTTGTTAGGTCCATAGATAAAATCCATGTCGTCATCATACTCTATCCATTTACGAGGAATGGGGCTCCATGACGGATTCTTGTACATACCTGAGGATACAACCGAGAAATTGGCAATATCCATTACGAAATGATTATCGGCAATCTGGCATATCACTTTATCATCGTGGTGCTCGACAGGATTCTTTTTGATGTAATCGGAGAATTGCTCAAATCTCTTGATGTTGTTTTCAAGGATCTTGGCCTTTGAGTTGTCGTCAACGTCATCTCTAAGCATCTGATAAAGCTGTGTAAGGTACAGATTCTGAGCGGCTACAGCTATATCGCTGGCACGGAGAGCCTCCCTGACGGCATATCCTTCGCTTTCCCACGCAGTAGTGTTGAAAGTGTAGAGGTCATACATATTGTATATGTCTCTTTGCTCTATCACCGTGTCAAGCAGGAAATCTATGAAATTAAGGCCCTGAACATAAGGAGGATTACCGCCTACATTGTGTGAAGCCCAGTCTTTTATGATAGTAGCGACATCCGCCTCTGTCTTGGCATTGCTCAGACGGATATAATATTCGGAGTTATAGTTGGTGAGCTCGCTGACATACTTGCTGCGGTCATTGAGCTTGGCCTCATAAGTAGTGTTCTTATAAAGAAGTGTCATCTGGTTAAGCTGCTCCGTGATAGAATTCATCTTGTCCAGCAGATCATCAAGAGTAGTCGTCGAACCAGAAGGCGGGAACAGCATATCCAGGAGAACTCCGACGCCCTTGCCCCAGGCAGTAGTGGCGGCCGTCTTGCCTGCCCACTCGAGGAACTCCAGCCAGTTGAAGTCAGCGGAAAGAGATTCTACCGATGTCAGTTGCATATCAGAGTATGCCCTCGGTCCGACAAATTCTTTATCCGTTGAGAGAAGAGACGGACCGTAATTAAATGACTTGTAATAATCTATAGTATTAGAAGTGAGAGCATATTGGCTTTTTCCGTCTGTAGAGTAGATAACGGAGCCGCCATCGGAAGCGAATGTGTATTCCTCACCGTCCAGAGTGACCACGAAATCTTTTGAACTGTTCTTGGCATCGTTAACAATCTTTACGTCAGAAACTTGCTTTGATTTAACGGTGTAACCTTTTTTCAACGAGTACTCCATCTCGTAGAATTCGGCGGTAGAGCCTGTCACATTGACAAGTTTCACAGTAGTTCCTGTTTCCGTAATTGTCATCGGACCTTCCCATACTCCCTTGAAAAGAGATGGAGATTCTGAATTATGGCGTTTGCACCCCATAATTGCGGCAATTCCCAAAAGAATGGAAACACCTTTAAGAAAAGTTTTGTTCATAATTAACCTTCGTTAAAAAATTTCGCAAAAATAAACATTTTTCCGAATTCTGAAACGGCATTTTGTATTTATTCATACACCGGACGGACAGGAAGCATATACCCGGTAGGAAAAAGAGTGCGTAAGGAAAGACCGTCAAGATATGTCACACGCCCGTCTGACATCGTCGAACTCCAATAGTAGCAGCTGCGTCCGACAGACCACTCGTTGCCATTATATTTCATCCCGGCACAAGGTATAAAAATGGCATTCAGATTGTTTCCGGCCACCACATAGCCCGTCACGCCGTTACGCTCCGTACGAGTCCACGTACAGTTTTCAATAAGTTCGGTAAATTCCTCTGATGTCGGCAGCCTGCCCTCCGTCGAAGAAAACCCGTCATAAGCAAGATAATCTCCATATGCATCCGGAGATGCAGCACCGGCATTGCAAGATGCCCACTTTACCGAAAGTCCCAGATCAACGGCACCTGAAGGAAAATTGTAGCTACAGGTGTAACTCTTGGTCTCGCCACGGCTCACAATCTCGTCGTTCAACTTCACACATAGCACATACCAGCACTGCGCGCCGCTATCAAACGGGACCTGTACCGTAACGTCCCGGATTCCATATGTCCAGTCAGCCTCATACTGTTCGCCATTATTCAAAAGCATCGCGAAAATGTCGTAATCATCTCCCGCAATCGAAAAATTCGAACTTGACAGATGATAAAACACCACTTTTGGAGAAACGCCACTCTCAGACGGGTCGGACACCATACTAACAGTTCCTTTCAGACATACTTTGCCGGATGCCAATTCGGCAGTTCCCGTGGTCACCGACATTTCAGGTGCGGCCACAAAAGATTTAAGTCCTCCGGTATAATCCCATCCGGAATACTCCCAAGAGTCCCCTACCTTCACATAAGCGGCCCAGTAATACTTCGTGCCCGGCGTAAGATTTTCCGCTGTCGCAGAGAATCTGTCTCCATCGAAAATGGCATCGACCCTGGTAGCGGAATTCACAAAATAATTGTCCGTCGTCCCTAGAAGGAAATATGTCTCCACCGTCTGGTTCTTCAGTGATTCCGGAATATTAAGAGAACCGCTGAAAGTAGCGCTTCTGCCGTCGGCGGACATAGACGGCTCATAGATGCTGACGCCACCGGTAGTGAAGCTCTTGACTTCACCCCAATATTCCTCGCTTCCCACTTTGGCATATGCCACATACCAGTATGTCGTACCGCTGCTGAATCCGTAGCTGCCGGAAAATGAACCGTCGTCTTCGAAATCATAAGAGGCGACTCCATAGCTCTCACCGGACAATTTCAGATCCTCCACCGTCTTGTAAACATTACTGTAATAAAACCTCGCCGTAATGTACAGGTCTCCCATGGATTTCGGAACACTTACTTTCCCGTTCAATGTCGCTTTCGTAAAGGTAATCTCGCTTGCATCCAGAGTGGTGACGGAAGCCGCCAGGGACGAGCCATTGTTCTGACCGCCAGCCTCTCCGCCCACGATAAGATCTGCCCAGTCGCTCCAGGCCGCCTTGTAGGCAGACAGGCCCTCGTCCGGTACCTGAATTTTGCTCAGATATTTGCAGTTTTCGAATACTCTCGAGCCGATGTAAGGCGGGTCTATGCTCTTCATATGCACCTCTTCCAGATAGCTGCAGCCATAAAACGCCTCCTTTCCTATACCTGCCACCGTGTAAGGGATGGTGATTTTCTCGAGCTTGTTGCATTTGCCGAACGCATTGCTTCCGATATCCTCCAGACCGTCCGGAAGAGAAACCGAAGTGAGAGCGCCGCAGTTATTGAACGCTTTTACCCCTATGGAAGTCACTCCGACAGGAATATCGATAGAAGTGATGGTGCAGTCATAGAACGCCTCGTCACCTATGGTCTTAAGCGTCGACGGCAGCGTTATGCTCTTGAGCGCCTTCTGACTGCCTGCGGAAGCAAAATATTCGCATACGCCGCCCTCCTCAAAGAAGATTTCGCTGACTTCTCCGCCAAGCGGTCCATCAATGCTCCTTACTCCTTTGCCGATGGTAACTCTGGAAAGCTTAACATCATAGAACGGCCTGTCCAGAGTAATATTTACGGCATCTATTCTAACCTCAGAGAGTTCAGAGTTAGATGAAAAAGCACTAGCATCGATGTCCTTTACACTCTCGGGAATAGTCAACGCCTTCAGTGCACAGCTTCCAAAAGCGTACTCGCCTATGGTCTGAACCTCGCCAAGCGAGAGAGACTTGAGATTCTTGCATTGAGCAAACATCCTGTGCGGCACAGTCTTGAACCCCGCAGGGAAGGAGATGCTCTCCACATCCATTCCGGCAAATACACCGCTCTCGTATTCCGCTTCCGGATCGAGAACAATCCATTTGGACGGACAACCCTCAAAGCAGGACTCACAGTATTTCGTGATCTTGGCAGGTCCCTTTATCGAAGCAAGCTTGGCGCAGCCGGAGAACATTCCCTTGGAATATTCGGTAATGGTCGAAGGCAAAATCACCTCCTCCAGCCGCTCGCAACCATTGAACAGATACTCCGTACTGATGTATTTGACCGTTTCAGGGACATTTATCGTTCTGAACGGAGTGCCGTAGAAGGCGTTCTCTCCTATCTCACGAAGGTTGCTCGGGAGCACGATAGTCTCAAGCGAAGTGCAGCCCCATAGATGACCCATTACATATACAGTAGTGCTGAGGCCTGTGCTTTTATAGGCCTCGGCACATTTGAGTTCCCTAAGCTTGCCACCGTCAGGGAAGACAAGGGTCTTAAGCGAAGAGCAGTTCAGAAAAGCTCCCGCCTGAAAGTCGGATAGACTCTCCGGCAGCGTGACGCTTTCAAGCGATATGCAGTCCTTGAACGCGCCGTAATAGCCTTGATTACTTAGACCTATCACAGAATTCACATATAACCTTCCGCAGATTTTACTTACAGAAGATCCCGTCCCCCAGTCTATTTCTTTGAGATTGATGCACTTGTTAAAACACGACTCCTCTATGGTCTCCACTTCACGGGGCATCACCACTTTCAAAAGGCTAGGCACGCAGCAGAAGAAATTCCTGCCCTTACCAATAGTCGAAGATTCAGTCTTCATCTCCGACAGGTCAAGCGTTTCCACCACCCACTCGCATTCAAAATGTGCCGGGTCACTGCCGGCATATACGCCCTGCTCCACCCAAACACCACCTTCCAAAACAGCCAGGTCGGTATCATTGAGCGTACCTGCAATCTTAAGATTCAGCACCTTGTGCAGATCCTCCGCGGACATCTGCTGCGTGAGCGTGCCCGGGGTCGTAACGGTGACTGTCACCTGCTCGGCATTCGCTCCCTGAACTATGTTGAACGAAAGCGTCCGGTTCTCCCCGAGAAGCTTGAGAACGGCCGTCCTTGGGGATATGGTCTCATTCTTCGTGGCCTTCAGAACGATAGTTTCATTTCTTATCGCCTTGGTTTCGACGATTGACAGCCAACTGCCATCCTGCTCAATAGAAGGAGTATAATTAAGATTCGTACTTACCGGTATCTCCACCGTGCCTCCCTCGAAAGATATGCGATACTCACTCTTTTCGCCCGTAAACACGTCGTTCTGAGCCTGAGTTACGGTAACCGTTTCGCTAAGATCGCTCTCCGTGTCCCTGAATGTTATCACAGCCGACCTCGTCGAGCCGGTGACATTTTCTTCAGCCTTATAACTGTATGTGTGTGAGACTATTGCCTTAACGGAACTGCCGGAGACAGACGTCAGCCATCCGGCATCCGGGCCAATCACTTCGAACGGCACATTGGCCGATACCCGCAGCGACACCGTTCCTCCTTCGGAACCGACGCTTACCTCCTTTTCGCTGAGCACCAGCGTACGCCCGCCCTTCTGATAAACGGTGAGAGTCTCGCGAAGTTCCCCGAGAGTGAAGGTAATATGCCCTGTACGGGTGGTGGTTTCAGGATTGGCATCTACGGAGAAAGTCGCCTTGGAAGTAGCGAGGGTCTTCGTGGCGACGGTACGGATCCAGTCCACATCCATAGTTACGGCTACATCCGCATTATGATTATACTCCACTTCGAAAGTGCAGGCCTGCTTTTCAAGCTCCACGCTCAATTTTGAAAGCGTGAGGGCGTCCTTTTGTTTCTGAGTCAACGTAACGGATTCACTATATGAACTTTTACTGTCCTTGATGCGTATCACGGCATAACGAGGGTCAACATCTTCATTCGGATCCACTTCGAAATGCAGAACGGCATCCTGAAGATAAGCTTTGGTGTCAATCTGCCTTACCCAGCCATCCTCTACGATGACCTCGAAATCCTGACTGTGCTGAAGGGACACATCAAAGGTCCCGCCCCTGTCGGAAATCACGAAATCGCTCTGTCCCAGAATGATCCAGCTGTCATCTCTGTCTATGACACCATTCCCGTTCACATCAAGATAATCCTCGAAAGGCGGAATGATGAAATCGGTCTTGCCAAGGTCCGCATACCGCTTTTCAAGGTTATCACGCACCTTGTCGGCGTCCACCTTTGTACAACCTTCTATAATCTTGGCCCTGAGGGACTCCGTGACCAATTCTCCGGAAGATGCTATGTCCGAAGCTATCTTGCTTATAAGTTCGGAAAGTTCCCCCACGGACCTTCCGGCTTGAAGCGAAGCGGATACGGCCAGCAGAATGGCATCCGCCACGGCACCTCCGGTAATGTCCATCTTGTCGAAATTGGCCACGGATCCGGCACTTACTGGGATGTTGAATACCGCGAAAATCTCATTTTCAGCCTGTGTTCTCGCATCTGCTACGGTCTTCCCCTCTTTTACGAGGGCACGCACACGGTCAGACTCGAGGGTGGTAAGGAGGTTGACATTGGTCTTTCCCTCCTCTTCCAGATCTGAAATGGAGCGCAGTGTAATGGTTGAAGAAGACACTTTGCCCTCAATCTCATTGAAATAATACCCCATCGCTATGATTTCCACATAGCGGCTTTCTATCTGGCTGTCCATTGCGAAACTGCCGGCATCGTCCGTGGTCTTGGTCTGATATTGGCTGCCCGTAGGATTGAGCGAAGCATCCAAAGCCTGAACGGTTATAGACGTGCCCTGGGTAAAAGGACCTTTCTGGACGCTTCCGTTAACAGACCAAGTCTCTCCCGAAGGGGGAGTCGGAACCGGTTTGTCAATATTCGTAGGAATGTCTTCCTCTTGACAGGAAATGAGCAACAGGGACAATGTCGCGAGAATCGCAAAGGTACGAGTGAGTTTCATAAGACATTATGATTAAAAATTTCCATAGTAAATTTGCACAAAAGAGCGCCTATACACAACTGCAAAGGGTCAATTTTACTTATTGAGCGTTTTTTCGTACCGTATGGGCGTGATTTTTACCGCTTGACACGTTTTTCAAGTGCTTTATTTACCTATCTTTGCCCATATGACAGCTACATTGCCCGAACATCTGTGTGATTTCACATTCGGTATGCTTATCGCCGCGCAGATATTCTGCACCGCGATAATGTACCTCAAAGGAAAGACGCACGGCCTGCAGAAAGCCGTATTCCACTTTATGGCCTGGATGCTAGCAATCAGCGCCTTCGAATTCGCATTCTTTCTGTTTTTCTCCACCACAGGCCAATACTCATATCTGACCTCCCCGGTCACGGACATTCTGGAGATGACCGTCGTACCGGCCGCGCTGCTGCTTTTCCTTCGCATCGTCGACCCACAGCGCCAGAGAGGCTGGCTGCTGACTGCCAATGCACTGGTCTATACGGCGAGCCTGATCGCTTTCTGCATTACAGGTTACCATATCATCTACCATGTCACGATGACTCTGACCATACTCTATTCGGTGTTCATCATTGCATACGGATTCATCGCCACGCGCCGGTACAACAGGATCCTGAAAGAGAACTTCTCGGATGACGGCCTTTCACTCTACTGGCTTAAATACATCCTTTACGTATATATGGGCATCATCTGCCTCTGGACGTGGGCCTCACTGAGCGAAACACTTTATGCAGTGTCCATCTACAACCTGTGCATGATAGTGTTCTTCGGACTCATCTGCTATTTTTCCTATAGGCAGGATGATATGCTGGAGGCGCTCCGGATACTGAATTCCGACGACATCGGCAAGAGTCAGGCATCCAGAAGCCACAGCTTCGAAGACAATTTGGAAAGCCTTTTCAGAGAAAAAGAAATATATCTGGACTCTAAACTTACCATAAGCGATCTGGCCAGAGCCCTCGGCACCAACAGAACCTACGCGTCCAATTTTCTGAATTCGCAGATGCATGCCAATTTCTATGAATACGTGAACGGTTGGAGAGTCAAAAAAGCCCAGGACCTGCTGTCAACAACTTCCCTTCCGCTCGAAACGGTGGCCGGGGAATCAGGGTTCAACTCCATAAGCAGTTTCCGGCGGTATTTCACGGCCACCTGCGGAATCAGCCCGTCAGCATATCGGAAAGGGTCTCACAAATAATCACTATATTTGCCAAGTTTTAAACTGTATATAATGCTGACAGATATTGCATATTGTTCGGACAAGTACCAATACACTATGGGAAAGTCTTTTCACGACATAGGAAGTGAAGGAAAAACGGCTATTTTCAATCTTTTTTACAGAAAAGCACCGGAAAACAACAACTGGGCCGTGGTAAGCGGCGTGGATGAGGTCATAGAGATGATTCAGGGCCTGGGAGGAAAGGCTCCGGAGTGGTTCGAACAGTTTCTTCCGGGAGACGAGTACGCAGAATTCAGGGAGTACCTGAGTACGATGCATTTCACCGGGAATCTCTACGCCATGCGTGAGGGAGAGATAGCTTTTCCCAATCAACCGATAATAATAGTGGAAGCGCCGCTCATAGAGGCGCAGGTGCTTGAAACCCCCATGCTGTGCATCATGAACCATCAGATGGCGGTGGCGACCAAAGCGTCGAGAGTGTGCCGTGCGACCGGCAAACCGGTGAGCGAGTTCGGTTCCCGCAGGGCTCACGGGCCCTGGGCGGCCGTTTACGGCGCCAAAGCAGCCGTCATAGCCGGCTGCGCGGGAACCAGCAACGTCCTTACCGGCAACATCTTCGGCTGCGGAAGTACAGGCACCATGGCGCACAGTTTCGTATCCTCATTCGGCTGCACCGTCGAAGGGGAACATAAAGCCTTCAATGCCTACATACAGACACACCGGGGAGAGAACCTGATTCTTCTGATCGACACATACAACACCCTCAAATGCGGTCTTCTCAACGCCATACGCGCCTTCAAAGAGAACGGCATAAACGACTCCTACCCTTACGGCTACGGCGTGAGACTCGACAGCGGAGACCTGGCCTATCTGTCAGTGGAAGTGCGTAAAGTTCTCGACGAAAACGGCCTGCGCGGCTGCAAGATCTTCGCCACCAACTCTCTGGACGAATACCTCATATCAGATCTTGAAAGACAGGGGGCTGCCATAGACTGCTACGGCGTAGGCGACGCGATAGCCACCAGCAAAGACGCCCCTTGTTTCGGAAATGTATATAAACTGGTGCAACTTGACGGACAACCGGTAATGAAGATGTCCGAAGACCGTGCGAAGATGATCAATCCCGGATTCCAGATTACCTGGCGCATAAGCAAGAACTATCCGGAAGAAATATACAAACTGGACGTCACGTGCCTTAGAGGCGACAAGACGGACGAGACCCTGCGCGAAGGCGGAACCATCACCATCTACGACGAATTTGACCGCTACAAATACAAGACGCTCGTCGAAGGCGAATACACCGCACGTCCTCTCCAGCAACTGGTAATGCAAAACGGACAGAGAGTGGCCGAACAAAGAAGCATCTTCGAAAAGAAAGCCTACTATAACGACACCCTCTCGCATTTTTCTCAAAGCGAAAGGCGTCTTATCAATCCGCATTTCTACAAGGTAGATATCTCAGATGAGCTTTCAGAAGTCAAACTCTCCATCATAGAACGTCTCGTAAAAGAAATAGAAAATTTCCAGATATGAACCGTAACAGCGCAATAGTGGTCGTGGACATGCTCTACGATTTCATCGACGGGTCATTGGCCTGCCAGAATGCGGACGACGCAGTGCAGGAATGTCGCAGATTCATTCTCAGCCACAAGGAGCACTCCTGGGGAGAACCGCCAGTTCTGTTTATCCGGGACTGTCATCCGTCAGATCACTGCTCTTTCAAGAAGAACGGCGGCACTTGGCCGGAGCATTGCGTGAACGGTACGCACGGAGCGGAAATTCACTCCGACCTACAGGAGTTCGCGCAGGATGAACTTACATTTCTGAAAGGCACAGACCCTGCGCAGGAACAATACTCCGGAGCGGAAGGGCGGAACGAAGCCGGACAAAGCCTGGTGGATGTAATTGGCATACTGGATGTCAATGAAGTGTATATATGCGGCATAGCCACAGAGTATTGCGTAAAAAACACTGCTGAAGACCTTCTGAGAGCGGGGCTGAAAGTGTATCTGGTAAAAAACGCACTCGCTTATGTTGACAAGACAGGCCACGACGAGTCGCTGCGAGCCATGCAGGAAGAAGGCATCAAACTGATATGAAAGACCTGAAAAAAGTCATAGTCATACTTCTTCTGTCGCTTCTGACAAGCTGCACAGACGATATGTTGCAGCCAATCCCAGACGGCAACCACAATTCCGCCAAAAGAGAAGGCGTAGAGGGATTGGGGTACTCCAGAGTAATGATTCTTTATTTCGAGGGCTACAACAACCTGTCAGCCGACCTGAATGACAATATAGCTCAATTATGTGAAGGTTACCTCCCGGAGAAAAACGATGACAGGGCCGTGATCGTATATTCACATATCGCCAGAAACAGGATAGACTGGAGCACGCCTACGGAGCCTGTCATATTCCATATGTACAAGCACTACGGACAAGTCGTGATGGATACGCTCAAAAGATATCCTTCGGGACAGATATCAGTGAAGACCTCCATGGCGGAAGACGTTCTGAGCTTCATCAAAAAAGAATTCCCGTCTTCATCCTACGGACTGATTTTCAACTCTCACGCATCTGGATGGCTTCCATCCGGTTATAATTACGGGAACGGTGACGCCACCCCTTCCACCGCCCCCTCGTGGATGGGCGCGCAATATGACAAGACTTCGGCCAATGCCTACTATATGGACGTCAAAGATTTTGCAGACGCCCTGCCCATGTCGCTTGACTACATAATATTCGACTGCTGCCTTATGGGAGGAGTTGAAACGAACTATGACCTCAGAGAAAAGGTTAAATATATAGCGGCGGCCCCGACAGAAGTCATCAGCTACGGGTTCGACTACCGCACCATGGCCTCCAGGCTGCTCGATTCCGAGACCATAGACATTGAAGGCGTATGTCAGGATTTTTATGACAAGCTCGCCTCTTTCAGTTATCTGACCGTCGGTCTGTATGACTGCAGCGTGATGGACGAACTGGCCCTGGTGTGTCAAAAAATCTTTGCCAATCATCCCAACGCTTCACTTGATATCGAGACTTCAAGGGTGCAAAGCTATAACTACTCGTTTTCCTATCACTACGATTTCCGCGACATAATCGCCAAAATGGGAGCGAGTGCGGACGAGCTGAAGGAACTCGACGATGTACTTGACAAGCTTGTGCTCTACAAGAACGCCACTCCTACCTTCATAGGCACGCCTATCAACAAGGACACTTTCAGCGGTCTGAGCATGTACCTGCCACGAAACAATTGGCCTACGCTCAATTCCCTTTATAAGAATACTCCCTGGAATCAGAAAACCGGACTGTTGGAGTAATGCCTTATCCGGATACCTATTATTAGGTATATAAGTTGTCAATCTCGTTTTTTATCTTTGTGCACCTTCAAAAAGCAAGGATGAAAGAGAAGATAGCAGTCATTTCCATATTTCTCGCCTTATTCTGCGCCATAGGATTGAGCGCGCAGAATAACACCCACGTCTACAGCATATCAGGTATCATCACAGATGCCGGAAACGGTGAGCCCATTGTGGGTGCCGGAGTGAATGTCAAGGGAACAGGACTCTGGACTGTCAGCGACGATAAAGGACAGTTCTCGCTCGGCGGGATTGACGGGGGGAAAGTCACATTGGCATTCGCATGTCTGGGCTACGCCGACAAGGAACTTGGCATCACTATCTCAAGGGATATCGAAGGGATGAAGATCCGGCTCAGCGAGAACACATTGGCACTGAAGACGGTGGTGGTTACCGCGCAGCGGGATAAAGAGGGACTGAACACTTCGCTACAGTTCGGCTCCAAAGCGCTGGAGCATATGCAGATGAGCAACATCACCGATGTAAGCGCCCTTCTTCCCGGAGGCAAGACCGTCAACCCGGATCTGACCGCCGACAACATTCTGTCCCTTAGAAACAGCGGAAGTTCCGCAGGTAACGCCGCTTTCGGAACCGCCGTGGAAGTGGATGGAGTAAGGATTGGAGGGAATTCTTCGTTCGCTTCCCTTTCAGGCACTTCCACCAGAGGAATCGCTACCGAGAACGTGCAGAGCATAGAAGTTATCACCGGTGTACCGTCGGCCGAATACGGCGATCTGAACAGCGGAATGGTGAAAATCCACACAAAAAAGGGCGTAACTCCCGTAAACGTCACATTTTCAGTCAATCCGAGAACTTATCTGGGAAGCGCTTCCAAAGGAATAGACCTTCAGCACGGCCGGGGAATACTTAACCTGAGCGCAGAATGGACCCGTGCCACAGCCAAACTCTCCTCACCATACACCTCGTACACGAGGCGCACGCTCAACTCAGTCTATACCAATACATTCGGCGGCAAACTGCGTCTGGAAAGCGGACTCAGTCTGGGAATAGGCGGAATGAACAGCGAGAACGACCCGGACGCTTATGTAGGCACGTTCAGCAAAGGTCGCGACAATTCAGCGCGCGCCCACATCCTTCTGGTCTGGGCGGCAGCTCGACCATGGATGACGAATCTCAAATTTGACGCATCCGTAAACTATCAGGACAATTACACGCAAGACCGCACTTACAGTTCCGCCGCTTCATCTCTTCCTGCCGTTCACTCCACTCTTCAGGGATATCACCTGGCGGACAGACTCCCCAAAAGCTATTTTGCTGACAAGATAGTCGATTCCAAGGAACTGGACCTGGCATCATCTCTCAAATACGAATGGTTCCGCAAATTCTCGGGAGCGAACAGCAAGTTCAAGGCGGGAGTGCAATGGAAAGCGAACGGCAATGTAGGTCAGGGAGAATACTATCTGGACCCGTCAGTGAGTGCTAACGGCTATAGGCCGAGGCCTTACAGCGACTATCCATTCATGCACAACCTCTCGCTCTACGCGGAAGAGAACCTCTGCATACCCATAGGACGGACTAAGCTCGACCTTATGGCCGGTCTTCGCGCCGAAAACGTATTTGTCCGCGGCACCAAGTACAAAAATGTCAACAGCCTTTCTCCGCGATTCAATGCCAAATGGAGCATTTCCGATGACCTGTCCCTGCGCGCCGGATGGGGAATAAGCGAAAAACTGCCTTCGTTCCATGTACTTTTCCCTGAACAAAAATACCGCGACATACAGACATTCAGCCTCTCCCACGGCCAGGACGCATCCTATGTCTACTACACACAGCCGTACCAGATGCTCTATAACGAAAACCTCACCTGGCAGAAAAACCACAACTGCGAAATAGGGGCGGATTTCATCCTGTTTGGAACAAGCGTATCCCTTGTAGGATATTATAACAAGACACTTAATCCCTACACTTTCCGCAGCATCTATACTCCGTTCTCCTACAGGATAATGAGCCTGCCTTCCGGATACTCCGCAGGTTCCGACCCACAGATAAAAGTGGACCCGCAGAGTGGCGTTGTTTACCTGAGAAGCTCTGACGAAGATGTATGGACTGCCATGAACACGCTCGTGGTGGACAGGTCCTTTTTCGAAAGCGAGCTTCCTGACGGAGGCGCCACCATACACCGCGCCGGGGCTGAGCTCACCGCGGATTTTCCTCAGATAGAAGCACTTAACACCAGTGTCAGGCTCGATGCGGCCTACGCCTGGTCTTACTACGCGGACGAAACGCTTTCATACTACTACAGAACCGGCTGGTCGCACACAAGCCTTCCCAACCGTTCCTATCAATATGTAGGCATCTATGCCAACGGAGCAGGATCATCCTCGACCTTCAACGGCAAGAAGACACATTCGCTGGATGCCAATCTCACCACCATAACCCATATCACCGAGGCCCGTCTTATCGTCACCTGCCGTCTGGAAATGTCCCTTCTCAAACGCTCGCGCAACATCTCCACCTATCAGGGGAGCGAGTATGCATTCAACGTGAGCGCCGACGGAACAGAGCCTACCGGCGGAAGCATATACGAAGGCAATTCATATACTGCCATATACCCTGTAAAATATATGGACGAGAATGGGGAAATCCACGATTTCACCTCCGAGCAGGCTGCACTTCCGGAGTTTGCGAACCTTATCCTCAAATCCGGCAATGCATACACCTTCGCACGTGACGGATACGGCTTCTACTGCTCTGCCAATTTCAGCGTAACCAAGGAGATAGGCGATAAAGTATCCCTTTCCTTCTTCGCGAACAACTTCACGAATTCCAGAATGTACGTAACATCTATGGCTACCGGCGTCGGAGCCATATTCACTCCGTCATTCTATTATGGTTTAACCTGCAGAATAAAGATTTAGATGATGAGAAAGATAGTAAGTCTCCTGTTTTTGCTTCCCCTGCTTCTTACGGCCTGCACATCCGTCTTCCCGGATAATCCGTGGGAAAAGGGAACCGCAGTTCTTTCCATACATCCGCAGTATCCGGAATCTTTTCCTGCGGAAGAAAAAAGCAGAGGAACATTACGTGTGAGCAGCCGCAGAGAAGACCTGTCCTATGAATGCACGGCCGACAAAGACGGAGTGTTCAGCATAACGCTTCCAAAAGGCTCGTACAGAGCCGTCTATAACCTCACTTATGAGTCCTGTATTTTCAACGGGGTACTGGATAAAATCATCCTGGGTTCCTCTGACTCGGACATCGAACTTCCTTTAAGCGTATCCAAAGCAGGGTCGCTTGTAATAAAAGAGATTTATTGCGGCGGATGCACCAAATACCCCGAAGAAGGCAACTACGCATCAGACTCTTACATTATAGTGCATAACAACAGCTCGCAGACAGAGTATCTGGACAGCCTGTGTCTGGGAGTAATAGACCCTTATAGAAGCGTCGCCACCAATGTATGGAGCGATATGGACATAGACTATGTCCCTGTAGTTCAAGCTATCTGGCAGATAGGGGGAGACGGAAAGAGTTTCCCTCTGGAAAGCGGAGAAGACGCCGTGATAGCAATCTACGGAGCCATAAACCACGCTTCTACCTATTCCCAGTCGGTCAATCTCAACAAGGAAGATTATTTCGTATGCTACAGCACGGCCTATTTTCCAAACCCCAATTATCACCCTGCTCCGGGAGACAAAATACAGAACGGACGAATCCTGTCTGTAGTCATTAAGACAGGTCAGGCCAATGCATATACATTTGCCCAGACGTCACCGGCGCCAGTCATTTTCCGCGCCCCGCAAGGCACCACCATTCAGGAATTCCTACAAAACGGAGAGTCTGTAATTCAAAAGCCGGGTTCCACAGTGGACAGAATAGTCAAACTGCCTATAGACTGGGTGATAGACGGAGTGGAAGTCTTCGAAAAAGCCGGTAAAAACAAAAAGCGTCTTCCAAGCGGGATAGACGCCGGGGCCGTGGATTTTTCCGGTCCATATCAGGGCCATACCCTCTACCGGAAGACAGATGAAAAATCCACTTCGCTGTGCGGTTACCAGGTGCTGCAGGACACGAACAACTCCACAGACGATTTTTATGAACGTGAAATACAGTCGCTCCATGAATAAGGTTTGCTACATATTCACGTTTCTACTTTTGGGAATACACTGTATGGCTCAGGACTACGAGACATTCCTGGGCACTCAGATATACATGGGCAGCGAGAACATAAACTGGCTACGTACTCCGGATGCCAATTATTCCTATGCGGAATTGTCCACAGCCTACACGGACGGAAGCTTCCGCTCTCCTTTCGACGGCAAATCCATATGGAGCGGCACTGCCAAGGCCAAATCTTTGAAACAACTACAGAAATTTACCCTTCAAGGCACCTTCAGTTTCACCTCCGTCTCTGCCAATGAAGCCTGCGGCAGCATGAGCGCCATACCTGAATATTATCCCGTGGACATTTACGAGTTCACTCCCGGTCGAAAATCCAGACAGGTATATAATCTTATGGGAGGACTCAGCCTGAATGTGAACGAGAATTGGCTTATAGGAGGAAAATTTACATACCAGGGGCAGAATTACACGAAGCTCAAGGACCTCAGACACACCACATACCATATGTCATTACAGGTCTCCCCCGCTGTTCTTTACCGGGGCGATGATTGGATCGCGGGAGGAGTCTATACCTTCAAAAGGAATACTCAAAGCATTGTGGCCGAAGAGATTGGCATAAATTCAGGTGTATATTACGCTTTTCTGGACAAAGGTCTTTTCTATGGGGTTAAAGACATATGGGACAATTCGGCCGTGCATCTCAAGGAATCGGGACTCGACCGCTTCCCTGTTCAGGAGAATTTGCACATCCTCTCTTTCCAAAGTCTGTACGGTAACTTGTTTGCTGAATTCGGAATTCTGACCGGAAAGGGAAAGATAGGCGAGAAACAGAAGATCTGGTACGATTTCCACCGCCATGCCTGCACAGGGGCGCTCGCTTACCGTTTGACCGCAGAGACAGTGGAGCACACTTTCAGGCTCAGATATGACTGCCGGTTCCTGAAGAATTATGAAAACATACTGGAAGATGTGACGCAGGGCGGAATCACTACTACCTATGATTACGGCTCTCTTCCCATTCTTTCGAAGTCTTCTTCGCTTATGGGGCTTGAATATATGCTTTATGACAGGGACAACGGAACTGTCATTACGGCAAATGCGTCGATTACGACTGAGCGGGGAGAATCGTCCACCATCTACCCTTATGTATACTCTTCTGAACTTCTGAGTGCAGATATGGGATTAAGTGCAAAATTCAGAGTACAAAAGCGATTGGATATATACGCCCAATTGCGTGCGCAGAAAGGATTCCTTGATGAGTCAAGCCGAAGTGTAAGCGACACTCAGGCAAGCATCACTCCGGAAAGGGTCGAGGATATATACTCGCAGATGCTCCTGTGGAAGACCAGTTTGAAATTACCCGTACACCTCGGAATCAGATACACCTTCAACAACGGCATATACGCAAAATACGGTTTCACATTCATCGGACATAAAAACGGACAGATAACAAATACTTTGGCAATAGGTTATAATTTTTAAATCACAGAATATGAAAAAAATTTTCATCATCGCCGCAGGAGCGCTGCTTTTAGCATCCTGCACGCAGGACAAGAACAAGACAGAAGCGGATCTTGGATTCGTGCAGATCTCTCCTGTCATCACTAAAGCCACCGACACTTCCTTTGAAGACGGAGACAAGATAGGAGTAAACATCACACTGCCTGGCGAAACATTCGCACAGAACGAAGAATTATCCTTTTCTGACGGGGTATTCAAAGGAAGCCTCAAATGGTATTCGGAGTCTCTCTCCACATCCACTCTCTCCGCCTATTATCCATATACAAAAGAAGGGGTTCCGACTTCATTCAGCGTACAGGAAGACCAGAGTGAGGGGGTGAGCGCGTCAGATCTCATAGCCGGAATTAAAGAAGAAGTGAGTCCTTCGGCAGAAGCCATAGTAGTGCCTTTCAAGCACCTTCTCAGCAAGATCGTACTTAAAATCGACAACCAGAGCGGTGCGGGCATTTCGGAAGTCAGCCTCGATGGCGCCAAATCCACCGCTGTCATAAATCTGTCAGAGCTTACCGCTACAGTGGACGAAAGTTCTGCGGAACTCACTATCAAGGCCTGCCCTGTCACCGCAGGCAGCGAATATGCACTCATAACAGTGCCTCAGAGCGTAGCCTTCACCCTGAACGTGACGCTGAGCACCGGAGACAAACTGTCTCAGAAGCTTCTCTCAACCGAACTTGTAAGCGGCGGCCAATACACCGTAAACGCCAAAGTTCTTTCCGGAGATCTGATTGTGACCATCTCGGGAGACATAGAGAACTGGACTGACAAGGGAGAAATCGCCCCTGACCAGCCTACATACATCGATTTCGCCGAATATGACGGATACTTTGTCTACAAGAACGAGAAATACACTACCAAGACATTCTCTGACGGCACTACCTGGATGACACAGCCTATGCGCTATATCCCGGAAGGATACACCGTATCCACAGATCCTACCTCTACGGATGCTCACATCTGGGCTCCTTACACGATAGTGGATGGCGTAGCCACTCCTTCTACGGACGCCGCACTCGTGTCTTCAAACGGATACCTTTATGACCAGCAGGCCATCTTCGGAGAGGATGTAACCAAAGACAACGCCGCTTCATTCGAAGGTGCGCAGGGCATATGCCCTAACGGTTGGCACGTTCCTACAAGAGCCGAATACATCAAGCTCTGCGGATATTCCAACAAGGCGGAAGGCGAAGACACCTATACTACTGATGAGACCGCCCTACTGTGGGACAGCGAGGCCAATTACGGCTCCATCAAAAAGGCTAATGAACTCGGCTGGAACTTCGTCTTCAGCGGATACCGCCAGAAGAACAACTATTCCGCCACAGCTCAATACTTCAAAAGCACCATCGCAGAAAAGAATACGAACGACAAATCCTTTGTAGGGCTGCCAAGCATAACTTACTGTGCGACTTCTACTGTATATAAATATAATGAGACTTCGTCTACGAGCCTTCAGTTCTTCGGACTTATGAGTTCATTCACCTCATCATATATGGACGGAAGACTGTCCCTTGCCTACGTGCACGAAGAATGCGGACAGCAGCTGAGATGCATAAAGAATGCAAAGTAAGTAACTGTTAAACAAATTTTTTGCTAATTTTGTCCGTATATGTATGAGTACGGGCAAATTGGGAACAGATAGATATTCATCACCGTGTAGGAGATGAATATCTATCTGTTTTTCATTCAAAGTGTTGTTATGGACTATGAACGAAGTAAAAGTAATAGAGATTAAAAAAAGCATATTCGAAGAGAATTCACTTCAGGCTGACGAACTCAGAAAAGACCTGAAAAAGAAGGGCGTCTTTCTTCTTAATCTGATGTCTTCTCCGGGAAGCGGCAAGACCACGACCCTTATCAGCACCATTAATCTGATTAAAGATAAAGTACGCACCGCGGTGATGGAGGCAGACATAGACAGCGACGTGGATGCCGTGAAGATCAAGAATGCCACAGGAATCGAGTCCATACAGCTTCACACGGGAGGCATGTGCCACCTCGACGCCGAGATGACCCGACAGGGGCTTGACGCACTGAATCTCGAAAATATAGATCTTGCCATACTCGAGAATGTGGGGAACCTCGTATGCCCCGCCGAATTCGACACGGGAAGCGTACGTAACGCGATGATCCTTTCAGTTCCCGAAGGAGATGACAAAGCTCTGAAATACCCTCTCATGTTCTCCATCTGCGATGTGGTGCTCATCAACAAGACCGATGTGCTGCCGTATTTTGATTTCGACCTGTCGCGATGCACCGATAACATATATAAAAGAAATCCGAAGGCCAGGATCATCCCCATCTGCGCACGCAGCGGAGAAGGAGTCGGAGAATTTGCCGATTGGCTTACAAAAGAGGTGAATGACTGGAAAAACAACTAAAATATAACCGATATGCCTGAAATGTCTAAACGCTATGTCCCCGCACATAAAGGAGACAGGAACCCTAATCCGAAACTGCTCAAATTCGTACGCAAAGTAACCGACAGGATTCCTGCCAAGCTCCACGGAGTGACTACCGATGACCCTGAATACTGGGGACTTGCCTGCATCTTCGAAGACGAGATGGACCCGCAGACACGGGAATCCGCCCTCGATCTTCTGCTCGATGTAATCTCCCACAAACCTATGAAGGTACGCGAACACAGAAGTTATCCGGAGCTCGTGAAGTGGAACCATAAAAAACGCTATACCGCTACGGACGAGGAATTCGACACTCTTCTGGACAAATTGGCATATTTCGGCATACTGGAATATGACTACGGTGACAAATACACCCCGGACGGACCTGTAAAAGGGACCACATACGAGCGCAAGGACAGAGAGTATTGGGTGCCGCTTTTCGTGCCCGGGTCGGCCGAGTATACGAACATGAACAAGGACCTGATGGACAGGCATCCGGAACTGGCGATGTTCTTCGAGAGGATGACCTTCCTTCCGCTTGAGCACGTGACGGCCATGGTCCCTCCGGGAGGTGCGGGAATCGGCATGCATGTGATTCCGGTGGAGAAAGCCATCAGCATGGAGAATCAGTCCATTGACATAGAGCACATATCGTATTGGCTTAAAAGATACGAGGGGCATATCGGAGCATCCATCTGCTCCTGCCGTTACGGGCGCAAGAAGCTGGACGAGGGCTGCGCAGACGACTACGAGGACTGGTGCATAGCTGTGGGCGACATGGCCGATTATTGCGTGGAGACAGGACGCGGACGGGCAGTCACTTACGACGAAGCGATGGAGATTTTCCGCAGGGCCGAGGCCAACGGATATGTCCATCAGATCACCAACATAGACGGAGAAGGGAAAATATTCGCCATCTGCAACTGTAATGTAAAGATCTGCAATGCACTTCGCACCTCGCAGCTTTTCAATACACCAAACATGTCACGCAGCGCATATGTAGCCGAAGTGGACAAGTCCAACTGCGTGGCTTGCGGAAGATGCGTGGAATACTGCCCTGCCGGAGCCGTCAAGCTTGGCCAGAAACTATGTACTTCTTCTGGAGAAAAGCAGTATCCGCGCCAAGTGCTTCCTGACGCCACACGCTGGGGGGAGTATATGTGGAGTGAAGACTATCGCGACAAGAACAGAATCAACTGCTACCCGAGCGGCACTTCTCCTTGCAAGACCGCCTGCCCGGCACATATTGCGGTGCAGGGATACCTGAAAAAGGCGGCGGAAGGCAAATATAAAGAAGCTCTTGAGCTTATCAAGCGCGAGAACCCGTTCCCTGCGGTGTGCGGAAGGATATGCAACCGTAGATGCGAAAGCGCCTGCACACGCGGCACGATAGATGAGCCTGTAGCAATAGATGCGGTAAAGAAATTCATAGCCGAGCAGGATATGAATCAGGAGCATAGATTCGTTCCCGAAATCGTAGTCGCATCCAACAGAGGCCGATGGAAAGAAAAGATAGCTATCATAGGCGGAGGTCCTTCGGGACTCAGCTGCGCATATTATCTGGCCACGATGGGTTACTACCCTACCGTGTTCGAGAAGAATCCTCAGCCGGGCGGTATGCTCCGATATGGGATTCCTTCGTATAAATTGGCCAAGGATGTCATAGATGCCGAGATAGATATAATGCGGGAGATAGGCGTGGAAATAAAAACAGGCGTCGAGGTCGGAAAAGACGTCACCCTGGATGAACTTCGCGCACAGGGTTACAAAGCCTTCTACGTGGCCATAGGATGCCAGGCAGGACGACTTCCGGGAATCCCGGGAGAAGATCTCGACGGCGTGAGCACAGCCATCAATTTCCTTCACGATGCGAACACCGGCGCCAAGACTCTTACTGGCCGTGTAGTCGTAGTAGGCGGCGGTAACGTGGCCATAGACGCAGCCCGCGTAGCCAAACGCAGCGGGGCGAGTGAAGTTACCATGCTTTCGCTTGAAACCGAGGATATCATGCCCGCATCTGTAGAAGAACGTGCTGAGGCTCGTGAAGACGGAATTACGATAACTCCCGGATGGGGCCCGGCAGAAGTCCTGGGCCAGGATGGGAAGGTCTGCGGAATCCGATTCAAAAAATGCCTGTCCGTTTTCGATGAACAGAAACGTTTCTCGCCGAAATTCGACGACACTCAGACTCTCTGTCTCAATGCCGACATGGTAATATTCGCCATAGGTCAGAGCGTGGAGTCCAAAGACCTCTTCACCGGCAGCAAAGTCGAATTCTTCCGTGGAGTATATCCTGTCGGGGACAAACTCACTCTCCAGACAGCGCAAGAAGACATATTCGTGGGTGGAGACTGTCTGACAGGGCCTAAGTTCGCCATCGACGCCATAGCCACGGGCAAGGAGGCGGCGGAATCGCTGCATCGCTACGTACAGCACGGACATATGACCATAGGCCGTAACCGCCGTGATTTCATAGAACTTGACAAGAGCGACATCCGCGTAGAATCCTACGACAATTCTTCGCGACAGACGGCAGGAAACGCCGAGGGCAGGAAGCCTTTCGAAGAGTATCACCTTACCCTGACAGAAGAGCAGGTGCGTAAGGAGACCGCCCGTTGCCTTGGATGCGGAGCATCTGTGGTAGATCCGAACAGATGTATAGGATGCGGAATTTGTACCACCAAATGTGCATTCGATGCCATACATCTGCATAGGGAGCACCCTGAGTGCAGCAAGATGGTGCAGTCCGAAGATAAGGTCGGAGCACTTCTTCCTTATGCGCTCAAACGTGGTGTAAAGATACTTCTAAAGAAGGGTGAACACCAAAGCTAAGCGGAATGCACGAACTGGGAATAGTGTTTCACATAATCCGCGAGGTCAAGAAAACCGCCGCAGAGAACAATTGTCACAAGGTCAGTAAGGTCATTATGGACATAGGGGAAGTCTCCACCGTAGTGCCTTACTACCTTGAAGATTGCTGGAAATGGGCGGTGGCCAAAGATGAAGAACTTCTGCACGGCTGCGCCCTCGAAGTGAATACCATAAAGGCAGTAACCCTATGCCGGGACTGCGGTAAAGAATATCCTACCGTGGAATTTGCTAAGACATGCCCGCACTGTGGCAGTGAAAACACAGTTCTTCTTCGAGGTAACGAAGTGGAAATAAGACAAATGGAAGCAGAATAAATAAAAAGAAAATATATGGCTTGTTTTTTAGTACCTATGGCTCAGGCGATAGCCACCACTTTTTATCGCCGTTCGCATAAAGACTCCATCTATGATGCCAAGTCTTCCGTGCTGAAACGCAACATCCCCACATTGGAAAAGATGCTCTGGGGCGGCACCGTAATGCTGATAGTGGATCATATAATAAATGGCGAACTCATATGGCGATTCCCATTCTTCACGGCCTTTACCGAAGCGGACGGAGTAAGCGTATTCTTTAGGGAACTGCTCACCGTAGGTGTTCCCATGTCACTTGCCCTCACCGTTTTCTGGGCCGTATGGGCACTCTGTGCACATAAAACACAACAGATACCTTCTGCACAATAGAAGGTATCTCTAAATGATCTTCCAGCCGTCCACGCAGCGGGTCGCAGACGAGAAGTTGATTCCGAGCTTTATG
>CAVKBL010000025.1:0-30246 GCA_963654805.1 Lachnospiraceae bacterium | reverse complement strand
ACCTAACTTCCAATATTTTCAAAGAACTTTTATGATTTTTTACCGGACAGCAGTGTGAAAATACAACTGAAAGAACTTACGGTCAGGGAATTGACAGCAGGATATAAGGATAATGCGGAAGCTGGGGTAGTCGGATATGGCGGTCGGCTGGATATTCGTCCTCCGTATCAGAGAGAATTCGTTTATAATGAAAAACAGCGCAATGCCGTTATCGATACGGTATTCAAAGGGTTTCCTCTTAATGTGATGTACTGGGCCGTGCGCGAAGATGGCGGCTTTGAGGTTATTGATGGACAACAGAGAACGATCTCCTTATGCCAATTCGTGAATGGGGATTTCGCGTTTGAGTTCAAGTATTTTCATAACCTTACCGAAGATGGAAAGGTACAACTGCTTGATTACAAACTGATGATTTATGTCTGTGAAGGGACGGATTCCGAGAAATTGGCATGGTTCAAGACGATAAATATAGCCGGGGAAAAACTTACGGATCAGGAATTGCGCAATGCTGTGTATGCCGGGAGTTGGCTTTCCGACGCTAAACGTTATTTTAGCAAAACAGGATGCCCGGCATACGGGATGGGGAATAAATATCTTAATGGTTCTCCGATAAGGCAGGATTATCTTGAGACCATATTGTCATGGATTTCAAAGGGCAATATTGAAATTTATATGGCTAGGCATCAGCATGACAGTAATGCCAATGAACTTTGGCTATATTTTCAAAGGGTTATCAGTTGGGTTGAAATCTTGTTCTCAAAAACACGTAAAGAGATGAAAGGTGTAAATTGGGGAGAGTTATATAATCATTATGGGGAAGGCAGTTACGACTCTTCCGTTTTCGAAAAGGAAGTCTCTAAACTTATGGTAGACAGTGATGTGCGGAAGAAGTCAGGAATATACCCATATGTTTTTGATCACGATGAACATCACCTGGATATACGCGCGTTCGATGATAATACCAAACGCGAGGTTTATGAACGGCAAGGGGGATTATGTGCAAATCCGGATTGCCCACATAAGGGCGAGGTTTTGGATATCAGTGTAATGGAAGCTGATCACATTACTCCGTGGAAGGAGGGCGGACGCACGGTCGCTTCAAATTGTCAACTGCTTTGCCGGGACTGCAACCGTCGAAAAGGCGCGAAGTGATGAAGGTTTAAACCATAATATGATTTGAACAATCTTTTGTATCTTTATGGTCAGAATCTGTTTTTGTCCCATAAAAGAGGCCCGTTATGATGTCAGATGTATCAGTAATTCTTTATCATGGCACTAATGCCGTAGTGGAGCCTCCCGAGATCGGGTTGCCGGGTATGCCTTAACTAAGAAAGGTTGACACTTTAGAGGTTGTTTAACTAATCTTGTTTACAGTATCTTTGAACTGGTTTACACTTGTTCATCGATTCAACGGACTTTCTCTATTTCACTTTTTCCGGCGATTATTTTCATAAATACAGTATTTCAGTAATAGTAAAGCGGTTGCGACGCCTGTTTACTCGGCCCAATTAAAGTTTTCTTTTCCTGCTCCTATCTCAAAATGCAGTTTGGCTATACCCATGTCTATTTGGGTGTAGCCGACTATGGATGAGCCTTTTCTGATGCGGACTTCCGGCAGGTCTTTGCCATTCTTCCCCAGGTATTCGATAAAGTACTTCTGTTGATTTACTGCCGTTGGGGCGAGTTGGGCTGCTTCGACACCATTCTTGAACCACGAAGGACTCAGGGAGTCTATGTTGCTGAGCTCTTCAAGTGCTTTGCTTTTGTGCTGAATGCCTTGGCTCAGGCCATAGCCTATGGCGATATAGCAAACTATCTTCTCGTTGCCTTCCAGAGAATATGTGCCGCTCACTTTTCTGTAACTTAACCCTGCCCAGCAGGAATTAAGTCCTAACTGTTGGGCAAACAGAACAAGTTTTTCCCCATAATAGCCAATTCGCTCGTCCAAGTCTTCAGCCTTTTCCCCGGCCATGACCAGATAACTCGTCACTCCTGAAAATTTGCCGTAAGCCATCAGCCCGCTGAAAGCTTTCGGCTCATCCGTTACAAGTTGGACATGAAGATGCCCGTCGATATTAATCTTTTCAATCTCTTGTTGAAGAAGCGCGATGCTTTCTTGTGAAATCGGTTCTATGCGATATTTGCGCACTGAATGCCTGGAGTGTATAGCTTCAATAAGTGTCATCATTTTGTGATTATTCTGTTAAGCCGAGTATATGTGGAGGTAAATATACTAATAATTTAATATAACTGACAAAATGTCACTGGTACGAGGGTTGCCTTATAACATATCGAACCTGCCAAGGAAGGCAGGGAAAAAAGAAAAGTTTAATTTAAAAGTAAAAGGAGATTTTAGATATGTTACCAGTAATTAGAAATTCAAGAAGAAACAATGAAAACAGTTCATGGTTACCTTCAATATTCGACGATTTTTTCGGAGATGAGTTCATGGGAATTCCTGTAAGCAGGCAGTTCGCTACTCCGGCAGTCAATATATCAGAAAACGAAAAACAGTATGATATTCAGATAGCCGCTCCGGGTATGACCAAGGGTGATTTCAAGATCAGTATCAACGATAACAACGAACTTGTAATCAGTCTTGAGAAGAAACAGCAGGAAGAGAAGAAGGATGAGAACAAGAAGACTTGGCTTAGACGCGAATTCTCATACGCTTCTTATTCACAGAGTTTTGTCCTTCCTGAGAATGTCGAAGAGAAGAACATTAACGCCAAGATGGAAAATGGTGTGCTCAGCATTATCCTTCCTAAGAAAGAGGAAGTTGAGCAGAAACCTGCCACCCGTCAGATTGAAATTCTGTAATTCTTGATTGATAATACGAAAGAGGATGTCCGAGAGGATGTCCTCTTTTTTTGTGTTAAGTGGATAGATAGTTAATTTTTTTAGTATACCTTTGTTATATACACTAAAAACAATCTTTTATCTATAGCGATGAAAAAATCAGTCTTTTTAATTGCGCTGTTGTTTTTGTCGGCAGTCTCTAATTCGCAGCCGAGTGTATATGTGCGAGGAGATGGATTTTGCGAGGTCAGTTCTCCGGATATCGGGCAGTGGTAGGGTGGCAACGGATGCGGTAAATAGCAAAGATCAGCGGTCGTAGAGGCTCGTTCAAAAAAGGATCTGATTAATACTATAGGAGAGAAGGGCCTAAAGGAAGGCGTTGAATATGAGGCGCATCATGTTTTCCCGGTGAAATATGCAGATGAATTTGAAAAGGCAGGGATAAACATTAACGATCCGCACTATGGGACATGGTGGGAGAAGACAGAACACAGAAAGAAGGCGTACGAGTATAAATGAAGAAGTTAAAATATTAGAATAGAGCGTATGGACAAGGGACTTTTTTATTGGATGTATCTGCCTAATAAGTTCACGATATTTAAGGCGGAGCACAATTTTGAACCCGGGCAGCGTGATGAAGACCTGCTTTTAGGAAAGTATGATGGGTATTCATTCCCGATCGTATATAAAGAAGCGTTCAATTGCAGATATTACCGGGATGTTGATAACAATAAAGTGTTTCAGTTGACCAATTTCGTAAAGACCAATCACGGAGGGAGAAATATTATTGTTCTGAACGAGGTGATTAATCAACTGCAGAAGAATAATATCACAGGATGGAAGACATATCCAGTGGAAGTGTACACGCAAGAAGGGCGGATGTTGAAGGGCCTGAGAGGCTTAACGATAACGGGCCGATGTGGTGCAGTCAAGCCTTCATTATGCGAAGAGGTGACAATCCCTCCTGCATATAAGGGCGGACCTTCCGTACCCAGATATAAAGGGGACCCGATAGACATTGATACATGGGACGGGAGCGACCTGTTCATATTGGAACACACCTGCTATAAATATGCTACGGAGAAAGCCCGTAAGGTTCTTGGCAAACTGACATTCAGTAACGTAGCCTTCGTTGACATTGCTGAAAGGCTTATCCCCCAGAAGGACGCCATCTGGAAGGCTCCGATGGGGGTGAAAATTAGCGAATAACCGGAATTTTTGACAAGAATTATTATGGTGTTTTTTTCGTATATTTGTGGTCCTTGTAAACTTTACGAAAACAATGTATAGAACAAACACTTGTGGAGAGCTCAGACTTTCCGACAAAGGTAAGAAAGTAACCCTCGCGGGATGGGTGCAGAAATCCCGTAAATTGGGCGGAATGACCTTTATAGATCTTCGTGACCGTTATGGTATTACGCAGCTGGTCATAAAGGCGGAAGCTCCGGCAGCATTGGTGGAGACGGCGGAGTCCCTGGGCAGGGAATTCGTCATACAGGTCACCGGTGAAGTGCTTGAAAGAGAAAGCAAGAACGCCAAGCTCCCTACGGGAGAAATTGAAATTGGCGTGGAGAACATAAATATTCTGAACAAGAGCGTAACCCCTCCTTTTACCATAGAGGAAAACAGTGACGGCGGCGAGGATATCCGTGCCAAATATCGTTATCTCGACCTGAGGCGTCCGCCTCTCCAGAGAGCATTGGCGCTTAGACACCGTCTTGCACAGGAGATACGTTCATATCTTGATGCTCAGGGATTTATGGAGATAGAGACGCCTTATCTCATCAAATCCACTCCGGAGGGAGCCCGCGATTTCGTGGTTCCTTCGCGTATGAATCCGGGCCAATTCTATGCCCTCCCTCAGAGCCCTCAGACCTTCAAGCAGCTTTTGATGGTCGCCGGTTATGACAGGTATTTTCAGATAGTAAGATGCTTCCGTGACGAAGACCTTCGCGCGGATCGTCAGCCTGAATTTACGCAGGTAGACTGCGAGATGAGCTTCGTGGAGCAGGAAGACGTGCTCAATACCTTCGAAGGTATGATGCGTCAGATGTTCAAGAACGCCATAGGGGTGAAGATAGCAGACCGTATACCTCGCATGAGCTGGTACGACGCCATGGATTTCTATGGTTCCGATAAACCGGATACACGTTTCGATATGCGCCTTCATGAGATAACCTCTCTTGTAAAAGGCCACGGATTCAGCGTGTTCGACGGTTGTGAATATATAGGCGCCATTGCAGTGAAAGGTGCCGCAGAATATACGCGCAAGCAGCTTGACGAACTGACAGAATGGGTAAAACGTCCTCAGGTAGGGGCTAAGGGGCTTGTGTATATCAAGCTTAATGCTGACGGCAGCATCAAATCAAGCATAGACAAATTCTTCAGCACAGAAGAGCTCTCCGAAGTGGCCAAGACCGTAGAAGCATCCGCAGGCGATCTTATTCTCGTTCTTTGCGGAGCCAAGCGTAAGACACAGACTCAGCTCGGTGTGCTCCGTATAGAACTTGGCAACAGGCTTGGCCTTAGAAAGGCTGATGAATTTGCTCCTCTATGGGTCGTTGATTTCCCTCTTCTGGAGTGGAGCGAAGAGGACGGCAGGTTCTATGCTATGCACCATCCGTTTACTGCACCTAAGCCGGAGCACGAGAAATGGTTCTATTCAGACAAGAAGGAGGATCTCGAAAGGGTATGTGCCAATGCATACGATTTCGTGCTTAACGGTACGGAGCTCGGTGGCGGTTCTATCCGTATCCATGACGCAGAGATGCAAAGCCGCATGTTTGAGGTGTTGGGCATCAGTAAGGAGGATGCGGAATATAAGTTCGGATTCATCATTAACGCTTTCAAGTTCGGAGCACCGCCTCACGGAGGATTGGCATTCGGATTCGACCGTGTGTGCGCTTTGTTCGGGGGGCAGGAGACCATACGTGATTACATAGCATTCCCTAAGAACAATCAGGGAAGGGATGTGATGATAGATTCTCCAAGTCTTATCGACCAGAGCCAGATGGACGAACTCTGCCTTAAAAGCACAGTCCCATCTGAATGATGATAAAAAGAATTGAAAATTTCGATTTGACTGCGCAGAATACCTTTCGCATGAAGGTGTCCTGCGCACTTTATCTTGAATATGACAGTGCCGCAGATCTGAAAGAAATAGATTTTGCGGGACTTCCTCAGCCTGTAGTAAGTATAGGTGAAGGGTCCAATATCCTATTTACAAAAGATTTTGAAGGAACTGTTCTTCATTCGAAAATCAATTACATAAAGTATTTCGATGTGGGAGCGGACACTGTCCCTTTAGCGGTAGGGGCAGGTGTGAAATGGGATGATCTGGTTCTGAAGACATGCCAGGACGGACTTTGGGGAATGGAAAATCTGTCTTTTATCCCAGGAACTGTCGGGGCGGCTGCAGTGCAGAATATAGGAGCGTACGGAGTGGAGGTGAAGGATATAATCGCCGGCGTGACCTGTTTCGACATGGAAAAGAAAGAAAAAACTGCCTTCAAGGTGGAAGAGTGCAGATATGGTTACAGAGACTCCATTTTCAAGACCGAAGGGTTTAAATCCCGGTATATAGTAACGGGTGTTCTTTTCCGTCTTTCCCGTAAGGCTTTGCCTAAGATAGAATATGGGGCGCTGCGTTCCGTTTTTGCCGACCATATGCCTGGAGCTCCTATGCAGGTAAGGGAAGCGGTCATAAAGATACGCGATTCGAAGCTTCCTTCTCCGGATAAGATAGGCTCGGCCGGAAGTTTTTTCAAGAATCCGATAGTCTCACCGGCAGAATTTGCCCGCATATGCGAAGGGTATGAAACGGTTCCTCATTATCTTATGCCGGGAGGTTTTGTGAAGGTGCCGGCAGCATGGCTTATAGAGCAGTGCGCATTGAAAGGTAAAATCATTGGAGGTGCGGCAGTATACGAAAAGCAGCCCCTTGTTATCGTCAATAACAGTGGGGAGGCTACGGCCGGAGACATACTTGCGTTGGAAAAGCATATAATAGAGAGTGTTAAAGAAAGGTTCGGGGTTGAATTGCACCCTGAAGTAGAACATATCTGATATGAGTTCATTCATAATAGACGGAGGATATTCCTTAAGTGGGGAGATAAAGGTCCAAGGCGCGAAAAATGAGGCGCTTGAAGTCATAAGCGCGGTTCTGCTTACCGATAAGACGATGAGAATCAGTAATATTCCGGAGATTCTGGATACGCTGAATCTTATCAGTTTACTGGGAGATATGGGCGTGGAGGTCAGAAAGAACGCGAAAGGCGACTACAGTTTCACGGCCTCTCACATTAATCTTGATTATGTTTTCAGCTCTGAATTTGTCCAGACTTGTGCCAAGCTTCGCGGCTCGGTAATGGTCGCAGGGCCGCTCCTCGCGCGTTTTTCTCAGGCTTATTTTCCGAAACCTGGCGGAGACAAGATAGGCCGCAGAAGAGTAGATACGCACATAGACGGATTCAGCAGGCTCGGTGCGCGGTACACTTATGATTCTGCCAAGCATGCATATCATCTTACTGCACCCGACGGCTTGAAGGGTACATATATGCTTTTGGATGAGGCTTCCGTAACCGGTACGGCCAATATTCTTATGGCGGCGAGTCTCGCTGAAGGCGTTACCACCATTTATAACGCGGCGTGCGAACCTTATATACAGCAGTTGTGCCGTATGCTTTGCTCGATGGGGGCAAAAATTGAAGGAACAGGCTCAAATCTTCTTAAGGTCACGGGCGTAAAAAGCTTGAATGGAACCGAGCATAAGTGTCTTCCGGATATGATAGAGGTCGGCTCTTTCATAGGTCTTGCCGCCATTACACGCAGCGCTATAACCATCAAGGATGTTCATTACGAAGAACTTGGCATTATCCCGGAAAGTTTCCGAAGACTCGGTGTAAAGCTTGAGCAGAGAGGTGATGACATATTCGTTCCCAGCCAGGAGAGTTATGAGATAGAGTCATTTATCGACGGGTCCATTATGAGTATAGCGGACGCTCCTTGGCCGGGATTGACCCCTGACCTGCTGTCGGTTATGCTTGTCGTGGCCACGCAATGCAAGGGCTCTGTCCTTATCCATCAGAAGATGTTCGAAAGCCGTCTGTTTTTTACCGACAAGCTTATAGACATGGGTGCGCAGATCATCCTTTGCGATCCGCACAGGGCGGTGGTGATAGGTCATAATCATCAGCACGAACTGAAACCGGGGACCATGACATCCCCTGACATACGTGCCGGTATCGCGCTTCTGCTTGCGGCTCTTTCCTGCCCGGGCAGGTCTGTGATAAACAATATAGACCAGATAGATCGCGGGTATGAATCTATAGATGAGCGTCTTAATGCGCTCGGAGCACATATCCGGAGACAGGGATAATTTCCTACTGGCTCTTACGCAGGATTACTTTAGAGTTGAAAATTGACTCTGCCTTTTTTACCAGGGCTTTGAAATTGTCGTATTCAGTACTCGGGAAAGTCCCTGAATTTTTGGTGAATTTGAATTCCATCAGTATTTCAGTCGGACCTTTTTCGATGCTGCGGAAGCTGACTGAACCCATAGCATTGGAATATTCGGAGTCTTTCGGTAAACTCTCTATGGTATAGCCATCAGGTATAATGATGGTGATGGAATCTTCAGTCCGGTAACCGTTCTCAAAATATATGTCATTCACCCGCTTTCCAGATGAAAAATGTCCTTCCACATTATTGAACGGATTGGCAGGAACAAACAGGCGTGAACCGGTGATGCCGGCATAAGAAGCGGCATCGACTGTATATCGAATCGTGCAGGATGGCTCCGGAGAATTGTCGGACTCAATTGTGACATCGACAACTTTGGCACGTGGTAGGGAAATGTCAGATATGATGCTGTTGGCCCTGTCAGAGTCATTAATTCGCGTAAGAGGATAGTATTTTTCCCAATAATCCATTGATGCCTGCTCTGTAATGGTCGCAACGGCGCTGGCATCAGGGTTTAGCCGGACAGTGGCGCTCATCTGCAACCTGTTCTTTTCGTCAGGCGTTTTTGGAATCATGGTTATGTACGAACTGTCTTTTTTGACGATAAGGGCATGATTCCCGGCGATGTCTGAGTGTATATATCCTAATGGAATATCGGGATTGGTACATTCCAGCCACAATGTATCCTTAACTGTGGGCACGGAGAGGATGACGTGGTTTGAAGTTCCGAGCGAAGGAAAATCAGCTTTCATCCGGTCTTCTCCCAGGTTTGTCACCGTGTAGTACGAGTCTATTCCGCAGCATTTCAACATTGTCTGCATGAAAAAGGACAGTGCCTTGCAATCTCCGAATTTATTATGAAGCACGTCATCCGGTGGAATTGGTCTTAATCCGCCTAATCCGAGCTGTATGCTGACATAACGGGTGTTTTCGCCCAGATATTTATACAATCTCTGGATTTTGTCCGCTTCGTCTTCTGCTCCCTCGGTGAGTTTGAGAACCATGTCCTGTAATTCCTGTGAAGGCGAGCATCTGTCTTCTGTAAGGGAAATCAGCCAATTCCCGATTGACTTCCAGTCTTTTGCGGATCCGGCCTTCCCTTCATAAGAAAAATCTATGGGAGAGAAAATGACTTTTGGAATACGGGTGTATCGGGGAGGAGAAAACGGCTCGGACTTCATTGACGGCACGTTTTCAACTTTCCATACGAATACTTCTCCGTCTTTTGTCGAGTAATGTTCCGGGTCCGGGATATTTGTCTGTTGATAACGGAAGCAGTCATTTGAGGGAACATTCAGCGTGTAGCTTGCTTTTTCCAATGAGACTTTGTCTGTATATGGAAGGGGAATGAATGAGTCATATCTAAGAACGGCGTCCGTATATTGTTTCTCATAAGAATATGTGACGATCGCCGGATAGCTGTTTATTTCAGGCGAGTAGTACCATGTCGTATAGCTGTCCGCCAATCCTTCGGAGTATTCTGTAAATGACAGGTTTCTCTTTTTTATCTTTATAGTCTTGCCGTCAGCTTGTTTTATCGTTCCGGAGAATGCAGTAAGCTTTGTGCTTCCATTATTGACGGAACACGAAAAATCGGCAAAACGGCTGCCTTTCTTAGTGACTAAGATTTCTATCTCATGTTTATAGACGGCTTTGTCGCGGGAGATGACGGTAAAGACGGCTTCGTTGCGGATTATGACAGCATCATCTGCTTGATTGGCATATAATGGCAGAGAGAGCAGCCCAAATAAAAAGAAGAAACAGCGTTTCATTATCGGTCGATTTTCTTTAAAACTATTCTGGAGTTTGCCAATTCCGCCATCTTGCCGAAGATCTGGTTCAGCCCTTCATATTCATCGATGCCATAAATCAGCCTGTTAAGCGTAAAGGTGACTCTGGTGAGGATTCTTCCGTATTTCACTTCGTTCAGAAAAGTAAAACGAATGTCTCCGTTACCGGCTGTCAATACGAGTGATTCGGGCAGATCTTCTACAGAATAACCTTCGGGAACAGTCAGGTTGCATTGAATCAGAATATTCTGCGTCGAATCGAATTCTATCGGCAATTCTCTTGTCTGTGCATTGAAAGGGTTCTCGTCTATTACGGATACCAGGGCCGGTTTGATATAGATATAGTCTCCGGCTATTTCCGGGGTTATGGAGAATTGGCTGGACATAGATGCCTTTGTCGTGCCAATTCCGGAGAATGAACAGCTGTCCAATTCCATTTTGTTGCTTGCCCCCAACTTTTCAATGAATTTGTCTTCCGATTCAGCCTTGGCAAATTGCCTGCTGAAGTCGTAGGCATCTTGATTTATAAGTGTTTTTGTATATGTCCCGGATATTATGCCGTCTTTATCTATTTCTGCCGAGAGGATGTTCCTGTTGTAATTTTTGACCAATGAGGATAGATTCACCCATGTCCCGGTTCCGTTTGGAGCATAAACTCGAGCTTTGTCGACAAGCAGGTCCTCGGATAAAATATTCAGGTCAGAATATTTGTCACTTGCATCCATAAAGTACGAATTCCCTTCGGAATCGTGTGCCCGGACGATAAAAGTCTGTATTTTATCAAGTGATGGGAAATACGGCAACCGCCCGTCTGAACGCAGATTTAGCAGGATGAGTTCGTTTTTAAATCCGCAGTCTCTCAAGGCAAGAGACAGGACGTTGTTTATATCGGCCATATTTCCTGTCCCTTTGTGTACAATGTGCGATGGGGAATCGGGGATTAACCGTATATCTCCATTAAAAGATATTTTATTTCTGACCAGATTAAGGATCTCGCGTATTTTTTCAGCGTCGCTTGCATCCTTTTCCCGAATCTTTTCTACTTCGGAAGAAAGAGGATTTTTTGAATTCTGGTAGCGGCCTAAATCCGATTCTCCAAGTGTTCTGTTCAGCCCTGCCCAGTCGATAGAAAAACTTTTGTATAAATTGGCTTCCGGAATGTTGATGCTGTTTATTTCAATGTCGAATCCCATCATGAAATCGTTAAGGCACCATACCATAGGCTCCTTGTGTATGGCGGGGATGTCATCATTGTGACAGGATATTATTCGTATGGGATAGGTTATGTTATACCCGATACTGAAGCGGGAGTTATAATAATCCTGTGTGATGTTGACAGAATGCAGTCCCCTGGAATTGATGGTATAGCCGTAAAATTCCGGGAGATATATGTCTATTTCCGAGTGTTTTACTGGATTGGAATGCTGAATGTTGAATTCTGAAATTCTTGAGAAGGAGGATGTTCTGAATCTGTACTTGTATTCGATGACACTCCCTTCCCTTACTTCAGGGAGTGAGAATTTCACGACATTCACATATTCGTTGAGCTTTTCTGTAAAGACATTCTTTTTAGGCATGGATGTTTTGACTACCTTGCCATTTACGAGATTGTATGTGTTGGCAGCGATTCCGCTTACAGATTCTTTTCTGTCTGTGCCGGAAATATATGCCAATTTCATATTGGCCAGCTCTACGGCCTCTTTGTTGAATATTTTTATACGGACAAAGACATCTATCTGAAATGAAAAGTCATTCTGGGCGGTTACTGTTTTTTTCTCACACAGAAAAAGCGCTTCGGCCTGGGGCTCTTTTTCATAAGTGGACATCATTACTTCTTCGATGTCCGCTTTGCCGAACTTGACCTCGTTTTTTTGTGCTGATGCCAATAGTGGCACGATTAGAGATATCGCGATACAAAATAGTCTGTGCATGGTGGTTAGCATTATGTTATGTAAGTTTTCTTAAAATGACTTTGTTTTGTCGTAAAGAACTGCAAGATACAA
This sequence comes from Lachnospiraceae bacterium, assembly GCA_963654805.1. Lineage (GTDB taxonomy): Bacteria > Bacteroidota > Bacteroidia > Bacteroidales > UBA932 > Cryptobacteroides. Next base: position 18,194 of record CAVKBL010000025.1, on the reverse strand, counting down.
AAAATTCCGATTGGCTGATTTTGGAAAACCGATAAAATACGAGTACTTTTACACCTTCACAGAAGATAAAATTATAATGATTCTTTTTTTTAGTTTGATTCTTTCCGCTTTTGTCGGGGTTGGGGCGTCTGTAAATTGGCAAGTAAGTGACAAGACCACAGAACATACTGTCGTAATAGAAAGTACGGTTCCGGAAGGTTGTTTCGTTCATCCTATGGGCGAGCATTATAATGCCGTGAACATAAAATTCGAGGCAAGTGAGGACTATGACCTGGTAGGCTCTCCGCGTGATGAATTTGAAAGGACCGAGTATAAGGGCGAGGAAGTAGCCACCGGACATTACACCATATATCAGGACATAAGACTGAAGAAAAAGACCGCTACTGTCAGCGGTACAGTTACATATCAGGTCTGCAAGGGCGATAATTGTTTTTCTCCTGAAGAGTATGAATTTACAACTAAGATAAGCGGCACGCCGGAAAAGACGGAAGCCTCTGCCGAAGGCCAATCCGCAGGCAAGAGTCTGTGGGGTCTGATATTGGAGGCTATTCTGTGGGGTTTCGCCATGTTGCTCACCCCGTGTGTATTCCCTATGGTGCCGATGACCATATCATTTTTCCTCAAGGGAGGGGATGATCCCAAGAAAGGACGGTTCCGCGCATGTATGTACGGGCTGTTTATTGTACTTCTTTACACGATACCTATTTGTCTTATAATCGGACTTACCTGGCTTTTAGGAGGAGATGCTGTAACGGCGGATATATTCAATTGGTTGTCAACACATTGGCTTCCTAATCTAATCTTCTTTGCGGTGTTCATGATTTTCGCGGCATCGTTCTTCGGCGCCTTCGAGATAGTCCTTCCTTCCAAGTGGGTGAACGGCGCAGATAAGAACAGCGGCCGTGGCGGGCTCGGAGGTGTATTCTTTCTGGCGTTGACTTTGGTACTGGTCAGCTTTTCCTGCACCGGGCCAATCGTAGGAACGGTTCTTATCGAAAGCACTTCGGGAGAGTTTTGGGTGCCTATGATTACGATGCTCGCGTTCAGCATAGCCTTTGCGCTTCCTTTTACCATATTCGCACTTTTTCCATCGCTTTTGGACCGTCTCCCGCAGAGCGGAGGTTGGTTGAACAGCGTGAAAGTGGTGCTTGGCTTCATAGAAATAGCGCTCGGCTTGAAGTTCCTCAGTACAGCTGATCAGGTATATCATTGGGGAATACTGAACCGTGAGGTTTATTTGGCTATCTGGATAGTTTGTTTTACGCTTTTAGGCTTTTATCTGCTTGGCAAACTCCGTTTCAAGCATGACAGTCCGGTGGAATATATTTCTGTCAAGCGGCTTTTGCTCGCCATTATCGATTTCGCCTTCGTGGTTTATCTTATCCCGGGAATGTGGGGAGCTCCGCTGTCGGCCATTTCCGGATATCTTCCTCCGCTTGAAAGTCAGGAATTTGTATTGGGCTCGGAGTCTGTTTCCGCCCCTGAGGCCAGCATTACGGCTAATTCAGATATGGTTCCTCTTCCGCACGGCCTTTGGGCTTATGACAATATAGAGCGCGGACTTCAAGCTGCCGGGCAGCAGGGAAAGCCGGTGTTTGTGGATATCTCCGGGCACGGATGTGTCAATTGTAGAGAGATGGAAGCGCGTGTGTGGTCAGACGAGAGAGTGCAAAAAATTCTGCGTGAGGATTATGTTCTGGTGGTCCTATATATGGATGATAAGACTCAGCTTCCTGAAAGCAAATGGATTACTACTTCTTCTGGAAAAGTTCTCAAACAGGTCGGGCGGGCCAATTCTTATATAGTGAAGGAGAGGTTCGGCGTCAACGCACAGCCTAATTATGCGCTGCTTTCTTCTGACGGAAAGTTGCTTGCGCCTGTCCGTGGTTATAATCTGGATGTCGAAGGGTATATAGAATTTCTCCAAGGCGGGATAAAAAGGTAGATTTTATGAAGATAGGACTTATAGTGGCGCTGGACAGCGAATACGAGGCGCTTCGCAGCATAGGAGTTGAAAATGTGGTGCGTGCAGGTATTGGCAAGGTCAATGCCGCCCGCAGCGCAACGGAAGTGATACTTGAGCAGAAGCCTGATTGCGTGATTAATTCGGGTGTTGCCGGAGGTATAGATAATTTATTGAAAATAGGAGATTTTGTGCTTGCCAATCAGGTGGCGTATCATGATGTGTGGTGTGGAGAGGGCAATCTTCGAGGGCAGGTTCAAGGTCTTCCACAGCGTTTCTGTGCAGATGCGGGGCTTCTCTCCGTGGCCAGGAATATGGAGGTCGGCAATGCCTGTCTTCATGAGGGGCTTATCTGTACCGGAGACCAATTTCTGACCACCATAGAAGAAGACCAGGCGGTTAAACGCCTTTATCCGGATGCTCTTGCCTGTGATATGGAAAGCGCTTCCATCGCGCAGGTTTGTTATCATTATGGCGTGCCTTTCCTGGCATTCAGAGCCATCAGTGATGTAGTTACGCCACAATGCAATCACCAGCAGGCATATGATGGCTTCTGGAAGGATCTTAAAGAAAACTCCTTTTCGCTTTTGAAAAAGTTTCTGGATATACTGTAAAAGAAGACTATAGTTTGACGGTAGGCCCGGTAAGATAGACCTCTTTAAAGCACTCTTCGTCAGGCTGGAATTCTACGTTCATTTCGTTCTGGCGGGTAAAGATGTGAACTTTGTTTCCCGCCTTTCCGGATAGGAATGTGGCTATGGCACTGGCCACTACGCCTGTTCCGCAGGCAAGTGTCTCGGCTTCCACTCCTTTTTCGAAGGTGCGCACTTTTATCACGTTGTTGTCCAGTATTTGGACGAAATTGGCATTGACCCCGACTGGAGCGAATGCCGGATGGTGCCGAAGCCGTGCGCCTTCCGATGCGATGTCGATTTTTTCCACGTCATCGCAGAATTTCACGAAGTGCCTGGTTCCGGTGTTTAGAAAATATCCGTCTTCAATGGATGGTTCGAATTCATGCACATCGCACATTTTCAGTTTTACGGTTTTGTTTTCGCCGTCTTTACTCAATATGACCGCTTCGTGCGCCCCGTCCGGAGCCAAGAACTTATAAATATCTCCACTGCCGGGCTTGATTCCCAGAAAATCTGCAAATGCGACGATACATCTTCCTCCGTTACCGCACATCATGCCGCCGCTGCCGTCCGAATTGAAGTATTCCATAGCGAAGTCGTAGGGCTTTCCTGCGGGGCGAAGGATCATAAGTCCGTCAGTTGAGAACCGTCTGCAGAGTACAGTTATATCCGGCTTTTCGTCAAAAGGCGTTCTGCCGTCCAGCACGACGAAGCTGTTGCCGGCTCCCGAGTAGAGGTGTATCGTCATAGTATGGACGCGAGTTTTTTGATGCCTTCTTCCATCTTTTCTTTATCCAGGAAGGAGAAGTTAAGTCTCATGGTATTGTGCCCGCTTCCGTCGGTGTGGAAAAACGCTCCCGCCACGTAAGCGACCCCTTCGAAAAGAGCTTTCTCGTAGAGTGCTACGGTGTCTATCTCTTCGGGAAGAGTAAGAAAAATGAACAGGCCTCCTTCAGGATGGGTCCAGCTTACACCCTTCGGCATATATTTTTCCAAAAGGGAGATAAGATGGTCGCGCTTGTCTTTATACAGGGCTATGCTTTTCGGAAGATTCTCTTCGAGCATTCCGCTTTCCAGATATTCCGCCATAAGGTATTGGTCGAAAATGGGAGCGCACAGGTCAAGAGACTGTTTGCATTCGTAGATTTTGTTGAGAAGGCAGTCTGGTCCTATAATCCAGCCAAGACGTAGCCCCGGAGCGAATATTTTGGAAAAACTTCCCAGATGCAGAGTCCTTTCAGGCGCGAGTGAATAGATGGTGGCCACTTGTTTTCCCTCGTAACGGAGCTCCCTGTATGGGCTGTCCTCCACGATGATAAAATCGTATTTGCGGGCCAATGCCACCAATTCGCTCCTTTGCGCGAGCGTGAGGGTTTCTCCGCTTGGATTCTGAAAGTCAGGGATTATGTAGAAATATTTGATTTTCTTGCCCGAATTGATAATCCCCTCTATTTTCTTTTCCCTCCGGCCGGCTGCCTCGAATGATGCGGTCAGATCCATCCCGATTATTTCCGCCCTATAGCTTTTAAAAGTCTGAATGGCGCCCAGATATGTAGGATTGGAAGACAGGACGACATCGCCCGGGTTCAGCATGATTCTCGCGCAGACATCTATTCCCTGTTGTGAAGATGTGCTCACCAGGATATTTTCTACCGGAACATCATATCGTTTCGACAGGGCTTCACGAAGTTGCGGAACGCCTTGAGTAGGACCGTATTGCAGTGAACAGGCACCATATTTTTCCACGACCCTCTTTGATAGTTCGCTCATTTTGTCCAGAGGAAAAGTCTGCGCCGAAGGATATCCTCCTGCGAATGAATAGATGCTGTTTATATCGACTTTCTTGAAAAGGTCTCTGACAGGGGAGCGCATGAAATTATGCGCGTCTGCGGAAAAGAATTTATCGTAATCCATTGTATAGGTTATCGTAAAAGTTCCTCGAGGTTAACCGAAGATGTGGTTTTGTCGTCTTTATACTTGACTATGACCGGGCAGTATAGATTTATCCCTTTGCCCTCTGACGGGCCTTTGGTGATAGGTCTGCTTCCGCTTACCACTACGGCACCGCGAGGTACAACCACTCTGCCGTTTTCGTTACGAGGGACAAATTCGCCCTTGGTGGCATCGAACAGGGCGGTGCTGGAAGTTATGATGACACCTGACGCTATCACGGCCTCTTCCTGAACTATGGTCCCTTCGTATATTCCGCATCCTCCGCCTATGAAAGCGCCGTCCTCTATGATTGTAGGAAGTGCCCCCGCAGGTTCAAGCACTCCTCCGATCTGCGCGGCAGCCGCCACGTGTATATTCTTGCCAATCTGGGCGCAGGAACCTATCGTTACGTGTGAGTCCACCATTGTTCCTTCGTCCACGAATGCGCCTACATTAATATAAGCAGGCGGCATCACTATCACGCCAGGCGCCAGATAAGCCCCGCGTCTTACGCTGCTTCCTCCGGGGACTATCCTTACCTTATCTTCAGCGCAGAAACGCCTTACCGGGAATGTGTCTTTGTCAAAAAATGAGAACTGGCCCTCGCTCATGTCCTTTATCTGTCCGAGTTTGAATCCGGCGAGAATGATTTCCTTGATTTCTCGGTTTACCTTCCATTTGCCGTCTTTCTTTTCGGCTACTCTGATATGTCCTGCTTCCAGGTCACGGATGGTCTTTTCGAAAAGTTCCAGATTTACTTCCATTTGCTTAATATATCGCAGATAATTCCTTTGGTTGATTCTGTAGCCGGAGTGAGCGGCAGGCGCATCAAGTTGCCGCACAGCCCCAATTGGCATAAAGCCTCCTTGGCGGGTATAGGATTGGATTCCACAAAACATCCCTTGAAAAGAGGCATAAGGGCATCGTTCAACTCCCCGGCACTTTCAAAATCTCCTTCGAGGGCGAGATGCACCATTTCGGCGACTTTTTCGGGAAGAACATTCGAAGCTACGGAGATGACACCGTGTGCGCCGGCTTTTATCAGTTCGAATGTCATGTCATCGTCTCCGCTCAGCACGCAGAACCCTTCCGGAGCCCCGTCTATTATCTCTTTCACCTGATCGAATTTGCCGGAAGCCTCTTTGATGCCGATCACTCCCTTCACTTCGCGTGCAATTCTCAGGGCCGTCTGCGCGCTCATGTTGACTCCCGTTCTGCCGGGTACGTTATACATTATGATAGGGGTTTTGGTATGGGAAGCCAATGTCTTGTAGTAAAGATACATACCTTCCTGGGTGGGCTTGTTGTAGAACGGGACCACTACCAGGAAGGCGTCAGCGTCTTCGAAAAGGGACATATTCTCAAGAGTTGCCTCCACGCTGTTGCTTCCGCATCCTACCAGAAGCGCAGTGGACGGCGCGACCTTTCTGGTGATGGACCATAGAAGTGTCTTTTCTTCTTTGCTGAGAGCAGGAGTTTCTGCAGAGGTCCCCAGCGGGACTAAAAAATCTACCCCTGCATCCACTTGTCTTTTTACAAGACGTTCATATGCAGTGTAATCTATGCTTCCGTCTTTATTGAACGGTGTCAGAAGAGCGGTGGCGCAACCTTTGAAAACCATAATCGTGATTATTTTATGGCGAGCATTTCTTTGAATTCGTGAACTCCTTTAAGTCCTTCCGTCATCTGGGCGGCCACTACGGCACCCTCGGCAAAGGCTTCTCGGCTGAATGCTTCGTGTGAGATTTTTATTTTATCTACGTCAGATTTGAATTTTACTATGTGCTTGCCTACTACATCACCTTCGCGAAGAGATGTGATGTCCGGAGCTACTCCCAGCTTATGTTTAACTATATGTGCCAGCACTTTGGCGGTGCCTGACGGGCTATCGAGCTTTTTGACGTGGTGTATTTCCTCGATATGCGGCACGTAGTTGTATCCCCTGAGCACTTCGCTTACTTTGTCCACAGCGGCGAAGATGGCATTGACTCCGATAGAGAAATTGGCTGTATAAATCATAGGTGTGCCTGTGGTGTAGAAGTAACCTATCACATCCGTTTTGACGTCATCCCAGCCGGTAGTGCCCACTACGACAGCCTTAAAGTTGTCAGCCAGGAATTTATAATTGGCTTTAAAGGCGTCCGGTGTGGTAAAGTCGATACACACGCTTTCTTTTGCGATGGCCGGATCGATACTGCAGACATCATCGGTGATAGCGGCGATTTCAATTCCGCGTTTGATGAGAACTCCTTCAATCATATGGCCCATCTTGCCATATCCGCTAATTACTGTTTTCATACGTTCATTTGATTTAAGTGTTAATAAACAGTTTCGTAAAACTTTATGTTATTGGTTATTGCTTTATCTATGTCACTGAGCAGTACATCCTCCTCCGCCGTATGGGCACGCAAAATGGAGCCGGGGCCGCAGATAATTTTCCTCTCGAATCCCTGGAGATGAGGAGCATCGCTTCCGAATGCTGCGACTTTCCCCTTGAAGCCTTCAGGAACGAAGTATTCTTTAGGTTCGTCTCCTCCTCGGGTGCTTATTATGATATTTGCGCTGTTTTTCCCGGTCATCCACTTTTTCACGGCTTCGTGGCTGGCGAAAGTGGTCCTGAAATAGATACGGCAGGTCAGTTCTCCGCTGAGAACATTTTGCGCATTGTCACTTTTCAGAAGTCCCACATTCCATGTGGTCTCGCCCAAGAGACGGTCGCGAGGGAATTCAGCCTCTATTTCGAGCTCCATCATGAAGTCCATCCACATGTCCACGGCGCTGCGTCCGTGCTCGGGATATCCGCTATGCACGCTTTTGCCTATGAATTTCAGATCGTATGACTGTGTGCCTTTGGTTGCACTCACGGGGTAATTGTCTGTGGGCTCACCTATCACCAGAAGCGGTGCGTGCAGGCTGTCTGAAAATGCCTTGGCTCCGAAGGATCCCGTCTCTTCTCCGCTTACCAGCAGCAGGGCAAAATCGCTCATTCCTTTGCTCTCCAGTTCTTTGCAGGCTCCATACAGGGATATTATCTGTCCTTTGGCATCACAGGCCCCTCGTCCCAGCACTCTGCCGTCCGCAGTGAATGTCGGAGCGATGAAAGGCGGTACTGTGTCCACATGTGTACAGAATACGACTTTTGGATTCTTCCCCCATTTCAAAAGAAGATTGTGCGTGCCGTCTCCCACTTCAAGCAGTTCCTTGTGTGGCGCCTGAAGCTTTTCGTAGAGCAGATGGCTGAGCGCATCTTCCTTTCCTGAGGTGGACTCCACTTCAAGAATGTCTTTAAAAAGGGTGAGAAGTTCGCTTGTCATTATCTCATTATATCTGTAAGCAATCTGGAAGCAGCCATCATAGCCCCTTCCCCTGCTCCTTGTATGATGAGGGGTGTCGGCTGGTAGGTGCTTGAGATGATTATCATATTTTCTGTGCCTTTTATCCTTAATGCAGGATGTTCGGGAGCAAGGGTTTTCAGACGTATGCTCGCTTTGTATCCCAAAGCGGAATCAGGGTCTTTTTCAAGTGAGGCCACGAATCTTTGACCTTTGCCAATGTTTTCTTCTTTGACCGGTTCCACTTCTATGTCCTCTTCTTCCAGCTTTACCCCCGCTTCTCTTGCTAATATAAGCAATTTTCGTGAAGCATCGCGTCCCAACAGGTCGGCAGACGGATCTTTTTCTGTAAGTCCTGCTTCTCTGGCCTTTTCAAGAGCTTCGCGGAAAGGAAGTCCGCTCGTCAGAATATAATTGAGAGTGCAGCTTACGATAGCCTCAATTGAGATGATTTCATCTGCGCTTTCGGTACTTGTAGCTATGGAGTCCAATATCGGGAGGGCCGTTCCTACGGTGGTTTCATAGCGCAGAAAACGCCGTGACAGGCGGGCGCTCCGCTTCATCTCAGCATAATTGGCATAAGGAACACTTAATGCTCTTCTGTTGGAGGAAACTACGTTCACGCCGGCCTCAAGAAGGGGAGCATACCATTTCCAGATGCTTTCGCTGTCCGTGCAGTCCACAAAAACGCTGTTCGATGCTGCCTCTGCCAATATTTTCTGGAAAAAAGCCTCATCTTCGCATTCGTGCTCCGAGATGGCGCGAACTTCTATTTTGGCGTCACTCTCGTCTATGATTTTAAGAAGAGCCTTGCCTACAGCGCCTTTGCCTGCCAGGTAGATATTCTTATATTCGTCTGTTTCGAAGCAGTAATAATGCATGGCGCATAATGCGTCAAGTCCTTGGGCGGAAGGGATTATGAATTCCGCAAAATCATTTTCCACTTTTATGTTCAGAAGACTGATATCCCTTCTGGATAATCTGTCGGTAAGTACCTCGATGTCCGACGGATTTATGCTTCCGTCAGCCACCAGTGTAAGGGTACAGGCTGTCCCGTTATCCATTTTTCCTATTCCGACCCATTCTCCTATGGTTTTCTTTCCGCAGTCTCTGATGACCGTACCCTGAGAAGAAGGGGACAGGGAATTGAGAATCTGTATGTCAATTCCTTTTTCCTGGGCAGGCTGCACGGTCGGAGCGTAAAGCACTTTCGCCCCGTGCGAGGCAAGCGTAAAGGCTGAACGGTAACTCATTTGCGGAATAGTATGCGCTTCCTTGACATCTTTTGGATTTGTCGTCATGATGCCGGGTACGTCTGTCCATATCTGCAGGACTTCGCTGTCAAGTGCTGCCGCGAAAAGAGCTGCACTGTAATCGCTCCCGCCACGTCCCAATGTGCAGATATGTCCTGTCTCGTCACTTGCGATGAACCCCGGAGCCACAAAGACGTCGATTTCCGGATGCACATCTATCGCGTACTTTATCTTTTTGTAGGTCGTATCCCTGTCCACGACGCCGTTCTGCACCCTTATCAGGTCAGGTGAGTTGAGCCACAGCGCATTGATGCCTTCGGAAGCTAATTTGCGTGAGAGAATCATGGTCGAGAATAACTCGCCATAGGTCTGATAATCTTCCTGTGGCGCATTGCGCAGGTCTTCGTCGATATGCGAAATGGTCTTCTTGGCCTCTGTGCATTCACGCCCGGAAAAAAGTCTTTCGATAATTTTGAAATGCTTCTCTTTCAAGGAGTCAAGCAATGCCTCTTTCTCGCTGTCCTCAGACTGGGATGCCTTTATAAGGAGGTCTGTGGCCCCGCTGATGGCGGAACTCACCAATACCACGCGATCTTTGCCGAGCGCGTCAAGCGTAATGTCCAGCACTCTTGACATGGCCGTAGCATTCGCTACCGAAGAACCTCCGAATTTCAGTATCTGCATAATTTATCTGTAATCTTCAAATTCCGGCATTGCCAATTCTGAAATGAACTCCTGAATTTTGCTTTCGTCCCTCGGACATATCATAAGAACGTCCGGTGTGTCCACTACCACGAAGCCTTCAAGGCCTCTGATGGCTACCAGCTTGGATTTGTTCTGGATATATGTAAGCGTGTCCGAGTCTTCTTTGAAAAGGTGTTTCCCGGATGTGTTGGTAGCATTGCCGGCATCATCTTTAGGAAGATTGTCGTAGAGAGACTCCCAGTTGCCCATATCGGCCCATTTGAAGTGTGTAGGGATGACAGAAGCTTTGGATGTTTTTTCCATTACGGCGTAGTCTATGGATACTCGCGGACAATCGCCGTAGAATTTGTCCAAATCTGATGATTCCGCCCAAAGTTCAGAGATCTGCGGAGCAAATTCTTTGATTTCAGAAACTATCAGCGACGCTCTCCATACGAAAATACCTGAATTCCATAGAAATTCCCCGCTGTTGATGAATACCTCGGCAATCTCCTTGCTTGGTTTTTCCGTGAAGGTTTTTACCGGAGTAGGCACACCTGCTTCAATGGCCTTTCGTCCGCCGGCGACCTGGATATACCCGAAATTTTCATCAGGTCTTGCCGGAAGAATGCCGAGAGTTATAAGCTCGTCTTTGTCCGATGCGTATTCAAGTGCGCTTCCTATGGTATTTTCGAAATCCTCGTTGTCTTCTATGAGATGGTCGGCCGGACAGGCCACCATTACGGCACGCGGATTACGCTCCAATATCACATTCGCGGCAAAGTAAAGACACGGAGCCGTGTTTCTGTTATAGACTTCGAGAAGAATGTTGTCTTCCGGAAGTTCAGGAAGTTGTTCTTTGACGATATCGTGATATTCCCTGAGTGTGCTCACGATAATGTTTTCCGGAGTTATGATCCGTGCCATCCTATCATAAGTCTGCCTGAGTAAGGATTTCTCTTCTCCGCGAAGACTTAGAAATTGTTTAGGAAGGGCCTTGCGGCTGATTGGCCAGAATCTCGTGCCAAGTCCTCCGGCCATAATGACACAGTAGTAGTTGTTATCTTTATACATATGTTGGTATATATGCCTGCGGGTAGTAATCGAGCGAAAAGTGATCTTCATAAAAGATAATGCTGATCACATCGAAGACCACCTCAAGGTCTTGTAGTAAATCTTTTCTTCCCTTTGAATTCAGAAATGCTCCGGCTGCGGCAACCAGATTTTTCTGTTTTCGTGGGTTGACATTAAGAACGGGACTTGCCGTTACGGGAGCCGTCTTGCTTTTGACCTCCACTATATGGACAATGCCATCCTTAATGCTTATTATGTCAATTTCTTTATGCCCGGCTCTCCAATTCCTGTGAAGTATCACATGTCCGTGTTTCTGCAGAAACTCACAAGCCTGTTGCTCTCCACGCTTTCCTACGTTCCCCCTCTCTTCTATCATAAATTATTCCAATGTCACGATTGTCACTCCGCTTCCTCCTTGCCTGATGTCCTCATCGCTTACGGTCTTTACTCCGGGAACGGTGCGAAGGTACCGCTGCAATTCTTCGTGCAGAACTCCAGTACCTTTGCCGTGAATTATTCTTACGTTTCCTATGCTCAGCATCAAGGCGTCATCTATGTAATGTGTCACGATATCAAGCGCATTCTGCAGTCTCTCTCCTCTGATGTCCAGTTCAGGAGAAAAATTCAATTTGCGCGCTGTGATGGCGGGATCGACTTTTTCGTAGACCGGGGCGACGGTTTTCTTAGATGCTTCACGGAATTCATTGGCCGAAATCCTTTCCACTTTGTCCGGTGTCATCTTGCTGGCGATATTGCCTATCACCACCCTGATTTCTTTAGAAGACACCATCACCACTTCACCCACCATTCCGTTAGATTTCACTCTTACCTTTTCTCCCAGTTTGAGAGGGGCATTGCGGAATTCATCCTGGCGGGCCTGTTCCTCCGTTTTGACTGGTTTGCGACGTTTGGCCAGCTGTTCCATCTTTCGGGAGATATATTCGTCGTGTGTCTTCTGCTGTTGGGTTTTGCTGCTTTCTATCGCCTGCAGGAAGCCCTGAAGTTCACCGCGTGCCTCTTTCGTGCGTGCTTTTTCCGCTCCGCTTTCCTTGATGTCACGTATTGTTTTCTCTACCTGTCTGTTGGCGCCTTTGACTATGTCTTCAGCTTCTTTTTTTGCAGTGTCAAGTATTTCTTTACGCTGGGACTGTATATTTTCAAGCTCTTTTTGATATTTTTCGGTCAGCGCGTCGAGAGTCTTGTCCGCGTTCTTGACTTTCTTGATTTTTTCATCCAGCACCCTTCGGCCTTTCACTATTCTGCGAAGAGTCTTCTCCATATCCACGAAGTCCTCTCCTGCGCGGTTTTCGGCATCTTTGACTATCTGTTCGGGCAGTCCCATCTTTCGAGCCAATTCGAACGCGAAAGAATTTCCCGGCAGGCCGATTTCCAATTGGAACAGGGGTTCTATCTTGGACGTGTCATAGAGCATGGCCCCGTTAATGACGTGGGTATTGTTTTGCGATGCGTATAATTTCAGGGATGTGTAGTGGGTCGTGATGACGCCGTAGCACCCTCTCTTGTCAAACTCTGCCAATATGGCTTCCGCTATGGCACCACCTGCCGCAGGCTCTGTACCTGATCCGAATTCATCTATGAGAACCAGTGTCCTGTCATCGCAGCTTGCGAGCATCTGCTTCATGTCCAGAAGAAAAGAACTGTAGGTACTGAGGTCATTCTCAAGAGACTGGTCGTCCCCGATGCACACTGCTATGCGATCGAAAATCGGCAGTTCCGAGCTTTCGGATGTGGGGATAAGCATTCCCCATTGAAACATATATTGAAGCAGACCTGTGGTTTTCAGACATACTGATTTGCCTCCGGCATTGGGTCCGGATATCATCAGTATCCTCTTGTTCTCATTAAGGTTGATGGTGAGAGGACATATGTGCCTGTTTTCTTTTTTTAGCGAACGCTCCAGAAGTGGGTGGCGGGCTTTTCTTAATGAAAGCGAACCGTCAGATGAGATGATCGGCATCCCGGCCACGAGGTCGAGGGCTGTCTGTGCCTTGGCTATAAGAAAATCCATTTCCCCGATTTCCGTGGCAATTTGCAGCAGCTCAGGGATATAAGGACGCAGAAATTCAGAAAAAGCGAAGAGGATTCTGTTTATTTCATTAGCCTCGTCGAAACGCAGCTGTATGATGTCATTCTCCAGTTCAACTATCTCTGCCGGTTCTATGAAAGTGGTTTTTCCGGTGGAGGAACAATCATAGACATAACCTGCCAATTTTCTTTTGCTGGATGTGTTTACAGGGACCAGAAATTTGCCGTCGCGTATGATGATATTGGCTTCGGATTCCGTGAGTCCGTCTTCCTGTGCTTTTTTCAGAATGAATTGGGCCCGTTTGGACACCTGCTCCTGTTTGTTTCGAAGTTCAGTGCGTATATGCAGAAGCTCCGGAGATGCGGAATCCTTGATGTCCCCGTATTTGTCCAAAATGCCCTCTATGCGCCGTCTGATTTCGGGATAAGTGTTAATGTATTTGGCTCTTTTCTTCAAAAGAGGGTAGACGCCGTCTTTTATGGATGAGAAGAAGGCGTTTATCTTCCTGGAGATTTCAAGCAAGGTGCTGAGTTTGCCGAGTGAGGCGACATCTATGCTGCTGCCGGTTTTCTCAAGCGGTTTGAGAAAAGGAAGAGCGTCGATATAGCCTGTCACGGGGAAATTATCCTCAAACATGACGATGAGTCGCATTTCGTCTGTCAGGGCAAGGCGTTCCTTTATAGTATTTTCATCGGATGAAAACTCCTCCTGTGCAACTCTGCGGGTTGCATATTCGGTTTGGCATCGATTGGAAATAATCTCTCTGATTTTATCAAACCCTATCTTCGCTTCCAGTCTTGCTCTTGTCATCGCTTATAAGAAGTTTCAGTGTGTTTACGTTTTTAACAGGCTTGATTACGCCATCCGCCACGAAGGATATGCCTCCAGTCTGTTCACTTACCACTATGACAGACACATCGTAATGTTCGCTTACGCCTATGGCCGCTTTATGTCTCATGCCGAATCTGGCAGGAATATTGGCCCTGTCAGTAATCGGAAGGGTGCATCTGGCGGCGACGATTCTGTCGTTGTTTATTATCATGGCTCCGTCGTGAAGCGGCGAATTTTTAAAGAAGATGTTCTCTATCAGGCGTTTGCTGATGTGCGCATCCACTCTGTCTCCTGTCGAGATTATGTCTTCGAGTGAAGCCTGATTAGGGATGACTATCAATGCTCCCACTTTCTGTTCGCCCATCTCAAAGCAGGCCTGTACCAGCTCGTCTATCGAGGCGGCGGAGAGGTTATGTCTGTCTTTATAGAAGAATTTGCCTATGACTGAATTCTTCCCGCTGAAGGCCTTTCTTCCGATATTGAAAAGAAAGTGCCTGATCTCGGGCTGGAAAATCACGACGAGGGCTATGGTACCCACATCGATGAGTTTCCCGAGCAGTGCGGACATCATCTTCATGTTGAGTGCGTCAACAAGAAAGCGAAGCAGCAGCAGAGATATGATGGCTATGAAGATGTTCGCCGCACCGGACCCTTTTATCCATTGAAAAACGACATAGATGACCGCTGTCACCATTAAAATGTCCAAAACATCGGCGAAGGTGAAGTGGATGAAACCTATGTCTATCAAGGGCAGAACCATAATGCTACAAATCTACTAAAAAAGCCGTTATTTTCCGAGAGCTTCTCCTACAATATCGGAAATGGCTTTACGGGTTGGAATTATCGACCCTCTGTCATAAGGGTGAGCGGCATTTGTCAAGAATATTATGGACACATCCTCGTCGAGGTCCATTAAAATGGAGGTGCCGGTATATCCCGTGTGACATACGCATCTGTCTTTTGAGAGGCGCTCTCCCACAAACTGGGCGTAGGGGCTTGTAGCATCCCATCCGAGGGTGCGTCCTATTTTCTTATTCTGCACTTTGAACATTTTTTTGACGGTCCCGCTTTTGAGTATGCGCCTTCCGTAAAGTTCGCCTCCGTTCATCAGCGCGGAGCAGAATATCGCCAGATCGTCAGCGGTAGAAAAAACGCCTGCATTTCCGGAATTTCCCATATTCAGTCTTCTTGCCAATGGATCATGCACCTGCGCGTGGAGCACCTCCCCTCTACGGGTCGCGGAGGAAATCTGATTTTTGGCCGTGCTCCCGGGGATCAGCACTTCCGTGGGGGCGATTCGGAGCTTGTACAGATTGTCGACAGGTCTGTCCAACGGAAGATACCTGGTGTCAGACATGTTCAGAACGTCGAATACGTGATCTTGCACATAATCGCAGAGTTTCTGCCCGGTGACGGCTTCCACCACATATTGCAGGCTGATGAATCCGGCGCAGCTGTAAATGCGTTTGGTCCCCGGCTTAGCCATGCGTGGCAGGTTGTGTATTATATAATGGCGCAGACTGTCGGTCTGGGAATCTCCCCACCGTCTTGTCAGTGAATCGACATCGGCGTATGGGGCAAGTCCGCCGGTATGTGTCATCAGATCCTTTATTTTTATCTTGACTGTCTTTTTTCCTTCTTGCCAATTCCTATATCCTGGAAGATATTTTTCTACCGGAGCGTTGAGATCGATCTTCTTCTGCTCTGCCAATTGCATCACGGCTATCGTGGTTCCCACGCATTTGCTCAGTGAGGCGAGATCGAAAACGGTGTTCACGGTCATTATCTGCTCGGAGGGTATCACCTGTTTGTGTCCGTAAGCTTTCTCGTAGATGATTTTGTCTTCTTTTACTATGCAGAGCACTCCCCCCGGTGCGTTTTTATGGTGTATGGCATCCAGAATGGCAGAGTCGCACCTGGCTAAAGCGGTGCTGTCTATTCCATATACGGAAGGAGCGATATGTTCCAGATGTATATTTTCTGATATGTCTGCAATTGGCTGGTGGTGTTTCCACTTGGAAGGAATACTGCAACCGGACACAAGTGCCAGGCATAACAGGGTGGTTTTGAAAGGAAATTTCATAATACAAAGATAATTCTTTGTTCGTTGAATTTGTAATAATAGTTTATATCTTTGCGAGACCACATAGAACTGATTTTATTTTTAAATAACCAATTTTATGCATTATTCAAATAATTACGTGGTGCCTTCAGTGGAAGTCATCACTTTGGAAATGGGGAGTTTGATAGCCCAATCCGTAATGAGCGTCGAATCTAACAGTATCTCTCTTTCCGGATACGAAAGTGACGAGGAGGCTTTGTTTTAATTTTTAAAATCTAACCGGTATGAAACAGACTTTTCGTAATGCGGCGTTAGCTGCGCTGTTTTTTATGTCAGTAGCCTGCGCAAAAGAAGAACAGCAGAATCTATCAATTTCCGACCATGGTGACGAGATAAGCACATTGACTTTCGGTCTCCCTGAGAATCAGGGTCTTAAGACGACTTTCCAGATGGGAACTTCGGGAATTAAATTAACTTGGCAGGAAGGGGACTTGATAGTAGTGAAGAAGGGGGAGAATTCTTATAAATATAAATTGGAGAGCGTGGACCCTGATACAGGAATCGGAACATTCAAGGCTGTGGGCAGGGGAATTCCTAATCTTGCCGGCAATACGGAGAATGTCGCGATATTCCATTTCGGTAAGGACAATGAGTATCCGTCTCAGTATGCTTCTGTCAGTCAAAACGGGAGCGGGAGCGTAGCTCATCTTAATGAAAACTGTATTCTTCAGAGGGTTACATCCACGCCGCCTGTAAGTGTGGAGGATCTGGAAGGAGTGCTGGAAGGCGTGAATTCCGTGATGAATTTTAAAATAGCATATCCTGAGTGCGGACTTGGGGAGGGAGAGAACCCTACTGCTTTTATTTTCACGATAAAGAGTTGGAGCGCGTCGTTCATCTCTTATCCTTCGGGGACGGCGAATGGTATTACGCTGTCTCCGTCAAGCAACGGTGATTTAGTAAAAAAGATTCAAGTTAAATTGCCGGATGAGCAGGAATGGAGTGTTGCCAAGCCTTTGGATATTTATTTTAATCTCCTGATGGATTCTTCCGACGTCTCCTCTTCGGATCAATGGATTTTTGAGGTTCAGACCAATACCGGGGCCATCTATACTGTGACAAAAGACATCAAGAAGAAGCCTGAATATGGGAAATACTATTCTACCGAAGTAAGCGGTTTGGTAAAGGAAACTTCTTTCCCGGCAAGCCCTGTCGGTGTTGACTTTGAAGACTATGTTAATGCCACGGTAACGGCATATTTCCAGCCGTCTTCGTCATGTGTTGAGTATCAGACATATCTTCATTCGCTTTATAATAACATCCAGATTTATGAAGCGGACGGAAGAACTCCTGTGATGGAAAATTATGTCGAAGGCGGCAAAGACGGTGGAGGTAAAGGAGATGCGTTCATGGGAGAGGGCTCAATCTCTGTTGTGCTTTACCCTGGTAAGAAATATAAATTCCGCCCTGTAGTCGTAGTGGAAGGAGATATTTCGTATTATGGTGAATGGCAGGAATTTACAGTGCCGTCATTTACTGTGTGTACAGATAAGGAAGTGGACCTGGGCTTGGATATTTTGTGGGCAGGATGGAATGTAGACGCTTCCGTTCCAGAAGAAATTGGCGGGTATTATGCGTGGGGAGAGACTTCTCCTGTCACCGATGCTGATTATCCCGGGTACAAATTTTATTATAAGTATAACTATTCGACATATCTGACAAAATATGTTACGGAAAGCGCTCATGCCAAGGATGCCTCAGTGGTAGATGCCGATAAGGATACTCTTGACAGCGAAGATGACGTGGCTTCCGTAAAATGGGGAAACGGATGGAGAATGCCTAAGCGAAGCGACGTTACAGCGCTTTATAAGCTGACTTCTCTTACTGATTATGAGTATAATGGAGTTAAAGGTGTGGTTTTCATCGGGAATGGCAATGTCATGTTTATTCCTTATGGCGGATATTATGAGAGTGAAATCAAAGAGACCAATTATGCTTTTCTTTGGACGTCATCACTATGTACTGCCGCTTCCGGCGCGACCCGTGCCCAATATATCGATTACGGCGCATATGTGATACAGACCAAGAATGCGGAGACTGGATCTGTGTATTTCATTTGGCCATGGAAGAACGACGATATCGCCGCTGCGCGTTATGGCGGCCGTAATATCCGCCCGGTAAAAGACAAACCGACTGCATAGAGAAGTACTCTTTTCATTATTATGCGTCATCCGTTAGTCGCGGGTGGCGCATAATTTACAAATTGGCGAAAAGATTGTGTGAAATTATCTTTATATTTGAGTGCTAATCCATAAATTGCTTCGTTAATGAAATTCAGACTTCTGCTATCTGCCGAGATTCTATTTTGTTCTCTGACTCCT
>CAVKBL010000024.1:5197-31821 GCA_963654805.1 Lachnospiraceae bacterium | reverse complement strand
GAAGAGGGGGTGCTTGTTTTAAGACCCCCCTCCCCCTGTCTGGGTCTGATTTGTGGCATTTTCCAACTCTTTTTCGTTCGATTTGACAGTTTTCTTGCCTGTTTTTCGATTCTTTTCTCGTTCCAAAGCCTGTTTAGCACTGATCTTAATGAACAATCCAAGAGGATCGAGTTCGATTATTCGATTCATTGCTCGTTCAGTTTCTTCTTCGTTCTCAGAATCAGATAAAGCATCACTTGTCTTTGCTATACGTGCCAACATTCCATTGGTGTTGTACCCCATTCGTATGTCCCATGCCATCCATTCATTGTAATGAGTGAAAGGATTGTAAGGATTATCGATAGTTGTAAGCATATGGGCTTCCATTTCCTTAATACCCCCTATCATTCATTTAGTATGGTCGAGATTGTAGATGTAGATACCCCCAATCTATCAGCAATGTCCGCCAGAGTGTAACCAGAATTCTCCATTGACTTTGCAAGACTGATCTGCGAATTGCTTAACGATTTACGTGTCTTCGGCATTGCGAAAGAACGTAACGTTTTCTTGTCAGAATTAGCAAGAATCTGTTGAAGTTTATTAGAACTGATTGCGCCAGCTTGAATTGCTTCCCATTCTTTCTCTGTTGGTGTGATTCTTTGCTTCTGTGCACCAACTTGAGCACGAGCTATTTGCAATTCCTGTCCTTTAATCTTTCTCAGATGATCTTTGTCATCTTTGAGTTCAGGATTAGCTTTCTTCTTTGCATCTACACGGGAGTTTGCAATCAACTGGGCCTGTCTCTCTTTAGGGGCGTTCAGTAGTGCACTATTAAGTTTGGCATTCAGTGATGACACCTCTTCCGCATACTGCTTCTTGGCAGCGGGGCTGTAATGTGTAGACGGGGTAGATATGTACTCTTTACGGGCAGCGTTAGCAAGGGCCTTCATGCCATTAGCATAGTCGGCATAGGCCTCTTCCATAGGAGTGCCTGAAGAGAGGGTATGGGCATCGTCGGTAAGCGACATGAGGGTAGCCTTTTGTGTACGGACCACCTCTTTTGTTGTGACCGCCCCCGTCTTCTTATTGACGGTGGTCTTAGTATACGACTCACCCGTATCCTCATAGACCTTCTTACCCGCTTCGTAATCTTTCAGCTGGTCTGCTGTCATACGAGCAGGGTTAGTAATCTCTTTTCGGACGGGTATGTCTACATCGTGCTTGGCCCTAGATATCAATGTGGATGCTCCGCCACCACCCTGGTACTTCTTTTTGAGCTCGGCTATATTATTGTCGATATAGCTCTGGGTGTAGTCCAGTTTATGCTTGGCCGCATCGATAACAACCATGGAGTGTCTTACAGCTCGGGCTATCTCTGATGAGTTAGCTCCCTGTAAAGTCATATCGGTAATCAGATTTGATACCTTACCCATCTCGATCTGCTTATGCTTTTCGGTCATGACCTTCATGCCTTCATGGTAGGGGTATGACTCTTTAGGATCGAAGTTCTTCAATCCTTCAAGGGGCTTTGATGTATTGATCTTAACCTTGTCGTTTACAGGAATAACAATTACGGTATCTCCATCAAAATCTGCTCCCGACAGTCGCTCAGCAACTTTCGAAGAAATACCAATGGCATCCTTTGCGTTATGCATCACGCTATTGGCAGTCTTCTGTTTGTTGTTGACTGTAAGTTCGGGGATCTCGAAGATACCTCCATGAGGATATCTGACCAGGCACACCTTCTCGCCATTCCGATATGTCGGAGCATACACTTCTGTTTCCTTCATATCGGTGATCGGAAGAATAACCTTACAGCTCTGTCTAGGCAAAGCCATAGCCTTCAGATCCACAGCAGCTGCATCGCAGCTATCTGCAAATTCCTGAAGATAGTGCTTTTTCACCTCAGGGTTAGTGAGGCTCTTGATCTCTTCAAACTGTTCCTTCTGTTCATCGAGAGTAAGCTTAAGCTGACGCTTAGCCAAACTCAAAGACTGCTTAGAAAGCATCTGAGAAGCAAGACTCTTAGACCAGTTGCCCCAGGAGCCTTCGATATGCATGTCCCCTTCGTTTGTACCCACGATGTTCAATGCAGAAAGCTGTGTATTACCGTCGGCATCTGTGTAATGTCGCTGCACTACAGTTGAACCAAAGGGGTTCTCACTCTCGGCTTTCATCTCCTTAAGGACCTTCATCTTGTCCGTGCCGACATGCTTATTAGTGTTAAACACAATATCAACACCATCTGGCATATCGTCTGAGTACATGGCCATGCCCTTAATATAATGGGTGCCATCTACAGCAATTCGAACCTGGGCATACTGAGCACTGCCAAGAGACAATTCATCGACTCCTCTACGAAGCTCAATAACGCCATCCTTATCAACACCGCCTTCTTCGTTGTAGCGAATCTGTACTCGATCAGAGTCTACGCTTCTAGGCTTCTCAATAGCTGTGAATGTGTAGCCGCCATCTTCTGAATACTGATTCACTGACGAAATATCATACCGGCTCTTGAATGCCTCAGCATAAGTCATGTCAGGTGGAGCCAGCACTTTGATAGTCGTCTTCTGATTGTTGGTGCCGAGCTGATCAATATAAATCTCATACTGGTTGTAGCCCTTCTCTTTGAGCATAGCCACAGCGGTCTTAAGCTTCACATCACTGACGCCGAGCTCTCGCTCAACACCTGCACCAATATCAATAAGGCCCTTAGACTTCACAGCGCTCTCGAGTGTGTCCGCAACATTGTTGAGAACCTCGTTCTTCTGCTTTGCTGTATCATCAAGCCAGTTTCGAACTGTCGACTCAGGAACGCCAAGGCGCTCGCCGATCGCGACATTCGAATAGCCTTTCTCCTTGAGCTTTCTACACATCTCAAGGTTGTACTTCTGAATATCATTCTTTGCGATGGCCTTCTTCGCTCTAAGCTCGGTTGTGCTGGACAAGCCAAGAGCCTTCGCAATCTCTGTCTCAGTAAGACCTTGACTCTTCAAGTCATTGATACGACCTAAAAAATCAAGTTCATGCTGATAAGGGTTTTCACCAGAACCATACGGATAACGCCCTGAATGACGCTTAGTACCGTAATGCATCAATTCATCAGTCATTCAAAGTGTCCTCCGCTTCACTCAGCTTAAGTAACTCAGCATCAAACAGCCTAATCTTCTCCATAATCGGCTCGATGTCTTCGGCAACCGGGTTCGAGATCAAAATATCATCGTTCTGATAGATTCTGAGCTCAATGCCCTTCAGAGAGCTAGGCTTGATCTTGTACTCCAAGCAAAAGAGTGCAGCATAAATATCAAGCTGATCGATGTGCGCAGGGATCGTACCTGTCTTCAGATCATGGATCCGTAAGAAGTTATCTCTGTAGCAAATCGCATCTGCTGTGCCAAAGCAGAACCGTGAATAGAATAAAGGCTGCTCGGGTCTCATCTTGAAACCAATAGCATCATTCACATACATGTTCAGTGTCTTCTTAGACTTCGGGAGCTTCTGGTTTAACCGAATGCACTCACACGCAAACGCATGTAATCTCGTTCCTCTCTTCTTCGCCATGGCATTGTTGTACACGGTCTGAAGTTTCAGAATATCATAGTTAAGCCAGCTGTATGTACTTGCTCCCAGAAATGCATGCGCACCTTCAGGAACATCCCTCGAATGATCGTTCCATATCATTTAATACGTCCTCCTTGTTCTCGGGAAATATAAATGCCGAGAATGACATGTTATTCATGGTCTCGACATAATAGTCTTGAAGTTTCTGATGATCAGCGCTCGCATTCTGCTTTACCTCAAGCGCAGCCCAGTGATCTTTGTAAAGTACAGTGAGATCGGGAATGCCCTTAATGTAATTTGGATCATTCTTCATAACGATGCAGCCTGGAAATCTGGTCTTTAGTTCTTTGATCAGTTTCCGTTGAAAGTCTCTTTCAAGCATGTGAGCCTCCGTTTGAAGAAAATAAAAGAAGAGAGAAAATGTTCAATTAAGACATTCTCTCCCTTCTCTCTCATTATAGTCCATGTTTTTTCTGCGAGCAAAATTAGATGCTATGTTTTCATTACGAAGCTCCTCTCGTTGAAATTCTTCTTGTTCTTAAGCGCTCTAGCTATGGCAATATCAATAGGCGCTGATGACTTCAGATGATAATAGTACAGATCCTTGAACTTTGTGTTCATTCGATCGATGCGACCAGCTGCCTGAACAGTCATTCGATAGCTATAGTTCTGCGAATAGAATATCAATGTGTCTGTAGTGATGCAGTTCCAGCCTTCGGCACCTGCTGAATACTGAACAAAGTATGTCCAGCTATCTCCAGTTGGAACTTCCTCGTGTTTCTTGCCATTCCATTCGGCGTGGAAAATATCCATCTCGTCTGCTGCAGCCCTCAGGAGTTCAAGCTCGTAATCAAAGTTGTAGAACACAATTGTCTTCGGATGCTTCCAAAGCAACTTCTTGAATACCTCGACACGATCAATGCTCGAATTGACGACCTTGCGCATCAGATAGAATAACTTACCCGTTTCCTGGATTGGCTCGTTCTCATAAATATCCCATCGCTCTCGGACAACCATCATGTAGTCGCCTCGATTGTATTCGCACGAACAATACATGTGATGCGGGACTGTAGACTTTTCGAAAGCCATCGTTACGAGAATATCATTCCTGTGTTGGATGAGCTCGCCTTCGTCTACATAGCGATTGATCTTCGGGTATTTAGCAAATCTATCGAAGATCGCATGCCTGCCAAGAAACTCGGTCTTGTTTCGATAGAACCCGTTTGCCACAAATACCGGAATGTAGTCGGTCCATGTATCACCAGGAGTCGCACTCAGCAATATCCAGTGATTTTGTCTGGCGATCTTCAGGAATGCTTTAACCCAGGCACCAGAGCCTACAACACGCTGCTCGTCAAATATAAAGAACGCGTTCATGACTCTCTGATACTTCTGGATGTTATTCCATGAATCAATCGTAACCTTCACACCAGACAAAGAATCCACGGGATCCTCAGAAATATGGAACGGTATACACTCGTTGCTCCACTCCTTTGAATCCCGCTTCTTCGCAGTTGTGATGATGTACAGGTCTTTCGGGTCAAACATGTCATGAAATATCCCGACGCCATTGATCCGCATGGAAGCCTTGCACTCTTTGAAGAAATAGTAAGCCAGCGCCGTACGGCTCTTACCAGTTCCGACTCCACCGCAAAGGATGGAGCCGTTCTTCAACTTCTTAATGGCCTTCTCTTGGTGAGGATATAGTTCAATCCCCATCTCGAAAACTCCCATACCGATCGGTGAATCTGTCTTCCGCGATCTTCGCATACATAGTCTTGAGATAAGCCTTAACACCATGCTTCTCATTTACTTCCCAGTTATACGGACGAATATCAAGATCGATTCTCTCGAGCTGATCATGATCGAGAGTGCCGACAGTGTCTTCATCGAGCTGAACCTGATTCTTACTTGTCACCTCGACAATCTTCGGAGGCACAACGCCAAAGCTTACTGAAACCTCAATATACGGAGTCGGCTCTTCGTCTTCATCTCTCGGATGCGTAAACTTAACATTCCATCCATCCTCAACCAGCTTCTTAACAGAAAGCGGCTGTCCGCCATATCTCTGAGTAACAAGCTGATCGGCTAACATTGTCTGGTCCTCAAGAACGATGTTGAAATATCTTCTACCACCCTTAGAATTGAACTTATCCGGCTCTCCGGAAAAGTTCGGCTTGAAGATAATTCTGCCATCGTCAATCTGAATAACGCTGTTGATTCTTTTTACCTGCTGTTCCATAAATATCAATCTCCTCTCTTAGACAAACGGAATGACATCCGCTTCGTCCATTACATACGGCACGCCTCCCTTATAAGGCGCGTCGTCAACAAACCACTCATAATCTGTATACATCTCGATGGTTTTGATTGCTGCATCACAGAGTCCTCGATAATACGACTTATCAATATCATTCTCTTTATGCAGATTCTTTACCATCTCGCTCTCAAGCCATCTGAACCCCTTAGCTCCGGTTGCAGAGCTATACTTGCCGTTTCCCGCATCTCGCACAAGCTCGCCTCCACCTTTGCTAGGAAGAATTGGACAGAAGAGTCCAGCCTTTCCAACGAAGTGATAGTCATGCTCGCCTTCCGGAAGGTTCTCATTGAAGTCTAAATATAAAGCTGACGTAACGGTCTTCGTCTCGCACATGTCATCAAACGTTACAGGCTCCTTCGAGAACAGTGTCTTAAACACATAAGGAATCTGGAACTGCGTTCCTGTAGCAGTCCACTCATTCGCGTGCTTACCGCCCTTATTCCGGATGCCCTTATCGTCGTATCTGGCAATATAAACTGCATCATTCACAAGACACATACGATCATAGGTAGCCTCATGCTCAAATGTATACCCGTACTCTCGTCCGTAATCCATAACGAATTGGATAATATCATCCGTTGCATCCGGGATCTTGATGGAGTCGGTCTTGATGTGAGCGACGTTAAACCCTTTGGCTTTCACCGCTTCGACGAGGTTCACCATGAATAACGCTCCGCGCTTTGCAACGATGTTATCCATATTACGCTTGTCCTTAAATGGATTATCGAACGTTGCCGAGGTATATCCATACACCGAGTTGATAACTATCTTGAGAGCTGCCGCCAACTTATCTGCTTGTTCATCACTCGTTACAAACTTCGTAAGCGCTCCGCCAAGAAGTCCTTTAAGAGATTCATAGTCATGATGCTTCGCAGCAATTCGAGACTGCTTGATCTCACTAAAACGCTTCGTGTACTCCGGTCCAAACAGACACTCAGCTTCGATCGTCGAAGGATGCATGGATGCAATATCAAGAAGAGCGACGCCTCCGTAAGCGCCGCCCTTAAGTGTCTTGCCATTTGTTAAATGATGTTCCTCGGAATATACGTAACCGCCTTCTCCCGTAACCACTCCTTTGTATGTTGACTTACCGAATCCAAACTTATAGCCTGGAAAGAATGGTAAGATAGAATATCCATCGGGCAGCGGAATCGCAGGATTGTAGTCCTGGTAGGTCGGCTCGCCCTTCTCGTTGAACACTCGGAAGTCTGTTCTGTCCATCTTCCGGCACATCTCAAAATATCTATCCTCGCCAACAGGCTGCGCCAGATCTCTATAGTTAAACTCGTTCTGAGGAGCCTTGTTATTACCGAACATAATCTTCGTCGCATGAGAACGAGTCGTATCATTTACCGACAGCCCAGACAACTCAGCAAGGATCTGTCTAACTTCGAAGTCCTCAGCTCTTGCGTGAAATGTCGCCTCTGTTGCAAACACATCGTTATCACAATACTCAGCGACAAGCTGCCATTTCTCTTCAGGCACCGGCTGGTCCCAAGGAAGTCCAAGCTCCTGATGATGGATCCCAAGCTCAATCTCAAACTTCTTGAGAGACTGCTTCTTACTGGAGAAGTCATAAATATCAGTGTATGAGATGTTATAGGCCTCACCGAAGAAGCTCTTATGGTTGTTAACAATAGCCTGTGACAAATCGAACAAACGCTGATTGTCGTATCCCATCATTCGAGCATACAAAATATGATTGTCGTACTTCCGGCAGTTGAAGCCTACGAGCTTATGCTTCATGAGATCCTCGACTTCCTGAGGAGTCGGATTGATCATTCTCACGCAAGGGCCTTCGACACCGTCATACTTCCAGCAAATGATGAACAGATTCGGGAATACTTCGACATCGAAAAACGTAATCTTCTGGTCATCGTAAATATCAATCTGCTCGCTCGGTTCCTCAGACTTAAACTTCATCCCCTGAACAACCTTCACGCACTTCGATGCCTGGTTCGTGCTATTCAGTGCAAATGTCTGAATTGCCTGACGCATATCAGTTACATCGTAATGCAGCCCGCTCTCGTATGCATCGTTCAGAACCTTTGCGATAAAATCAATACTCGGCGCTGTATACGCATGGTATTCCTTGTTCAAGTTCTTCTTGATTATCGTTCTCAGGGCTTTCTCGCTCTTCACGCTATCAAAGTTAATCATGCTCTTCTCTCCTTTCAACGGAAGACCACTATTAATCGTTAAAATATCAAGATCGTTGCACCTGGTTAATTTTCGTCTCAACGAGCTGTTCCCCGTAAAGACCTTGACCTCGATATTGTCGTCATAAATTCTGCTGAGCTTCGTCACGTCTCCCTCGTAAATATAATGGAGATGGATTCCTGCTCCCGACTTACTAAGCTCCGCATATGTCTTCGGCCACAAAGCTGCCGCCTTCGCATTCTCTTCGAACGACTTCTTCCCCTCTGAATCTTTAATATCAAAGTCGATCACTATATGGTTCTGCGGAGGTTGCACATAATGCAGCTTATGCGTGTCAATGTCCTGAAGCTCGGTCAATACGCTATACCACTTGAGAGCCGGCGTTCCGTCATCAGTTGTGTACTGTGCTTTGCAGTCCTTTAAAATATCATCCAGCTTCGAATGCTGCTCGGTCACGTTTAACCAATCAGGCGGAGTCCAAATATCAATAGGCTCCTGTATAGGTATGCCGTCTGGATAGTCAAATTTATCTGCACGAAAGCCAAAGTAGACGCTCCTATATCTCTTACCGTCCGTTTGTGAATAATATCTTTCTTGATAGTCGCCGAAATAATTCTTAAGCTCGTTCTTCATAACGCGCATGCTCATCGGGTATGGCACTTTGGCGTCTTCGCACCATTGTTTATACGCAGACCACGCATGCTTAAGGGTTACGAACTCTTGGCTCTTAAAATCGTCATACTGTTCCTCGATGAAGTTATAAAAGTCGTTGGTCTCACCCATCATCGCTACTGGTTTGTAACTGTCGTACGCAGTCGATCCAAGTCTTTTGTACACGCTTATGCATCGCCAAGCTATACCACCCAACTCAAATCTGATGCGACCAACAAGCTCGTCATATCGTTCATGAGAAAGCAGTCGACCACTCGGTCGTACATCAATCAATCGTCGGATAATACCGGATTTAGCATCTGTGATCTTAACTGGCTTGTTAGTACCCATGAACAAGAATGTGTCGAACTTCATATTATAGGTACTTTTAAACTTTTCATTTACGACCATCTTCTCATGTGACACGATACTGTTTAGCTTAGTGTTGTCCTCGATATGAGACAGATCGCCATCGTGCTGAATTGCGACAAGCGGATTAGACACGAATGCCTCAAGAGCGAAAGAATTATTGCTGCTAGCCAACGCCTTAGCTTCAAATACCGTATAATATCCCTCAAACAATTGCTGGATAATATTAAGTATCGTTGACTTGCCCGCTCCTGCTGATCCGTAAATCACTATGAATTTTTGAATATTTTTGGCATCACCTGTTAAAATCGCACCAATGGCCCACTCGAGTTTTTGTAATTCCGAAGGCTTATACAAAGTTGATGTCAATTCCTCATAAGCCGGAATGTCCATCTTCTTGAGCGGGTATGGAAGTGTTTTACTTGCGTACGTTTTCTTGGTAGTAACCGTATCTGAGAATGTGACGGTTGTGTCGAGATCGACATAATTGTCCGGGAGAGACTTAACAAAGCTCTGCCATTCGCTCCACTTCCTAGAAGAAAAATTGCTAAGAAAGGCGCATTTAGCATTATCTACGCCACAGCTTTCAAGCTCGTCTTTCTTCGCTTGTAACTCCCGATCTACAAATTCGACAATATCATACTCGTCTCTGGACCATAAAGCAGTTTCAGCATTCCACACAGCATAGAACGCCCTGCCTCTAGTCATGAGATCGGTCGTTTTTTTGCCAACAAAGAACTCGGGATATATCTCCGTTTTTCCGTTCTTTCCTGGTCTAGTTTTGATTCTTACAAAATCAAGCATTTCATCGTTCATTCCTTTCTTTGCGGCTTTAATTGAGGTAAAATTCACAAATAATGAAAATTCTTATATTCTTATATATAATTATTATAACTATATTATTAAATAATAGAAAAAATGGGTAATTGACCATAAGTATATAAAATATATAGAAAATAGCTAAAAAGAGCTTAAAATACCCCCATTTTTACCACTTTTCACCAAATTTACTGGCCAATTATTATTTGGCACATTTGGCCAGTAAAATGGTCATTGTCCACTAATCCTCACCATTCACCCTCACATAGTCAGCAAATTGGTACCAAATCTCTCGCTTCCGCTGATCTCTCAGTCCGCTCTGCCCACTTTTGTTTAACGGGCAAATTGACCCAGAACCATTTCGACCAAACTTTCGTCCCAACCATTTCTCCAAAATATCAGTAATTTGGGTCACGTCTTTAGGTCCAAGTTTGCCGTCATACCGGTCCAAATCAAGGTTCCCAATGAACTCCCAGAACCATGCTCCAGCACCATTTTCATCCTCTTCACCGAAAATATCATGGTCAATTCTGTTACAGAAAGCCACCAACATTTCGAGTACAGAGCACGCTCCACGACACACTTGAGTGCCTGGTTTAGCACCGATTTCATCTAGGAATCGGACCCTTAAATCAAGTCCGTCACACGCTCGATTCTCGTCCTTATCGAGTACCCAGACGAATGTATAAGTGAATAGAAATCGCATCAAAGGCTCGTATTCACCGTCGTCCATATCAACTAAATCGCACAGCCAATGAAAATATCTATCGGCTAAGCGCTCCTGTTCTTTGCCCATTTACACCTCCAAATATCAATCATTCGCGCTGCTCCGAGAAGAATCCATCGACCTTTTGAATCTCATAATCGGTCGAAAAGTTCGAATTTCTCACATAAATTACGCGCTCATCGTTGGTTCTAAACCCATATTTATCGAGCGAATTGCCGACTGTTCTCGAAATATCAGTGATTTCTTCATCCTCTTCAGTCGCTAAAACATCATCTCCGGCGTAGTAAAACAGTGTTTTCGGCTCAAAACGGCAGTCATCACCGAATTCATCCGCCCGAATCAGCTTAATATTTCCTAATTTCATGCTCAAACTAGCCCTTTCTCCAGCTCGAAAATCCTCTTCAACACCTTCAGTATCGTCATCTTCCGAAATATCATCCTCTGGACCAACTTCTTCGTCCTCAATGTTTCCGAAGTACGAGTGGTAATCGCGTGTTTTGTCCTGTTCCTCGGCTCCGAGCTCCTCAGATTCTTCCTTCTTGACCTCTTCCACTCTCTCGACGGGCTTTTTAGGGTCAATTTTGAGCTTCGCCATGGTCTCATTAGTCCTTGCCTCCTTCAATTCGGCCTCCAATTTATCAATTTTCTCCTGAAAATACGCTTTATACTCCTCGATATCGTGTTCGTTAGCCTTTTCATACGCTGATTTAGTCATCAAATACCCGATTAAACCGCCCAAAACGCCACCACCAGCAAATATCAATACATTTTTGTACATTCTAGTCACCTCAAATCCATAGAATTCCTCTCCGCATGGCTGCTCAGATCTCTCCAAACAGCCATGATAAGTCGTTTTCCAGCCCGTTTTCACTTCATGCCATGGCCAATTTCAGTCTTCCAGAGTTCAGAATATCCCCATCAACATTGAAATCGAGCCAAGTAGACGGGTCATAGCAGTTCACAAATGCCGAATTCTCGCTAAAACCGAAGTCAACATAGTTGTCACCAACCGGATTCTCAGCATCATAGATCCATCCAGCCATCTGACCAACCATTGTCTCAGGATATCCAAGCAGCTTATACACATCATTAAGGAACAAATGCCCCTTTGCACGCAGCATATCGTTTGCCTGAGCCTGTCTAGCGATCAAGAAATTGACATTTAAGCCGGTTGCCTTCTCCCAATTCGGGTTAGACTCGTCAAATATCTTTGCATATTCCGAATACTGCATCGCTCCATCGCCATTTACCCCATCAAATTCCTTCTCAAGAGTGTGATCGCGGCCCTTTTTGTCCTTCTCAACGACTGAGGTAGTCTTCTTTTCGGTGCCATAAGCGAATTTCTGGTCAATTTCAGCGCCCAATTCCTCTGTAACACGCTTCCGATAGTCCTTAAATGCCTTGGAAACACCGTTAAGAGACACCGCAAGAGCCAGATTTCTCTTCTTCATGATGCCATGAGAGGTCAGAATACAGCCAACGGAGAACGCCTCAAGGAGAAACGCCGGCGCATAAACTCTCAACATCTGCCCAGCAGTGTGAAAATATACAGGTGTTACCTCTTTTGCATCACGATTACCCTCGTCATCGACTGTCGGGATGGCTTCAATCTTCTCATTATGCTCCTCTAAAATATCAGGCACGGTCATAGACGCCTTACAAGCCATCACGATGCCTGCTGCACCCGCTACAAAGCCAACCGCAAGCAAGAGTTCAGGGCTACAACGCTTCACATTAAGCGCTACATTACCCAGTTTCCGTGTCATCGGTCCAGTCAGTTTGTTTACAATTGCCAGTTTCATAGTTCGTTCTCCTTTCAGAACAAAAATAAAGAGACCGTGCGTTTCCACAAGTCTCTTTGCCTCTCATTATAGTCCATGTTTTTAGTGCGAGTACATCACTCCAACGCTTCTAAAATATCAGGATTTTCGAACGGATCCCATCCGGCTCTAATCAGCACCTGCAGCATCGTCTTATGATCCTCGAAGAAATTTCCGGTCTTCTTGACAGTATGCTTTAACTTCTCCTTGCCGGATTTCTTATTGTCGTTAAACATAATGAATCTCCTCACCGTTATGGTCATAAAGCTCCATTCTAATATCATATGCATGGTGCTCAATCTCGTCCTCAACTGAATGCATCTTCTCGCCTCTCTCCACATCCGGATACCGATGCACTCCACCCCACATACCAATAATCGCCTTAATCTGCGAGTTAATATCAATCAAGTCCTGATGAATGTGGTCAAGCTCGATCGCAATCTGATGAATATCTTTCGCCTGGTTCTTCTCACTCTGTGTAGTCATATGGTTCCTCCTTGTGTTCTCCATTCTCGCCTTCAACTTCACATCCCTTGATGAGTTCATCGATATACCACTTAGCCTTTCTAAGATCCTCTTTACCATTCTTACGGTTCCATCTGAGAATGTACTTGATCGCGTTACCGGCACAGAATGCTCCATAACCTTTAAGTTCTCCAGTAAAGGCCTTAATTACATCGGATGCTTCTAAGCCTCCTACGCCCTGGTAATGAGAAGGGTGGTTCACATTGTCGTTAACAACATTCACCTCGTTCGAATAAAGCTTGTTTAAGCATTCTTTGGCGGTTTTATCAAACCTCGTCACGAAATTATCAGCACTCTGTGATATATCATAATCAAACAGATCAATCATTCTCCATCTCCTCCATTAACAGCGCACGACACTCTTTCGTAAGCAACAAGGGTGCCTTTAGGACCGAAGTCGTTCCAGTAAAACTCGTACAACATGCGATCGCCTTTATTTGTAGTGATAAGATAAATAGAAATAGCAGAACAAACGATAAACACCTGATCTGAAGTTAACTTTCCAAATTCATCCACCAATTTCTTGCAATGATTATGCCACTCGACGACTGCTGCTTTCGCCATATCTTCCACAGTGATCTCCAGGTTCCCGTTTACAACCTTGATCATCCTACATCTCCTCCTTATACTTCTCGTAAATATCATCGAACACAACCGGGATCTGAAGCTGAAGCTCGCACAAGAGATCGAGAGCCAGCTTACGAATATCTGGATGAGCCGCCTTAGCGCATCTGAGCTCGAGGAAGTGTCTCCACTCACGGTAGTTAGCGCTCATCACGACTTCTGTCTTAACCGACATCGGAAGGACTGCTCTGGCCTGCTCAGGCTTCATGTTAAGCTGCATACAAGCGATGTAATTCTTCTCAGCCGCATCGCATGCCTGATACCACTCGAAGTATTCAAGTGAGTCCTTATTAAGCGATGATGGCTCCACGAATACGATCTGCCGACCAAATTTACCGCTTGCATAGTTACAATATCTAGTTGATTCCTGAGTAAACGACGCCATGCGATGCCGAACAATCTCGTGAGAGACGCCTCTATCGCAGGTAAACCGTACAGTCAGCAGCGAATGCTCAAGTACGGACTCATGCCCCAGGTTAATGAGCATGTGCACGAACTTCTTAGCTGAGGAAATATCATCCGAGATCTTGTCTTCAGACTTGTATGCGGTCCGCCCAGCAAGCTCAATAAGCTTAAGCTCCTTAACTCCGCCCTCAGAAATATCAGTAAGAATCTCAACCTTACTCTTAACTGTCTTCATTGAACCTCCTCTTTGGGATAAAATGATACGATTTTGCATTCTTACCATACGGATGACAGCTAATTAACCGCTCTATCCGCATGGCTTCATTGATCCGTCTGTTTTCAGCCACCATCTCAGCGTACTTCTCGCATGAAATATGGCAGCCAACAACGCGATCCTTGCAATGCCAGCACTGATTATGCCTTTTCTGGCTGTTTATTATTTCGTAATTGACCAAGTTTGAGTCCCTCCAGCATTACGCGTGTCTTTTCCATCTGCTTATATGTAAGAGTATCGATAGACGACGCTATGCTGAAGAGAGCTCCAATAGCAAAATATAAAAGCGTGATCAGGATCCCATTACTAGAGAACAGGCTCCCAATCCCGCAAACGATGAATACATACTTCAGTATAATGTTTACCATAAATATCAATCCTTAGTTATCGATCCGTACAGGCTTAGGGAAGTCGATCTTGTACTCGCCATTGATCCGAAGCACCTCCGCATCGACGAGATCCTTCCAACCGTAATCTCTGTATGTAGGATTATCCGAAGAGATACCAGACGCATCGTATACGTCATCAATTGACACCTGCTTGTACTGATCGATTGCATCGCGAAGCACATCAAGAACTCTCAAGGCATCTGCACGAGTCTCGTAAGAAATCGATCTATAATCTCTTCTGACTCTTGCATCATCGTCTGCCTCACGCTCTCCATCGCGTCTACGATCGTCATCACGCCAGGACGCGTAATATGCCCCATAGTTCCGTCTACGGTCTCCAGAGCGCCTCTTACCGGCATTAGAGCTGCCGTTAAAGAGAATATCTCCAGCGCTTGCCCAAGCGTCATTGAAAATATCTCTCATCCGCGGAACGAGAATGTCGTTAATGAGATAGGCCTTGATTGACTCCATATCACCCAACACGAAGTTAGATACGAATTTATCAATCACTCCGGCCTTCTTGATCGACGCCTTACCGGTCACGACCTTATCGATCCGCTTAACCTTATCTACCTCGCCCTTCGACTTGTTCGAATTAGACGGGATCGGCATTTTCACTTCTGCCATTATCAGTCCTCCTTATATCTTCCTAATGCTCACCACTCCCGGAGCATTCGCCCAATGATCCTCGAATTCCTTCTTTGACGCGTATGTACTGGCCCATATCACAGCATTCACAAGATCCACGAAAAAATATCTACCGGTTCCCTCCTGCTGAAGGAGCAAGCCATCTACACGAGAGTCTTTAATAAACACGATTTCGTAGTGATCACTCATTATTAGGATCTCCATTCATATTCACAACAACTCCAGACTCTTCTCCATCAGCAGCCATCTCCAAAATATCTTTTGTAATCATATCGAAGTCACGCATAATCTTATCAGCGCACCAACCACCCAAATACGATCCAAGGATACTCGCGCTGAAGTGCTTAATTGCCCGCTTCAAAGGCTTCGTCCGATACGGCATAACCGCATCCGCCAGATCACCAAATACTGACGCGCAACCATAATCAATCGTTGAGCGCACGATACAATCAACAATAGTCCTTGTGTCCATAGAATTCCTCTCTTTCTAAAAATAAGAGAGACCTTGATTTCTCAAGATCCCTCTCTTTGTCACTTAAAGTTCTTCACCAATTTCCGGTAAATCTTCCGAATTTCCGTCTTAGTATGGCTAAACTCGAATAACCAGTCAGCTGCGATGCCAGTCAATGCTCCTAACATGAACAGCAGAATTGCCCAGTACCGGAATATCATGCCTACCAACAGTAAGCTAAACATTCCAAAGAACAGAGAAATTCCGCTAATTACAAATAAAAGTATTGCAATTGCATCGATAGCTCCCTTATAATTCCTGTAAAACCATCTTTCAACATCACGCTTCGTCATAATTGTCCCTCCTTCGGACTTAGTACAATAGTTTCATTATGGCCTGTGTTTTCGTTGCGAGGTGGTTTTTCTATATGGCGCAACCAATGAATATCTTCTGTAAACGTATCGTGGACAATAGACGTTGTGCATTGCGGTTCCATCCAATTGCCAAACGGACCTATCAATTCGTTGATATACATCATTTATCCTCCCTTATGCGAAATATCATTTTAGGCAGTCCATTCCACCCCATGCGAGTAAAGAAACTCCGATCATCAGGAATAAAAAGTAACCTACATAAAATCTAATCGAAGGATTATCGTCCTCATGTTCGCAACTGTCGAATCCGTCTCCAGCTACAATCCATCCACAAAGAATAGCAAACCAACCAGTCATCATAAGACCGAAATCAATTAAAGCGTCGATTATCACTGTTCGTCCTCCATAAAAAGAAAGAGACCTTGATTTCTCAAGATCTCTCTCAGTCACCTTATTCAGTTTTTAATTTTCGAAAATCAACAACGATCAAATATCTTATGCCTCTGTGTCCGCGCTAGACTCATTGACTGTATCAGATTCCTCGTCGCAATCAGAATCGCCAACCGGCAAAGCTGCAATAGCATCGTCAACGCCACTGATCTTAGATCCGACCATCATACCTGCTACGCCTACAAGTGTAACACCTACAATAACCGCGCCCTTCTTCCAGTTACGCTTTCCGAATCCTACAACCTTGCTGATAAAGCTTTCCTTCTTCATTTCGGTCTCCTCCGTCTCATCAACAACATCCTTAACTTCAACATCAACAACCTTAGTATTCTCTTCGTTCTTCATTTTTCGTCCTCCTTAAAGACTTAAATACTTTGGTTTCATTATATGCCTTGTTTATTTTGCGATTTTCTTAAAAGTCTCCTCAGAAGGATTCTTAAATATCTTATACAAAAGACTGTCGATCACCAAATCACTGTCACGAAGAGAGCAATGGTCATCAAAGCCCTCTTCGTTAATCTCCAGTTTCCGGTCATCCTCGTAATCCAACAGGCAATAATATCCATGCGCTTTGTCCGAACCGAATTGTCTCATATACGGACATTTCTCGCATGAACTCACGAATATAACCTTCTTCACTTACTCGCACCTCAGCATCCGAACTTGTCGTAGTCGGTAATAGGTCTTCTCAAGAAACTGATCGCAAGCACCGGCTCGTTATCCTCAGTAAGCTGTGAAGAATATCCAACATCGATGAGACCTTCCGTGCCCCATCCGAGCATGTCGCCTACTTCAGTGTTCCGAAGACCCACACCGGAATAGAAGTCATTGAGGCATACATATCCGAACCGATTGATCTCCTCATTCAGATCATTCACGATCTTCTGTACATGAGCTGCCGTTGATCTAAAATATCTTCCAGTGAATGTATCGAAGCACAGCTGATTGCCCGTGCCCGTGACCTCCACGAGTGACTCGTCCTTCTTTGCCGTAAGCATCTGATTCTGAGCCACCTTCTCCTTAACCTGAGCGGCCTTCTCTTCGCCTACGACTTCTGGTAAGGCCTTCTCATAATTCTTAATCGCCGACTCAGATATGTTGTATGCGGCTGTTAGTGCTGCCTGCCTTCTCATAGAAATGTTGAGTCCGCCAAAGATGCACATAATTGTGAGTGCTCCCATGATAAGTGCCGGAGCGAATACAGGAAGAGCTGCCTTCACGATTTCCTTCTTTGTAAGAGTTACTTCTTCACAAATATCTTCACCCTTCTCCTCAGCTTCCTTCTCAACCTGCTCTCTCTTCTCTTCCAGAGCCTCGTTGATTCTCTTCTCAGCCTTCTTAGCTGCCTTTACTGCAAATATAGCAGTAGTAACCACACCAGCTGCAGCAAGTCCTGCTAAGAGTACCGGTGATCCAGATTTCGCTGCCGTCACACCTTTCTTAAGCAGCATACCAATTGCGTTACCTTTCATGTCTGTCTCCTTTCGAAATTAGGTAAAAATAAAAGAAGAGGGTCATAAAGACTCCTCTTCCTATAATAGTCCATGTTTTTACTGCGAGCTTAGAACGGTTCGCTATTCGCCTCTTCGCTCATTTTTGTAAATACATCGTACTGGCTAATTGACCGCCCGCAAGTAGGACATACGAATTCGCCTACCGTAGCATTACCAGCTTCCTTGTCATTGAGAACCATGTACTCATCGCATTCCATGCATCTCACAACGATCGGAACATCGCCGACTGAATGTCTGTCTCCTGGGATAGTCTTCATTGTATCCTCGTCCACGACAACCGAATCGCTCAGAGCGCCGTTATCGTAGTCATACCGGAAACCGTAAAATTTGTTCATCGCTTACCTCCTCTAAAATATCCGTTACCAATTGGGAAGACCATCATAGCATAGATTAGAGAATTTGCAAGCTTAAAAGGAAGAGTCTAAGCTTTCTTAAAATCGCTCAAACTCTTCCTTCATTTTACTTCGTCTTCAGAATATCAATCTCATTCTTCAGATTCTTGATCTGTTCCTTCAACATCTTTTTAGCCGCATTCGCAGTCGGATCGTCGCCAAGATCATCAATTCGGTTCAATAAGAATCTAATGTTCTCCATCTCCTCGCTCATGTTCTCCGCGATTTCCTTTACAGAATTCGTCTCGTTCAAATGCTTAAGTTCCATACAGTTCTCCTTTCAAATATGAAATTAACACGTCTGTTCATTATAGCCTTTGTAATTTTTGCGGTTAAATGTAATCGAGATAGTCAGCACACGGCTCAGTCAGAAACTCAACTACATAGCACGGCTTACCCGATGGCGTGAGAGCCGCGTAATGACTAAACGAGATGAACATCGTGCCTTCATCCTCCATATACCAGCCAATGCCGTCATACTTCTTTTCTTGATGAAGCCCGAGCCATTTGTAAAAATCATTGACACTTACTATGCCATCCTGCGTGTATTGCTGGTTGAGATTGAGTTCTGCGGTATGGAGATCCGTGATTGTAGAGTAGAAATATCTTTTGCCTGCTGACTCGTAGCAAAGAATCCGGGATGACTCAGTAAACCCGTCACTACTCTCCGGACAGAACGGATTTGTCGGGCATTCTTCGCTCGGCATCTCGTCAGCAAGCACAGCATGACTCACTTTCTCATAAATATCACCCCCAGCGATGTCGCGGATCTTGTCTTTGTATGCGCCAAGTGACTTTTGAGACGCGAGAACGGTAGCTGTGAGCGCAGCAATGCGCTTGTAGTTGTTTGCCTGAGCACCTACGATGCAGAATATTGTGCCTGCGCCCATGATTAC
Organism: Lachnospiraceae bacterium; assembly: GCA_963654805.1. GTDB lineage: Bacteria > Bacteroidota > Bacteroidia > Bacteroidales > UBA932 > Cryptobacteroides. Next base: position 12,473 of record CAVKBL010000024.1, on the reverse strand, counting down.
AGGCGCTGCATATGCCGTCCACTCGTGGTCAGACTCTACAATAGGCGTCTTCTCAAGCTTCAGCGCATTAGAAATATCTTTCTTGATGCTATCGACTGCTTTCTTCCTTGAGCACTTTTCTCCGGCCTTCACTGCAAAATATCCAGTAGCTACGACACCTACAACTGCAATAGCCGATAAGCCGAGCGGCACATTCTTTCGCACCAATCCCTTAAGCATTCTTAATTTGTTCATAATCAATACCTCAAATATGTTGACTTCGGATCCGTGAGGAATCTAATTACATAGCACATCACATCTCCGTCCACTAGTTTCGATGTATGCTCAGTTTCAATCGCATCTGTTCCGCTAATCCAATATCTGTCGCTATGCTGATCAGAGCTATGCCAGCCTAAAATATCTCCAGCTGGTGTGCGCTCTATGCCTAAGAATGTATAGAAGTCGTTGAGTGACGCTGATCCCTGGTCGATAAACAGGCTATTGAGCTTTGCCTCGGCTACCTTCACAGCTTCTGGCGTTGACGAAAAGCAACGATTTGTGTATGACTCCATGCAGAGCACCTGGCCTGGAAGCACACAAATATCTTTTGCTGCGGCTGCGCTCGCCTTATCCTCCAGGATCGACTGAGTAATCGAGTTCCGTACCTTCTCATCTTCTGCAAACTTCTCTTTGATCTTGTCCTGGTACTCCTTGAGGGCATCCTCGGCAAGCGTGCATGCTGATGCTATAGCTGCCTGCTTACGGAGGTTCAGACTATTCGATCCAATAATGCATACGATCGTAAGTGCCCCTGTCGCAATCGCTGGAGCGTAATAAGGAAGAACTGAAGCAGCGAGTTCCAGATTTGTCGCATCCGGGTCGTCTCTCCGCTTCTTCTCCAAAATATCTTTTGCTTCTATTCCGGCTCTGCTTGCCATAACGGTCGTTGCAATGAGCCCCGACACAGCCGTAATTGTAAGAAGAGTCGGGAGATGGTTCTTACCGATCCTTACCCCCGACTTAATCACCAACTTTATGGATTTTGGTGTAATCCGCATCGTCCACTACCTCCACATTTTCTGCATTAAAAATGGCGTTAGCAGCAGCCTTTGCGTAAGTCTGCGCCTTCGCCATCCAGTTCTCTCCAAATATCTTTTTCGCTCGTTCGTCGTCCCGCTCTCTAAGCCACATGCGGTTCTTGAATACAGTACCCTCGTTCATCGAGAGCGCTATTTCCGTCCCATTCACACATGCATACCAAATATCAGGCTCATACAGATGTATCTTACCTTCCATGTCATGGTAACTAAACAAGCGAACTCTGCCGATCTTGTCCGTTTTGTACAAATACAAATTGTCTATCGTCATGATTACACCTCATTAACCCCAGTCATCAGCAAAATATCTTTATACTCGCGATCCGATGCCATGAAGTAGATGGTTCTCGGCTTGTCTTCCGGATCCTCTATCCGATACCGCCAGCCTCTACCAATAGCAATCTCTTGTACCGTTCTGATTCTCCAGCTATCGTTTGTCGAGATGCTGCGTTCTTTTCTATATGCGGGTCTTCCGTAATACATGCTTATACCTCCTTCATCTGTGTTCCAGGCGTACAAAGATACTTCTTATCAAACGTCTGAAGCATCGTGTTGTTATCGTCCGCTTCGATATGGACATGCAGGTAAATATCTTCGTGATCATTCTCATAAACGTTTTCGTATTTAACGTAGCTCCCTGGATACCCGAAGTTCCACACGAGTGTAACAATGTCGTCAATAGTCATGGTTCTAAACTGACACATCTTTGCCGTCATTGTCGTGTGTGAACAGAGCATCCGTTCAGCCATTTCTCTATGCTTAAGACCATAGAACTCGCAAATATCTTTTAAGACGTTTGGTTTTATAAATTTAGTCATCCTCTGCCTCCACTTTGTAATAAAATGTTTGGGCGTAATTGTAGTCAATACTATCTTCGTCGTCAGGTATCTCGGGTATAGAAGCACGCAAATACTGGTCAATAATAAACATGACGTTCGCCGCAATAAGTTTCCTTAAATTTGCTCTGACATGTTTATCGGACATGCGTATCCGGATTGTATACAGACTGTAGAAAGGATGTGGAGCCGCTTCAACTTCGATCGCTTTAACGCCAAGTGTCTTAACCCAAATATCATTTTCCGCGCACTCTACTACATGCTTAAACATTTCCCCACGCTTAGGCATCTCAGTTACCGGTGTATCAATACAGACACGATAACTAAGATCAACGTCCAGTTCGATTACTGGTAAGTGTTTGGTCTTCATAGAATTCCTCTCTTTCATAAAAATAAGAGGAGCTGTGTAGCTCCTCACTGATTTATGCAAACTCCCTAAATAACTTGGTTACATGTTCATGCGTGTCTTTCGTTGTTTCCACATATAATTTCTTGACATCTTCGTCCGCAAAGCCGTTGTATACAGCCTGCCGACTTAACGCAGAAATAAATCCGGAATCGCGAAATGTAGCATGAATCAGTGATACAAGTCTATCTCGTTCTTCGCCAGTCATAACATAGATCCTCTTATTTCCAAAACTCAGTTCCTTCATTTTCGTTCTCCTTTCGAAAAATACAAACATAGTTTCTTCATAATAGGACTTGTAATGATTGCGAAAAGAAAAGGAGCATGCATTAAGCACACTCCTGAAATCTCTTATCATTTATCGCCATTCTTGTGATCAAACAGAACACACAGAACGCCAACCATGATTAATAAAATTCCAATCGTGAACATCCTTATCACCTCCTATTCTTTCCGTAGAAATAACCGAATCCAACTCCTATTAATACCAAGGGTAAAAATAGCAACAGCAATCCTCCGATTATCGGTAATGCTACTCCAAGCACTGTTCCAACCGTCACCACAAGTAACGGGAACAACAGACATAGAATAATAATCCCAATCATCTTAAACATTGCTCCAATCATAATTAACCTCCTTAAATATAAGTTCTTCAGTTTCTATTATAGGATTTGTAAAAACTGCGAATCTAAGAACGAAAAAGCAAAAGTCCTTGTTCAGGACTCTGCCTTAAACTTTTGAACACTTTCCAACTAAATAGTTTACAAAGCATCCGCCAATGACAAGTACACGAGTTGCATTAAACATAAGATTGCTAATATCTTCGCAGAGGAATGACTCATAATCGGTAAAAACCTCAATCTGAATCATTCCAGTAACGATAGATACCAGGCAACACATAATGCCAACAACTATCATAAACTTACCAACGTTCTTCATAATAATCCTCCTATAATAGAAATATAAGTTCTTAGTTTCATTATAGGCGGTGTAAATATTGCGAGGACGAAAAAGAGAGACCTTGTTCAGATCTCTCCGCTTAGAATCGCATCTACAATTACTTGTCTTCTGACTCAGTATAGAAAGGCTTATAAGTATGACGCTTTACGATCTGTTTTTCGATTTTCTCATCGCGTGTCATCTTAAACAATACGAGCAACGATGGTATTGAACAGATTATTATCCAAATAATCAAACATACCGGATGCTTCGCATATGTCTTAAACGGCACTACATAAGTTCCTCTAAAAAAGTCGCTCCACGCATTTCTAACCTTCTTCAACATAATCGTCCTCCTTCACAAAAATGTGTATATAGTTTCTATTATAGGACATGTAAAAGATGCGAGGAGAAAAATAAAAGTACCAGTTGGATTCGAACCAACAACCTCTCTGGCTAATCGCCAAGCGCTCTACCACTTAGAGCTATGGTACAAAAAAGAATTGGATCGTAAGTGTGTTACCACCTTACGGTTCTATTTGCTTTCAAATAACTAGGGATTAACATTATATAGTTTTCACATTCTTTAGAGTAGCCTCACCTCTCTCGGCTTCCCAATCTGTTTCTTAGGCTCTATTTGTTAATAGAGTCCCTCTAAAGTTTACTGCTATATAATCTGCATTTAACTCAATTCTCGAAGATATAGCGATCTCGTCATAATCCGCGCCGCTCACGCTGAGTTGGACTGTCTCTTGATCTTCTAAAGTGTCAATTCACCTCTTTCTATCTCTTCATTATATACCTTGTAAATTTTGCGAGAAAAACTAAGAGCCCGTGTAATTTTCACGAGCTCTCAGCCTAAACCTTTACATGTTTACAGTTTTGTTCTTTCCGAATAAATTTGCAAGTTTCGGACTAAGCTTCCAAGCAGAGGATCTCAAAGTTCCATCACGCTCAAAGTCCATAATCGCCTGGTTCTGAATCGAAATGAACAACATTCCGCCAACCGTTGCGCCGAAGCTTCCGAGAATCTTAACCAACTCTAAGAAGACCTTAACACGCTCTTCTTTAGTCAACTCGATCTTCTGAAGCTTCCCGAGGTTATCGGCAACAATGCCATACTCCTCAGAACCAGGATCGATATGAGTCAACCGCTCAATAAGACTATCGATCTCCTTCTCCAGTTCAGTCTTTTCCTTCACCCAAAACTTCTTCATAGAATTCCTCACTTTCTAAATATGTTTCCAGTTTCATTATGCACCGTGTTTAAACTGCGAAATAAAAAGAGCCCTCTTTCGAGAGCCCTTTCGGATGAATAAGTATTCGGTTGTTAATCGTCGTATGTGTTCTTGTACTCATCAGGCATTGCATTCCAGCCACTTAAGCCGTCATTAGTATCCGCAATAGCACATTCGGCACACATGCCGTCGCCAGCTTCATCATATGTGATGCCCTGGCCTGCAAAATATCCGTCGTACTCTGATCTAGCGTCGTCTACATCGAACGATTTACCGCATCTTGAACAAGTAGCCATCTTAATTCCCTCCTGTAAATGTGTGAAGCCCTATACGTTTCTTGAGGGTATTATAGCACTTGCACAACGAAAAGGAAAGAGCCCTTGTTTAGGACTCCTCCTTAATACTTCAATTCTTGCTTGTTTTCTCAGCAACTAAACAAATTATCATTCCGACTTGAGAAACGACTTCTTTTTCAGCTTCGTAAAGCTCCTCAATCGTAAACGGATTCTCTGAATATCCAAGCTGGGAATGCAGGATAGTTACGAGCTCCTTGAAATCCACATTCCAAGACTCATCGCCTTTTCCATACTTCCTAGCTGCTGAAACACAGAGATGTCCGCACTTGAGTGCTGCTCTCTTTTCCTCAACAGTAGTCATCTCGCTAATCATCTTCTTCATGTTTGCCTCCTTATAGCAAAATAAGTTTTCGTATCATTATAGGCTTTGTAAAACCTGCGAACACTCACACGCCCTTCTTCTCAGACAGCAGCCAATAGAACTTATAAAGAAACTCCTTATTAACGCCAGTTGAGCCGATCGAAATATCACGAGTAACAGCCTGAAGGATCTTATTAGCTTCTCCTTCATCTGTCTCTCTCGCTGTCGTCTCGATCAGCTCAATCGCGTACATATTGTCTGCTAATTCTTTTGCTCGCTCACCTGTCGGATCAAATGCCTTGTCACGAATGCCTCTAGACGAAATATCTTTTACCCGGCTCCGGAACAGCTCATACTGCAAACAGAAGTGCTTAAGTTCCAAAAACCTATGCCTTGTGAGTTCGTACATGCTTGCCCTCCCACATGAATCCTGTTTCCTCGTACAACTTCTGAGGCGAAATATAATAGCTGATCCTACCAAATCTTGACGACATGAGCCTAAGCTCCGTGATCCGCTTACCGTTCCTCGTTGCAAATCCAATCGGCAAATATCCAGTAATGAGACCTGCTCTTACCCAGCTTGCATCCTTGCCATATACTTCAGCCGCTACCTTAACCGGCACACTTCCCTTAACCATCAAAGCCACCTCAAAATATCAATACCTGTCGCCGCTGCGATCTTATTGAGTGATGCCATAGACGGATTGACTCTGCCATCCTCCCATCTCTTAATACAACCATTCCCGATCCCACACAGTTTCTCGAATTTAGCTATCGTGAGCCCGTTCGTCTTGCAATATTCCTTAATCCGCTCAAATATCATGCTGTCCTCCTTGACAACCATTAGAGTTTAGTCTAATATTGGTGTAACAAATACTTTTGATTTAGAGTATACTCTATTGCCCTAGGATAATTCGAATAGGGCACCTTGTCAAGGAGGTGTTTTAAAAATATGACGACTGTTGAGAAGATTAAGGAGAAATGCAACGAGATGGGAGTATCGATTGCTAGACTGGAAAAAATGTGCGGATTCTCAAATGGGTATCTCGGGAAGCTTAAGAACGGCGAACTGCCTGCCGATAGACTGGCCAAGGTCGCTGAGTTCTTAGATGTGCCAATTGATTACTTTTATGTAAATCAGTACAAGGCGAAAACGGACCCCTACATCGAGTCGCTGCAATACATCCGAGACCACTGGGATGGCTATAGATTCGATTTCTGCTACGAGATCATCAGGAAACTCTACTTGATGGATCATCCTGAAGATAAGGAGAAACTTTATGTTGACAAAGTGTCCTGAATGTGACCTACAGGTCTCGACTTTAGCTCAGACCTGCCCTCATTGCGGGTTCCCTCTTACGAAAGACAGAAAACCATCTCGCCAAAGACTTCCTAAACGGATGCGCTTGCCTAATGGATTCGGCAGCATATACGAGATTAAGGGGCGGCCGCTTCGGAAGCCATTCTATGTGAAAGTCTGCATTGGTAGGACTGAAGATGGGAAACTCAAATATAGAGCATTAAAACCTCAGTCGTCGTTTGCTACTTACCAGGAGGCCTACGAAGCTCTTATTGCATACAACAAGGATCCGTATGTGTTCGATAACTCGATGACCGTCAAGGAAGTGTATAATGCCTGGCTCGAAGAAGCAACTGAGAAACATCTAAAGAATAACATCAAGATGTACACTTCAGCCTGGAGATACTGCTATATTACTTACGACATCGATTTCAGAAGTATCAAAGCAAGTCACATCAAAGCTTGTGTTGAGGACAGCAAGATAGTAATCGCTTCAGGGCGTTACGCAGGTAAAGAGATGGGCCCTACTGACGCTGTTAGACGCGGAATCAAGAGCTTGTGGAATGTGCTATTCGATTACGCAATTGAACATGGCCTAGTCGATAGAAATGTCGCTCGTAGCTATACTGTACACCTTAACCCTGCTAAACAAGACCATAGACAAAAGCATATAGCGTTCACTGATAGCGAAATGGATCTCCTATGGAAAGCATCCGAAGCCGACAAATATGCTTGTATGATACTGATCCTCTGCTACAGCGGCATGAGGCCGAGTGAATTATGTGAGATGAGGCGAAAAAATATAGACCTTGTAAATGATACGA
>CAVKBL010000024.1:0-4430 GCA_963654805.1 Lachnospiraceae bacterium | reverse complement strand
AGCAGGATCTGAGCGATCCACTTAAGAATGTCATATGTTTTGTTGTTGAAAGTCATGAGATCGATCTCCTATTCGTATGCTCTCAGATCGTCATTTCGCTCAAGAGTTTCGTAAGGTCGGCTTTCATCTGCTTTCTAATAAGCGGATCGGCCTGAGCCCACATAGCTCTCACAGACTCGATGACATCATCTGAAGATTTACCAATTCGAGTATCGCCCTTATCCATCGCTTCAATCACAGTCTGGTAGTAGCAAGCCTTAGCTGCGTCCTTCTCTGCCTCATAGAGATCTTTGATCATGTCAACGACCTCACCTGCTTCGTGAGTGTCAACATTCTCAAGGCCAGAGGTGAACTCGGTCTTAACGAGTGCAATCAGAGACTCTTTCAAATCGCAAATATCCTGTAAGCACGTATCTTCGCTCATTGTTTGGCCTCCTTTCACGCAACCCGTTTAACCCAGAACAAACTATTGGCCGCTACTGTGAGCTGAGTAGAACCGGTATTCGTCACCTTGATTCGGCCATAGTCAGCACAGCAATTAGAGATGAGTATCGATGTCGATACCGCATTGTAATCGTTGGCCGCTGCAGGTACAGAAATCATGGTTGTTGTCGGCAGAGTCTCATCTCCAATCTGGAGGGAAAGCTCTACCGCAGTACCGGCTGTAACACCTGTAACATTACCGGAGAAATGCACCTCGTAGATTCCTTTATTGTTCATGCGAACCGATCCGGAACCCGTCCGATGGCATTCACCGCAACCTGTCTTTAAAAGCGTAGTATTAAAGGTAATGGACTGCCCGGCAGCAAGCGTTTCGGCAGTAGTATTCGATAACTCGATCATTTTAATACCTCCATTTTGAATACTTTGACTTTAGACATTAACGCCCATCATCTGGCAGGGAAGGTTGCCTGTAGATGCGTACGGATTCTGTACAATGTATGCAGGATTCACTGGCGGACGCAGAGAATTCACGATGTAATTGTTCTGAGCCTGCTGAGAAGCTGCAAGATTCATTGCCTGGACGGTAGAACGAAGCTGAGCAATCGTCTCGTCCTTGTCAGCCATGCGATTAGCCACAATCTCATCGTGGAGAGCCTTGTAATTCGCATTACAATTCTCCATGATGTCTCTCGTCTGAGTGTTGATCGCGTTCGTAATCGCGCAGGTATCGGTAGCCATGTCATAACGAACCTGAGAAATCGCCTGTCTGTTCTCACAGCAGCAATTCTGAAGCTGAGAGGTCAGAACATTGGTGTTCTGAAGATTCGATACATTATTGGCATTGATTGCCTGCTGAACTGCGAAATTGCCCTGGTTTACTGTATTCTGGAGAGAATTGAAACCGGTAAGCATTCCGGAATTCATAGCATAGAATCCGTCACACAGACCGTTCTCCAAGCCATTGAGCTTCGAGATAACAGCCTGATTGTCAAAGCCGCGCTGAATATCTGCCTGTGTAGCTGCAGCGGAATAGCCATTGTTTCCGTTGTTGCCCCAAGCACCGTTTCCCCAGCCTCCGAAGATAGCAAAGAGAATGATAAGAACCCACCAGCCGTTGCCATCTTCAAATCCATTGTTCGTGGTCTTTCCGTTTCCAGTTGCCGCCGCGATGTCCGCTAAACTGAGTCCGTTGTTAAACATACTTCTACCTCCTTACAAAAATATGATTAAAAGAGACATAAAGAAAAGACCTCATAGATCGCGCGTGTCCATAGAGGCCTTTAGCTTTCACAGTATGATTAAATGTGGAAGAAGTTTCTCGCGTTGGAGATAGCATCTTCCTTGGAGATCCCGTATGTGTTACAGAGGTTCTCAGCAATCTGCTGTCCTCTTACGGAGTCTCCTGATTGAATAACCTGCAGCATGTCCTGCATCTGAGGATTCGATCGAATGTTTGGGTTCTGAGATAACAAGTTTAAAGCAAATGATCTCATGTCAAACATGGTCACGCCTCCTTCTTCTGATTAGGATTGCTGTTCTTGAAGTTCTGGCGGTTCATTAATGCATTTTCGATCTTATTAAGCTTATCGAGGATCTGTTGAGAGGTTGTAGAATTGTCAATGGTATTTCCATTTTGAATTTCCTCGGCTTTTACAAATCGAAAGTTTTGAATCGTTCCGTTCGAAGTCCAAGCTTTACCGTAAATCTCTGACCCATCGGATTTCGGGAAGAAGCTAATTGTTCCGTCCATTGGGATCTCGTTTGGGAGAATTTCGGACTGATCCTTCACTACTCTTCCACGAATGACGGGTTGCTGCTGAGCGAAATTGTTAATCGGCGTCTGCGGGTTATTCCATGTAGGTTGGGGCTGTTGGTAATACTGGCCCCATGGGTTGCTGTAATTGGGATTCTGATACATAAGGCTCGTCCTCCTCTAACTTTACAACTTTAAATACGACTGTCTTCTGCTGTAAAATATGCTCGGGCTCTTTAAACAGATTGAATATGAGTTGGTCTTTAGATCCTTCTTTTCGTAAGAAGCAGAAACCATCCGCGTGAGCTCGCGACAAGATTTTACAGCTGAGATAGCCGATGATGTAGGATGCGACTACAACAATAAAACATACGACGAAGTTCATAATGCCATGATCTCAGCCTTCTCTTCTTCAGTAATCCATCCCTTGGCTACAGCTTTTGTGAGATAAGCTTCGTTATGCGTCTTCTGCCAGATTCTCGTAAGTGATGCCTTCATAATTAACCCTCCAAATCAGAAAGAACAAGCGTATCGAGAGCGTCTTCGTTAGCTTTGATTCTGTCAAGAAGCTTCTCCATATCAGTCTTTTCGGCGAAGCACAGCCAATACGTCTTTCCATCGTCATATGTAACCTGCTGAACAAGATAAGCGTCGTGCAGCACCTTTTCTGTTCCATCGGGGTACTTGATTGTTAAAGTTGAAAGCTTGTCTGTGAATACGGACTCGTCAATCTTAGTTTCTGTAATATAGTTATTGCCGTTCTCGGTAAAACCTGTAAGCTCTGTGCCATCACTAAGCACAAGCGTAATTTTCTCTTCCATAGAATTTCTCCTTTAGTTGATGATATAAAGATTCAAGATTGGTTCGTTGAATTTTGCTCATGTATTTCAAATGCCGTCTGAACCAGGAATTATACAGCTCAAAGAACTTGTCTTCGGGCAAGACTCCCGCTAACTTCTTGAGTTTTCTTGTGAAATCGTGAAGTCGCTTTGGGTTGATCTTTCGTATTAAATGACCGGTCTCGGTAAGAGTGTACTCAATTTGTAAGAATCGCCATTTGCTAGACAATTTACAAATTCGAGATTTCTTCCGATTGACGAATATGCCCAGTTCTTTAGCCTTTGCGCAAAGTTTTTCAAAAATATCTTTTAGCTCTTCTTTAGTTCTGGCTATAATTTCCGAATCGTCCATGTAACGACTATAATTCTTTATACCAAGAACGATTTTTGCATAATTGTCAAACGGCACAGGATGCATGATCCCAGCTGACTGAGCAACCGGATCTCCTATATTCAGATGCTTAGGCATGAACTTCTCACCAGTTTTAGCGTGCCGAGCCTTATGATATGCGATAGAATCAAAGACCTCATTCATGCAACGACTGTATTCTTCGTCAGACATGTATGAGACGTCTATCGCTTCACGATTGACAACTTGCTTTATAAGCCATAAAGCGGTCTCATTTTGAATATATTTGTCGAATTGATCTAGAAGAACATCATGACGAATGTTGTCGTAATACTTCGAGAAATCCATTATAAGAATGTAACCATCATTAGAGCCAGTCTCACGATAAAATTTATGAATCTGTTCTTCGAGGCGTCGTCTTGCAAAGTCTACGCCTTTACCGATTCGACTCGCACTATTGTCGTGAATTAGGAACCGATCTATTGACGGATTAATAATCTCGTCACAAAGTGCATGCTTAGCCACTCTGTCACGCATACATTCGCCATGAATGTATCGGGTCTTTCCACGCTCGTTCATCATAAACTCGACTGTCGGTGATAAACGATATGATTTATCTTTCAGCTGCTTCGACATTTTAGCAATTTCGAGAAGCCAGTACATAGAAAATCTTTGAGTATCTGGTTTCCACGCACTGCTTTTTCTTGCGCGTTTGAATGACTCGTAAAGGACATTCAAATCATATATCTCACGTTGATAGCCTCTGTCCTCATAAGGGCGGGCATCGTGTTTATTATTTCCCATCTAAGTGGTTAGGACAACCTCTCCTTTCTTCCCTTCTGCGTGCTCAACTGGCTAGTTTGCAGAGAGTCGAAATAGGGACGAACGCCGTTATCGTTGGAGGCGTTGTTGTAGTTCGCATTGCCGTTGTTGTTGACATTGGCGAAGTTAGACGCGGTTTCAGAAGTTGCCCTTAATCTTTCACCTTTTGTAACTGTTTAGAACCTCCTGTTAATCCCGAAAATTCCTTGGTAAAAACAGAGAA
>CAVKBL010000023.1:0-32710 GCA_963654805.1 Lachnospiraceae bacterium | reverse complement strand
CAACGGATGCGCTGTCAAGCGAGGTGCGCGTAAAGGCAAAGCGCAGAGGCTTGGTCTCCATTTTTCCCTTGTTCAGTAGTGGAATAAAAACGCATTTTTATACCACTACTCGACAGTCTTTAGAGCTTTTCATAGCATTTTGTGTTCAGTAGTGGAATAAAATCGCCCAAAAGTTCCACTTCTGAACATCGGCGACATCGCGATATACCTGGAACGTCAATGTGCCCTACAAAGCGTTCTATGCTACATCCCTGATCCAGGTACCTGCCATAGGGAGGTAACCTGGAGCGGCAACATACCCTGCAGTGCATTCTGTGGCCTATTGGCGATCCATGTAACTAGACTATACCGGACTATACCGGACTCCTCGCGCCAGACTATTGCTCCCACCATACGTATAAATCTGCAAATACTACCACCCCCTATGCATGTTAGACGAAACCGAGGCGAATCACCAACCAGTTTACATATTACGTCTTTTTTTATAAAAGTCACAGGATTTTATGTATGTTTGCATTGATATGGAACTAATTCTAGCATTTTTGGCAGGAGCCATCGTTAGCGGCATAGCAGCCACCATCATCTGTCGCAATATTTTAACCGTCCAAAAGTCGAGCGTCAGGGCCGCATATGAAGCTGAAAAGCACCGTCTCGAAGAAAGCATGGCAGACAAGGAAAAAAACCACCAACAGACTCTATCCATCCTGCAGGATAAGTTCGATGTAGCCATCAAGGGTCTGGACGAGAAAATCAAAAACGAAACAAGTGAACTGCTTAAGTCTAGACAGGAAGAACTGTCAAAAAACAACCGCGACAATCTAGGTCAGATCGTGGACCCTCTCAAGGAGCAGCTTAAAACACTCCAGAAGCAAATCCAGGATAACGAAAAGAGCCAGAGCGAGCGAAACGGAGAACTTCGCGAGCACCTTAAAACTTTAATGACAGAAAGCGAGAATACGCGCAAAAGCGCAGATGAACTTTCTAACGCGCTAAAACACGGAACAAAGGTACAAGGCGACTGGGGCGAAACCATTCTAAGTGAACTGCTGACATCCCAAGGGCTCAAGAAAGGCATTCATTTCGATGTTCAGGCCACTATTTGCGATGCCTGCGGCAAGCCTGTCAAAACCGACTCCGGAAACATTCTCCGACCGGATCTCATACTGCATCTCGATGAAACCAAGGAAGTCATCATAGACTCCAAAGTATCACTCACTGCCTATATCGACTATGTTAACGCCACAGACGAAGTCAGCAGAGCCAATTATCTGAAACAGCACGTAGACAGCATCAAGAAACACGTCAAAGAACTCGCTGCCAAAGATTATTCGTCATATATAACGGCACCTAAACAAAGTGCAGGATATGTAATCATGTTCGTCCCTAACACCGGTGCACTCTGGACAGCTCTCAATACGGACAAGACACTATGGAGAGAAGCAGCGGAACAAAATGTATATATCGCTGACGAGCAGAGCCTTTACGGTGCGCTGCGCCTGATAAAACTTTCTTGGGTGAACATAGCCCAGACACAGAATCAGAAAGAAGTGTACAAATTGGCCGAACAGATGGTGGACAGAGTCCGTCTGTTCAGAGATTCATACGCCAAGTTAGGCACAGCCCTTGGCAATGCACAGAAAGAATTCGACAATGCACAGAAAAAACTCGAAGAAGGCGGAGCAAGCATAATCACCACGGCAAACAACATACGTAAACTCTCCGAAAAAAAGTCAGCCGAAATAAGCGAAAATCATTCTCCTGAAAATTAACCAAATAATGAAAATTCTGTACTGACACGCCTAAAAAGTACATTTCAACGAGTCAACCTACAGGATTTTTTCGTACATTTGACCACATAATAACCATGAAACCGATAATAACTAACCAATAAAACTACTTGCTTAATTAATGTGTAACAATCTCAAAAGATTGTGGATTATGGCTATTGCCGTGTTCGCAATGAGTGTTGATTTTGCTGCTGCGCAAGGTCTCAGAACCATCACCGGTCAGGTATTGGATGAGACTAATCTCGGTATTCCGGGAGCCTATGTAGTAGTAAAAAACGAAACTCGAGGTTCTATTACTGACGTCGACGGTAAATTTACCCTCGATGTAAATCCTAAAGACATCCTGGTAGTCACATTCCTCGGTTATCAAGACCAAGAAATCGTGGTCGGAGACCAGACCAATCTGGTCATCAGGATGGTTCCTTCTGAAGACATGCTGGATGAAGTCACCTTTGTAGCTTATGGTGCACAGCGCAAAGCCAGCGTAATCGGTTCTATCAGTACTATCAAAGCTGACGCCCTTGCGAGTCCCGCAGGACAGCTCTCTACTGGACTTGCCGGCAAATTGGCAGGTATAGTATCCATGCAGAGAACAGGTGAACCTGGCGCAGGCTCAGACTTCTGGATCCGTGGCGTCAACACCTTCGGAGCCAATTCCAAGCCTCTCATCCTGGTCGACGGCGTAGAACGCGACATGGACCTGGTAGATACTGAAGACATCGCATCCTTCTCCATTCTTAAAGACGCTACCGCTACGGCCCTTTATGGTGTAAGAGGAGCTAACGGTATAGTGCTCATCACCACCAAACGTGGTCAGGAAAGCAAACCGCAGGTTAATTTCAAGGCCGAATACGGTCTCACTCAGCCTGTCAAGCTTCCGAGATTGGCAAATACAGAACAGTGGATTGACTATTACAATGAACTGTACGTCGATGCCGGAAGCACTCCGGTAATTGACGATTACCAGAGGGAGATGTATCTGAGTGGAGCGGATCCTGACCTTTATCCTTCAGTGGACTGGGTCAAGACCATATTCAAGGACATGGCATCTACCGAAAGGGTTAACGTGAATGTCACCGGCGGTACCAAGGGAGTACGCTACTATGTAGGCGCTTCATACTATATGGAAGACGGTATCTTTAACGTAGTGAAGGATAAGGAGTATTCAAAATACGACAACCAGATCCGTTACGACAAATTCAACTTCCGCTCAAATGTGGACATCGACATCACCAAGTCCACCACGATGGCCATCTCACTGTCCACACAGTATTACACCAAGACAAGCCCGGGCGAAGATCTGGCCAACATCTATGCATATACGATGTACTCGACACCTATCGCTTCGCCTCCAATATTCTCGGACGGCACACTTGCCAATCCTGAAAACGGCTACAACCCTTACCGCATGCTGAACAGTTCCGGATACAAGAGAACCACCAATATCGTAGCGCAATCACTCATCTCTCTTACCCAGGACTTTTCAGACATCATCACCAAAGGTCTCAAAGCCAATATCAAATACTCATGGGATGCAGACAACGGCAATGTGCTGAACCGCCATCTCAATCCTACATTATATTATACTACGGGAAGAGATGATGACGGAAATCTCATCTACCAACCATGGAACGAGGGCACAAACTATATGTCCCTGTATAAAACCAACAGCAGCTACACCACCACGAATATGGAGGCCAGCCTTACTTATGAACGGGAATTCAACTATGCCCACAATGTAAGCGCACTTTTGCTGTTCAGTACCAGGAACAAATACAACAATGTGCCTGCCAACTTTGAACAGTCATTTGCATACAAGAACATGGGTCTGGCTGGACGTGCCACCTATTCATATAAGGACCGCTATTTCGGAGAGTTCAACTTCGGTTACAACGGAAGCGAGAACTTCGCACCGGGCAAACGTTTCGGTTTCTTCCCGTCCATAGCTGTCGGTTATATGATAAGCAACGAGCCTTTCTGGGACAACATCAAGGAGACCGTCAATATGCTCAAATTCAAAGTGTCTTACGGTAAAATCGGTAATGACCAGATCGGTGGTTCAAGACGATTTGCATATAACTCTACCGTGAACACTTCAGCATCAGGATTCACTTTCGGCAACACGCCTATCGCCATAGGCGGTATCACGACCGGTGAAGTCGGCAACAGCTCCGTTCAATGGGAGGAAGCGCTCAAATTCAACACAGGTGTCGAGATGACGCTTTTCAAGGACCTTTCTTTGCAGATAGACTATTTCTCCGATCACAGAAGCGGTATCTTCATAGAGCGTCAGAGCACCCCGCCTATCGTAGGTCTGAACAAACAACAGTGGGTCAACCTCGGCGAGATGGAGAACAAGGGTGTGGATATGGGCCTTCAGTATGAGCATACATTCGGAGATCTGTATGTGTCAGCACGAGGCAACTACACTTTCAACCGCAATAAAAAACTCTATGATGACCTTCCTGACCAGATATGGTCATACCAGAATCTGACAGGATTTGCTTACAATCAGCAGTTCGGACTTATCGCGGAAGGTCTGTTCAAAGATCAGGAGGACATAGACAACTGGCCTAAGCAGGACTTCGGCGACGTTCGTCCCGGTGACATAAAATATCGTGACGTAAACGGCGACGGCGTAGTCAACACTTTTGATAAAGTGGCCATAGGCTACACCACCATTCCAGAAATCAACTACGGATTCGGTGTGAGTCTCGCATATAAGGGCATAGACTTCTCCGTATTCTTCCAGGGCGTAGCGCACGTGACCAGAATAATTGGAGGACAGAACCTGTTCGGAGCCTCTTCTCAGATTCACAAACTGGGTCAGATCTATGAAGACGTGGCATTGAACCGCTGGACACTGGAAAATCAAAATCCAAACGCTCCATATCCTCGTCTGTCACTTAACAAAGTAGAGAACAACCAACAGGCTTCCACCTATTGGCAGAAAGACATGAGCTTTATGCGTTTAAAAAATATGGAAATAGGTTACACCATTCCAAAGAAGTTCACCAAAAAGGCCGGACTTTCCACTGTACGTTTTTACGTCCAGGGGCTCAACCTTCTGACCTTCTCAAAATTCAAACTTTGGGATCCTGAACTTGATTCAAGTTATGGTAATGTATACCCAACAATGCGTACTTACACATTCGGCGTAAACCTTAATTTCTAGAAAAATGAAAATTTACGATAAAATCATATTGATGGTCAGCGCTCTCTTTACTTTGAGCGCCTGTGACGGTTACTTCGATGTGGACCTGAAAGACCAGGCCACACTCGAAGAAGTCTTCTCGCAGAGTACCTCGACTCACAAATACCTGGCACATTGCTATTCCTACATCCCGCTGGACGAGGAAATCGTAGGTAGCGACGGCTGGGTGGTAGGACGTGCAGACGAGTCCAGATACTCTTGGTACCAGTGGGTTTACTACGAGCTTTTCCGTACGGGAAGTTATTCCAGCGCCACACCGAGCAGTACAACATACTTCAACTATATGGAGAAATTCTACACCGGAATAAACCAGTGTACCACATTCATGAACTATGTTCACCTCGATGTCAAGGACAGTGATGCCATCCGCAACTATATGTCATACGAGGCTCGCTTCCTCAGGGCATATTACTATTTCTGTCTTTTCCGTCAGTATGGCCCTGTGCACATCTGGGGCGACGAGCCTGCCGATGAGCATATTCTCGCATCTGAAGTAGACAGGCATACGGTCGAAGAAAATATCAATTTCATAGTCGAAGAACTAGACAAATGCATAGAGAACCTTCCTATGAAAGTGGGAGAATTGGAATCAGAGGCCAATTACCAGGGAAGAGTCACAAAAGGAGCAGCCATGGCCCTCAAAGCCAGAGTTCTTCTGTGGGCGGCATCACCTCTGTACAACGGCGGAGCCACTTGGCTTAAGGGGATGAAGAATCTCTACGGAAACTATATCTTCCCTCAGAGTGCCGACCCGCAGAAATGGGAGACGGCGGCGCAGGCCAACAAGGCCATTATAGATCTGGGTGCATGGTCACTCTGCAAGGACACTTCTACAGGTGACGCGTTCAAAGACGGTGCAGCTTCATATCAGAAAGTCTATTTCACCCCTTGGAACGAGGAGACCATCTTCGGATGGTGGAAGAGAACTTCAAGCGCATATAACTATATGGGTGGCGCAGGTGCACTTCTCGGATGCTCCTGTCCACATTCCATAGTGCTTTGGGGATTCGGCGGCATAGCACCATCTCTCAAACTGGTGGATACATACGCAATGTGGGAAAGCGGGCGCTTCCCTATCACGGGTTACGAAGGCAACAATGACTATTCACGTCCTATAGTGGACAGCAAGTCAGGATACCAGGCTACGGGATGGAAGGAAGGATACAAGCAGCCTGTAGATGCAGACTGGGCTCCGACATTCAAAGCACACAATTCTACCGTGGGACGCGAACCGCGCTACTATGCATGCGTACTGCCTAATGGATTCTATTGGCCGGACAAGAACATCAAGACACGCTTCACCTGCTACGACAACAAAGACGCAACATCCAGATGGGCAGCTTCAGGAAGTGCCATAAGAGTGGGTTATGCATGGAGAAAATTCTACCCGGCTGACCATCCGCTTAAAGTGCAGACCGACTACACGGGACTGAAGCATGTCTACCCTGCCTTCAGACTTGCGGAAGTTTATCTGAACTATGCGGAAGCCTGCAATGAAAAACCTGCACGCGATGAAGCCGAGGCACTCAAATACCTCAACCTCGTCCGTGAACGTGTGGGTCTGAACAAAGTAGAAGTCGCATACCCGGAAGTCATAGGCAATCAGGAACTTCTTCGTACCCTCATCAAGAAGGAAAGGATGGTGGAATTCGCCATGGACGCGATGCGTCATTATGACGCCTGCCGCTGGTTGGATGCAGAGAAGGAATATCCTTGTGAAAACTGGACACTTCACTGTACTGCTGACAACTACGAAGACTCATACGAAAGAGTCAACAACGAATTCATAGGCGGCGACGCTTCGTTCCAGAAGAAGGATTACTTCTTCCCGTTCTACTCGGGAGACTTGGCCAAGATGCCTAATTTCACACAGAATTACGGATTCTAAAAGAATTGATTATGAACAAAAAACATATACTTGCCACCATCGGCGTGCTGACAGTGCTTTTTACCGGCTGCCAGCACGACCTGGAGCACAATATGGTGCCTGACAAGTTGGGATTTTCCTACTCGGCGAATCTTCAGCAGCCATCTGTCTTAAACAATTCGATGGATGTCAGCGTGATAAAAAGCGGAAAAGGCACCAGCAGCGCCACAGTGAAAATAGAGCGGCTCACGCAGGAAGAGCTCACCGCGTGGTGCGAAAATGAGGAGAACAAAGAATACGGCTATGACTTTCTGCTCGCCGCAGAGTCCCGCTACGAACTGTCCGCAGAAGAACTGAACTTTGCCGCCTCCGATACAAGGCAGCTTTTCAAAGTAAGCTGGACCCCGAATTTCTTCGCCAATTCGGCAATGAACGAAAAAAACTACGTCATAGCTCTGAAGCTCAGTGAGCCTTCTATAGATGCTGACCCCAACAGATCAGTGGTAATCATACAGCCACGGCTTACACACGTGACATTCAAGACGCGCGATCTGAAAAGCGTATTCCCTACCATAAAAGATGTCGAAACCATCAATACATACGAAGGGGAGATCAACCTCGACTATGCCATTCCTTCACAGGACATTACTGTCAAGATGGCGGTAGACAATTCGATTATCGAGAAGGAAGCTGAAGCCAGAGGAAAGGAATACGAGGCCGCACCGGCTGGACTTTTTTCTCTGGACAAGGAAGAGATTACCATCGAAGCCGGAAAAACAGTGGCACATTTTGGATATAAAATAGACCTTACCGTACTGTTCAATGAGAAAGGCGAATTTCTCAGACAAGATGTCAACTATATGATACCTCTCGTCTTTTCAAAGAAAAATCCTGAACTTCTGGGCGAAGGAGACTACGGTCAGACATTTGTAATAATAAGTGTAGCCGACGACAAGACTGTAGTCCGTCCGGACGTCCCTACCACCATTCTTCACGGTCCGTGGGAAGTTATCGAAGGAGCAGACCTGCACATAGGCGCTGACCCGTTATGCTCATCTCCGGCATGGTACGGCAATTACAACACCACCAAACTCGTGGACTGGGGATTCGGAGTTACGGACGATGCCACCAAGAACGGATACTGGGGTTCATACTTCTGGAGTCCTGTTGAATTCCCTATGGTATTTGTCTTCGACACAGGAGCCACATACACCTTCGACAGATTCTATAAAGTAGATTCCAATCTCTATCAGGGCCAATATCAGGATTTTGAAGTATATGTAGCCCGCGAATATGCCGGAGCCGATACAGATTGGGTTCTTGCGGCCAAAGGCAATACCGGTTCTAAGGGGTGGCAGAAATACCCTACCGGCACCAACGAGGACAACATAGACGCCATTCTGAATGCGTTCTCTTATGTCATTCCTGCAGATGCCACTGCTGAAGGCAGCGAAGTCAACCTTACCCGCGGCCGTTACATCAAGCTCTGCATTACCAAGAGCAGCAAGGTAGACAGCAAAGACTGCGGTTATCTCATGGAGTTCTACGCTGAAGGATGGGAAAACTGATGAATAGGATGAAATTGATTTTAGGGACAGTCCTGCTTCCATTGATCTTGCTCACCTGCAAGCCAATGGAAGGGACTCCCCTTCATAAAAACAGACCTGCTCTACGAATAGTTCAGCAGGATATTTTTGCCTCAAGAGGGACCTTCCTGGTGGAAATGGTCAATGCAAGCGAAGCACACATTCTCTGTAAAGAAAAAGAAGAAACGGAGCCCGACGCTGAATTCATAATAACAAAAGGAGAGACTTCCCAAGGAGGAGAATATATTCAAAACGGACTGGAATCCGGAAAGCACTACATACTCTATGGAGTAGCTACAGATGACAGCGGGCAGAAAAGCAATATTTACAAACTGAATTTCGACACCCTGGAAGGTGCTGAGATTCTCTACGACTGGGAAAAGAACCGCACGGAAAAACCATACTATTCCAATCTGGCGCTTTGCTACGGAGGCTCATCCCATAGGACGCCATTCCTGTGGGACGAAGACAGGTTTTCCGCCCATGTGACCTTCACAGACTCCAATGGCGAAGAAAAATGGCTTTTTGACGGCTTCCTGGCCATAGAATTCGTGGACGCCGCCCGTAGCAAAAGTTATATGCTCGGCCACGGCAACCCGTCAGGTGACAAGACATCGTGGATAGCACTTATGGATTATTGGTTTGATTCCGATAACGGATTTGCCGCTTTGGACAAAGCTGTGGGGCAGGCCATTGAAAGAATTGGCAAGCCTCAGACAAAACGCAAAGTAGTGATGACTCTGCCGGACCCTATCATCTATCAGAATTTCAAAGATACCAAGTCAAGTACTACATACTGGGGTTTTCTGGACGGTAAACAAATGGATTTCAGCAAGGCTGCAGACAGATGCCAGGCACTTCGCTGGTATATCGATGAAGTGCGCAGACGCTGGAACAATTCTTCATATGCGAACCTGGAGTTCATAGGCTTCTATATAATCAGTGAAGACCTTGCCACGCCAGGTTACGGATGGAGCGCAGAACTTAAGCACTGGGAAGACATTTATCCTGAAATAAGCAACTACATCCACTCTTGCAACGAGACTCTCTCTTGGATTCCATACAATTCAGCGGGCGGACACCAGAATTGGAAAAAATTCTGCATAGACTACGCGATGATGCAGCCCAACTATTTCTGGCACAGTGAGTATAACATGGACACTTATATGTCCATGGTCAAGAACAACGATCTCTCCATGGAATTCGAACTGGACTCGAATATACTGGAAAGCAGTGAAGGGTCAGACGCATACCGCGAAAGATTCTATAAATACATGTCCATGTGCAAAGAGATGGGCTTGTACGGAAAGCGCGAACTTTCCTACTATTTCGGGACCAATGATTTCTATACTCTCAGCAAATCATCCTACCCGAAAGACATAGAACTTTACCAAAAATTGTGTAATTTTATCATAGAAAGCATACACTGAAAAATATGAAACATCTACTTGGTCTCGGTGCTGCATTGGCGATAGTCATCTGTACGCTGAGTTTCAACACCGACCCCGAAATCAAAGCTGCCAAAGGGCTGGCCAAACGCGTAATCCCCGAGCAGGCATCGAATTTCAAATTCATCCATTTTTCCGACACTCTGGACAGATTCACCCTTGAAAGCAAAGGCGGAAAAATCGTCATCGGTGGCAATAATGCCAACTCCATGGCATTCGGACTGAACTATTATCTCAAGAACTACTGCCTTACGACAGTGTCATGGAATGTAGAAGATCCTCTGTATATGCCGGAAAAACTACCGTCTGTCCCAGAAAAAGTCTCCATTGAGGCCAAGGCCAAAGACAGATTTTTCCTGAATTATTGCACCTACGGATACACCATGCCGTGGTGGGGATGGAAAGAATGGTCCTGGATGATAGACTGGATGGCCCTCAACGGCGTCACTCAACCGCTCAACATTACGGGGGAAGAAGCCGTGCTCATGAAAGTCTGGGAAAAATTCGGTCTCAGCCAAGATGATATAAGAGAATCCTTTACAGGGCCTCCGTTCCTTCCATGGAACAGGATGATGGACATAGACCGCTGGAAAGGTCCGCTTCCACAGAAATTCATCGACCGTCAGGAAGAATTGCAAAAAAAGATACTCAAGCGTGAACGCGAACTTGACATGAAGCCTGTCCTGCCGGCATTCAACGGCAAAGTGCCGGCCGCTTTTGCACAACACTACCCTGACGCCCACATAAAGGAAGTCACCAAATGGGACGGTTTCGAGGAAGAATACGGATGCTGGTTCCTGGACCCGGCAGATCCGCTCTTCGAGGAAATCCAGAAAACATTTCTCACAGAACAGGAGAAAATGTACGGAACCAGCCACGTTTATGGACTGGATATCTTCAACGAGGTAGACTTCTTTGAAGATATAGAGGGCGATGATTGGGATCCGCAGGTGCTCGCGAGGATCTCACATCACGTATATGAGACACTGCAGGCCGCTGACCCTCAGGCCATCTGGCTACAGGTAGGCTGGATGCTCTATTACGACCAGAAGCACTGGAAAAAAGAAAACGTAGAAGCCTATCTCAAAGCCGTTCCTCAAGGCAAAGTCGCCATGCTTGATTATTTCTGCGACGAGGCTGAGATCTACAAATTTAACGATAACTTCTACGGGCAGCCATACTACTTCTGTTTCCTGGGCAATTTCGGAGGAAATACCAACCTGTCCGGAGACTTCCACTCCCTCAGCCAGAGAATCAGCGATGTCTTCGAATATGGCGGAGATAACCTCAAGGGCCTCGGTGGCACGCTCGAAGGGTTCGGAGTAAGCCAATGGCTTTACGAATATGTGCTCGACCGCGCATGGGACCTTGGACAGGATGACACTCAATGGCTCAAGACATTGGCCAACCGCCACGTAGGAAAAGACGATCCGAGCATCCAGGAAGCGTTCAAAATGCTTTCCGATGACATCTACGTCAAGACCACCTACTCCGGAATTTGCCCTATAGCCAGCATACACCCTTGTCTGGAAGGACATTGGAGATGGACCACCCTGCCGGACGTGCCTTATACCTATTCCCAGATAGCCAAAGTATGGGCCAAGCTTCTGGAGAGCCCAGCCAAGACTGACTGGTATGAATTTGACATAGTGAATATCGGTTCTGAGGTACTGAAATTGGCATTTCCTGAGGAAAGAGACGCCTTCACACAATGCTATTACAAGCGCGATCTGGAAGGTCTTAAACTTCACGCCGACAGAATGCGGCATCTCTATGATCTGTGGGAAGAACTTCTCGCCTGCCACCCGAGTTTTTCATTTAAAAACTGGATAGATCAGGCCCGCAGCTGGGGTGATACTCAAGAAGAGAAAGACTACTACGAGAATTGCGCGCGTGTCATCGTGACCTCGTGGGGAGGGACAGGACAACTTACCGACTATGCCAACCGCCAATGGAGCGGTCTTGTTTCCAACTACTACCGTCAGAGATGGGAAATGTTCTGGGACGAAATCATAGCTGACGTGGACGGTACAGGTCCGACCTTTGACCAGAAAGACTTCGATAAGAGAATACGCGAATTTGAACTTGATTTCGGTGAACCAAGCCATTCTCTTTCTTGGACAGCAAAACCGGCGGATACGTATCGCACCGCCTGCAAAATAGCAAGCGAACTGGGCATTATCGACAGCGGAGAAGTCTGCATAGTACCCCAACCTGCCGTGCTTACGCCCATCAAAGGAGATGTCAATATAGAAGGAAAGACTACCATATATCTGCAGAACAAAGAATTGGCATCAATCCTAAAAGGATTCAACGCCCTGTGCGACAAATACGGAGCCCCGCAATGGGATAAGGTTTCTTCAAGGCAGAAAGCCACTCTTACGGTAGAAATGGATGAAGCTGTCCCTGCAGAAGGTTACATATTGGACAGTTGCCCGGAAGAAGGGAAACTGCACGTCAAAGTATCCTCGCGACAGGGTGCATGGAACGCGCTGATGACTGTCCTTCAGCTCTCGGCGCAGAATCCTGTCTGTATTAAAGGCCTGCACATTGAAGACTATCCGGCATTCTCCTACCGGGGAACTCACCTGGATGTGTGCAGACATTTTTTCAATGTCCAGGAAATCAAGGACTATATCGACATACTCGCACTTCATAAAATAAACACATTCCATTGGCATCTGACAGACGATCAGGGCTGGAGACTGGAGATAAAGAAGTATCCTAACCTTACCAAGACAGGGTCCATGCGTAAAGAGACCCTGATAGGACCGCTCTACGCCCACATAGGCTTTGACGGCATTCCTTATGGAGGTTATTACACACAGGAAGAAGCTAAAGAAATCGTCGAATATGCTACGCAGCGCTGCATAACGGTTATTCCTGAAATCGAGATGCCGGGGCATGCGAAAGCCGCTCTGGCAAGTTATCCGGAGCTTGGATGTCTGGGTAAGGACCACAACTATGAAGTCTGGACTACTTGGGGAGTTAACGCGGATTTGTTCTGTGCAGGCAAAGAAGAGACTTTCAAATTCTTGGAGGATGTTCTCGACGAAGTCTGCGATATATTCCCGAGCGAATATATCCATATCGGCGGAGACGAAGCACGTAAAACCGAATGGAAGAAATGCCCTTCCTGCCAACAACGCATCAAGGACAACTCCCTCAAGAATGAAAAGGAACTCCAGAGCTATTTCATACGCAGAATCGAAAATTATCTTAACGGCAAAGGCCGCAAAATAATAGGCTGGGATGAGATTCTTGAGGGCGGTGTAACCAAAACTGCCACCGTAATGTCATGGAGAGGAACAAAGGGTGGAATTGAAGCCGCGAAACTGGGCAACGATGTCATAATGACCCCGTCGTCTTATTTCTACCTTGATTATTACCAGACTAAAGAATATAAGGCGAACGGAGAACCGCTTGCGATAGGCGGACATCTGCCGCTGCGCACCTGTTACAGTTTCAACCCGTTTGACCAGCTTAGCGAAAACGAAAAGGGATTCATAAAAGGGATCCAATGTAACCTGTGGACAGAATATATCCCCGATTACAATCACATTCAGCATATGCTTCTTCCTCGGCTTGCCGCGCTCAGTGAAGTGGCCTGGAGCAATTCTAACCGCACAGAGTACGACAATTTCGTAAAAAGAATAGAGACATCGCTTCTGCCACTATATGACAAAGCGGGATATAATTATGCTACATACGCATTCCAAAATCCACCGTTAGAATAATTTATGTTTTTTTCAAGTTTATTTTCGGTCCTGACCATTCTGCTTAGTTTGAACAAGGCCGACGGAGTATATCAGAGCGAAGACACAGTCCGTGTCTTCGCTACTGAAAATAACGTGACCACACTTGTGCACGAACAGATTTACAAAGGGCCACAAAATATCATTTTCAAATATGGCGATTCAGAAATAGGCTGGGTAGTGGAACCGGAAGCCTATCGTCAGGGAGTGTCTTGTCCTAAAGATTTCGACAGATTCTGGAAAAGAGAGATTGCCAAGATGCGGAAAATCCCTATGAAGCCTTCTGTAAAAGAGATCTTCGTAGAAGGAAAAGACAATGTGAACTTCGTATGCTATGAGCTGACTCTTCAATGCGTAGATGATACTCCTGTCCGAGGATATGTGGCGATGCCACGTAATGCGGCGCGTAAATCTCTTCCTATCGTGACATTTTTCCACGCCGCCGGCGTCACCGGAGCCTGGTGCAGATCCAACCCGGCCCAGACCATGGATATGGCCGCCTGGGGCGATGGAGCTATCTGCATAGACATCAATGCATTCGGAATGCTCAACGACCAGGGAGAGCAATATTACAAGACTCTATCCGAAACAACACTTAAGGACTACTCTACAAAGCCAAGTGAAAACCGGGAATCATATTTTTTCAAAAATATGTATCTTCGTGCCATACGCGCCCTCGATTACGCATGCACTTTGAAAGAATGGGATGGGAAAAAAGTATTGGCCTATGGACAAAGCCAGGGCGGAGCGCAATGCATAGCGCTGGCCGGACTTGACAAGAGAATCACTGCCGTAGTGGGGATCGTCCCGGCCGGATTCAATAGCGCAGGAAGTTATGCGCAGGGCGGAGAAGACAGTTGGCCGTTCATATACAAGCAGTACGCAGACAAAGAAAAAGGGGCCGAAATTATGAGCTATTTCGACGGATGTAATTTTCTCAAGCGCACAAAAGCCAAGATTTGGATAGAAATTGGCCTTATGGACCAGACCTGCCGTCCATCTGCCATATGGTCAGGGATCAATGTCTGCCCTAGCAAGGATATTACCATAAAAAGCAGTCCATACCGCTTCCACGACGAGCCTAAAGCCCGTTACTGGCAAGAATGGCACGACAACATAGCCGTCCCGAGATCCGAATGGATAAACGAATACCTTAGACCGGATTACAACTCGAAATAGGTATCTTCTATCGATTTGAAATTAAACGACATCTCCCGACGCTGAGTCGGGTTGGCAATAGGGAGCACCAAGCTCAATACTTTAGCATCAAGCGGGTCTTTGGCCTTCACGCAGCAGAGTCTGCTGTCACAAAGTGAAATAGCCAAAGACTCGTTTTTCAGTTCATATTCCTGCAATTCATCGTCAGTCTGACTGTTTACAAGCGTGTATGACCACCCCTCGCAATAAGGCTGATGACCGACCGCATACAGTACGCTATCCCCAAAATTAAGAAAAGCGTCTTTGACCTTCCCTTTCTTGAGGATAGCGGCTATTCTCTGCAAAGCATAACCTTTTATGAAACCTGCAAAATCCAGATGATCATTATCCCCTTTTGACACATTGAAAAGACTCTGCGTCTTAATCAGATAACCCTCACACAGATTCAGAGCACTTTTCATCTCGGAAGAAGTTTCTATATCCACCTTGGAAGCATTGAGAACAGACACTTCACTATCCTGCTTGGAAGAGTCAAAAACCTTCTCCAATACAGAAAGATCCCTAGTGATATCCTTATATAAAGCATACGCCTTGTTCTCCGGAAGTCCGGCAAACTGGATGTAAAGAGAACTTGAGAAAATGCCATCCACCGATGCTTTAAAGAGTGAATTGCTTGATGAATAAGTGCTTTGAGTTTTCATAAAATGCTTGCTGTACGGTTCAATTTTTCTTATAGAATCCCATCACAGAGCCGACAGGTCTATTTTCCGTCGTTCCTGATGTGCTGCTTTCCAAAGAATTAAGTCTCTCGCCATTAAGGGTCATCGCCGTAGAGCCACCGCCATCGAAATTGACAGCGCCCACGCAACCGAGCCCTTTCATTATCTGGGCCAATTCCACTATGCCTGCGCCCTTGCTTTCTTTAATTCGTCCGTCGCAGACAAAAAGGATAATCTTTCCATCCTCAGTATACCCCACCGCGGTACGGTCAGGGGTCACGGTATTGGTAAAGATATCTGACGCTATTATCTCATAGTTTCTGACCAGAACACCGCTCTCTGCCGTGGCATCCGCCATCACCTTGCCATCCTTCACGAGAAGAGGTCCGGCGCTCATCGCATAATAAGGCGTATAATCATTGAATGCCAAGCTCGGATACTCATCGCTGACCCCTTCATAGGAGTTTTTGCCTTCAATATTGGCCATAGGAGAATCATAAAAGTAGGTAATGTTGTTCTCGTCTCTTGTAGCCCAGAACGCCCGTGCATTCTGCTTCTCGTCCACAGCAAAGGTTCCGCGCAAAGTAGGCACGGAAGTGGATGGATTCACAACCCCCTTGTCCACATGATAATCACCGGTCACGCCTGTCGACATATTGAAATAACCTGCGTTGGTCATTATATAATTATCCTCGGTGTAAAATTTCTCAAGTGTTTTGGCCGTGGAAGAAAACTCCATTCTGAACTCCACATTACCTCTGCTTACATCGGCTATGGCATACCACGCATTGATTGGCCGGCCGTTCAGCACATCTGTTGTCTTATAAAGTTCTATGTCTAAAGGGAGAGTCGAGTCTTCTATTCTGGTCCAGCTGAATTTGATGGCTTCAGGTTCATCAGTAAGAGACACTTCGACTTCGTCGCTATATAGCGTTCCCATGCTGCAGGTAAGATATGCGCGTACTTTATATGTTACGCCATAATCCAGGCTTGCACAGGTAATAGCCTGAGTAAGACGTACTTTATTGGCTTTAGGACCATGTTCGAAAGAGTCTGCCTCAATAGTAGGAGTATGCCCTTGAGCCCAGCACAGACCCCAGTCCGTCGCCGGATAAGTAGAAGAAGACTTCAAGGTATATTCAAACGCGACAGATGTCGGAGTATACGACGGCTCGCCAGAAAATGTCGGATAAGGCAGGGAAGAGTAGTCAAACATGGCAAGTTCCTTATACACCACCTGGGAAGAAAGCATAGGGCCATCACTTAGAGCCTGTACGCCGACAGAATAGGTCTTACCCTGGACAAGACCTTCTTTTATGTCAAATGTCTGCGAATCTGAAGGAAGTGATGCTATCTGAACAGCCTGCGAAGTGCCGCTTTTGAGGAACACGGCATAACCGGCCTCATTGTCACAATTGTCCTGCCATGACAGAGTAGCCTCTGAAGTGAAAGGCAACTGTTCCACTTTCACTTTCGTAGGATTATTCAAAGGTGCATAATGCTTGGTGCCACTCTCCGAAGTGGGATTGCAGGAGAGCAACGATGCGACAACCGTGGTCGCAGCCATAAATTTGAATAGATTCATAATAAAAGGATATTAGTATGTAGTAATGTTATTTTCTGCTTGCGCTATATGCCTTAACTTTCACCTTCACCCCATTCGGGAGCGTAACCGTCCTATCCTCTCCGCTCATGTTTACCACTATATACGCATCGCGTCCCTTAGTGTTAAGCCAATGTGCCCCCATAACCACAGGGAAGACCTCTCCGTCAAAGACTGACAATGAAGGCATATCCTCTTCAAAATTCAACTCCTCAATAAATCTACCCCCATAAAACACGTCGTGATTCCTCGCACGGAATCTGCCCAAGGTACGTAAAAACTCTATCTCAACTTCGTTCCCTTCCGCAAAAAGCCACTCCGGCTGTATCCAGCCAAGCTGCGCACCCCACAAAAGGCTACGCGCGTTATTGTAAAGGAAATGCCCGTCATTAAGCTTCTGATGATAATAATTGAGTCCGCTGTACACTGCCCTGTCCGAATAGATAAGCGGGAAGACCGGCCGCATTTTTATATCCTTGGAATGTGGCGTATTGACTATCAGCATCATATCCAGAAGATCCATATACACCTCGGCATTTTCTTCCGAGGTCACCGCCTTCCCGTTCCGAAAAACAGTGTCATGCAACTGAGAGAAAAGTTCTCTGTAAGCCTTTGGCCACCAGTCCCCGGCCCCCGGAGAATGAGGGTGATTTTTCGCATAACAAGGCTCACTCGCAGCGGCTGAGACCTGATCTATATAAAGGCCGTCAGTACCTATTCCGCACACTATAGAATCCGCCAAGTCCTTTATCACAGTCTGCCAGATCTGCGTAGACGGACAAGTGACCGTATTAGGAACATTTGAAGTAGGATAAATCTCCGTATAAAGCGTTCCGTCCGGCTTTCGGCAAGAAGCCAGATAACCATTGCGCTTATACGAGTCATTAGACGGATCCCACAGACGGCCGTTAATATAAGGGGTCACGTGAGCGCCCTTAGACTGAATCTCTTCCACCATCTGTTTGAATCCATCCTTTGCAGGAAGATACTCGGGATACATCGTATCATAAGCATAATGATGCCAATGATACCAATGCACGCCCAGACCCTTATCATAATATTTCACGGCCTTTCTTAGCGCATCAATAACCTCCGGATACATATTCTTAGGGCGCATCCACACATCGGCGTTCTGAATCCACGGCGTAATGTTCCTTTCCCGCAAAGGGGTATCAGCCCAATCAGCGGTCAGGACAAACGGACGATACCACTGCAAAAGAGTCTTGTCCCAAGAATCACGGTTGTATGCAAATACCGTAGACCAAGGAAGTTCAAAATTACCATCCTGAGTCCATGCATAAGAAGTCACCACCTTTTGAGAAAAGACAATATGCTCTTCGCCGCCCTGCACATTGAAATATTTGGCATTGCCTTGCTTATCCTGCGAAGCGAAATAATAAGTTCCCAAAGGGGAATAAGTAAGAACGAACTGCATGCCTCCGGTAACCGAAGGATAACGTGTAGTGAGAGAAGTATCGTTTGATGGCACATCAAACTCAGCCCCATAACCCATAGGAAGAATAGCCTTCGAGCCTTCTTCCCTTTTTATCTTCACTATAGGAAACGTCACCTCTGTCACTTTCCATCCGCACGGGAGATGGGCAGAAAGGCGCCATAATGCCAATTCCCCATCTTCACTTATACTTACAGCCACTTCATTGTTCTCTATCCTGTCAAGCGTTATGTTCCACTTTAAAATGGCGGTCGTGCCGTCTTCACTTAAGGAGCACCCCAGATAACGCGAATAATCTGCGGTAAATTCGGGAGTCTCCCCCTGCGGCCCCAGAAGTATAATTTTCCAAAGGGATACATCGGAGTCCAATACGCGCTTCACATCCGAATGTTCAAGGATAGAAGCAAAACAACTCTGAGATTGAAGTCCCAGAGTTATTGTCGCTATAAGTATTAAGTGTTTTAATTTCATTTTCTGCGTTGTTGCTGTTTCATTTGTTGCTGCTGTAGCTTTTGTGCTTCTTCCAAACGTTGTTGCCATTTGCTCTTCGGAAGAGGTTTTCCTTTCGAAGCTTCCACCTTTGCTATGACGGCCGCAGGTTTCACGCACCATTTACGGATAATGAAGATCTCTATCATCGAAATCAACTGCGATACCAGGTAATAGTAGCTAAGACCGGCAGAAAGGTTATTACAGATGAAAAACATCATTATAGGCATCATCCACACGCTCATGAATTTCATAGACTGCGCGGACGGATCGTTTGAAGACGGCTGCTGCGACATGGTAAGTTTACTGTACACCCACATGACCACGGCCATAAGAAGCGCGAACAGCGACAAGTGATCCCCAAGAAGAGGAACCCGGACTCCAAAATCCACTATCGAATCATATGCGCTCAAGTCCTCCGCCCACAGGAAACGCTGCTGACGAAGTTCTATGGAAGCAGGGAAGAAACGGAACATAGCCCACAAGATAGGAAAGGTAAGGAGCGTCGGAAGACATCCGCCCATGGCGTTGACTCCCGCCCTCTTGTAGAGTTCCATAGTAGCCTGCTGTTTCTTAAGTGCGTCATCCTGCTTAGGGTATCTCTTGTTTATATCCTCTATATATGGTCTGAGGGCGCTCATCTTAGCCGACGAAGCGAAAGACTTATATGTGAACGGAAGCACCACTATCTTTATTATCAATGTCATAATAAGGATAATAAGGCCAAAGTTCGCGATATACTTGTGCAGGAAGTTGAACATAGGGATGATAAAATATTTGGTGAACCACCCTACCAGCCAACCGCCAAGAGGAATCACTTTCTCGTAACTGTGATCGAACGATTTAAGGGTCTTATAATGGTTAGGACCCAGATAAATCTCCAGCGGAATTCGGGTATCCCTGCCAGGTTCTATATCCAGACGCATGTTCGCTGCGCAAGACATAAGGTCGTGCCCGGCATTATCTTCTCCCAAAAAATCCACCTTTATATCTCCGGACGCGAACTGCTGCGGAGAACGAACTATCATAGAGAAAAACTGCTGTTGGAAAGCGAACCACTCCAAACGCGAAGATATCTTTTTGCTTGCACTGCGCCCGCGTCCCATCTCCACAGGTTTCTTGTCTCCGCTGAAATAGTAATTGACCTTTGAATATTGGCTTTCATTCTTATAGCCCTTCTCCATACGCGGAATGACGGTATGGAAATCCACATCCACAGAATTGACCTGACGCGGGATATTCGTCATCCCCACAAATGCCAATTCGCTCCGCACCATATATGAATCCGGTGCCAGAACATAAGACTGCTCTATATATCCGCCTTTTTCAAAAGGCATTCTGAGCACGAGTGTAGAGTCAGTCTGTTCAGTGACATCGAAAGCAAAATCTGAAGTGTTGATATACTCGTCGACATATACGCTCACTCCGTAATGATTCGATCCTTCCCTGAACAGAAACAGATCGCTGCCTCCGTAATTCGTATATTTCTTTAGACGGGCAGACCAAAGCTGCGCCCCCTTTGTATTCACCTGCAGTTCGAGAAGATTGTTTGAAAGAGTAACAATCTCCCCCTCGGCACTCTTGCGCACATCAAGCGAAGCATCCTTATAAATACGCTCCGTCTTGACCGAAGCCAACTGCTTCACCTCGCCTTCAAGTTTAGCGCTGCGCTCCACTCCCTCGGCCAAAGCGATGGCGGCTAGAGAATCCTGCCGGGCCTGATAAATGGCGGCCTGCTCCTGACGTAATTGAAGTTGTTCTTCTGCCTGTTTAGATTGGAAAATGGTAAAGCCCACAAGGACCAACCCCATTAAAATAAAACCGATTACCGAATTCTTATCCATGTTCTGTCTACTTCTGGCTTCTTATCTGCTGTTCGATCTTCTTCAACTCTTCCTTAGCCTTTTCTATACGTTCTCTCATCTGAAGAACCAGAGGTTCAGAATTACGTGAATTAGAGAAGAAACCTATGTTATTCTCGTATGTTACTATATCCTGCTGCAAGGCATTGTATTTTCTGATAAGATCGCTCTTGCCAAGCACAGGAGGAAACTTCTCATCTATAGCTTCTTTGAAAGCCTGGGCGATACTGTCCTTCTCCTTAAAAGGAACAAATCCTATTTCACGGAAGCGCCGTGTAAATTCGTCTTTAGCTTGCTGATCAGAAACGCCTTCCTGCTTCTGATAATTATTAATTTCCGCAATTATGGCTTTTTTAGCTTTCAAATTGGCATAAAAATCATTCTGAGGACCTGCAGCAGCATCCCTGGCGGCGAAAAATGCATCACAGGCTGCACGGAACCTCTTCCAGAGCTGCTCCGACTTCTTACGAGGCACAGCTCCCACTTCCTTCCATTCCTTCTGCAGAGCAATGAACTGATCTGTCGTCTTCTTCCAGTTGTCACTGTCCTTCAAAGCCTCAGCCTTGGCGATAAGCTCCTCCTTCTTAGCTATATTTTCCTCCATACCGCCTTTGACGGACTGAAAGAAATCCCTCTTCTTGAGATAGAATTTATCGCAAGCCGCACGGAAACGGTCGTAAATCTTCTGATTATCTTTTCTAGCCGTAAATCCTATCTTCTTCCAATCCTGCTGAATGCCTTCTATCTCTTTAGCCAAAGCATTCCAAACACCTGCCTGAGTAATATCCTCACGGTCAGCTATGCTTTCCACTTTCTCGCAAAGAAGCTCCTTAGCCTTCAAGTTTTCCGCAAACCCGGCCTTAAGTTGTTCGAAATGATCCTGATAGCGCTTATTTATCACCCCCGTAGCCAATTTGAAACGCTCCCAGATGGAATCGCGAAGGTCTTTTTCCACCGGACCGATTTCCTTCCACTGCTCGTGAAGGGTTTGAAGCGTATTGAAAGAACCTACGACATCGTCAGATGCAGCCAAACTCTCTGCCTGAGCACAAAGTTCCTCCTTAGCCTCAAGATTTTTCTTGAAATCAAGATCACGAAGCTCGTGATTAATCTGCACCATATCATAGAATTTCTCTACCTGATGCTGGTAGGTCTCGTTTATATTACGAAATTCACTGAGCGGCACCTGCCCCGTCTCTTTCCACTGAGCCTGTATTTCACGCAATCTTGGGAAAGAAGCCTGCACATCGGTATTATTCTCCACCAGATCCTTAAGTTGCTCTATAAGAGAAAGCTTTTTCTCAAGATTTGCCTGTCTCTGGGCGTCCAAGGCCTTATTATACTCCGCGCGCTCACGTTTATAATCTGCATACACGGTCTTGAAGTTCTCTTCGACAGAAGCAAACGACTCAGCCACATTCTTTCCTTCCGACTCAGCCTCGGCCTTAAGCTTGCCAAGCACCCTGTAGAAGGACGATTTGAGGGCCTCAACTTCTTTAGAACGTTCCATCCGATCTTCGGAAGCACCGATCTTCTTAAGTTCAAGTATCAATTCCTCAAGGTTAAGATTTTCAAGATCTGTCATCATAATATAAAGGTTTTTGAAATCGGGCAAATATAGCAATTATTTTGGTATTTTTGCAGACAAACAACACTTGAAAGCATGAGAGTAGATATTCTTAGCGTAGTCCCGGAACTGCTTGACAGTCCATTAAGCGAGAGCATCGTAGGCAGAGCCGTAAAAAAAGGACTGGTAGATATACATATACACAATCTGAGAAAATATGGAATTGGCCCGAGACAGAATGTCGACGACTATTCCTATGGCGGCGATGCCGGAATGGTAATGATGATAGAGCCGGTCTATAAAATGATAGAAGAGCTTAAAAGCGAGCGGGATTACGACGAGATAATATATATGTCCCCGGACGGAGAACGCCTCACACAAGGCATCTGCAACTCTCTTTCGCTAAAAGGCAACATCATAATCCTGTGCGGTCACTATAAAGGAATAGACCACAGAATCAGAGAACACCTGATCACCAGAGAGATTTCAGTCGGAGACTATGTCGTAAGCGGAGGCGAGATTCCGGCGGCATTACTCGTAGATGCGCTCGTCAGACTTATTCCGGGCGCCCTTACAGACGAGACTTCCGCGCTCTCCGATTCTTTCCAGGACGATCTGCTCTCCCCTCCCATCTACACCAGACCGGCAGATTTTCATGGATGGAAGGTCCCGGACGTTCTTTTAAGCGGGAATCCCAAATTGATTCAGGCTTGGCAGGACGAACAGGCCCTGGAAAGGACGAAAAGACTGAGACCGGAACTTATTAAAAAAATTTAATAAACAAAAAATAAAAAGCAAAAAAATGTAAAAAAGTTTTGCATAATAGAAAAATGGTAGTATATTTGCTCTCGGAAATGATAAACAACTCAACTTACTTCAAAAGTAAGTATTCTAACCAACAATAATTAACCTTCTTAATAGGTAATACACTACTAACTAATCGATAAAAACTCGCAGGGATGCGAGTTTTTTCGTTATATATGAAGTACTGATCCTTTCTACAGCAGGGTTTTGAGCGCTCTTGCCAGCTGGTCGGGACAAGAGGTTCCCTTACCCTTGCAGTTTATCCCGTCAAGACGGTTCACCACATCCTCCACTTTCATGCCTACACACAGAGAAGATATCCCCTGGGTATTGCCGTTACAGCCTTTAGTAAATTTTACGCTTTTAATAATGTCATCCTTTACCTGCACATCTATCTGAAGAGAACACACAGCCGGACAAGTCTGAAATGACACACTTCTGAGCCCATCTTCCGAAGTGGTGTCACTTAATATCTTTACATCAAATTCTTCCATATCCTTAAATTTCTCTGAAACTTACAGCAAAACCTCCGCCCGGAGCCATAAACATCGTCAAAGTATCCGCCGATGTCACCTCCCTGACATACACCTGACAAGCGTCCTGTTTCTTATAATGGCTGTCAGCATTATCTGCGTAAACGGTGGCTTCGTACACCTTATCATTATCCAGAAATTTCAACGGCACGTCAAGAGTTCTCGAATTCTCATCGGTAACGCCTCCCATGAACCACCTTCCGGTCTTCTTGCCCTTCCTGGCGATTACGATATAATCCCCGGGCTCAGCCATCAGATATTCACTTCTGCTCCAATCCACTTCCACATCCTTAATGAACTGGAACTGCTCAGGGAATTGCTCATAGTTCTGAGGCAAGTCGGCGGCCATCTGAAGAGGGGAATACATAGTCACATAGAGCGCAAGCTGATTGGCCATGGTAGCATTGACCCAAGACTTGTTTCTTCCGCCGGTAACATTCTCAAGGTCACGCCTGAAAATTCCGGGAGTATAATCCATAGGACCACCATTGAGACGGGTAAACGGCAAAATCGTCACGTGATGTGGCAGCGTGCCGCCAAATGCCTGATATTCCGTTCCGCGAGCCGACTCATTGCCCACCAGATTAGGATATGTCCTGCATAAGCCGGTAGGACGCACAGCTTCATGTGCGTTGACCATAACCTTATGCTCCGCAGCCTTTTTCACAGCGTACAGATAATGATTGACCATCCATTGACCATAATGATGCTCACCGAAAGGAAGAATATCGCCCACATAACCGCTTTTAACCGCATTATATCCATACTTATTCATGAGATCATAGGCCTTATCCATATGCCTTTCATAATTTCTTACTGACGACGATGTCTCGTGATGCATCATCAGGCGCACGCCCTTCTTGTGAGCATAATCATTAAGCGCCTTAATATCGAAGTCCGGATAAGGAGTCAGAAAGTCAAACACATAATCTTTGTTGCAATTGGCCCAATCCTCCCAACCTTCATTCCAGCCTTCAACCAGAACCTCGTCAAATCCGTTAGCGGACGCGAAATCTATATACCTGCGGACATTGGCATTATTGGCCCCGTGACGGCCGTTAGGCTTGGCATGGACATAATCCGATTCTCCCAGATGTACAGAATTGAAATCATCCGTGTATGCCCAAGAGCTCATTCCGGAGATCATCTCCCACCATACACCTATATATTTTATAGGTTTAATCCAGCTGACATCGTCAAGCGCGCAAGGCTCATTAAGATTCAGCACCAGACGCGATGCCAATTGAGCAGTTGCACTTTCACAGACCTGAACCGTTCGCCAAGGCGTCGAGAACGGAGTCTGAATACGACCCTTGCGTCCTTGCGCATCAGGAGTCAGACAAGATGTAAACACAAGAGTCTTAGGATTGATTTCCAGATGCATACATGGATAATCCACCAGAGCGGCCTCATGAATGTTAATATAAAATCCAAGCGGAGAACGCATCTGGAGTGAGGTCTGAACTCCGTTTACAGAAAACGGTGTCTGAGAATCGTTGCCACATATGGCATCCTTAAAACGCTTCGGGATCTCACTTATCAGACTTTCCGTGTAATTATATTCCTGCGTATCGTAATCTCCCGGAATCCACCACGCGGTGCAGTCCTGAGCCATGGCGAACTGAGTAAGTTCCTCATTTATCACGAAATATCGCATATTCTTCTGGTCAGGAAATTCGTAACGGAAACCAAGTCCGTCATCAAAAAGACGAAATCTTATATTCATCTTCCGGGCCGTTTCCTTCTGGGAGAGACAAACCAGAAGTTCATTATAATGGTTTCTGATGCTGGACTCCTCCCCCCAGACAGGTGACCAAGTCTCGTCAAATGTACTCCTGGACACATTCACAACAGAAAATCCGTCGTGAAACGAATTAGAAGGATCATAGTCTTTCTTATCTATAGAGGAATCACTGTTATAAACCAGCTTCTGCGCTTTGAGATTACCGCGAAGTTCAAAACCTAAAGCAGAAGGGAGAATCACATCCTCTCCTTTATATTTTAAAGAATAAAACGGTGTGCCGTCCGACTCATTTACAGCGAAAGAGAGCTGCAGATTACCATCAGGCGAAAGAAGTACTTCACTCTTACCATTCATTTCCTGTTTACCGCCACATGAGGCCAATAAAAATGCCAATGCGCCAAAGGCTAAAAGTTTTAATCTCATAAAGTCTGTTTTCTGTTATGTCAAGTCAAAAATAATCACTTTTTTTCGAAAAGATAGAACAACTTTGATTATAAATTATTACCTTTGTAAAGTTAGATATCGGTATTATTTATACAATTTGTTGTTAGTTAGTAGTTTATATTACTTTCAAAGTATTACCTAAGTTATTTAATCAGTAACAATTATAAAACCAAACTCAAATGAAAATCAAATCATTTCTCTGCGCTGGTATCGCAGCGCTCAGTTGCATTACAGCTTGCAACACCACCAAAGAATCGGATCCCGATAAACTGGAGATATCCGGAGTAGACGGAGGTCTTGCCTTTGAATCCACAGGCGGAACTAAAAAAGTCACCATCACCTCCACTGTAGCATGGAAAGCCTCTTGCGAAGCTGATTGGGTTAAAGTAACTCCGGCGGAAGTGACATCTACAGAACTCACCTCCACATCTGTCAAAGTGACAGCTTCTACAAATTCTACCACCACCGAGCGCAGTGCGATAGTTACATTCGCTCCAAGTGACGAGACTGTCTCTCTTGAGCCCGTAGTGCTTACCGTATCACAGGCCGCTGAAGCCAAGACCATATCAGTATGGAACACTACTGACTTTGCCCCATACGAGAATTATAATGTGGAGGCTGACTATATCAGAGACAGCATCACTCTCTACATCCACGCAAACGTCAACTGGGAAGCCACCACTCCAGATTGGGTAAAAATAAGCCCTTCTTCCGTTGAGTTTGACGGTGAGAATGTAAACCGTGAGGTTAAATTATACTTTGAAACCAATACTGCAGACACAAAGAC
Source organism: Lachnospiraceae bacterium (assembly GCA_963654805.1). Taxonomy (GTDB): domain Bacteria; phylum Bacteroidota; class Bacteroidia; order Bacteroidales; family UBA932; genus Cryptobacteroides. The sequence continues at coordinate 5,890 of CAVKBL010000023.1, read as the reverse complement.
CGGTGAAATAGTCTTGACAGGAGACGGAGTATCTCTCACTATCCCTGTAAGCCAGGAGAAAGTTCTCAGTTTCACCCTCGAGAATGTTACAGAGGAGGTTCACGCCTACACTGATGCCGATATCGAAGTCTCAGTCAAGGGCGGACTCGAAGACAAGACACATTATTGGTATTATGTATGCCCTACAAAGGCCAACTACGACAAAGCCGGCGGCGCCGAGGCATATGTAACCCGTCTTCTTACAGCATATAACGCTTATTTTACAGACTACGAGCTCGAACAGCTCTTCTATACCGGAGACAAGACCCTTCAGTTCGGAGGACTCACTGATAATACTGAATATGTTCTCATCGCATTCGGTGTTCACAAGAACGCAGACAAGACCTTTGAGGCCAACACCACGCCTGCAACCATCGATTTCGCCACTACCACAGCACCTGTAGCGGAAGAAGAATACCAAAAATTCATAGGCGAATACACAGCTAACGTTATTGACTATTTCAGTACACAAGAGTCGGAAGAAACTGTTCGTGCAGACCTCACCATGGTCGTAGAGCAGGAGTATATCAACGAATCATACTCCGTATACTATCCTAACGGAGACTTCTCTCCTGTATCCGGAAAATACATCGATACATTCACGGCCACCTATTCATCAGAGAACAAGACGCTTTCTCTTATCAATGCCCAGCTCGGTTCAGCAGGTTATTGGACATTCAAAGCAGGAAACTACGCTATCGCACTCCTGGGAGGATGGTGGAGCGATGAGGAAACAGATATAGAAAGTTATGACTATGTACTCAGCAGCGACTACTCTACCCTTAACCTGACCAACAAATCAAACGTGGAGGGAGACAACTATTACATCCAAAGCGTTCTTGTTGATGAAAACGGCGAAGCTACCAATTATGCATACGCCATCTATGTATTCGACTCCAAGTCTGTATACACCCGCGTAGAAGAAGAATCAACGGAAAGCCTGACAGTTAAGAATCTTGACACGGTAACAGCCAAGAATGACAAGCACATTCTCAACTCTGCCGCTTCAAAAATTCACAACAGGCTTAAATAATTCTTAATAGTTTCACACGAAAGAAGGTGACCGTCGTGAGATGGCCACCTTCATTTTTATCAAACCACAAGATTACTGCTTCTTATATATCGCACGGACAGGATAACCGAAATACCTCTTTTCATCGTACTTAGGACCTGCAGCATGATGAAATTCTCCGCCCGAAGAAAGCAGGTAAAAATAAAAGATATGTGCATCATTATATGGTGCTGCAGTCGAGATGGTACTTGCGAGCAGGTACCCATAAGAAGTATCCTTATGTGAAGTCCCGTCAAAATATCCGGATTCCGGAATAAATATCGTGGCTCCTGTGGTTGTATTTTTAACCTGACTGCCATGAACCGTATTTCCGGAAGAATTGACACGCGTCGTATATGTCCACTCGCAGTTGCTGTTCAATTCTTCCAATTCAGTGTCTGTAGGCATACGGAACTTGCTTCCCCACTTCTGGGTAACCACGTCATCCTCTGCATCAAGAGTGGTCTTATCATTATCATATTTAGAATAACCGCTGACGTTATTATCCCAGAACTTGTAATTTCCCTGCGTATAATCTGCTTTGGATTCCAGCTCCCCGAAAGCATAATAATCCCCTGCATCCGCCTCATTGCTGGCGCCTATGTTCATATCCGCCCATAAAATACCGCTTGGCAGTCCAAGGTCCACGAATCTGTGCCCATCAATTACGATGGATGCATCTTTGGTCATTGAACTCTCCTTAAGCGTAACCCTTTTGATTTCGCCTCTGTTTATAGTTAGAGATTTGGCAGTTGAGGTATAGATTCTCTCCGCAATCAATCCGGGATGATAGTGCACCTCTCTTACGGTGAAATTATAAGTACCTTCAGGAACAGGAAGATATACTACAAACGAATGACTTCCGCTCGGAATATTCATATTAAAAGTAACCGTATCTTCTTCAGATTCGGAGCTTGTCATCAACTTCGGAGTGTCGGCACTGAGGTCAACTTCAAAATCTCCGCTGATCTTATGGTCGGCTATGATGGACAGCGTAAATTCGGACGAAGGAGTATTGTCCAGCTTCACGCACAACATTCCCCCAAGCATCTTGAACTGAGCCGTTGCCGATACTTCCGCATTTGAGACCTCAGCATAAAGAGCCGGATTGGCACTTATGCTATAAGAATCAATATCGTCTTCTGAAGCCAACCAATCATATACTACGGTCGACTGACTGTGACAATAATACGAAGACGGAAGATTATATGTCAGAGTATTTCCAGAAATCCTGTGGTTCTCATTATAAGGATACACGGCATATGAGCCGATTTCACCAGTGACAGTTCCGGAAAAGACGCCGGACTGTTTCCCTGCATATTCTTCCTCCAGAGCAAGCGAAGAGAAGACTTCTGAATCCTTCACCGCCACACCTATACAATCCGACTTCTGCCAGTAAAAATTGGCTATGCCGCCATTGCCGATAAAAACGGACCGGGTCTGCACTTTTCCCTCTCCTCCATCGTCCACACCGGCATTCAGGGTAACAAAATGCTCCTTGCGAGAGGACTCGCCTTCAATATCATTTTTCTGGGTACAAGCGGATAACAAGCCGCAAAAAACTGCAAGAATAAAGACATTCTTGAATTTATAACACTTCATTTTAAACTGATTTTTCTTAGCACCTACACGTGCTTCAACTCCATATATGTGGCGCCCATCTGAGCACCGAAAACACCTCCGATAAACCCGACAAGGTCTCCCTGTTCTATCTTACCCTCACGGGTCAGCAGTTCGATGGACTTAGCGGAGAATTCCTCCTTGTCATTAACCTTCGTAAACGGATAGGCCTTGATTCCGAAAACCAGGGCCAATTCCCTCATAGTGTAACTGTTATAGCACATCGCATAAACAGGGACCTTGGGCCTGAAAGTGGAAAGATAACGGCCTACCCGCCCGGTATATGTATCGAAAACCAAAGCTTTCACCGGAAGTTCATGTGTGGCGGCGACAAGCGATCTGGCCAACACGACAGCCACGGGCTTGACCGCCTTGCGCAAGTTAAGTTCCAGATTGACATCTATGGTCTTCTCGGTCTGCAGCGCGATCTTGGTCATCGTCCTGACTGCTTCCACCGGATATTTTCCGAATGCGCTCTCCCCACTGAGCATAATGGCGTCCGCGCTCTGAAAAATGGCATTCGCCACATCCGTCACCTCCGCCCTTGTAGGACGCGGATTATCTATCATGCTCTGAAGCATCTGGGTGGCGATAATTACAGGCTTTTTTCTGTCCCTGCACGCATGGACGATATCCCTTTGAATCAAAGGAATGCTCTCGGCAGGAATCTCCACGCCCAAATCGCCGCGAGCGACCATGATGCCGTAACTGTAAGTCAGAATCTCATCAAGATTATCTATCCCCTGCTGGTTCTCTATCTTGGCTATTATTTTAAGGTGACTGTTCCGCTGATCCAGAATTTCCTGAATCTCATGCAGATCGCGGGCACTGCGGACAAAAGAATGCGCGATGAAATCGATATCCGCATCAATCGCCCACTCTATGAACTTTCTATCCTTTTCGGTCACTGCCGGAAGGTTAATATGCACGGCGGGGACATTGACACTCTTGTGTCCTTTAATCACGCCCTCGTTCATCACCTTGCAGATGAGCTTGCCTGCCTCCTTATCTATGACAGAGAGATCCACCGAACCGTCGTCTATAAGAATGTCCGAGCCTACAGGCACATCATCGGCCATGTGCGGATAAGTCGTGTAAAGAACACCCTTGCGGCAAGGCTGCGAAGGATCGTCCATTATCTCCACAATCTGCCCTGTCTTCGCGACAAATCCCACGGAATCAGCCATCTGCGTAAGCCTCACTTCCGGGCCTTTCGTATCTATCAATATGGCTATCCTGTCCGATACTTTTCTTACATTGTCCACGACCATCTGCGCGCCCTCGATCGAGGCGTGCGCGGAATTGATACGCACGACATTCATTCCGTTCTCGTAAAGCTGGCGTATGAAATCTACATCGCAGCGGTTATCCGCGATGGTGCATATGATTTTCGTCTTCTTTTCGTCCATGATAAACTGTAAATTCTAACCAATCGAAAATTTCGGGCCCGAAGATAGCCATTTTTCTCAAATGTGCCAATAGAATCCGCACCCATTAGTGCATACCGAATTATCCGAGTATATTTGCACGGCTGAACGCCGCAAGAGTAAATAATAATTGAAAACTGTACCAAGAAAATAATTAAAAAGTGTACCATTTTGAAGGCGGGAGCCTTCGCGACATCTCAAAGGCCCTCAATCTTCACAGGGCGACAGTGACGAAAGTCATCCGCGAATATGAGTCATCGCTCAGGTCGGCGAAACCGGAGGAATCACTCACGGAAGTACTTGTAACGGAATCCTAGTATCATCACGGCCCCCGCCGTCCTGCGCGGGTGCTGCAAGGAGAAATCTCCGCGGAAATCGACACCTATACCGTAGGTAGGAACACATTGGAGCACAGCAAGAGCTTCTATGGCCTCTAAGAATATGATTACCAAATATTTGATTGATTAGAAATTTATTACAGAGGCAAAACTAGTGCAAGATTCCGGCTATTAAGTGTCGAAGGATTGTAATTGCAACTTACCGCATCGGGGCTGAAACCTGATAAAGACTATCCATTCTCCGAAGGCTCAATGACCAGAGAATAGTTTGTGCTTCGACCACCTTCATCATTTTTCTTCAGCATGCCCTTATTTACAAGATCCCGAATATCATTGAGAGCAGTGTCCGTCGAGCACTTGCCGATTTTCGCCCATTTGCCGGAAGTGAGTTTACCGAAAAAAACGTCAAACTGCATATTGATAATCTTACGTTGCCGTTCATTGACCACAATGTCTTTGTGAACTTTCCAGAAATGAGATTTTGCAAGAACTGATGAAAGTGTTTCTTCCGTTGATGCAAGAGCATTCCCGAAACAATCCAGGAACCACAAAAGCCATTCGGTAATGTCGCCACCGCCTTTTTGTGTCTTTTCAAGCACATTATAGTAGTCTTTCTGCATTATCTTCATTTCGTTTGACATACTGTAGAACCGCTTCGATGAATGCTCGCTGCGAGCGAGCAGCATATCGGTGATGGCTCGTGTGATACGCCCGTTCCCATCATCAAAAGGATGAATTGAAACAAACCACAGGTGAGCTATACCTGCCTTGATAACAGGGTCAATCTCATTTTCTGTATTCACCCAGCTGATGAACCTGTGCATTTCTTCTGGAACTCGTCCCGGTTCAGGAGCTTCATAATGGACTGCTTCGTGCCCCATCGGTCCGGATACCACTTGCATCTCACCAGTGCGATATTTGCCCACTTCGATAGCATACAGACCGCTTCTTCCTGTCGGGAACAAGACATTGTGCCACCCGAAAAGGCGTTCGTCAGACAGTGGCTTGTCATAATGCTGGGTCGCATCCATCAGCATATCGACTATACCGTCAACATATCTTGAAGTGGAAACAAGCCCGGCGGTTTCAATCCCTAGACGCCGTGCAATGGACGAACGGACTTCCGTCATATTGAGAGATTCACCTTCAATCTCGCTGGACCTGACAAGTTCCAATGACATCGTTGTAAGCATAGCCTCGTCCTGAAAATCAAAGCCCAATGAAGTCATCCGGCCGAGCATCAGTCCCTGCTTAGCCCTGACTGTACCAAGCCTGTTCATGACGGTCTCTTTATCGTAATTGAAGTTCCACCAGTTTTTCCTTTGATGCAGATACATATTCGACTATTTTCAGCAAAGCTATGGAATTTTCTGGGAATAACCGATATATTCACCGAAAATTATTCGGCGAATAGG
>CAVKBL010000022.1:0-36878 GCA_963654805.1 Lachnospiraceae bacterium | reverse complement strand
ACCTTTTTGAGATTATTGGACACGCAAATTTACACCTTTTTGAGATTATTGCAAAAGGTCTGGGTACAAAAAAAGGACCGGCCACGAGGCCAGTCCCTTCAGTATATGTGATCCTGACGATTAAAGGTTAGGATTTTCTTCTTTCCACTTGTCAACTGGCGGAACAATGCCGAGGCTTACGATCTCGTCTCTCATCTTGCAGAGGTGCTCGTATGAGGACTGGAGCGCTGCCATCTCCTCTTCAGTTCCCTTAGGAGCGGTGAAGTGGACACCTGTAGCGTCGATTGTGGTAGGCATGGCCATCATTACATTTTTGAATCCGCACTTGTCGCAGTTTACATAGCAACCGGCAGGCAAAGTGAACGGATCACCGCCCATAGCTGCTTCGATCATCTTTACTGCGTTGTATGCAGGGCTCTGGAAAGAAGAACGTCCACGAAGTTTGATGATTGCGGAACCACCCTGGATAGTATCGTGCTTGATTTCTTCCATTCTCTCGGCAGAAAGTCCACATTCGCTGAGCGGCTTTCCGTCAATTTTAACCTGAGATGCGAAAACTGCCATCTGCTCACCGTGTCCTCCGTAAGTGTGGGCACCGGTAACAGCGCTTTGCGGTACGCCGAATTCCTTGGCCAGGTTGCTCTGCAGACGCGTAGAGTCAAGGGCTGCGAGAGAAGTGAGCTGGTTAGGTTTGAGCCCTGAATGAATGAGAGCTGTAAGAGCGGTAACGTCAGCAGGGTTGAAGATGACAACCACGTGCTTTACGTCCGGGCAGTACTGCTTGATATAGTCGCCGAACTGAGCGGCGATCTGGCAGTTGCCCTTAAGAAGATCCTCACGGGTCATACCTTCCTTACGAGGGGCGCCACCGGAAGAAATAATGTATTTGGCATCTGTGAAAGCCTCTTTAGGATCAACGGTCCAGGTGATGTTCGCACCTTCGAAACCGCAGTGGTACATTTCCTCCGCTACACCGTGAACACCTGGCTCGAAGATATCGTAAAGGCAGATGTTAGGTGTAAGACCCAGCATAAGAGCTGTCTGAGCCATGTTTGAGCCGATCATTCCGCCGGCGCCTACAATGGTCAGTTTTTCGTTAGTAAGATATTTCATATTATTATAATTAAATGAGTTTCAGTTGTCAAATTCACAATTTCGGCGCAAAGTTAGCAAAATTCAAATGAAATTGTACTATATTTGCAATTGTCGAAAAAATATATGGCACTATTTCTTACAAAAGATCTTGATGACCCCGCGCACTCGCGCGTAGGTGTCTGGAAAATTTCAGAGAGCGAGGCGGAGCTTCGCGCGATGACGTCCATTCCCTCAGACGAGCTTGAGGAGATTTCCTACATTAAAAGTGAATCAGTACGCAAACAAAGACTTGCCGTGAGAGCGCTTCTCGACGCTTTGTTCGAAGAGAAGGTGTATCTGTCACATCACGATAACGGAAAGCCATACATAGAAAACAACGCTATCAATATCAGTATAACCCACACGGAGAATTATGTCGCAGTCATGCTTAATGACGACGATGAGGTGGGCGTAGACTGTGAATCTTTGGATAGGGATTTTTCTGCAGTGGCCCAGCGGGTGTTCAGTCCGGAAGAAATCGAATCGCTGGATGATGACACGCGTAATGAGCAGCTTGCGGTCATGTGGTGTGCGAAAGAAGCGATTTATAAACTCACATCTCAGTACGATGTGGATTTCGCTGAGCAGATAAAAATTGACTCGTTCCGTTTCCGTGATGAAGGGGAATTGAGCGCCACTTACATAGATAAAGATGACTATGAACAGGAGTTGGACCTGTTCTACTTTACATTTGACCGCCACGTGGTAGTGTGTGTTTCCGCATAGTAACATTTTTGTTAACACGTTCGGGTTGTGTTGCCCGGAAGAAATTTATATCCCTTTGCTGAATAATTAGTTGGCGAAGGGATTTTTCTTTGTGGAAAACTTTATTTGCCCGGAAACGCACATTCTTATTTCTTATCTTCTATATTTGCAATAGTTACTTCTCGCCAAAAATGACGAGAGTTTTTTTACTCGCTAAATCGTACTGCTATGATCAAATATGTAATTAAAAGGGATGGCCGCAAGGTCGAGTTCAACAATCAGAAGATAGTCTCCGCCATTCTCAAGGCTATGGATGTTACAGAGGACGGAGAAGACATTATTCTCGCCGCCAAGATTGCAGACACCATCTCTAAAAAACATCATGAGGAGATGAGTGTTGAGGAAATTCAGGATTGCGTGGAACTGGAACTGATGAAGAGCCCCCGCAAGGAAGTGGCCAAGCGCTATATCGCTTATCGTAATCAGAGAAATCTGGCCAGAAAGGCCAAGACCACGGAAATTTTCCAGGAGATCATAGATGCGCAGGCCAATGACATCACTCGTGAAAATGCCAACATGAATGCTGACACTCCTGCCGGGATGATGATGAAATTCGCTTCGGAAGCCACCAAGACCTATGTGGACGAGTGCCTGCTTGCGGATGACGTCAGAGAAGCTGTCATCAACGGATATATTCATATCCACGATAAGGATTACTATCCGACAAAAAGTCTTACTTGTATTCAGCATCCGTTGGACCTGGTTCTGGAGCACGGACTTAAGGCAGGACATGGAGAAAGCCGTCCGGCCAAGAGGATAGAGACGGCCAGCGTGCTTGCTTGTATCTCCATGGAGACGGTCCAGAACGAGATGCATGGAGGCCAGGCCATCCCGGCATTCGATTTTTATCTCGCGCCTTTCGTCAGAAAAACTTTTCAGGAGGAACTTAAGAAACTGGGAGAATATGACAACTGCGATTATTCGCATCTTAACGACGTCAAGATAGATGATTATCTCAAGCGTGATCTTACAGGCCTGAAAGGCGATGAAAGAGCAGTGCAGCAGTGTATTAACCAGACCGTTGCGCGTACGCATCAGAGCATGGAGGCATTCGTGCATAATATGAATACCATTCACTCGCGTGGAGGTAATCAGGTGGTCTTCAGTTCTATCAACTATGGTACAGATACTTCTGCGGAAGGCCGTTGTATTATCCGTGAGATTCTCAACACCACGTATGAGGGTGTAGGGAACGGTTCTACGGCTATTTTCCCTATTCAAATATGGAAACTGAAGAAGGGCGTAAGTTATCTCCCAGGCGATCCTAACTATGATCTTTATAAATTTGCATGCAAGGTTACTGCGCGCAGGTTTTTCCCTAATTTTCTGAATCTGGACGCCACGTATAACCAGGATCCGGACTGGAAGTCGGATGATCCTAAGCGCTATATCCATGAAGTGGCTACCATGGGCTGCCGTACAAGGGTATTTGACAATAAGTTTGGCCCTCGTACCTCGATAGGCCGCGGTAATCTTTCGTTCACGACCATCAACATCGTGCGTCTTGCTATAGAGTGCATGGAGATAGAAGATAAAGAGGAGAGAATAGCAGCATTTATGGGCAAGCTTGACCGTGCGCTTGACATCTCCGCCAAGCAGCTCAATGACCGTTTCAATTTCCAGAAGACGGCTCTCAAGAAGCAGTTCCCTCTGTTGATGAACGGATTATGGCTTGGTTCCGAAAAACTTGGCCCGTGCGATACGGTTGAAAGTGTTTTGAATCAGGGAACTCTTGCCATAGGCTTCATAGGATTGGCGGAGACGCTCATTGCACTTGTCGGACATCATCACGGTGAGAGCGAAGAGGCACAAGAACTTGGCTTGAGGATAGTTAAGCATATGCGCGAGCGCATTAATGGTTACAGCGAGAGCTATCAGCACAATTACAGCCTTTTCGCCACCCCTGCGGAAGGCCTTTCAGGGCGCTTTACCCGTATGGACAAGAAGAAATTCGGTGTCATCAAGGGCGTAACGGATAAGGATTACTATACCAATTCAAGCCATATTCCGGTGTATTTCCATTGTACCCCGGAGCATAAGGCCAAGATTGAGGGACCGTATCACGCTTACGAAGGAGCAGGCCACATTTTCTATGTGGAGATAGACGGAGATGCTACACATAACCCTGAGGCTATAATGAGCATCGTTGATCTTATGGTCAAGTATAATATCGGATACGGTTCTGTGAACCATAACAGGAACAGATGTCTTGATTGCGGCTATGAAGATGCGACGGAAGGACTCAAGGAGTGTCCTCATTGCCATTCGACAAACATCGATACTCTTCAGCGCATAACAGGCTATCTTGTAGGCACCACCAACCGTTGGAACAGCGGTAAACTTGCGGAGCTCAAAGACCGTGTCGTTCACAAATAAAATATCCGTTTTAGATATAGTACAGCAGACTATGGCCGATGGCCCTGGTCTGCGTACTTCCATTTATTGTGCAGGATGTCTTCATCACTGCCAGGGATGTCACAACCCGCAGTCGTGGGATATAAATAACGGTCACTGGATGTCGGTTGACGACATATTTGATGTCATAGTCAGCGATGAGATGTCCAACGTGACCTTTACCGGCGGCGATCCGTTTTTTCAAGTGGATGCCTTTACCGCTCTTGCGCGCAGAATAAAATCAGAGACGGCAAAGACCATCTGGTGCTGGACAGGCTTTACAATAGAAGTTTTGCGCCAAGACCCGCAAAAGGCGCAGTTGCTGGAGTATATTGATACACTGGTAGACGGCCCTTTCATACTTGCACAGAGGGATACGACGCTGCTTTTCCGCGGCTCACCTAACCAGAGAATCATTCACCTTACTCCTGTGGAAGAAGATATCTGCCCCGGGGCCGTGACTCTGATAAAGCCCCGTTAAAGAAGCCAAGGTTCGGGATCTATTGAAGATGTCCCTTTCCAAAGCTGGAAGTGAAGCTGTGTCTCTCCGGAGATGGTGTCCACTATTCCCAGGACATCTCCGGCGCTCACCTTGTCACCGGCTTTCACGCTTACTTGCTTAAGTTTACAATAGAAAGTGTAGTACTCTCCGTGCTGGATGAGTACACATTGGTTATATCCTGGCATCACCACGACCTGACATACGGTCCCGTTGAATACAGAACGCACTTGCTCGTCAGCTCCGGTGGAGATATTGATGCCGTTATTGAAAGGAAGGTCCACATTTTTATAAACAGGATGCTTATGCTTTCCGTATCTGCCCGTTATTGTCCCGTTTATAGGCCAAGGCAGACGCCCTTTGTTTGCGGCGAATTCATTTGAGAGCTGTATGTCTACCTTCTTCTGGGGACTGCTTTTGGCCTTCTGCTTTTTATTCTGCTGGGCTATCATCTGCGCTATTTTCTTGTTCAGCGCATCGATCTGAGAGCGTTTCTTTTTAATCTCGGCCTGATATCGTGTCTTGTTTCTGCTTAAATCTTGAACTATCTGCTGCTCTTTTTTTTCCGTCGCCTTAAGACGTCCAAGTTCCTGATTCCTTTCAGAGAGGAGTGCTACATTTATTTTCCGCAGCGAGTCCAATTGGCTTTTTTCAAGCGAAAGCTGAGCCTTCCGTTTTTCTATCTTCCGTGCCTCGTCGCGCAGTTCGTCCGAAGCGGAGCGCAGATAATTGAAACGCCTTACCACTTGAGGAATACTTTCACCTGACAGCACATAGAGAAAGCGAAGCCGCGGGTCTCTGCTCAGATAAGCGCTTCGTATAAGTGCTTCATAATAAGATAGGTTCTCGTCCAGTTTGGCCTGGGTACGGTCAATTTCGGCGGATTTGGCTTTAATTTTTCTGTTTATCGATGCCAATTCACTTTCAGACTCGGCTACCAGTTTTTTGCTGGTTGCGACCTTTTTTCTGGTAAGTGCCAATTGCGCCGTGGCGTCCGCACTTTTGCCCTCATTGGCCTTCAACTGCTTGTCTAAAGCCGCTATCTCTTTTCTCAGCCGCTCGATTTCCTTTTTCTGCGCATCCTGGCCATAACTGCCCAGGCAGAAACTAAAAAGCAGGACGAGTATTAATGAGAGTCGTTTCATTTTGTGCTATTTGGCTTGAGTGGCCATGTTTTTATAGAAATTGGCCAAATCCTTCTCTCCCAGGGCTTCAAGGGTCAGAGAGTAATGTTCGAGAGTGACTTTACTGTTCTTTCCGCCGTGAACTATACATCTTTTGAAATACGTCCGGGAACCTTCATAATCCTTCAACAGGTAAAGAATATAGGCGTAAGTATCCAGGTACGAGGCGTTTTCCGGCTCCGCCTCCACTGCCTCACGGGACATCTTTTCCGCCTTTTTCAGGCTCTTGCCCTCCAGACTGAGAAAATAAGCGTAGTTGTTCAAAATCATGGAGGAGTGCGGTTTTATTCTTTTTGACTTTTCCAGATAGCTGAAGCATTTCTTTTTGTCACCCGTTTCATAATATATGCTGGCAAGGTCCGTGTAGAAATATACTCTTTCGGAGTTTTTTTTGATGTGCTTCAGTGCTTCTTCTCCAATAGAAATCTTACCCTCCTTTTCTGATTCCATCGCCATAAGTATTATCCATCCGGTAGGATTGTCGGGATACAGGCGTATGAGATCATTAAAGTGATTTCTGGCTAAAGAATCTCTACCCGTGGCCATATCCCAGCTCCCAGCCAATTTTATGGCAAGCGAGTCTGTCGGATGCGTGGCAAGAAGGGTGTCCACCATTGTATCCAGATTTTTGCCGTAGATTCGATAGTCGCTTCCGTCTATGAGATTAAGAATGTACTGCAGATAAGATACTTTAGCGCCTGCTTCCTCATCTGGAGAGGCGAGATATTGCGGAATTATGGAAAAATATGCCGGCATATTGCCGTGCACGCGGTATATCTCCGCCAATGGCAATACGGCGGGAGTGTAGTCCGGGTCCAGTGTGAGCGCTTGCTGGAAATGCAGTGTGGCCAGAGAGTCCCGGCCGTTTTCCGATTCTTTTCTTCCCTTAAGACAAAGCGTGTATGGTGTGTTATATTGATCCGGCCATTTTTCTGACATTATCAATGCCACTGAATCAGCACAGTCTTGTAATTGAGGAAAAAATGAGTAGACGTTATATTGAGGAAGGATATAGTAGCTGTTTTCAGGGTCAAGAGAAGATGCTCTTTCCCAACAGCTCATGGCTTTTACAATTTCGTTTTCGTAGAAATAGCAGAATCCTAGATAATACCACGCCGCATCATTTTCCGGTTCATTTTTCAAAAGTTTAAGGGATAGGCGTTTAGCTTTCGTATAGGAGGAGTCGCTCATATACTGGGCTATGTCTACGATACTTATGTCATCTTGAGCGTTGACATGGAAAAACTTACTTGAAGCAAGCAGCAGTATGAGCAGAAACAGAGTCTTAACCTTCATAATTTAATTTATGCAAATCCGTGTTTTGCAAAAGACACACCTATAGGCAAAATTAACCAAAAAACATTGTAATAAGCAAAGTAAACCTTAAATTTGGACAGGTTTTTACATTGAATGCAACTTTTCGATAAAAATAGGCATCTTAATAGGTGGATTGAAGAAGCGAAGTCGGGTAATCCGAGAGCGCAGAAGTCTATCTATGATGCCCTGTCGTCCAAGATGTACGCAGTGAGTCTGCGATATATGGGAGACAAAGAGTCGGCCTTGGATGTGTTGCAGGATGGTTTTGTGACCTTGTTCAGTAAATTGGACACCTATTCCGGGGAGGGTTCTTTTGAGGGTTGGGCGAGAAGGATTTTCGTGAATACTGCCCTTATGGCTTTACGTAAGAAAGACGTATTGTCGGGCAGTGAAGACATAGAAAAGGCATTCGGCGTATCTTACGAAGGGATGGATGCAGTACAGTCCATGAGCTATAAGGAATTGCTCGATACTGTGGCGTCTCTTCCGTCCGGGTTCAGGACCGTCTTCAATATGTATGTGGTAGAGGGGTTTTCCCATAAGGAGATAGCCCAGAAATTGGGGATAGAAGAAGCCACATCCAGATCCCAATTGCAGAGAGCCAGGATGCTCCTGCAAGAAAAAATAAAAGGAAGAAAGTAATGAGTGAGATATACGATAAACATATAAGAGAGACACTTCTTTCGGCGAAGGTAAAAGTTCCTGCGAGTGCGTGGGAAGGTATCGCCGACAGAATCGGGGCTGTTTCTTCAGGCCAATCTCGCCACGCTAACAGGTGGTGGTATCTTTCCGGTGCCGCCCTATGCGGTGCGCTTGCGGCATTGACGGTTTTCGTTTTTCATCGTACTGGAGATGATACATTTCAGCAGCGCAGGGATGTTTTCAATATAGTGGCGTCCGCAGAGAACAACATCGAATGTGAAGGCTTGGCTTTTGCGGACGGTGTCAGAGCGATTGACGGAAATTTTGTGCCACGGGAAGTTATTACATCGGTGGCGACAGAAATATCGGGAGGTGCACAGGAATCTGATGATGCGGAGCCCGTCTCCTCCAATTTTAACCAGGAAACTATTGACAGTGAAAGTGAATGGGAGGATCCGTTTGCTTCCATGATGGCAGAGGACAGAAAAGCTGCCCGTACCAACAAAGAAAAACCTTCATTTAAACTGAGAGGCTCGGTGGGAGCCAATGATGCTCATAGCAATACCGCATTCAGTGGTGCCCAGTGGACAAGCGGGTATAGTCCTGATGGTATGGAAGAGTTGTCCGTCTCGACATTCAGCATCCCGGTTTCTGTGGGATTGTCATTCGCTTTTCCTATCAATTCTCATTTCTCTTACTCTGTAGGCTTGGATTGGACATTGATGACGCGTTATTTCCAAGGTGCATATAATACCATGGAGGGAGAGGTGGCTCATTACGTGCATTATTTAGGTGTTCCTGTGAATCTGTATTACACGTTTAATCCGTGGAATAATTTCAGGATTTATACATTCGCGGGGGCAAGTCTTGAGAAGTGCGTAAACAGCAAGTATTACATTTTCTCTGAGACGACTTCTCCAGTGTACAGCGACAAGGACGCTGCTTTCCAGTTGGGACTGAAGGCCGGATTCGGCATTTCTTTCCAGATAAGCAATGTCGCTGCCCTGTTCTTTGATCCGTATGTGGGATATTATGTGTCTACTTCTCAGCCTAAGTCATTGCGTACGGAACATCCTTTGATGATGAGTTTTGATTTCGGTTTAAGGCTCAATCTATAGTCCTGTCCAGGAATCTGTATCCTGCGGCTTCCATGATATGTTCATTCTTTATCGTTTCGCTGCCTTCGAGGTCGGCGATGCTTCGTGCCACTTTGATTATTCTATAGTAGGCTCGCATTGAAAAGTGCATATTCTCCATCATTTCAGACAGTAATCGTTCCGTCTGGTCTTCCAGAGGGCAGAATTGTCCTATCTGTTTTACGGTCATCTCGGCATTGGAAGATATGTCCGTTCCTTTGAAACGCTGTAGCTGCATCTGTTTGCCTTGAAGCACGCGCCTGGCTATCTGCGCGGAGGTTTCTCTTGGCAAGCAGCCTTTAAGTGAAGACACATTCAGAGGATGCACCCATACCTGGAGATCCATCCTGTCCATTATGGGGCCGCTCAGTTTGGCGAGGTATTGATTTCTCTGCCCAGGCGTACAGGTGCATCTGTCTTGCTCTCCGTAATATCCGCAGGGACAGGGGTTTGCTGCGGCGATAAGGGTAAAGGATGCCGGATACTCCACTTTGCTTCGAAGTCTTGAGATCACGACTTTTCTGTCTTCTAGCGGCGCGCGCAGAGCTTCCATTACGTTGCGTGGCATAAGATTGAATTCGTCCAGAAAAAGAACGCCGAGGTGGGAAAGCGTCACTTCTCCAGGAATAATGTTGTCAGTTCCTCCGGCTCCTCCTATGATGGCGGCCAGAGATGCGCTGTAGTGCGGGCTCCGGAACGCCCGATTTCTAGTGCCTTGGCCCGAAGCGATATTTATTCCGGCTATTGAATAAATTTTGTCGCATAGCAGCCGTTCATCTTCCGAAAGTGGCGGAAGGATCCCGGAAAGCGCTTTTGCCAATGAGCTTTTCCCGCTGCCCGGCGCTCCTATCATTATCATGTTATGTGCCCCGCACGCAGCTATCTCCATGGCTCTTTTGGCTCCTTCCTGGCCAATTATGTCGGCAAAATCCAAATTCTCCGTGCAAACCCTGTCGCTGTCAGGTGATGCGCAGGGTTTTATGGTCTCATGTTCTCCGCCGCACAGGATGTCCACGGCCTCGTTCAGGGTGTGAATTCCGTAGATGTCTATATCCTGAATCTGTGCCGCCTCAAGGGCTGAATCATAGGGCAGGATACATCTTTTAAATCCGTTTTGTCTGGCAAAATCAACCATAGGCAGACATCCCTTTATGGGCCTTACGGAGCCGTCCAGTCCCAATTCTCCCATTAGAAGGGTATCTTTTATCAGAGGTAGGTCTTTTTGCATGGACGCGGCAATTATCCCTATGGCTATGGGAAGATCGTATCCGCTGCCGCTCTTGTGCAGATCCGCCGGAGCCAGGTTAATCACGATTTTTCGTCCTGGAATGTGATAGCCGAGAGATTGAAGGGCGGTAACGGTCCTTAGAAGGCTTTCTTTGACGGCAGCATCTCCCAGTCCGCACAGATGGATGCCTATCCCGTTCGAGATGTCCACTTCCACTGTTACTTTCACAGCGTCTATTCCTATGCATTTGGCGCCAAAAATATGAACAAGCATAATCGAAACTTAAGTAAATCTTAGTATTTTTGTGGATACGTTGAGTGTTTGTATGAAAAGAAGTATAGAGATAAATAATCTGGAGGATATACAGAAGGCGGCCGGAGAATTTCTGCGTCAGGTGGAAGGCCATAATCTTATCGCTTTCTATGCACCTATGGGAGCAGGAAAGACGACTTTTACTACAGCTCTCTGTACTCGTCTCGGAGTAAAGGAGGATGCCGTTTCCTCGCCGACTTTTTCCATAATCAATGAATATAGAACTTCTGAGGGGCAATCGATTTATCATTTTGACTTTTATCGTATTGAGCGTCTTGAAGAGGCTCTTGACATAGGTCTGTATGATTATCTTGACAGTGGCAGCTTATGCCTGATGGAATGGCCTGAGAATATAGAACCGCTTCTTCCGGAGGAAACTCTTAAGGTATATATTACGGTTAATTCCGATCTGTCGCGCACCGTCACTTGGGAGGACTGACACATATTCCGGTCAGAGTTCCGGTGATTCTGTAAGTCAGAGTTTTTCCGTTCGCCCATACGAAAGGTTGTATCGTGGAGTCTTTATTTGAAACTGCCACGTATAGAGTCCCCTCGTCTATGCACGCGCATCTGCCTGATGGGATAAATCCGTTTTTCAATACGCTTTCCGTGTTGGCGGAGGCGTTGAAGATATACCATTTGTCTGTATCTTTAGACAGGCATATTCTCCACCAGGATAAGGCGTCATAATAATAATGACAGGCAGTTCCTGCGCCGGAAAGTATGGTGGTGTCTTTGTTATGGATTAAATCCGCCGGCATAGGGGAAAAGTTGGAGCGCATATGCAGAATCAGAGTGAAATCTTCTTCTCCGAAGGGAATAGCATCTGCATTTGTCAGTTCAAACCCGGCTTGGCATGGGAGATGAAATTCTTTATCGTCATAACTCATAAGGACTTCTCTGCCGTTTCTTTCTATGTAGCAGATTTTTCCGTTGTGAATCAGTGTGTTTTCCACCTCCATGGAATGTGGCCCTTTCACTTGAACGCAGTAGTCGTTTTTCATAAGATAAGTTATGCGGGAGCCTGCTAGCAAAGTGTAATACGAAAGATATAAATCTCCCTGATCAAGGTAGAAGGAAAGAGGTGTCCCGTCTTCTTTCGAGAAAAAGAGCGTGCCGTTTTTTCTTACTCGGAATCCCGTATCTTCCAAAGGTAGGCTGAGGCTCCATAAGTCCCGG
Source organism: Lachnospiraceae bacterium (assembly GCA_963654805.1). Classification (GTDB taxonomy): domain Bacteria; phylum Bacteroidota; class Bacteroidia; order Bacteroidales; family UBA932; genus Cryptobacteroides. The sequence goes on along the minus strand of CAVKBL010000022.1, from coordinate 25,088 downwards.
CCGTCCCAAAGAAGAGACCTGAGATATTCTTTGCCGTTTATTTTGCAGAATTCTTCTCCGTTTCGAAGAATATAGGTTGCAGTTCTATCTATATATGTGGTGAAAAGCGTACCTTCCAGCAGAAAATGCGTATCCGCTTCTTCGCTGACATGGGTTTCTTCGTTGCAGGGGATGTCGAATACTTTTGTCCCGTCTTTATACAGGGCCAATTTCTTGTCTCCGTCATCTTTTGAGAGAACTGCACTGACGTAGACGCTCTTTCCTTCCGAGATTTCCGGACGGCCTTCGTCTCCGGGACTTGTAATGTCACTTCTGGGTTCATCTCCTATGGTTTCATTACCACGGTTCGTGTGAATCGGTGATGGTGACATCTCGTTGCAGGAGATAATGGAAAAGACCGCCATCAGCGGCAGCAACAGTTTCGTAAAGCAATTCATAGTCTGTAGTTTTACTGCAAAACTGTGAAATATTTGCCTTATCCGAAAACTATTTCGTCCCTGATGGCGGTTTTTTAAAGAAAGAAATATTTTTCGATTACTTTCCTTGTGCTTTTTCTTTAGCGCGTGTAAGTTTTTCTTTCATGGAGTCAACGCAAGCCGTGATGGCGTTTTCGAAAGTATCGCTGACACATTCGATTATAAGGTCGTCGCCCGGAATGTGAACTTTCAGTTTAGCTTTTTTCCCTTCTTTTGCATTTTCAAGTGAAACTTCGGCCACTTGTGTGGCGTCATCGAAGAATTTTTCGATTCGCTGAACTTTCTTTTCAACAAATGCGAGCAGTTTCTCACTTGCATCGAACTTTAAAGACTTGATTCTAATCTCCATAGTTACCGTGTTTTAAAAGTTAAACTTAGTAATCTGACGATTACCTCTTATAAAGGTAGTGATTATTTCCGATTATTTGAAAAGAATCCGTATAAGAGATGGCACATCCTCGGCTTTGACGATTTGGATATCCCCCGATGATTTGGCAAGTGAAGAATATGCGCTTATATATATTTTCCGGAATCCGAGTCTTGCGGCCTCTGAGACGAGCCGTTCTGTCTGAGCTACGGGACGGATTTCTCCGCTTAATCCCACCTCAGCGGCAAAACAGATATCGGAAGGCAGAGGAAAATCGAAATTGGAAGACAAGATGGCGCAGATTACCGCCAGGTCGCAGGCCGGATCGGTGATTTTAAGCCCACCTGCCATATTGAGAAAGACGTCTTTTGCTCCGAGTTTGAAGCCTGCCCGCCGTTCCAGAACAGCCAGAAGCATATTAAGTCTTCTGACGTCAAACCCTGTGGCGGAGCGCTGTGCCGTGCCGTAAGCTGCGCTTGCTACGAGGGCTTGCACTTCGAAAAGCAGGGGTCGGTTGCCTTCCAGCATTGCGCATATCGCCGTGCCACTTAGCCCTTGCTGGTGAACGGGGATAAGGAGTTCGGAGGGATTGGCCACTTCTGTAAGTCCGCAGCCTGTCATCTCGAACACTGCCAATTCTGATGTGGAGCCGAATCTGTTTTTTATGGAACGCATGATTCTGTATGCGCCACGTCCGTCTCCCTCAAACTGAAGTACTACATCTACTATATGCTCGAGAATCTTAGGCCCGGCTATATAACCGTCTTTGGTGATGTGTCCTATGAGTATGACTGGGATTCCGCTTTCTTTGGCGAAGCGAAGCAGGCGTGAAGCCACTTCCTTTATCTGAGACACGGAGCCGGCGGTAGACTCGACATTGTCGCAATACATTGTCTGAACGGAATCTACGACCATAAGATCCGGCATTATGGAAAGTGCTTCAGAAAGGATGTCGTCTATTCTGGTCTGTGCGTAGATGATGCAGTTTTCCTGGTCTCCACCCAGCCTGTCGGCGCGCATTTTGACTTGCCTTTCGCTTTCTTCTCCTGTGACATAAAGAGTCTTCAACCCTTTGCTGTGTAACGGAATCTGTAATGACAGGGTGGATTTGCCAATTCCCGGTTCTCCTCCTATCAGAACCAGAGATCCGGGAACTATCCCGCCTCCCAGAAGTCTGTCAAGTTCAGAATTACCCAGGCTTCTCCTTCTTTCGGAATCAGAAGATATCGAATTGAGCGCTACGGCTTTAGCCGTTTCATACCCGGGAATCATCACGCTTTTTGACGATGTGCTTTTTACCGGGGCTTCCACCATCGTGTTCCACTCCTTGCATGCCGGACATTGTCCCATCCATTTGGGACTTTCGTTGCCACAATTTGTACAATACCAAAGTGTTTTTGTTTTAGGCATAAGTCGCTTATCGTTTTAATTCAAAAACTTCCATAGACGAGAGTTTCCCATTTTCTATCTTGAACCTGAGAGCTGTCCGTACTGTCTGCCATCCTTGCAGCCCACAAGCTCCGGGGTTGATGGTCATCATCTGATACATCTCGTCCCATTGGACTCTGAGAATATGAGAATGTCCGCATACGAATATTTGTGGCCTGAAATTTTCTATGAGAGCCTTGGCCCGGCTGTCGTATTTACCCGGATACCCTCCTATGTGTGTAATCAGCACACTCATTCCTTCGCATTCGAAAAACTGGTATGCCGGATAGTCGAACCGTATGTCCTGTCCGTCGCAGTTGCCATAAACTCCTATGACTTTTTTCCACGAAGATATTTTCTTTGTGAAATCAATGTCTCCGCCCCAGTCTCCGGCGTGCCAGATTACATCAACATCGCTAAGGAAATCCTGAAATTCGGGACTCCATACTCCGTGCGTATCGCTGATAAGACCTATATACATGATGCTCTTACAGATATTTGTCATATACGCAGGCTACACTGAAAAGCGCTGCGGTCTCTGTTCTGAGACGTGAACTTCCTAAATGTACCGGTTTGAATCCCGCTTTGATGGCTTCGGATACTTCCCTCGGGGAGAAGTCTCCTTCCGGGCCAATCAGAATGCAGATTTTATCTCCGGTAAATCTCAGCAAGGCGTCTTTTATGGATAATTTCTCTCCGTCAAAGCAGTAGGCTATCATTTTGAGGCTGTCTTTTGGTGCTTCTGCGATGAAATCAAGTACGCTTATACATTCTCGAACCTGAGGAACAGCGGTTTTAAGTGATTGCTTGGCAGCACTTAGAACTATTCTGCGCATGCGTTCCGTTTTATAGATCTTTCTTTCGGAGCGTTCTCCTATTACGGGTGCTAAGATGTCAATTCCCAATTCTGTGGCCTTTTCCCCCAGCCATTCGAATCTCTCGTTGTTCTTTGTCGGGCAACATGCGAGCGTAAGGTGGTATGCAGGCACCCCCCATCCTTCCTGTCTGGAATCGATTCGCGCATAACTTCCTTTTACGGAGGCGTCTATAAGAGTACATCGAAAAAGTGTCCCGCTGCCGTCCATCGCGAAAATCTCGTCTCCTTCACGGTGGCGCATGACTTTAACCATGTGCGCGCTTTCTTCTCCGTCAAATGTGATGAGATTATCGTCTGAGAGTTGTCCGTAGAAGAGTTCCATCAGTTTATATAATCTTCAAAAAGCACTCTTTTTTTACGCCAATATGATATCAGCATCCAGCCGAAAAGCATACCTCCGAGGTGGGCGAAGTGAGCCACGCCATCTGAAAAACCGCGAATTCCGGTAAAAAGTTCGATGACAGCAAATATTATCACCCAGGTTTTTGCATTCATCGTTATAGGAGGGAATATGAGTGTAAGCCTGTTTTGCGGATAGATGAGTGCATAGGAGATAAGCAGTCCGTAAATTGCTCCCGATGCTCCTACGGTAGGGATTCTTTTGAGATTGGCATAGGTGGAGAGTGCGGAAGTGCTTCCGTCTGCAATCTGTGCTTCAAGGGTGGCGAGCTGTATGTTCATGACTCCGAAGTGCAAAGCCACCGCACCAAGTCCGGAGACAAAGTATAATATGAGGAATTTTTTCGTGCCTATGGTCCGTTCAATTACGCATCCGAAGGTGTAGAGGGCAAACATGTTGAAGAACAGATGCCAGATTCCTCCGTGCATGAACATATGGGTGAAAAGTTGCCACCAGTGGAAATAGTGTGAACTCGGATAGAACAGGGCAAATGCACTGTACATGAACTCTTGATTAATCAGAGTTGCCACAAAGACCAAGGTGTTGATTATGATAAGGTTTTTTGTGGCAGGCGGGACATGGCTCATAAATCCCGAAGGCCGGTTATAAAAATTGTATTGCATCAGAATTGTTTTTCTACTTCTTCTATGGTGATAAGTTTTGATATTCTTTTCCCCGAGGGTGTAAGTTCGGAATTTTTGCAGGCGAAAAGTCTGTCGAGAAAGCTTTTAGCGGTCGCAACGGAATTGACGCCTGTATTTTTCGAACATCCTGACTCTGAAAGTTTCTTTGCGATATTGGCCTGCATGATTTCAGGCAGGGAGTGTTTTTCCTCCATTAAAATCTGCAATAAACTTGCCACGGTGTCTTGTACCGATTTTTCGTCGAAATCATATCCTTGAGGCACTCCGGCCACGACTATGGTATCATTTCCGAAGACGGTGATGTCAAAACCCAGTTTTGAAAGCAGATCGGAGTTCTCTTCGATAATGTTTGTATAGGCCGCTCCTATTTGGACTTGAATGGGGAACAGTGCAGTTTGACAGACGGTTTTGTTCCCTTTAAGCGCTTCTAGCATATCCTCGTAAAGGATACGTACTTGTGCCCTGCTGATGTTGGTTACCATTATTCCTGTCGGTAGAGGAGTGCAGATATATTTTTTACCCAAGAGGAAATGTCCGTTCGGATTGGGCGTCTGCATATCTTCTTTTTCGAAGAGGGCTCCGTAGTTTTGTTTTTTGTCTATGGCGTGCGAGGTCAAGTAGTCAAATGGACGGCTTTGACGTTCAGAAGGATTGCTTGGCGTATCGAAGGGGTTGTAATTGCTGTTGAAGTCAATTCCGGCTGAAATTTCGGAAGGCCTGAAAACGGGGGCATAGTCATTTATCTGCGGCAGGTCAAGTGCTCCTGCTGCATCGAAGTCTATCATCTCTCCGAACCCGTTTTTTCCTAAAGTTTCTCTTACGCAGGCATATAAAGTCTGGAATATCAGAGAATCGTTTTCGAATTTGACTTCTGTCTTGGTCGGGCTTATGTTGACGTCAAGACTCTGCGGATCCACTGTCAGGAAGATGAAGTAGGATGGGGTTAGCCCGTCGGGGGTCATCTCCGCATAAGCGTTCATTATCGCCTTGTGCAGGTATGCACTTTTGAAGAACCTTCCGTTTACGAAAAGATATTGATTGCCAAGTGTCTTCTTCGCACTTTGAGGACGCCCGATGTACCCGGAGATGTCTACTTGTCTGGTTTTGGCCGAGATGTCTACTATTTCTCCCACTACTCCGCTTCCCAAAAGGTCAAGTATTCTGAATTTCTGGCCTTTGGATTTTTTCAGTATCAGGATGTCTTTCCCATTGTGATTGAGGGCGAATTCAATATCGGTTCTTGTGAGGCTGACTCTTGTGAATTCTTCCACGATATGCTTGAATTCTATGGAGTCCGATTTCAGAAATTTTCTCCTGGCCGGGGTGTTGTAAAAGATGTTTCTGACCTCTATGGAAGTACCTTTAGGACAATTCTCCGCCCTTTTGCCTTTAAGTTCTCCGCCCTCGATGGTGATATGTGTTCCTACCTCATCCTCTGCTTTTCTGGTCTTGAGGTCCACTTGCGCTATGGCTGCGATGGAAGCGAGTGCTTCTCCTCTGAATCCGAAAGTGCGGATTTTTTCAAGGTCTTCAGGGGTCGCTATTTTGGATGTGGCGTGTCTTTCGAAACACAGCAGGGCATCTTCTTCGTTCATTCCGCAACCGTTGTCAATCACTTGAATCAAAGTGCGTCCGGAATCTTTCACGAAAAGCTGAATTTTCTCGGCTCCCGCATCAACCGCATTTTCAAGCAGTTCCTTAACCACCGAAGATGGCCTTCCGACCACTTCTCCGGCGGCTATCATATTTGAAAGTTGCGAAGAGAGTTTCTGAATATTGCCCATTATGCCCTGATTATTTTCACTTCTCCGTTAAGCTCCACTTTGATTATCTGGCTCGCTTTCCCTGTCTGTACGGTGTCCAGAGCAGGATCTACTATGTAATCAACGCCGTTTTTTATCTCCTCGCTTATCTCTTCGAAGCATTTCGGGGAAGGTTCTCCTGAGATGTTGGCAGATGTGGAGACCAGAGGCCTGCCGAGTCTGCGGACCAGTTCTATGCACGCTCCCTGCAGCGGGATTCGCATCCCCACTGTGCCATCTTCTGCTATTGCATTATGTGCCAATCCTATAGCCCCCGGATAGATGACGGTCATAGGCGCGTCGTTGACTTCGACCAATTGAATGGCCATCTGCGGAATCTCTTTAATGTAGCGTGCCACCATATCAAGGTCACTTGCCAATAAGACCAGAGCCTTGGAGTCTGCCCGCTTTTTAAGGGTGTAGACCTTTTCGACTGCATCTTCATTTGTGGCATCACATCCTATGCCCCAGATTGTGTCCGTGGGATAAAGGATGAGGCCTCCTTTCTTTAAGGTTTCGACTGCCTTCAGTATGCTTTCCATATTACAGTAATGCGTAGAATTTGGCTATGTATATGAGTACTATAGCGATAAGTAAAAGCCCGATTATGCCTATGATGTTTCCGACCTTGGTGGCGTGGCTTCTTTCTTTGCTGTAATGTCCGTCTCTGAATGCCCCTCTGACATAAGAACCAGGAGCGTAATTTTTCTTTTCCGCGGAACCGTCCACTTTCCCGAATTTTTTCTTGAGTTCTTCTTTTTCGGGATCGTAATATCGTGGTTTATAATTGAAAACTCTATGTTCGGTCTCTCCGAACCAATTAAAAATAGCCATAATACATCCAGTATTAAATCCGCACAAATTTAATAAATAAAAATTACCTTTGCAGGGTAAAAACTCTTTCTATATGACAGAATTCAGAATTGGCCAGGGATATGATGTGCATCAGCTGTGGGAAGGTCTGCCAATGTGGCTTTGCGGCGTGAAGATTCCTTCGGAAGCAGGCTTTGTAGCTCATTCAGACGGCGATGTGGCGCTTCACGCACTCTGCGATGCTTTGCTTGGCGCTCTTGCGCTTGGCGATATAGGGCATCTGTTCCCCGACACTGACCCTGCCTATAAGGGGATTTCGAGTATTCTGCTTCTTAAAGAAGTCGCCTTTCGAGTTCGTGATATGGGTTATGTGCCTGCCAATATCGACATTACAATTGCACTTCAGACTCCGAAACTTGCACCTTATATAACTCAGATGCGTGAAGAGATTGCACATGCATTGGATATTGAGGTGTCCAGGGTGAGCGTGAAAGCTACTACGACAGAGAGACTTGGCTTTGTCGGCAGGAAAGAAGGCTGCGAAGTTTGGGCAGTTGCACTGATAGAGAAGATTTATTTGCCAAATTAAAAATTTATACCTATCTTTGCGTTCCCTTTGCGGGGAATTGAAATAACCATTGAGATATGGTGTAATGGTAGCACTACAGATTCTGGCTCTGTCAGTGAGGGTTCGAATCCTTCTATCTCAACTTCATTTTTAACGATGGCGGGGTAGCTCAGCTGGTTAGAGCGTCGGATTCATAATCCGGAGGTCGCGGGATCGTGCCCCGCCCCCGCTACTTTCACTCTAATTAATACAGATATGAATCTTAGAGACATAAAAAAAGACATTGAGTACGTTCTTGGTGCTTTTATCGAGGATTGTTCAGTAGTGGCTGCAGTTCGCCCGCAGACAGATGAGAAAGTGGCTGAATTGATGGAAGAGGCTGTTAACCTCTACAACGAGCTTAAGGATAAAGTTTATGTTAAGGCGGAAGGAAGCAAAAAAGCGCACTTCACGGCACTTCGTAAAGAGATTCTCGAAAAGACAGATGCTCTTTATACCAAACTTAGCGACACTGTGAAAGATACGGTTAAGGAATAACCTTAATACCATATAGTTAAAAGAGACGACCTCGAAAGGGCCGTCTCTTTTTTTTCTGTTTTCCGCGCTTTTGCGGGCTAATTATGTAAAAAATTTACCACGAGACCTTGCCTCCTGAGGTGAAGTCCTCTGTGGTCAGACCGGTGCCGTCCTCTGTTGTCGGCGTTCCGGCGATTGCGGAGAGACCCGGCCAGTCGGAAATGCTGTAGCTGTCCTTGACTCCGTCCGGCGCAAGCGGGAAGAAGCTGAACTCGCCACCGATTTTCTTCTCGATGTCGGAGACGGAGAAGATGTAGTCCGCTAGCGGAGGGAGAGCAGTCAATTTCTCACCGGTGAAGTTTTGCGGGAACCAGAAGCCTATGGCCATGACCTCATTGGCGGAGCACTGCCATATAGGCTTTCCTGTCGAGCCTGTCTTTGTCCTCAGCAGCAGTTTATAACGTGCGGTAGGCATTATGCAGTCCTTCGATTTATCGGAAGTTACGCCCCAGTTGCAGGCGTCTTTCAAGGACCATGACTCGTCGCCATAGAAACAGCCTACTACGACATAAAGAGTGTCGCTGCACCGCCATTCATTCGGAAGGATGTTTTCCACCATGCCCCAATGCGACTCGGAACTCGTTTCGTTCAGATACGATTCCGGGGCGATGTTGGTAGGATAGAAAGTCTGCACATTCAGGTCTATGGGATTCTGTTTATTTCCGCAACCCCTCTCGGCGGAACGCATAAGATGTCCTTTTGTCACAGTTTTTCCTGTCGGCATGGGAGACCAGTACTGATATTTGTCAGACGGACTGCCTCCATTTGAACTCCATGGCCAGTCTCCCCAATCTTCCGCATAGATTATGGACTGTTCGCTTTCCTTAAATGCAGGATCAGGTCGCCAAGGGTCTTTTGTCGGACGGGTATAGCCCCCTTCCCAATAAATTTCATGGCAAGGGTAGGCCACCCACATCGGGTTGTGACGGCGGGTGTCGTAGCAGGCCTCGTAGTTGCGGACTTCCTGTTTTGAGGTATAAGTCGTTCCGCGATGATCTACATATTTGTAGTCCGTGTTTGCCTTGAGCGTCAGCGGCCGCTCGATGTAGTCATGTGTCTCAGGAACCGGGTCTTCACTATGGATGAAGTCGAAATTGTGTTCTGGACTTTCCGTCGTCGTCACGAGCCGGAGGTCGTCGGAACGGGTCGAAGCTACAAGACTTTTTATCTGAATGGATATGTGCTCCGTTTCGGGAGAGGTAATCTCGAAAACGGCTGTCGCATAGCCCCATTTCGCATACTGCGTCACTTCAAACGGCAGTTCCTTATATTCTGCGGACATGGACTCTTCGTCCGCGATGCCGATGCTGAATGTCTGCCCCGAGATGACGGTGTTGCCCACATCCGGATTGTGAAGGCCGACGCTGAGCTTGAATGTTCGGACATCGGACGGAAGGGCGATGTTCTTCACCTGAATGTAAGACTGTCCGCCGTCCTTACTGTAATATACCCCGTTCACACCGGATGCTCCGGGATAGTCCCTTGATTCGAAATTGCTGCGGACAGAAGTGTAGAAGCCGTCGTAGGTCACGCCGTCAATTCCCGTCCCTTCCATGTTGCGGCAGGCTGTCCACTCATTAAACCAGTTCTGGTTTGAGGTGGACTTCTCCTTGTCGAGATTGTCGTAATATATCACGGTCTCCTCAGGTTGCGGCTCGGGTTGCGGTTCGGGGTCTGGTCCAGGGTCAGGCCCGGGAGGCGTCGGTGGATTCGGGTCGGTTTCTTCCGTGTCAGTGCCAGGCTGAACCTGTGGCTCACAGGACGGGAGGCCGGCGAGAAGAGCCGCGGCAACCATCAGAAGCAGAGCATATTTCTTCATGTCACAAATCATTTTCAATTAAATAAATTCCGCATCACCATTCACTCTGACTCTTGGAAAAACTCTCGACGGTCATGGATTTGGCGGGCGCCGGCCATGTCATAGTGCAAGTGTAAAGTCCATAAATCCTGGCCGAGTTTCCCAATATGAGATTATCGACAGAAATTACATTGTTCTCCGAATCATAAGTTCCAAGGGGATATTCAACATTCGTATTGTATGTAGCATAGCATCCGAAACTCAAGCCGTAGTTGAATCCCAAATATGACGGATGATATATTCCCAAACCGTTCACATCAAATCTTATATCGACCGCATTCCTGTCCCGGGCATCAATGACGGTGAGGTATGTCCCGTTATCTTCGACAAAGCCGCTCTCGGTCAAGGAGGTATTTCCCTTGAAAAGGTTCTCTATAACAAACACATCCATTCCAGGGACTTTCTTCAGTACAACCGGCATGAAGGAAAGAGATGAGCCAATAAAAGCATTGAACATATCCGTCGTGAATGTCGCCTCCTCCGAAACCGTCTCCAATGTCGTTGTATTAGGATTGAATATATACCATTCGGTCGTCACTTCCTTCTTCACGAGCGTTTCCATTCCTGTGGATGATGATGCCACCACCAGAAGCACATAGTCAGTGCCCTGCGACAAGGAATTCCACCACCATGAGCAGCCGTCGGCGCGGGCGGACTCCATATCCGAGGCCTCCAAAGGCTTGCCATATTCCTTCATTATTTCAGAATCGCTCTTTCCCGACGACGCGAGCTGCTCATACAGGGCTTTCGTGAACAGCCACAGGGAGATGGATGCGGCATCGGCCGACTTCAGGAGGGCGGAGATTCTGGCGTATGAAATATCCGTGAACGAGACATCCAGCGTCGGGGCGGTCCCGGTAGCGGCCGCCGTGGTTACGTCGAGTATCGTGCACTTGCCGATTCCCTCGCTTCCGAGGCGATAGCGGGCGATGACCTTGTAGGATGTCTCCGCAGAAATCGGAACGGCATTCCCGGTGTAGTTGTAGGCTTTAGTAAATTCCATTTTGAATGTCCCTCCGCCCGCTGTCTGGCTGTCGTAGGTGTCGAGTACTGCCGCCGCAAGACTCTGCTGCGTCCAGTTTCCCGATTCCGAATTCATGTATTCGTCCCATGCCGCGGAAGCGATTGCCACATAAGAGACAGATATTCCGCCGTCACACACGGCATCGACGGAAATCGAGGTCGGTGCAGGCTCCCCTGCTGTCAGTTTCAGAGGCGAGGACGCCTTGTAGGAGAGGGCTGTCATTTCCTTGATTTCGCTTCTTGCGACGGAAAAGGCATCTGTCTTGGCGCGGACAAAGACATTTCCGTCAGAATCCTCGGCAACGAGGCTGATTCCGGCCGCATCCTCGAACGGGGCGGTGACGAAGTAGAACCATGTCGGGGTTGATGACAGGACGACATCACTGCCTTCGCAATTGATGGAGACCGATTTTGACAACTGGGCGGTGTAGTTCTCGTTCAGTTTCATTCCGGAAAGGTCTCCGGTGCGAATCTGCTCGTCCGTGAGCATCATCATTCCGGCCAGATTCCTGCCTCCGTTGGAGAAAAGCCTGACACTCGACAGTTTCTCGCCGTTTCCGGTAAGCCCGACCTTCACCACGGAGCCGATGTTGTAGAAATAGAGTTCCGTGTCAGTTCCGTAGGCAGCCATAGGGTTGGCGTACTGGGCGAAAGTTCCGGAGTACCAGTTCTGTGAACTGTAAATGCGAAGATTGTGATACCAGACATCTTCATATTGCAGATACCTGTACTGCGGATTATAGTTTCCTGTTGTCTGATTCTTTGGGCACGGGACATAGAACGCATAGTATTCATCGGCTTTTGTCACTCCATCCACCGTCGCCTTCGAGGAATCGTCGGCATCAACGGTGATTTCATACAGTTCCCCGTTAATCACCAGCATATCACCCTCTGTCCAGACCACAGTCTTGTCGTTCTTGAGGGCAGTCTTTGTTCCTGGAGCGGAAAGGCTGAGCGTCACCGTTTCCTTTTCAGAAGAGGCAGGCACGATGTTCTCCACAGGATCCTTGGCACACGAGAGCGCAAGGGCGAGCGCCACGGTAAGCGTAATGACAGTCGGAGCAAGGTGTTTCTTTGTTTTCATATGCAATTGAATAGTTTATGTTAATCCCCTAAAGCACAAATATAAACAATTTCCGTAAATTTACAAAATGAACTGCTGCACCGCCTGAAAAATGAAAGTTGGGTGTCCTAACGCGGAAAATCGAAGCGACACTGTGAAAGATACGGTTAATTTTGACTTAGCATAAGGGAGTTTGTGGCGCTGCCGGAGGTAGAAAAACGACAGAAAGTGTTATATTTGTAGGCTATGAGTAAAAAATTGGCTTTATTGCTTTCTTTATCCATTCTTGCGTTGTCTTCGTGTAATGCGGTCCAGGGCCTGATTCACGATGATGTGGTGGTCGCGAAAGTCGGAAAACATAAACTGTACAGATCAGAGTTAAGAAAATATATACCTTCAGGAGTGTCGTCTTCGGACAGTACTAATCTGGCCTTGCAGTATATCAATTCATGGGCGTCCGGTCAGATATATAGTGATATGGCAGTCAGCCAATTATCCAAGGCTGATCAGGATGTGAGCGCCGAGTTGGACTCGTATAAACGTTCACTCCTTCGCTTCCGTTACGAGCAGCAGTTCGTCAATGAAAGACTTGACACCCTTATCACAGAAGACCAGATGCTTGATTTCTATAAATCGCATCAGAATCTCTTTAATCTTGAAAGGCCCATCATGAAGGTCCGTTTCATGGATATAGTGAAAACGTCGGAGCATAAGGACGCGCTGATTAAAAAGATGTCATCCAACAGGCCTTCCGATGTGGTGGCTTTGGACAGTCTGGCCCGAGTTTTTGCCATAAGATATTTTGACAATTCACAGACTTGGATGGACGCTTCGACTCTTGCAAAAGAGTTCGGTACAGACTATCTGACGATGATGTCTCTGTTGAAAAACAATTATATAACGATAGAATCATCCGATATGGCAGATGTGAAGGTCGCCTATGTCAGAGAATATAAGAAGTCAGGTATCGCGCCGTTTGAATTCTGCGAGGAACGCATTAAGGAATATATCTTAAGTGAGAGGAAGCGTGAACTTTTGATCGCTTTGGAACAGAGATTGCTGGATGAGGCCTCCGATAAAGGTCAATTCGTTATTTATTAGAATTATGAAGAAAGTTTTAGTGATTGTTTGCCTGTTAAGTGCCATTTGCTCCCAGGCTCAAAAATATAATGGTCTGGCGGATAAGACTGTAGCCGTAATCGGAGGAGAATTTGTGATGCTCTCCGATATAGAACAGGAGGTGAGGATGATGCGGACGAGAGGCTATTCGTCTGATAAGGCGCTCAGGTGCGATATCCTTGAGCAGATATTGGCAAGTAAACTCATTCTTTCTCAGGCGAGAGTCGACTCTCTTACCGTGAATCAGGAGATGGTGTCCGCCAATCTTAACGACCGTATCAGCAGTCTTCTCACGGATCTGGGCGGGGAAGAGGCAGTTGAATCCTATTTCGGCAAATCAGTCGGTAAATTACGCGAAGAGTGGCGTAAACAGCTTGAAGAGATGTCCCTCACACAACAGGAACAACAGGAGATCGCTAAGAAAATCCCAGAGATAACTCCTTATGATGTAAAGCAATACATGGATACGACCAATGTGCGTAATCTTCCGGAGATTCCTGCACAGTACCAGATGAGTCAGATCTGTGTGTATCCGGACAGGGAAGCGGCTAAATTGGCAGCTAAGGAAAAGCTTCTCACTATACGTGAGAGGGTGATTGCAGGGGAGAAATTTTCTACTTTGGCCCGCCTTTATTCACAGGACCCAAGCAACGCCCGCAGTGGAGGTGATTTGGGGATGGCCAATAAGTCAGTGTTCTGGACTTCTTTTTCTGACGCCGCCATGGCTCTTAAGCCTGGAATGGTTTCCAATATAGTGGAAACTCCGGACGGATACCATATAATAGAGATGATAAGCAAGAAGGGTGATATGTTTCACGCAAGACATATTCTCATCAAGCCGGAGTACACTACGGAAGATATGGAAAACGGATTTGCCAAACTGGACAGCATAAAGACAGAGATCAGCAACGGCACGATTACTTTTGAGAAGGCAGTAAGGATGTATAGCGAGGACCTTGCTACCAGAACCAATGGCGGACAGATGGCTGATCCTTCCACCGGTTCATCATACTTCGCGGTAGATCAGATGAAACCGGCAGATTATAAGGCTGTTTCAGTTCTGAAGGAAGGGGAGATATCATCGCCGTTCTCTTCTACAGATAATGAGGGTCGAGGTGCTTATACGATAGATGGCGGAAATCTTGTTTATAAGATAATACGTTTGGACAAAGTATTGCCGGCTCATACCGCTTCGTTTGAAAAGGATTACGATGTGCTGTATAATAAAGTGCAGAATATCAAACAGAACGAAGCCATAAACGATTTCATATCCCAAAAAATCAAGGAGACATATATAGTAATTGATCCGATGTTTGCCGATTGCGAATTCTCCAGAAGCGGATGGTCAGAGAAGGTAAGAAAATAGCTTTGGCGCTTGCTTTTCTTGCAGGCTTGTCGGTTTTCGTTTTTGCCCGTGCGGATGAGGGTAATTCCGAAGATCGTTTTGTCCGTCTGGTCAAGGCGAAATCCGTAAAAATCATCAGTGACGATTCCGGAAAGACCTTCAGGGAGGCCGTTGAGGCTACGTTCCTTCATAATAATACCTATCTGGTGTGCGACACCGCGTACTGGAGGGTAGATGACAATATCATCAACGCCACAGGGAATGTGCGTCTGTCACAGGAAGGGACAGAACTCACGAGTCAGAAACTTGATTATTTCGTAGATGATAATCTGGCCCAATTCCGTGGAGGCGTAGTTCAGCTTCGCGATAGGGAAAACAATATTCTGCGTACGCATTATCTTGATTATAATACGGCAGACAGTGTGGCTATATTTTCTCAGGGTGCGTCCATGAAGGATAAGGACGGGCAGATAATCGAAAGTATCGACGGAACATATAGTTCAAAGGAGAATCTTTTTTCTTTCGAACGTAATGTGAACATGTTCACCGATTCGGTGTTCATCAAGACTAATTCTTTGGATTATCATTCCGATACGCAAAAGGCCGTATTCAAGACAGAGATCGATTTCTGGAAAGAAGGTAATATGCTTTCTGCCGGTCGCGGCTGGTATGCCAGGGAGAAAGAGGAGTTTTTCTTTACTTCCGATGTGCATGCCACTACCAAAGACCAGGAAACGTGGTGTGACTCCCTGTATTTTTATAAGGTTCCGAATAATGTCCTGATGTTGGGGCGTGTCCAGCTTCAGGATACGGTCCGCAATACTTCCGCAGTCTCTCAGTATATGTTTTATGAGGACAGCCTGTCTACTATTACTTTACGTAAGGAAGCGGCTGTGGCTATCATGACTGAAGACGCTGAGCATAAGAAGGATACTCTTTATTTTGGTGCTGATACTCTGGTATATTATACCGTAAGGTATTGTGACATAGCGGAAAGTGAAATTTCAGCATCGAAATCGCGTGCAGAGGAGATAATGACTGATCCTGTCGGAGAATACAGGAAAAAAGCTGCTGAGGCTGCCGCAAAGGCGGCTGCGGAAGCAAAGGCAAAAGCGGCAGGCACGCGTCCGGATTTGCGTCCTGACGCTAAAAATACTACAGATGCAGCGTCATTGGAAAATGATTTGACGCCCACGGTGCCATTGGCAAAGCAGCCGGAAAGTGAGGAGGTGGCAGTTGACAGCGTGGCAGTGAATGAGACAGTGGTGGACAGTTTAGCAGTAGGAGGCGTAGCCGCTGTAGACAGTATCGCAGTTGTTTTGGACAGCATTCCACCAGCTCCGGATACTACGAAAGTCGGTTTTGCCTATGCCTTGGGTAACGTGAAGGTTTTCCGCAAGGATATTCAGGTGAGGTGCGATTCCATGCGCTATAGCGATTTGGACAGTATCGCGCGTTTTTATAGGGATCCTATTGTTTGGAATGAGGAAAACAGGCAGTATTACTCTGATTCATTGGCCCTTTTGGTAAAGGGTAATTCGATAGACAGGGCTTCGCTTATGTCTAATGCCTTTGTGGTTACGAAGGAAGATGAAAAGCTTTTCGATCAGATAAGGGGTGCGGAGATAATGGCTTATTTCGATTCCACTGCCGCGTTGAAGCGTTTCGATGCTTTGGGCGATGCTGTCGCAGTCTTTTTTTTGGAAGAAAACGGGCATTTGGCGACAGTCAATAAGGTTGAATGCAAGATGCTGTCGGGTAATTTCGTAAATGGGCAGATGGACAGGGTCTTCTATTATGACACTCCGAAGAACGACGGATACCCTGTAGTTCAATTCCCTGAAACTGACAGGCATCTTAAGGGGTTCAAGTGGGAGCCGGAAAAACGGCCTATGGGCAAGGAGGATATAACTACTCTTACGGTGCGCCCTTCACAGCGGTCACTTTATGAAGCAAGGCCTAGGGCCGAATTCAAGCAGACCGACATTTATTTCCCTGGTTATATCAAGTCGGTATATGCCGCCATCGATGCCCGACAGAAAGCAAAGCTGGAAGCGGAGAAGAATGCGAAAGTATCTGAGGAGGTGACAGATACCACTGCTCTTAAGGTAAAGAGTGATTCTTCTCTGGTGGTGAAGGATTCAGTGAAGACTCAATTGGATTCGCTTTCCGCTCCATTGGATTCTCTGTCAGTGGCTGGGGAGGTGAGTGATTCTCTGTCATCCCAGACACAGAGAAAGACATTCTTTGAAAAGATAGGTGATTGGCTTGATCGAATGCGGGCACGCAGGGAGGCCCGCTGGCAGCGGCTTGACGAGAGAGACGCTCAGCGTGCGGCCATAAAACAGGAAAAAGCCTTGAAAAAAAAGCGCGAGAAGACGCGCAAGGAGTTGATAGAGAAACAGAAGCAGGAAATCCGCGAGAAGGAGATTCTCGACGATTATATTAAGTATTACGAAAAGCAAAAGGAGAAAGAAAATGGAAAAAATAGCAGATAGATTTTTGCGCTATGTCGCTATAGACACTCAGTCCGACGAGGAATCTCAAAGTCAACCAAGCACAGCCAAGCAGTTGGATCTTCTTCGATTGCTTCGTGATGAACTGATATCTTTCGGTGTTGATGCGACTCTCGACGAGAATGGCTATGTAATAGGCCACATCTCGTCAAATATCGATAATAAGGTGCCCGCTGTCGGGTTCATATCACATGTTGACACATCTCCGGACGCAAGCGGAAAGGATATCAAAGCGCAGATTATCCATGACTATGACGGAAGCGCCATTGCCTTGAAGGGTGTCGAAGGTCTTTATCTTGACCCTAAGGATTTTCCTGAAATATTGGCCCATAAGGGAGAAACCATCATCACGACAGATGGAACCACGCTTCTGGGTGCAGATGATAAGGCCGGAGTGGCCGAGATTATGGATGCGGTGCAGTATATTGTCTCTCATCCCGAATTCAAGCACGGACCGGTGTGCATAGGGTTCACTCCGGACGAGGAGATTGGCCGTGGCGTCGTTAAATTCGATGTCTCAAAATTCGCTGCCGATTATGCCTACACTATGGATGGCGGCGAGGTAGGAGAACTTGAATATGAGAATTTTAATGCTGCGGGCGCCACTGTGAATATACAGGGCCGCAATGTCCATCCTGGTTATGCCAAGGGAAAGATGAAAAACGCCATTCTCATAGGAATGGAACTTAACTCTCTTCTTCCTATAGAACAGCGTCCTGAATATACCTCAGGATATGAAGGATTTTTCCACATTGTCTCTTTCAAAGGAACAGTGGAAGAGTGTTCTTTCTCTTACATCCTTCGCGAGCACGACCTTGCCAAGCATGAGGCTCAGAAAAAGACCCTTCAGCGGTGTGTGGATTTTATCAATGCCAAATATGGCGAGGGTACGGCCAAACTCATCATACGTCATCAGTACTATAATATGAAAAGTCAGGTGGAGCCTCACAAACATATTATAGACAAAGCCATAAAAGCTATGGAGATGGAGGGTATAAAACCAAAAGTGCAGCCTATAAGAGGCGGCACTGATGGAGCAAATCTTTCATTTATGGGATTACCTTGCCCTAATATTTTCGCCGGCGGACTTAATTTTCACGGAAAATTCGAGTGGGTTCCGGTAGAATCTATGCAGAAGGCAAGTAAAGTTATCCTGAATATACTAAGCCTTTTCGCCGAGTAATCTCTTTTCCCAAGCCCACGCGGAACGCAGCGTGTCATCCAGACTGCGGGTAGCCTTCCAGCCGAGTTCCTTCTCGGCCAGGCTAGGGTCGCACCATACGGAGCATACGTCTCCTGGTCTGCGGGGAGCTATCTTGTAGTTCAGCTTCAGTTTGTTTACTTTTTCGAAAGTGTTTACGAGTTCAAGTACTGAAACAGGGCGTCCTGTCCCCACATTGAATATCTCGTAATCCTTTTTCATCTGGTTTTCCACCATTCTTCTTACTGCACATACGTGTACTTTGGCCAGGTCTACTATATCTATATAGTCTCTCAGGCAAGTACCGTCCTCGGTAGGGTAATCGTTGCCGAAGATGCTAAGGCACTCTCTTTTCCCGGCAGCGGTCTGGGTGATGTAAGGTACGAGGTTCTGAGGTACGCCACGAGGCAGCTCGCCTATCAATGCAGACGGATGTGCTCCGATGGGATTGAAATATCTCAGCGCTATCCCTTTTATCTGCGGGTAAGCTTTTACGCAGTCTCTCAGGAAATCCTCGCATATCTGCTTGCTGTTGCCGTAAGGCGAAGTGCTTGGCTGACGGGGAGATGTCTCACTAACAGGAAGCTGCTCTGGCTCTCCATATACGGTGGCTGAAGAGGAAAAGAGTACATTGCATCCTTTTTCTTTTGCCGCAGAGAGTATGTTGAGAAAAGAATTGAGGTTGTTGGTGTAATACTTGAGAGGGTCTGATACGGACTCTCCTACAGCTTTGAAAGCCGCAAAATGAATCACGGCATCTATTTTATGCTCGTCAAAAAGCTTGTTTACTGAATCACGGTTGCAGAAATCCATCTCCACCAAAGGAAGTTGTTTTCCGGTAATCTGGCAGACCCCGTTATAATTGGTCCTGTCACAGTTTGAAAAGTTATCTGCAATTAAGACGTCGTATCCTGCGGCGTCAAGCTCCACGGTAACGTGGCTTCCTATGTATCCGGCACCTCCGGAGACAAGAACTGTTTTTTTAGACATGTTATTTTTCAATTATGATTGCAAATCCGCCACCCGGAGCCATATGCAGGTTAAGTACGGTGGTTGAATCTACTTCGATATTCTCTATTACGTGATCTGTGGCTGTTACATCGGCATTCACTCCGTCTTTGTAAACTTTAGCCTTCCATTTGCCTTCCGGAAGGAAGTCCAGCGCCACCTGGCTGTCCCTTTCGCTCCAGTTGGTAGCGCCTCCGATGTAATATTTCCCGTCTTTTTCTCGGAGTGTTACGATGCTCTCGCCTATAGTGCCTGACAGAATCTTTGTGGAATTGAATACCGTAGGGATAGAAGTGATATAGTCTGTGGTAGGCATATCATCCATATATGCGGAAGGAGAGTCGCAAAGCATGTTCAGAGGGGAATCGTAGATGACGTAAAGCGCGATCTGGTGAGCTCTGGTACCCTGGCTCATAGGTCTTCCGTATACAGGGATGAACTCTTCCCTGCTTGAATTCCTCATGGCGCCCTGAGTATAATCGACAGGGCCGGCTACCATTCTGAGATATGGAATGAACATATCATTTGCAGGCATGTCGGCTTCCTCCTTGCTGGTCCATTTCATCTGCTCAAGCCCATATACACCTTCGAAATTCAGGATATTCGGGTAGGTGCG
This sequence comes from Lachnospiraceae bacterium, assembly GCA_963654805.1. Classification (GTDB taxonomy): domain Bacteria; phylum Bacteroidota; class Bacteroidia; order Bacteroidales; family UBA932; genus Cryptobacteroides. The sequence goes on along the minus strand of CAVKBL010000022.1, from coordinate 5,388 downwards.
GTTGATGCCAGTCGGCTTATACATTCCGTGGAGATCAAGAATAAGCTTGTGCTTGGCGGTTATCTCGGCCAATTCATATATCCTCTTCACAGTATTCTGGTCCTGCGCATCGAAAAAGTCAACCTTGAAACCCGCGACGCCAAGTTTTGAATAGTAAGAACATATCTGCTGGGCGTTGTTGTAGAACGGTGTGCAAGCCATCCATAGGATGATTTTGACATTCGATTCCTGAGCATAACCGCATAAATATTTGAGGTTGATGTTCTCATTGATGCTCATCGGATCAAAATCCTTATACCAGCCGTCATCCAAAATGACGTATTTTATGCCATTGGCGGCGGCAAAATCGATATGGTACTTGTATGTATCGGTATTGATGCCGGCCTTGAAAGGGACGTTGTAAAGAAGATTGGCATTCCACCAGTCCCATGTGCTCTGCCCCGGAGTTATCCACTCCATCTCATCTATTCTGCTGGCTGCTGCCGTCTGGTATACCATATTATTGACAGGTAGGTCTTTATCTTGTGCGGCGTATGCGATGATGCGCCACGGAAAACTTCTGGACCCCGTCGTCTTGGCGATATGGTCCGTGTATTTCTCCGGCCTCTCGACTCCGCGGAAATTAACCTGTTTCCCTTCAGGAACAGGAGGGAAGACTGCCTCAAATCCCTGATCTGAGAGTTTGACGAACATTCCGGGATAATCTTCCACATCAGATTCGCTCAGCAGGACATTTCCCCATTTCTCTGACCGCACTACCACGGGCAGGAATGCCAATCTATCCTTATTTTCTCCGTATTCACCGATTTTCTGAACAGAATACTGGTTCTCGAAACTGCTTTCGTACGGATCTGTGGTCTGCGGATCATTCCTTCTCCAAGGAATGATGGCCTGAGCCTCTCCTACGAAGTTATATTGCACGCATTCGTCAGTTACTTCTATGTTGTCAGGGAAAGATGTGACAAACCTGTAAGCTACGCCGTCATTGTAAGCCCTGACCTGAAGCGTGTAGTTTCCGTCATAGCGCAGGCTCAGATAATTATATGAAGTCTGGAAGGAACTTTGCCTGTAGAAAGGCGCGTTGATATTCTCTGTCCTGCTTCCCCGGGTATCTTTTCTGATGGAGGCGTTCTCTCCGAGCACCAGACCGTCTGAAAGAGTCATGGAGAGCCTGCAGTTCTCCATGACTTTTTCTCCGCCGACTTTAATGGCAAGAGTGGTGGTCTTTTCAACCGAAATTATAGCTGTTATGTTCCCTGACGGGCTTGTGACAGTATAATTTTTAGCGGTAAGGAAAAGTGACGAGGCCGCCACGCCTATAATGCACGTAAGTATTTTCTTCATATTCAATTATTTTTTAATGGAAGTCCGAACCATATAAATAACCAGCAGAATCAACGGTATGACAGCTATGGCCTCAGCTCCACTGCAGAGAGCCCCTTCCTTACAGGTGTTCCAGTCATATAGGAAGGCGTCAACTCCTGCGAATTTGAGCACGGCCGAAACTACTCCCATCAATGCACCGCCGGCTATGAAACCGGATGCAATAAGTGTTCCTTTGTTCACGCGAGCCTCATTAAGGGCTTTATCTTTGCTGCGGCTGCCTACCCACCACGAAATGGCTCCGCCAAGAAGAAGAGGCAGGTTCAAATCAATAGGGATAAACATTCCCAGGCAGAATGCCAATGCGCTCACGCCGCAGAAATTCAGTATTAGGGCTATGACAGCGCCTATTCCATAAAGAATCCAAGGCGCATTGCCTCCATTCATCATGGGTTGGATGACAGCCGCCATTGCATTGGCCTGCGGAGCTACAAGGGCGCCATCGCCCGTAAATCCGTATGTTTTGTTGAGGACGAGCATCACTCCGCCTACTGTAGCCGCCGCCACTATCGTTCCCAAAAATTTCAATGCCTCTTGCTTGGCAGGAGTGGTCCCTGTCCAATAGCCTATCTTCAAATCGGTCACAAATCCTCCGGCCATGGAAAGAGCCGTGCAGACCACTCCTCCTATAATCATCGCCGCTGCCATACCTCTGTCTCCCTTAAGCCCTACGGCTACAAGTACCAACGCTGTGATGATCAGTGTCATAATGGTCATTCCGCTCACTGGATTGGAGCCCACTATCGCGATAGCATTGGCTGCGACGGTGGTGAAGAGGAATGAAATGACGGCGACGATAAGAAGCCCTATGATGGCCTGCCAGATATTGTTCACCACGCCACCGAAAGCGAAAAATGCGAATACGGCCAGAAGCGTTATGACCACGCTGATCACTACGATTTTCATCGGAAGGTCTTTGTCTTTCTCATCAGCCGTTTCTTTTTTGGCTCCCTTGCCGGAAAATTCGCCTATCGCCAGGCCGACAGCACTTTTTATGACACCGGCACTTTTTATTATGCCAATTATGCCGGCTGTGGCTATTCCGCCTATGCCAATATGTCTGGCGTATTCTTTAAACAGGGTATCTGCGCTCATCTCTCTTATGGTCTGGGTAATTCCTGTTCCCATGAGGTCGAGCACCTGCCCTCCGAAAAGAAGATTAAGCCCCGGGATAATCACAAGCCAAACAAGGAATGATCCGCAGCATATTATGAAGGCATATTTGAGTCCCACTATGTATCCTAAGCCAAGCACGGCCGCTCCGGTGTTAAGCTTAAGAACTACTTTCGCTTTATCCGCCACCACTTGGCCAACTCTTAAGAAGCTGGTGCTGATGGTTTCCGCCCATGCGCCGAATGTGGATATGGCAAAGTCGTATAATCCGCCGATTAGCCCGGCCGTAACTAGAGTCTTGGTGCTGTTTCCGCCCTCTTGGCCGCTCATAAGTACTTGAGTGGTAGCTGTGGCTTCAGGGAACGGATATTTCCCGTCCATTTCCTTTACAAAATATTTACGGAAAGGGATCAGGAAAAGTATTCCCAGGAATCCGCCTAAAAGAGAAGACAGGAACATCTGGGTGAAATTGACATCCAGACCAAGTATATAGATTGCAGGTAAGGTGAAAATTGCGCCGGCCACGATAACTCCGGAACAAGAGCCTATGCTCTGTATAATGACGTTTTGAGATAATCCGTCCCGCTTTTTCAAAGCTCCTGTAAGTCCTACTGCGATGATAGATATGGGGATGGCCGCCTCGAACACTTGTCCTACCTTCAACCCCAAATAAGCGGCCGCTGCAGAAAAAATGACGGTCATAAGCAGGCCGACACTTACTGAGTAAGCCGTAATTTCTTTCTTCTCTTTCATTTTATTCCAATCTGATTAACGCATGCAAAGATAAAATTTTCTTGAAATCTACGGAATAGTATACCTATGATATATTTATAAGCGTGCATATTTTCCGTCGAGAAAATAATTTAAAAAAAGTGAAAAATAATTTGCAGATATAAAAAATATGCTTACCTTTGCAATCCCTTTCGCGATGAGCGGAACGGAAAAGTTCATTGAATTATTGAGAGAGATAACGAGGTAAAAAAGAAGAAAAAGATTAGTCTAATATAAAAAACGCAAACGAGTTTTTTCGTAAGTTGGATATATGGGACTACAATTTCAAGGCAAGAGTTATTGAGACAAGTGAAAACTTGTGGAATGATTCACGAAAGAGAAAGAGAAGAAGAGCGAACGGAGGATGCCTAGGCTTCTAGAGGCGACGAAGGACGTGGTAAGCTGCGAAAAGCTCCGGGGATTTGCAAACAGGAAGTAATCCGGAGATATCCGAATCGGGGAACCGGCGTGATTGAAGGTCACGCACACTCTTAGGAGTGAGCCAACCCAGGGAACTGAAACATCTTAGTACCTGGAGGAAGAGAAAGAAAAATCGATTCCCAAAGTAGTGGCGATCGAAATGGGAAGAGCCTAAACCGGTGGCGTTACGGCGTGACCGGGGTTGTAGGAGTGTTCATAAAGATGTGTTATCGAACCGGAACTTACTGGAAAGTGAGACCATAGAGGGTGAAAGTCCCGTACGGGTAAACATAGCGGATCGAGAGCACCACCTGAGTAGGGCGGGACACGTGGAATCCTGTCTGAATCTGCGACGACCATGTCGCAAGGCTAAATACTACTAGAAGACCGATAGTGGACCAGTACTGTGAAGGAAAGGTGGGAAGAACCCCGAACAGGGGAGTGAAAGAGAACCTGAAACCGTTCGTTTACAAGCGGTCGGAGCCCGAGAGGGCGACGGCGTGCCTTTTGGATAATGAGCCTACGAGTTACTTCATACCAGCGAGGTTAAGACCTTAAGGGTTGTGAGCCGAAGCGAGAGCGAGTCTGAACAGGGCGAATAGTTGGTATGAGTAGACGCGAAACCTAGTGATCTACCCTTGACCAGGTTGAAGGTGCCGTAACAGGCACTGGAGGACCGAACCAGTTTCCGTTGAAAAGGGCTTGGATGAGTTGAGGGTAGGAGTGAAAGGCCAATCAAACTGGGAGATAGCTCGTACTCCCCGAAATGTCTTTAGGGACAGCCTTTGTTATGATTGTATGAGGTAGAGCTACTGATAGGAAGAGAGGGCTTCATCGCCTATTGATTCCTGACAAACTCCGAATGCGTACAATTTAGAGACAAGGAGTGAGTCGATGGGTGCTAATATCCACCGGCAAAAGGGTAAGAGCCCAGACCAACAGCTAAGGCCCCCAAGCGCAGTTTAAGTTGAGACAGAACGAAGTGACATCGCAGTGACAGCTAGGATGTTAGCTTGGAAGCAGCTATTCATTCAAAGAGTGCGTAACAGCTCACTAGTCGAGCGGCGTTGCGTGGATGATGAGCGGGCATCAAGACTGCCGCCGAAGCTTTGGACACATAGCAATATGTGTGGTAGGGGAGCATTCTATTCAGTGTTGAAGGCATACCCGTGAGGGGTGCTGGAACGTATAGAAAAGCAAATGTAGGCATAAGTAACGATAATGAATATAGAAATATTCACACCGAAAACCCAAGGTTTCCTGAACAACGTTAAACGGATCAGGGTTAGTCGGGGACTAAGTCGAACCCGAGAGGGGAAGATGATGACAAACTGGTTAATAATCCAGTACTCGCTATACAGGAGGTTTAGAGACCGAGGAGTGACACTGCCGCCATCTGACGGAATAGATGGTTAAAGACCGTAGGGCAACTGAAAGTCAACAGTATCGAGAGGATTCGTCTGATCGAACAGAGCAGGTAAGCAGACTTGCAAGAAAATCTAGAGCTCGCGTAGCGTATAGCGACCCGTACCGTAAACCGACACAGGTGGGTGAGGAGAGGATCCTCAGGTGCTCGAGTGAATCATGGCTAAGGAACTAGGCAAATTGACTGCGTAACTTCGGGATAAGCAGACCCTACGCGAGTAGGGCGCAGAGAAATGGTCCAGGCGACTGTTTACCAAAAACACATGGCTATGCTAA
>CAVKBL010000021.1:0-40322 GCA_963654805.1 Lachnospiraceae bacterium | reverse complement strand
TCCTCTTCAGGCTTCAGAAAATCTATGCCTAAACACAGGGTTTTGCGCCTGAGCCTATTTTTCCTGATATATCTCTAATTATATAAAAGAAATGAGTTGTGACCTCACGGCGACAACTCATACTAACCACATAATTAATAACACTAAAACTAATAACCAATAGGTCGATGGCTAAGAACTAGCACTTGCTCAACCCGAGTACAAAGGTAAAACAATTTTTTATATTCGCAAAATATTTTAATAATTTTTTCAAAAAATTTTTCATCTATTGTCATTTTCCCTCCATAATATGCCTTTTACGCTTCTGTATCCACGTTTTCGGTGTGCTTGATATCTGTCTGCTCTATGGCTTCTTCGTGTCCGGAAAGTGCATTGAATGCAGAAAATTGGCCGGCGCGAGCTTCAAGGCTCATCTTGGAATGACGGCTTTGCGGTCTGGAAAGATTGATGATTTCTTCATATTCAGCTTTCATGCTTTGTGCCCTCCTATCTGGTTGTTTCTTTCTTTTGCGGTGGCTCCTTCTTCGAAACTGTAGCCCTTGAGTATGGAATTTTTACCGAATTTCTTGCGTATTGACAGAAGCGTTTCCTGCAGTTCTCTTTCTTTGGCAGGTACGGCGTTATGTAGAGAAATGTCTTCTTCTTTAAAAAGGTTGAGTTGGGATGGAGCGTTTTCTTTTTTTTCCGCGGCCAGTTTATTTACTGATATATAAATGCGCCGTATTAGCAGACTTTTGTTGACATGAGCCTCAAAAAGTGTCTTTATTGCAGTTCCGAATGCTACGCTTGACGATGTCCCTTCGCTCCAGTTATACGTCCCTTGGCTGTGTTTGGGTACTTTTCTTCCGTAATAGTCGTTTTCCACAGGTCCGGTATAGGGGAGTGCGTTGCCAGAAGGGCGCAGGCTTTCTTGATCGTAACATATGGTGAGAACCATTTGTGGGCAGACCAGGGCTTTTTCCACTAAGGTGAGAGAAAGGGCATCTGCCATTTCAAGAGATACGATGAGCGCCTCATCATAACGGTAAGGTCTTGAAAGTACCTGTCCGCGGCTGAAGGAATTGGCCTGTGGCTTATATGCTTTGATCGCTTGCATTGTACATGGCTCATATCCCCAGGCATGGTCGATGAGAAGTTCCGCCATCACACCGAACTCCTTGAACAGAAACTCTTCGTTTTTCAGGGAGCAAAGTGCAACGTCGCCCATAGTCATAAGTCCGAATTTCTCCAGATGCGCGGCCGTTCCTTTTCCCACTCTCCAGAAATCGGTAAGGGGTCTGTGTTCCCAAAGCTGCCTTCTGTATGACATTTCGTCCAGTTCGGCTATTCTTACGCCGTCCTTGTCTGCCGGTATATGCTTGGCCACTATATCCATAGCTACTTTGCATAGGTACAGGTTAGTTCCTATTCCGGCTGTAGCTGTTATGCCGGTTTCGCTGAGAACTTCACGTATAATCTTTATGGTCAGTTCGTGGGCACTCATTCCATAGGCCGCCATGTAGTGTGTGGCATCGATGAATACCTCGTCTATGGAATATACGTGTATGTCTTCAGATGAAAAATACCTTAAATATATGTCATAGATTCGCGTGCTGCATTCTATATAGTGCGACATTCGCGGCGGTGCGACTATATAAGTGATTTTGTCGCGGCGCGTGCGGTTAAGTTCTTTTACCTTCTGTTCCACTTCCCATAGACGTGCCCTTCCGCCGATCCCGTAAGCTTTCAATGAAGGCGACACTGCCAGACACACGGTCTTGTTGGTCCTGGACTCGTCTGCCACCACCAAGTTGGTTGTAAGCGGGTCAAGACCTCTTTCGACGCATTCCACCGAGGCGAAATACGACTTTAAATCTATGGCTATAAAGGTGTTCATCTGGGGCCGAATATGGCCGAGCCGATTCTTACCATCGTGGCGCCGTGCCGTATGGCTATTGGCCAATCTTCCGACATTCCTATGGACAGCTGATTGAAGTCAGTCAACTCAGGAAAGAGGTCCTTGAGATAGGCCATCAGCGAGTCTATCCTCTCGAAATCCGCCTCTATCGTCTCCTTATCGTCGGTATTCGTAGCCATCCCCATAAGTCCGCAGAAGCGGATACGGGTGTACTTCGCAGAATTGAAAAGCAGTTCCATGATTTCTTCTTCCCAGAACCCCTGCTTGCTGTCCTCAGCGGCTATATGCACTTCCAGCAGAACATTTATGAACTTGTCGTGGGCCAATCCCCATTTCTGAATCTCGTCGAGCAGATGAACGCTGTCAACTGATTGAACCATCGATACATAGGGGAGTACTAACTTGAGCTTGTTCGTCTGTAGATGCCCTATGAAATGCCAATCCACTCCGGGGTATTTCTGCTCGTCCAGAGCTTTGACTTTCTCTGCCAATTCCTGCGGTCTGCTCTCGGCAAATACCCTCTGCCCGGCTTCATAAGCCTGCAGAATGGCATCCAGCGAGTGAAATTTACTTACAGCCACGAGTTCCACATTTACCGGAAGATGCGACTTGATGTCTTTGATATTATCTGCGATATTGGTTTGATTCATTTGTTTAAAAATATGGAAGTCCTTTCTGAAAACCGGTTTTACTTCCGTCCGCAAGATAGCAATAACTTATCGCTTTTGTATCACTTGCCAGAGGTAAATATTGTAATCCCGGTAAGGTACCTGGAGCGCTCACCCTCATCGGATTTTGCAGGTGTGCCGAAAATTGTGTACATTTGTATCCCTGTTGGAGGCATGAGCTTCCGACAGGTTTTTTGTTATAGGACTATGAGCACAAAATACGTATTTGTATCGGGAGGCGTGGCCTCATCACTTGGAAAGGGAATAATCGCGGCATCGCTCGCCAAACTTCTTCAGGCAAGAGGTCTGAGGGTTACGATTCAGAAGTTCGACCCGTATATCAACATAGACCCCGGCACGCTCAATCCATACGAACACGGAGAGTGCTATGTCACGGAGGACGGCGCGGAGACAGATCTCGACCTCGGACATTACGAGCGTTTCCTCGGTGTCTATACTTCCAAGGCTAATAATGTTACTACCGGCAAGATATATAATACGGTCATTAGCAAGGAACGCGAAGGGGCGTATCTGGGTAAGACCGTGCAGATAGTGCCTCATATCACCGACGAGATCAAGCGCCGTATGATGCTTATATCCAAGACCCAGAACTATGACGTGATAATCACGGAGATAGGCGGAACGGTAGGGGATATGGAGTCTCAGCCTTTCGTGGAGGCCGTGCGTCAGCTTCAGTGGGAACTTCCGGAAGAGGACTGCGTGACGATACACCTTACTCTCGTGCCTTACCTTAAAGCTGCCAAGGAGCTCAAGACCAAGCCTACCCAGCATTCCGTGCAGGATCTTCAGCGCGCCGGCGTGCAGCCAGACATAATAGTATGTCGAACGGAGTATGACCTCTCTCCAGAACTTAGAAGAAAAGTTGCTCTGTTCTGTAATGTGAAGCCGGGCCATGTCATACAGTCCATAGATGCGGATTCCATCTACAAGGTGCCGCTTAATATGCACGCGGAAGGACTTGACCGTCTGGTACTCAATCATTTTGGCCTTACGAATTTGCCTGATGCTAATCTCGGGAAGTGGAATGAGTTCCTATATAGATTGGACCATTCCAAGAAAAAGGTGGATATAGCTCTTGTAGGCAAATATAATCTCCAGGATGCGTATAAGTCTATACTCGAGTCTTTTGTGCACGCAGGGGCCGCATGTGAGTGCAAGGTTAATGTGCATTATATTCATAGTGAGAATATTAACGATGGCAATGTCGCTGAATTGCTTTCTGGTATGAAGGGTATCTTGGTGGCCCCGGGATTCGGTGAGAGGGGATTGGAAGGAAAGATTGCGGCGGTAAAGTACGCCCGCGAGTCCGGTATTCCGTTCTTCGGAATTTGTCTTGGTATGCAGATGTGCGTGGTGGAATTTGCCCGTAACGTGCTTGGTATGAGTCAGGCCAATTCGACAGAGCTTGACCCTTCGACCTCTTTCCCCGTAGTCAGTCTGATGGAGGATCAAAAAAGCACTACATCCAAGGGAGGCACGATGCGTCTCGGAGCGTACGACTGCCTGTTGAAGGAGGAAACGTTGGCCCGTAAAATATATGGTAAGGCCAAGATCTCCGAGCGCCACCGTCACCGCTATGAACTTAACAGTGATTATCTGCCGGCCTTTGAAAATGCAGGTCTTGTGGCATCTGGCATTAACCCCGATACGCGTCTTGTGGAGATAGTCGAGCTGCCTTCGCATCCGTTTTATATCGCAGTGCAGTTCCATCCGGAGTATAAGAGTACGCCGGAAAATCCACAGCCCATATTCGTCGCTTTCGTTAAGGCTGCGATGGAGAGCCGGTAGGGGAAGTGTCTTTTCCTGCCAATTTTTTGTGTGTAAGGCAAGTGCTTTGGCACATTTGTCGTTAGAATTTTATAACAATAGTCCGTTGTCCGGGAGCTATCCCAGGATCTTTATAAGTTGCTCAAGGCATAGAGTGGGACTATATCTACATGGCGATGCGCATTGTTGTCCTCCTTGTCGACATATTCTAATTTGCCAAAATTTTCCAACGAAGTCCGTACAGCATCAGCAAGTCCCTTCTTCCTCATAAACAGCCATAGACTCTGCATGCTGCCTTTTGTGTTGGCCTTCACCTCTATCGGTAGGACCTTGCCGTCCTTGGCCTCCAAATAGTCAATCTCGGCATTAGCTCCGCGTGACAGGTTCTGCCAATAATACATTTCAGATTTTTGAAAGCAGTCGCGGTTCTTTATTAGCTCCAGTCCCGCAAACATTTCTGATGCCGCTCCTTTATTCACGAAGTCCGATTCTGATGCGAGTAGGATATCTGAAGCAGGGATGCCGAGCATTGTCTGCATCAATCCCAAATCCATGAAAAGGTATTTTGTAAAAGTGCCGTTTTCTTCCGCACCCAATGGCAGGCCATTTCCGTCACTATGCGTAACCGGCTTTATCAGTCCGGCCAATGTCAGAAGATGCAGGGCATCCCTGATGACTGATGAGTGTATATCGTCAGCGACTTGACTGAACACGAACTTGCGCCCGGCCTGTAGCGCGACTGACCTCAGGGTCTTTCTCAATAAAGCCGGAGATATTCTGGATCTGTATTTCGAAAAGTCATCCTGATAAGTATCCAATATGTCATTATGCACATGAGCACACTCTATATAATTTTGAGACTCAATCCATTCGGTGACGGCAGCCGGCATTCCTCCGATGAGATAGAATGTCTTCAACTGGGACGTCAATTTATCATGGACGGCCTCGGGCAGTGGGGAAGATGACGATGCCTTATGTTTGTAATCCACAATTGAATCAAGCCCCTGCGCCAAAAGAAATTCATCGAAAGAGAATGGGTACATATAAAGGGAACGGATTCTGCCAACCCCGAAAGATGGTAAGTCTTCCAATGCGAATTCTAGAAGTGAACCGGCCGCAATGACGTGCAGGTCGGGATAATCTTCCTTGAAATAGCGCAATGACATTATTGCTTCCTGACTTGTTTGTATCTCATCGATGAAAAGCAATGTCTCACCGACGATAATGGGAATACCGGTGATTGCGCTGATTCCCTCACAGGACCGGAAAACATCTATATTTTTCGTGAATAGCTGACGAACAGAAGGCTGACGCTCCAGGTTTATTTCAACAAAGTATTTGAAAGTCTTGCCCAACTGCCTGACCGCAGTAGATTTTCCCACTTGTCTCGCCCCCCTTATCAGCAGCGGATTCCTCCTCGGAGCACTCTTCCATTCGAGAAGTTTTTTGTCTATATTTCTTCTATAGTATGTCATGTCAGTGCAGATGATTGAAATACAATGCAAAGATAGAGATTTTATCCAAAAGTCAAGGCAATAAACGCGAAATTTATCCAAAAGTCAAGGCAATAAACGCGAAAATCATCTATCTAGCCATTCCCGAAGTTCTGCTGATTTTTCTTTACTCAGTGTCAATGGGGTGTCGCATTCCTTAAGACGAACTATGAGACGAGAATTGAGGAAGGTGTTTATTCGGGCTATGGAATCGATATTTGCTATGTATTGTCTGTTCAAGCGGAAGAATACTTTGGGATCAAGCTTGTTTTCTAATTCGTTCATTGTGAATTGAACGATATTTATATTGCCGTCTGCAGATCTGGCATATACGTGTCGTTGATCAAAATAAAAGAATAGTATATTCTTCACATTTTCTGAAATCAGTTCTTCTCCTTTCCAAATCAATATGCGTTCCTTATAAGTTCTAAGTTCGCTGATGGCGGTGTCAATATTGTATTTACTTGAACTGTAATGTGTGGCGATGGCCTCCACCTTTTGAAGTGCTTCGGAAAGACATTCTTTTTCTATAGGCTTTAGAAGATAATCGATGCCGTTGTTTTTGAACGCCTTGAGGGCATATTCATCGTAAGCGGTGGTGAATATGACCATGCATTCGGGTCTTGCATCTTGAAATGCATCAAATACTTCTCGGCCTTGTAGTCGTATGTCAGAGAAGATTACATCATATTTGGGGTGTTCCGAAAGCTTTGAAGTAACTTCTGAAATGGTAGTCAAGGGTCTATCTATTTCTATGTTTGGACGAAGTTCATGGAGCATCCGTTTTAATCTTTTGAAACTGATTTCTTCGTCTTCGATTATTAATGCTTTCATAATTAATGAATTATAGGAAGGTTTACTTCAAAAAAACGGTTATCGCCAATTGTTGTTGTGTTTATTATCGGCTCTTTGCCACATTCCATTGAATATCTTCGCTGTAAGTTCTTAAGTCCGACGCCATTGTTCGATGTTTTAAGATTTGTGTTTTGCTCACTATTGGACAGACTGTTGCTCACAACAAGAAAATCGTCACGTTTGAAAATTAAGATTTGAAGAGGGTGTTCAGGAGACGGAGCATTATGCTTGACAGCGTTTTCTATCAGCAGTTGCATACTCATTGTCAGAATCTTTTCGCTGTCGTCATATTTATAATTGCGGTCATCGAAAGTTATGCTTGATGGAAACCTGGTCTGCATGATTGACACATACTCCCTGACGAATATCATTGCCGTTGGAATTGGAATTATGTCTTTTTCAAGGCTGTTTATTATATACCGATAAATTTTAGACAGAGACACAGTGAATTGTTCTGCTCTGTCTGGATCTTCTTTAATTAATCCTGTCAGGATATTGAGGCTATTAAAAATGAAATGTGGGTTAAGTTGGGACTTCAGTATAGTTTTCGTCAATGCCAGGTTCTCGTGTTGCTGCATATTAACCAACTTGTTATAGTGGCGGCCAATATGAAATATGGATACTATGCTTGCAATTATGCAGAATATATATGCGCTAAACCAGAAATCGTCTTCTGAAGGGGCTGGCCATAAAAATCTTGATGAGAATGTTTCATATAGAAAGCTGAGTGTCAGGTTTAATCCTAATGTCATTAAGCCATCAAAAGCCAATCTTGAGGGCGTTAATTTGTGAAGTTTTTTTCTTCTCCTTCGTAGTATCAGATATTCCACGCACATACTGGTTAATATAAATATTCCGCAGTATGTGAAATCTATGAGTAACTCGAAAGGATCCCAATGGGACTCTTCCTGAATAACGGGAAGCCATAGGATAATATATAGCAGGAATGCGGCCGCCGTCAAAAGGAACCATTCTTTAATATGTCGTAATGCGTTCATATCTTTTTTGGGCAAATATATACAATCATTCGTGTTTAGTAATTATAATTCGAACACCAATTTTTCCGCTTCGATACATAAATATTCCGGTTCGTGCATTTTCGCTGGGTCAGTATTTTTTTACAAGATATATTTACGAATATAAAGTGCTAAATTTTAATAAATTATTGATATGAAAAATTATTCACTCTTTTTATTTGCGGCTTTATGCTCATTCATCTGCGGTTGCAGCAAAGAGAAAACCGAATTTGAGATTATTTGTGATAATTTGTGCGGCACATATAGATTGGAAAGCTCTGGATTAGGAACGACCATGGATTTAGACGGAGATGGTATCGGATTCTCTACTATAGAGGAACTTGAGGGTCTTCCTGGAGGAAGAAATGAATGGCCGTTTGCACAAATTATAAAGGATACGGAGCACCCTAATACTCTTATATTTGTTGCACAAATTCATAATGTTGTGACTTCGTTAACTGAAGATGGTGCTGATATTCAAGTACGATACGAAACTGTAGTCGAATATGTGACCCTTGAAGCAACCTTAGAAGGCAAAATTGAGATGCCATTATTTTTCGGCGCAAAAGATCCTGTTCTCTCGCCGAATACTTATGGTCTATATAATGTTGCCTTTACAGATATAGATCTTAACAGGCATTCATTTACAATTCAAGGACAAAATTCGCTTTATGATAGAGATTGTAAGAAGATACATGATTGTCTATCAAGTTGGTGTAAATATGTCAGAATGTAGTTGTCCAAGGTGATTTTTCTTATGGGGGTTGGCCCCGTGAAATTGTTCAGATACAGCAGTGTCTTCTCGAAGCGTTTGCCCGTACAGGGTCGCAAAGCGACAGCGAAGAGAAGGCGCTGCGGTGTCTGAATGGATTATACTTAAAAAACTCAAATGCACGAAAACGAGATTTTTGCTTCTTTTCCTATATAGTTTATTTCTTTCTTTTGAGTGCCGTTCGGGAAGATTATTTCCACTTCGATGTGCTTGCGCTCGTTCATGCCAGGGAAGGAGCCGGAGCGAGGACCTATGGTCAACGTGCCACGGACGGATGCGTCGACATTTTCGCACCAAGTGATCGGAATGGTGGAGTATTCGCCCTTTTCGTAGCCGTAACTTACACCGTCATCTTCGTAGAGCGTGTATGAAGCATCTGCTCCGGTATAGATTCTGAGCTTGAGCCAAGAACCGTCATCCTGCGCGGTATATTGTATGTCCGGGCCAATCGGCACGATCTGCCCTGCACGCACATAAAGCGGAATCCGCTCGTAAGGAGCCGCTGCCCTGAAACTGCGGCCGCCTTCAAGAAGCTCGCCGGTATGGAAGTCGTACCATTGTCCCTCAGGCAGATAAACCTCGCGGCTGCGTGCCTTGTATTCATAGACAGGGCAGACGAGCAGGGCATCTCCGAACATGAATTCGTCGCTCACCGACAGCGCCTGCTCATCGTCCGTGAAGTCCATCACCAGAGGGCGCATCATCGTGTAGTCGTCGAAATGCACGCGTGCGTTCATCGTGTATATGTATGGAAGAAGAGAGTATCTCAGTTTGTCCGCCGCCATGATGGCTTTATAGGTAGGAGAGTCTTCCGGGGCGAGCAGGTGAGGTTCGCGCAGAGGCCATTGGCCGTGGACACGGTAAAGCGGGCAGAAGATGCCCCATTGGTGCCAGCGCGTCTGCATTTCGCGCCACTCCTTCATATCCTCGTTTACGCGACCGGTTTCTTCCAGAAGGTGCTGCGCCGCCATGAACCTGTTCTCCACGCTGAACCCGCCTATGTCCTGTGTCCAGAACGGCAGTCCGCTGATGCAATAGTTCAGCCCGGCGCTTATCTGTGCCTTCATGTCCTCCCATCTGGTGCCTATGTCGCCGCTCCACGAAGCTGTGGAATATCTCTGCAGTCCGGGGAATCCGCTGCGGGTAAGAAGGAATACCCTCCGGTCAGGCTCGACGCTGCGCTGTCCTTCATAGATAGCCTGCGCGTTCATTAGGGAGTAGGCATTGAAATACTCCGTGGATGAGCCAAGCGCGGTAGGTCCGCATAGTGCCTTGCGATAGTCCATGTCTGTGCAGTCGTGTATGTTAGGCTCGCTCGCGTCCATCCACCACGAATCGACTCCGATAGGGTAGAGGTGCTCTTTCATCTGTCCCCAGAACAGTTCACGCGCGCCTTCGCTGTAGGCGTCATAGAAACTCTGCTGATGCCCGAGCCAGTCGGCCACGCTGTCCGTTATGGCGCGGCGGTATATCCACCCCTTTTCGTCAAGTTCGCGGAAATGCTCTGTGTTGCGGTAGAATTTCGGCCAGACCGATATCATATACTTGGCATTCAGCGCGTGAATCGAATCCACCATGGCCTTCGGGTCAGGATAGCGTGCAGGGTCGAATTTGTGGCTTCCCCACTGGTCGTCCTCCCAGTATTGCCAGTCCTGCACTATGTTGTCCACCGGTATGCCACGGTCACGCATCTCTTTAAGGGTTGTGAGTATGCCTTCCTGGCTTGAGTATCTCTCGCGGCTCTGCCAATATCCCATCGCCCAGCGCGGAAGTATCTGCGCTTTTCCCGTAATGGTGCGGTAGCCGCTTATGACTTCGTCTATGTTCTCGCCTGCTATCAGATAGTAGTCTATCTGAGGCTGCATCTCGCCCCACCAATTCATTCTGCCCTGCGTCTGAGGGTCAACCGGACTCAGTACCCGCAGTCCGCAGTAGGACACGTCTCCGTCCGGCTTCCATTCTATGCGTATAGGTACGCGGCGTCCCTCCTGTAGTTCTACCTCGAACTTCCGTCCGTTAGGGTTCCATGCCGTGCGCCAGATTTCCGGAGTTACCTGTCTGCCGTCTATGAATACCTTGGTGTATCCGGCGTAATATATATAAAAGTGGTATAAACCGCTTTCCGCAGGCAGAAGCTCTCCTTCGAAGAGGACATCGGCTCCGTTGAACGCGAAGTCCGGTGAGTTTCTGACGCGGTCGCACTTAGGCGTCTCTAGAAATTCCTGCGCGAGGTCCGTCTCCCGTCTTACAAGCACCGTCCCGTCCGCTGCCGTGTAGGTTCCGGTGAGAGCGCCTTTTTCTCCATTCTTGTCGAACAGGGTGAATACTTGCGAGAGTTGTTCGTAGTTCCTCGGGTCACCCCAGCGGCAGAAGCTGTTACTGTCCCAGAGTAGTCCGTATCTGCGCGATGATACTATGAACGGAATGGAGATCTTGGTATTATATTGATAAAGTTCTTCATTGCGCCCCTTGTAGTTCCATTCGTCGGCCTGGTGCTGGCCAAGCCCGAAGAATGCCTCATCCACAGGGGAGTCGAAGCTCTGGCTCACAGTCCATGCCGATTTCCCTTCTACTGTTATGGGCTTGAATGTCCTGTTGTGTTCCATAGTGATGGGCGTGCCGTCTTTTTTATAAAAACTTACTTTTCCATCGGTGCGGTTTACCCTGGCACTTATCTGGGAAGTGGATATGACCATAGTGCTGTCCGTACGGGTAATATCACATTTGATTTTCCCTTTTTGTGGCAGTGCCATGAGCGACTTCCCGTCAGCAAACCGCTCGCCTTCAGGAACGGAAGTTACTCGAAAAATATTGTCCGTATATGCTTCTATGCGGGTTTTTCCGTTCTGATGGGCAACGGTGATCTGGTCTTTCTCGCATGCACATAATGCCAATATGGCAACTGCGCTCAATAATGGAATGCGTCTCATGCTTAATGCTGTTATTGGATGTTTTAGTGTTTTCTATTCTGTGTGGCCGTGCATCGGTACAGGCCAAATATATTGAAATATTTTATAAATCATTGACGTGTTTATCGATATAAATTAGTAAATGTCAAAATAGTATCATATTTTTCTCAAATAGTATTAGTTTATCGTGTCAATGACTCGTAAATTTGCAACATTAATAAATCACATTATGTTAAGCACTAAAATTTATGAAAAGTAAACTGTTTTCGTGCCTTCTGATGTTCTTGTTGAGCGTCAATGCGATAGCTCAGTCGATTCCAATAACGGGAACGGTGAGCGATCAAGTAGGTCCGGTTATGGGTGCCAGTGTCATAGAGAAAGGCACTAATAACGGTACTATGACCGATGATCAAGGTCATTTTTCTCTTTCCGTGCGAAAAGGCGCAGTTATAGAAATTTCGTCGATAGGTTATGCGACGCAGACTATAACCGTAGGTAATAACACGGTTTTCAACGTCCGTCTTGAAGATGACGCAGAGTTTCTCGATGAGGTGGTGGTCGTAGGTTACGGCTCCATGAAAAAGAGCGACCTTGCGGGAGCTTCCGTGTCAATGAAGGAATCTGACCTTAAAGGTTCCATCATTTCGTCATTGGACCAGAGTCTTCAGGGACGTGTGGCCGGTGTTACTGCAGTCACCACATCCGGTGCCCCGGGTTCATCATCTTCTATCCGAGTCCGTGGACAGGCAACCATCAACGCTAATGCAGAGCCGCTCTATGTAATTGATGGAGTGATAGTTCAAGGCGGCGGCAATTCCGGAGCGGATTTCGGTTTGGGAGACGCCCTCGGTAACGGTAAAGTTTCTACCATATCACCTCTTTCTACTCTTAACCCTGCCGATATCGTAAGTATGGAGATCCTTAAGGATGCCTCCGCTACTGCCATTTATGGTGCGCAGGGTGCAAATGGCGTAGTCCTTATCACTACCAAGCACGGTAAGGCCGGTGAGGCCCGCTTCACTTATGACGGCATGATGGCCGTTTCGCGTCAGACAGTGCGTCTCGACATGATGAACCTCCGTCAATTCGCTCAGTATTATAATGAGATGGTTGAAGAAGGGGATATCTATGAATCTAATCCTTATTATGCCAATCCTTCTCTGTTGGGCAAGGGTACCAATTGGCAGGATGAGATATTCCGCACAGCGTTCCAGCATCAGCATCAGTTGAGCGCACAGGGCGGTACTGATAAGGTACAGTACTATGTGTCAGGTTCTTATATGGATCAGGAAGGTACCATCATAGGTTCCAACTTCGACCGTTTCTCTGTCCGTACCAATGTGGATGCACAGCTCAAGAGCTGGCTCAAGTTGGGTGTCAACGCCACATATGCCGTTACAAACGATAATCTTAAGCTTGCAGACTCAAATCAGGGTCTTATCTATTACTCACTCACCACTCTTCCTGACATTCCTGTCTATGATGTCAACGGCAACTATTCTTCCACCATTCGTGAAGGTTATACCAACCCTAACCCGGTGGCTTTGGCAATGATGGATGAGATTCTTCTCAAGAGACAAAAGATTTCAGGTAATGTTTATCTCGAGGCCACTCCTGTAAAACATCTCGTGTGGAGGACTGAAGTAGGTTTCGACGTGAACAATTCAGACGCTAACCGTTACAAGCCTATGGTAGATCTCGGCGGATGGGTGCGCAGTCAGAATACGGCCAGCTTCCAGAAGAATTCAAGCACGTTCTGGCAGCTCAAGAACTATCTCACTTATTCCAATCAGTGGGGCAAGCATTCAGTGACGGCCATGCTCGGTCAGGAATGCTGGGAATCGAAATACAACTACCTGAGCGGCAGCAACACTGACCTTCCTTCAGACGAGGTCCATAATGTCGCTCTCGGTTCAGGAACTCCTTCCATCAGTTCTGGCTTCGGTTCATCCGCCATGGCATCGTTCTTCACCCGTGAGACTTATAACTACGATGACCGTTATCTTGCCACTTATACATATCGTTACGACGGTTCGTCGAACTTCGGTCCGCAGAATCGCTGGGCAGGATTCCATTCAGTGGCAGCGGCATGGCGCTTCTCCAACGAATCCTTCCTTAAAGATTCCGACAGTGCGCTCAATAACGGTAAACTTCGTATCGGTTGGGGGCAGACCGGTAATGCCAATATAGGCGCTTACGCCTGGGGCGCTTCCATCTCCCGCATGCCATCGGCTCTCGGAATGGGCTTCCGTCCTTCCAATATCCCTAACACGGCTATCCGTTGGGAAAGCCAGGAGCAGGTGAACCTTGGTCTTGATCTCGGTTTTCTGGACAGTAAAATCAATTTTGTAGTGGATGCTTACTATAAGAAGTCTGATGACATGCTCATGTCTCTCCAGCTTCCTTCTTATATGGGTACGCAGGGTAATGGTTCGTCCAAATTGAACGCTCCTAAAGGTAATTACGGAAGCATAGAAAACAAGGGTCTCGAGTTTACTCTCGACGTTCACCCGGTCAAGACATCTAATTTCAGTTGGGACAGCAATTTCCAGATTTCGTTCAACCGCAACAAACTTCTCAGCCTTTCAGATACGGAGAATGCCTCTCTGGTAGGTTATGGACAGTGGAGTGATGTGGTCTGCGTATCTGAAATTGGCAAATCTCTGTATAACTTCTACGGATATAAGGTAGTAGGTGTATATAAGGATCTTGATGATATCGAGAATTCACCTAAGGCAGCCAAGTATCCTACTGATGGGGTTTACAGCCGAGGCAATACCGTCTGGGTGGGTGACCTCAAGTATGAGGACATCAACGGAGACGGTGTCATCAACGAAGCTGACCGCACGGATCTGGGGTCACCTCTTCCGAAGTTCACTTTCGGCTGGACCAATACATTTGCATACAAGAATTTTGATCTCAGCATATTCTTCAACGGTTCTTATGGTAACAAGGTGTTCAATTATAACGCCATTACACTTACCCATATGAACAGTACTTGGACGAACCAGCTCAATGTGGTGAACAACCGTGCAAGACTGGAACCTATAGACGCAAGCATTGTCTATGCCGACGGCAGCAAATGGTATGACCATATCGACAATGTCCGTGTAAAGAATGCGGATACCAAGATTCCTCATACTTCCATTCAGGACCCTAACGACAACGATCGTATCAGCGACCGTTACGTGGAGGACGGTTCATACATTCGCGTGAAGAACATTACTCTGGGATACACTTTCCCTAAGAGTGTCCTTAACAAAATCCACGTGGAGAATATCCGTGTGTACCTGAATATTCAGAACCTCTATACTCTTACCAGATATACAGGATACGATCCTGAGGTTGGAGCCAGCACACAGGACTCAACTGGTCTTACTTATGGCTTGGATAATGGTCGTTACCCTTCTCCAACTATGTACTCTTTTGGCTTGAACATAACATTCTAACGGGTCGGATATGAAAATAACAAATATCATAAAAGGTCTGTCCATAGCCGCAGCTGCGGTAACCTTGGTCTCTTGCGAGGATTTCTTGAACCGTCCGAGCGAAGATAACTATAACGTGGACAATTTTTATCTTAATGATGCGCAGTGCGAGCAGGGAGTGAATTATCTGTATAATTCCCCTTGGTACGATTTTCAGCGCGGTTTCATTAAAATCGGTGAGGTCATGTCCGGTAATATGTACTGGGGCGATTCTCCTTACCTTGATTTTACAACCAACGGTACGGATACTGACCTGGTCAACATGTCATACTCTCTTTGGGCAGTCAACGGACATGCCAATACCGTAATCAACAACATTCTCAATTCCAACGGCCCTACTCAGGAGGGAAAGAACAAGTGCATAGGCGAAGCTCTTGTGTGGAAAGCCATGGCATACTTCTATCTAGTCAGAACTTTCGGAGATGTGCCTATCATTCACGATAATACGGAACTCATTACTTCAGGTCAGGTGAATAAGGTGCAGAAAGTGCAGCGCGCCGACATTTATGAGTATATCATCCTTACTCTCGAAAAGGCCATGGAACTGCTTCCTAAGAAGACTGCTGGCTTCGCTGACTATGAGAGGATTGACTATTATGCCGCTGAGGCGCTTCTTGCCAAGGTATATCTTACAAGAGCCGGTATCACCGGAACGCTCAGTTCAGAGGATCTCTCGAAGGCTGCCGATTATGCCAAGGATGTGATAGACAACTCCGGCAGAACTCTTACACCTTCTTACGAAGACGTGTTCCGTCTCAAAGGCTTCAACCAGACAGGGGAATGCCTTATCTCATGGCTGTGGAAGTGCGGACGTGATCCTTGGACTCAACAGAATACTCTTCAGAGCGATCTTGCTATGGTGGGATTTGACGAAAACGGTGACTGCTGGGGTGGTTATGTAGGACCTTCAGTAGACCTTCAGGAGGCTTTCGGTGAGGATGTTACCGCTACTCCGACATATCCAAGAGTGTATAAGGATGTACGACGTCACGCTGTGATGATGCTTCCGGGAGATGTTTACAGCTATTTCTGGGCAGACAAAACGTATTCAGGCAGCAAGGCCGGATTCGATTACCTGAAATTCATTTATGACAGTGACAATTACGGAAAGGGCGGCCCAGGCGGGCAGCTTCAGTGCAACACCGGAGCCAATAACGTAAAGCATCTCTTCGGAGACAATCAGGATCATATCTCAGCTCTTGGCATCACTCCTCAGAATATGGCCAATCAGCTTCCTACACATATACTCAGACTTTCAGATGTCTATCTTATCTATGCTGAGGCTGTGGTGAATACCAATAATGCCGATGCTCTTGAGTATGTGAACAAGGTTCGTGAACGTGCCGGTGCAGACGCTCTGGATTCAGTTTCTTGGGAAGACATATGGAAAGAACGCCGTCTGGAACTCGCCGGAGAGGGTGATCGCTGGTACGATTTCGTGCGCCGCTCTTATTATGAACCGCAGAATTGTATTGCGGAGCTTAAGGCTCAGAAGAGATCTTACTATGATGGTCTTGATAAGGTCTATAAAGATTGGCTAGGAGAGAATTTCGATTATTCAGGTACTTGGGATGCGAGTGCTGTCAAGTATAACACGAAAAACGATAATCCTAATGTCACAGTGTCAAGCTTTACTCTTCCATTCCCTACAGAGGATGTCATCTTCAATCCGAATATGGCAAGTGACGCTGAAGCGATTCATG
This sequence comes from Lachnospiraceae bacterium, assembly GCA_963654805.1. Taxonomy (GTDB): domain Bacteria; phylum Bacteroidota; class Bacteroidia; order Bacteroidales; family UBA932; genus Cryptobacteroides. The sequence continues at coordinate 23,733 of CAVKBL010000021.1, read as the reverse complement.
TGGATGTCCGTTCAGAGTATCAATATAATTTTTAGAAAAAATGAAAACAGTTAAATATATAATAGGTCTTGCCGCTCTCGCATTGGGCTTGTCGTCTTGCGACAAGGTGGACTATCCGGATCGTTTCAGGGCCACCGAAGGTGTACCTGAGGTATATTCTGTACGCTACGCCGACCGCGACCTGACCATCACCGGAGCGTATATGGATGAGATCATATGCCTGCTCGGCAAGAATCTCCGCAGTGTCAACGAACTCTGGTTCAATGATCAGAAAGCTACGCTTAACACAAGTTATATCACGGACAATACCCTTATCGTATCGGTGCCTAAGGTTCTTCCTAAGGTTCAGACAGATAAGATGTATTTGGTCAATACTACCAAGGATACCGTCAAGGTTGACTTCAAGGTTCTTCCTCCGGTGCCTGTCGTAAGCGCCATGTCTTTTGAATACGCTCTGCCGGGGGAGAAGGTTACCATCACCGGCAACTATTTCTATGAGCCTATGACAGTGGAATTCACCGGAGCCGAAGCCACGCAGATAAGTAACCTCACATTCAATTCATTTGATGTCGTGATCCCTGAAGGCGCTCAGCCTGGCAAGGTGAAGGTCATTACCGACTCCGGTACCGGCCAATCGGCGTTCATGTATCAGGATAACAGAGGACTTCTCTTTACCTTCGATGATGCCAGAGGCAATCACGGCTGGCATGCTCAGACCATTCAGGAAGATGCCAATTCATTTAGCGGCAAGTATCTTCAGCTTTATGCAGATACCGAGAACGCTCTCAAGGCTGACGGTACCGATTGGGCTGACACGGGTTATCACTTCGAGTATTGGGCAGGCAACTGGGCTACTCCTCAGACATTCGAGGACCCTGACGGAATAGCTCTCAATAAGGTGGTCGATTTCTCCGATTTTACCAATATGGCCATCAAATTCGAGATGCGCATCCCTTCAGAGCACCCGTGGACAGGCTGTCCTATGCAGATTTACTTTGCAAGCACTGACATGTGCTCGCTGGGAGCGGCCAACAACTCTTACTTCCACGACGACAGCATCTCTCTTCCACGCGCTCTTTATAAGCCTTGGGCTACCACAGGTTCGTTCGATACCGCAGGCAAGTGGATTACTGTAACGCTTCCTATAGCCAGTGAATTCGTATGGTACTGGGATGGAAGCAAGGCCACAGGTCAGCTTAAGGAAGAGACCTTCGCCGGTATGGAGATTTTCTTCGCTGCCGGAGAAGCAGCCGGAACTCCTTGTTCCCCTATGGTTCAGATAGACAATATCAGGGCTGTCCCTGTCAAATAACGGAGGATATTGACAATGAAAAAATTATATACAATTTGCGCATTTGTCTCATTAGGTCTTCTGTCTGCCTGCCTTACAGGCTGCAAGACGGATGCCCTGGACACTGACCAATATTCTGCCAAGCAGGTCAGATTGGTTTCTTACGGCCCTAATCCCGTGATGCGCGGCGGTGCCGTGACCTTTATCGGAAGCAACCTCGACAAGATAGTCGAGGTGCAGGTTCCGGGAGTTGACGCGATAACCGAGATAGAAGTGGTGAAGAGCGGATTGCAAAGTGAAATCCGTGTCGTTCTTCCTGTGGAAGGCCCTGAGGTCGGCAAGCTTACGCTTAAAGCCTCTGACGGGACTGTCCTTACTACTACCACCGAACTTACCTACAGCGAGCCTATCGTATTCGAGAAGTTCGAGGTCTCATCCACACCTTCTTATCCGGGAGATGTGGTTACGCTCAAGGGAGATTATATGAATCTTGTGGTGAGTGCGGAATTTGCAGGAGGCGAAAAGGTAGAAGTGACTAATATTGACAGACATAACGCCACTGTCGTTATCCCGTCAACGGCCGTTACCGGAAAGATTGTCCTCTCAGACGAAGGCGAGATAGCCAACCTCATCTATTCCGAGGCGGATCTCACCATAGGCGATCCTACGGTCTCGTCCGTAAAGGCCGATGTGTGGAAGCCGGGCAAGAACGCCGTCATCGAGGGCAAATACCTCGATATGATCAAGGAACTTCATCTTGAGGGTGACGTGGTTGTTGACGTGGAGGATTTCACTGTCGCGGAAGATAACCGGGCATTGATTTTCTCCATCCCTTCAGCCGTCAAGTCCGGCGACGTCGTAGCGGTAAGCTACGCTGATAAGGAATTCACAGCCGGACAGGCCGCAATGGTGGAGCCTGCGGAGCTTGCCGTTGAACCTGCCGAAGTGCAGACAAGCGGCACTCTTGTAATCTCCGGAAAGGATCTGGATGTGGTTACTTCAGTAACTTTCCCTAATGCCGAGGTCATTACGGATTTCACTTTGGCGGACGGTAAGATAAGCGTAACCGTTCCTCTCAAGGCCAGAGGCGGAGACATAGCTCTCGGTATGGCTAACGGTGAGAGTGTAAGTGTGGCTTATACCCTTATCGCGCCTACAGTTACCGAGCTGTCTCCTCTTTCTCTCAAAGCGGGCGAGACCATAACCGTAAAGGGAACCGGACTTCAGTTCGTGGAGAGCGCCACTCTTGGCGGAAAGCCTGTCGAAGTGAAGGCCAATGAAGACGGTACGGAGCTTAGCCTTGTCACTGTAAATACTTCAGTGTCAGGAAAAGTGGTTCTCACTCTCTATAACGGGCAGACTCTTGAGCCTTCAGAGGAGATAACTTTGAGCTATGACTCTCTTATCATCGTGAACGAGATGCCTTCAGAAGAGCATATCGGAGGCATAGTCACTCTCAAGGGCGAGAACTTCATGCTTATAGAGAACATCTATATCGGAGAGGCCAAGGTTACGGGATATTCTTCACGCAGCGACACCGAACTTTCGTTCGTGATGCCGTATAACAAGATAGGTACATATTCCGTTTATTTCGATCTTCTCAGCGGCGACCGCGAGACCTGTCCTCAGAGCATCGAAGTGCTTCTGGAACTGAATTACATCACAGCTTGGGAAGGAAATGTTCCTATTACGTGGGGTGACGGTGGCCGTGTGATAGTTCCCGCATTCAAGTTCAACGGCATTAAAGCCGGTACCAAGATGAGGCTCTATTATACTTATGATGATGACGTATGGTGTCAGGCTCAGATCAATTATGGCGACTGGAGTGGATTGGAGTTCCCTGAAATAGGGTCAAATACTTTGGTGCCTGCATGTTCATGGTCAGGTAAAGGTAAGATAGACTGGTGCACTGAGGTGACACTCACATCAGATATCCTTGCCAATATCGAGTCCAAGAAGGGTGATTGCGAAGATGTCAAGGCGGCTGGTATTATAATTCAGGGCTCAGACATTACATTCACGAAGGTAGAAATCATTCAGGAAATCTCTCAGGAAGTGACGATCTGGACTGGTGAGTTTAATGCCGGTAGCTGGGGCGGCAATCAGGACCTCGCATGGGGAGGATATGACTGGTCTACCGTTTCTGCTGGACAGAAGCTCGTCTTCTATCTGGAGCAGGATGCTTCGCAAGGCTGGTGGCAGCTTGCTCTTCGACACGGAAATGAATGGGGAGAACTCCCGGAACAGGTATTTGTGGAGATGGAAGCCGGACAAAGCAGAGTGGAGGTTGAGTTGACACAGACCAATATTGATGACCTCATAGCAAATGGAGGACTTGTCATTACTGGATGTAACTATATATTGAAGCAGATAACGCTTCTCTAATAATTTTCCGGCGGCGGCTGACCCTGCCGCCGGAATCCAGACAGGCAATAAAGATTGCTGATTGAATAATTCAGAATAGTTTTATAATATGCTTATCCGTAAAAGCATCTTTTACATATCATCGGCTCTTTTACTGGGAGCCGCATTATCTTCCTGCAAGCAGGAGTCAAGTGAAGATCCTGTCACGGCTGAGGCTCCGGAGCTTGTTTCCTGCGAGCCTGAAAACGGTGCACAGGAACTGAAGGGTACGACGCTGCAGATTGTCCTGACTTTTGACCAGAACGTCAAATGTCCTTCATCCAAGCATACGCTTTTGAGCATAGATCATGATGCCGTGATAGATAAGGTGTTGGCATATAATAGAGATGTAACGATAAATGTATCATCTCTGCAGGAAGGGTTTACTTATGCTCTCAATATTCCGGAAGGCGTGATAAGCGGTTTTAAAGATAACCCCGCAGGGGCGATTGCTTATACTTTTTCTATGAAAGCATCGGAGAAGGATTATGATCGTGAGCCGTCACCATCTCTTACGAATCAGCAGGCTACGGAATCTGCGAAGAAGTTGTATGCTTTTCTTCTTGAACAGTATGGGCAGAAAACGCTCAGCGGAGCTATGGGCGGTACGGCGTGGGAGACAACATATACGGATTATATAGCACAGCAGTGCGGAATTTATCCGGCGATTGTGGGCTTTGATTATCTTTTTCTGAATTGGCCTGCAAAGAAGTGGGACGGATGTCCCGATTATGCTGACATCACTCCGGTAAAGACGGCGTGGAAGGCAGGAAACATTATACAGATAGGCTGGCACTGGACGGTTCCTTCTGTGGAAGGAGAGACCGACCTCAATAATTATTCTTATACGACCAGAAAGTTCGGTGTGGAAAATGCACTTACCGAAGGTACTTGGCAGAATACGCTCATTAATGAGCAGATAAAGAAATTGGCCGGGTATCTGTCGCTTCTTCAGGATGAGGGGATTCCGGTTCTGTTCCGACCTCTTCACGAGGCGGCCGGAGATTATACCTGGGGAGCTTGGTTCTGGTGGGGATATGAAGGCTCTGATGCGTGCGTGAGACTATGGAAGTATCTTAGAGATGCACTTCAGAATACATATCATCTGAATAATCTGATATGGGTGTGGACGGTGCAGACCAGAGACGGCGGTCGCGTGTGCGAGGATCCGGATAAGGCGCGTGCGTGGTATCCGGGAGATGATTATGTAGATATAGTAGGCGCTGACCTTTATGAAAGCAAGTGGACATCACAGTCTTCTTCGTTCCGTTATGTAAACAACTCCGTCAAGGGTCGGAAGATGGTCGCTCTGAGTGAGTTCGGTAATCTCCTTGATTTTCCGCTCGCCCACAGCGAGAATGCCCCTTGGCTCTATATGATGAACTGGTGCAATTTTGTGGACGGAGAGCCTGTGCTTTATGCCGACAGTTGGGACAACACGGCAGCAGACTGGAAAAAGGTGCTTTCTGAAAAATGTATGTTGAACAGATCTGATTTATAGAGGTATGAAATACGTTCGTCATATTTTGGGGCCTATATTCCTTCTTGTCAGTCTTGTAGGGTGCGGTTGTGAAAAATCGCCTTCCCGAAGCGATGATACGAAGAATATTCCTTTGGAAGTGGACCAGCAGGAGCTTGTTTTCGAAAGTGCTTCTTCAAGTCTGTCTTTTACTGTCAAGTCATCTTCAAAGCCAAGTGTAGTGTCAAGTGAATCTTGGTGCAAATCTTCCGTAGGTGCATTTGCACAAGGGCAGTGCAGCATTACGGTAAAGGTAGAAGAGAATGTTTCTTCGGAGAAGAGAACCGCCTATCTTTCAGTAGTATGCGCTTCAGAAAAAGCTAAAGTCACGATAATTCAGGCTGCTGCCGCTTCTGTAGAACCGGAGGATTTTCTGGTGGAGAATGTTCCCGGAGATAATCTGGCCTGGAGCATGGCGGGTAAGCTCGGTATGGGCTGGAACCTTGGCAATCAGATGGATTCGCATTCCGAAGGCGTCTCCGGTGAGACCCTGTGGGGTAACGGCAAAGCAACGCAGGAGACTTTCAACAGTTTGAAAGCTAAAGGTTTTTCTTCTGTGCGTATTCCTATAACCTGGATGGGCCATATAGGCGAAGCTCCGGAGTATAAATTGGAAGAGGGCTGGCTTGCAAGAGTTGAAGAACTTGTGGGCTATGCTCGGGTTGCAGGACTGTACTGCATTATCAACGTCCATCACGACGGAGCGGATAATAATAATTGGCTTAATGTGAAAAGCGCGGCTTCGTCTGCATCTGACTATGAGTCGATAACGGCCAAGTATGAGGCACTTTGGCGTCAGATAGCGCTGAGATTTAAGGACCAGGGCGATTTCCTCATCTTCGAGGCCTTCAATGAACTTCACGACGGTTCGTGGGGATGGGGGGAGAACAGAACTGACAGCGGAGCTCAGTATGCAGTGATAAACAAGTGGGTGCAGGCCTTTGTGAATGTGGTCAGAAGTACGGGCGGAAATAATGCCGCGCGTTTTCTGGGAATCCCGGGATACTGTGCCAATCCTGATCTCACGATGGAGCATCTTCTTCTGCCTGAGGACAGCGTGGAGGGGCGACTTCTTCTGGCTGTGCATTGTTATGATCCATATGACTATACTCTTGAGTGCAAATATGACGAGTGGGGGCATACTGCCAAGAACAATGCCTGTCCTTACGCTGAGAAAGAGGTGGTGGAGGTATTGGCACGTCTGAAGGCCAAATATGTGGACAATGGCATTCCTGTGTATTTTGGAGAGACCGGATGTTCCAACAGAGCGACAGAGAGGCAGATTGCTTTCCAGAGGTATTATATAGAGTTCTTTTATAAGGCTTGTAAGAATTACGCCATCGCTCCTTTTTTCTGGGACAATGGCGCAGTGGGGACAGGACGTGAGACCTGCGCTCTTATAGATCATACGAGCGGAGAGTATATCAATAACGGTAAAGTTATGGTGGAGGCTATGCACAAGGCTATTTCCACCACTAAGGAATCTTATACTTTGCGCTCGGTATATAATGCGGCGCCGTAGAAGGATGTCGTGTGGTGTTAGAGATTATTTTTATTAGTAAATAATTAATTAATAATTATGAGATTATATACAGCTGGTTCCATATTGGCATTGTCTGCGATGACGCTTTTGTCCGGATGCCATACTTCGAAGGAGGATTCGTCCATGATGCTTAAAAACAGACTTCAGCAGACCGCAAGTGAAGGGCGATTCTATTATGCCCATCAGGATGATCTTGTCTATGGGCATAGTTGGAAGGTGGAGGCGCCTTCGGAAGATGATCTTTCTCGCAGTGATGTCTTTTCTGTATGCGGCTCCAAGCCTGCCATCGTGGGTTTTGACCTGGGAGGAATAGAACTTGGCGACAAGGACAATCTGGATGGTGTGGATTTCTCTCTTATGCGTCGCGCTGCTGTAACTCATAGCGAGGCGGGAGGCATCGTGACTTTCTCTTGGCATATGAGAAATCCTCTTACCGGAGGTGATTCCTGGGATATTTCGAGCGACAAAGTCGTGGCATCCGTTCTGTCAGGGGGAGAGAACCATGAAAAGTTCATCTCTTGGCTAGGGAAGGCTGCGGATTTTATGGATTCGCTGCGGGATTCGAAGGGAGGCAGGATCCCGGTGATTTTCCGCCCTTGGCATGAGAATATAGGAAGCTGGTTCTGGTGGGGAGGCAATCTCTGTACCTCGCAACAGTACAAGACGCTTTTTGCATTGACATTCGACTATTTTACAAAGGATAGGGGGCTGGATAACATCCTGTGGGCCTATTCGCCTAATTCTGAGATAAGTAAGGAACAATATTTCAGCCGATATCCTGGAGATGAGTATATAGACGTTCTGGGAGTTGACCATTATGAGTTTCTTCCTGAAGGAGGAGATATGTCGCAGGCCGATGAGCATTATATCAAAGTTCTTACAGCGGATTTGGCATATATGCAGGAATATGCCGGAGAGAAAGGTAAACTTATCGCTGTTACCGAGACCGGTTTTGAGGGTATCCCTAATCCGTCGTGGTGGACAGAGGTTCTTCTGCGCACCGTTAAGGATTATCCTGTCTGTTATGTTCTTACGTGGAGAAATGCATGGGACAAACCGGGGCATTATTACGCGCCGTATCCTGGTTCTGCAGATGCAGCGGATTTTGTAAAATTCTATCAGGATCAAAGAACTGTATTTTTGAACAATTAAGTTTTCAGGTGTGAAACTTGAGTAATTGAAAGCTATATTATGGATTTTCAAGAAAGACTTGCCTGGCTTGATGCCAAGCACGAAGAGTTGATAACTCTCAAAAATGAACCGGTCTATGTGAACGGAGTCTATGAACGGTATAAAAATCCGGTGCTTACGGGCGAACACGCTCCGCTTTTTTGGAGATATGATCTTAATCCTCAGACTAATCCTTATCTGGAAGAACGATTTGGCATACATGCGGCATTCAATTCCGGAGCTATAAAATGGAACGGAAAGTATATTCTCGTGGCCAGAGTCGAAGGCGCAGACCGTAAATCGTTTTTCGCCGTGGCTGAAAGTCCTAATGGAGTGGATAATTTCAAGTTCTGGGATTATCCCGTGACGCTTCCCGATTATGGAGAGAAGGCTACCAATGTTTATGATATGCGTCTGACTGCCCACGAAGACGGCTGGATTTATGGCATATTCTGTGTCGAGCGTAAGGACCCGTCGGCTCCGGAAGGGGACCTGTCTTCAGCCGTGGCCTGTGCCGGTATAGCACGTACTAAGGATTTTCTGACTTGGGAGAGACTTCCGGATCTGAAGTCTGCTTCCCAGCAGCGTAATGTCGTTCTGCATCCGGAATTCGTCAACGGGAAATATGCTCTTTATACGCGTCCTCAGGATGGCTTCATAGATGCAGGAAAGGGCGGAGGCATAGGCTGGGCCCTGATAGATGACATCTGCCATGCAGAGGTGAAGGAAGAAAAGATAATCAATTTCCGTAATTATCATACCATTAAGGAATTGAAGAACGGTGAAGGCCCGGCTCCTGTCAAGACTTCTCGCGGTTGGCTTCATTTGGCACACGGTGTTCGTGGCTGTGCGTCCGGTCTGAGATATGTTCTGTATATGTATATGACTTCTCTTGAGGACCCGACGAGGGTGATTGCTGAGCCTGCCGGGTTCTTCATGGCTCCTGAAGGAGAGGAATTTGTGGGAGATGTAATGAATGTACTTTTCTCCAACGGCTGGGCGGCTGACGAGGATGGAAAGGTATACATTTACTATGCTTCCTGCGATACCCGCATGCACGTGGCGACAAGTACGATAGAGCGTCTGGTGGATTACTGCCTGCATACGGCTCCTGACGGATTCTACACCTCGCAGTCCGTAGAAAGGCTCAAGGCTCTTATCGATAAGAATAAGGCCTTGGCCGGGAAATAGTTTAGACTCTGAGCGTAGCATTTTGTACTTGGAGTATATCCGGTGTCGTCAGAATCCGGTAAATTCGAGAAATTGTTTGAAGTATTATAGTAATGAAGACATACGGACATTTTGACGATGAGAGCAGGGAATATGTGATAACCGATCCTGCCACTCCCTGGCCGTGGATAAACTATCTCGGCACAGAAGATTTCTTTTCACTTGTTTCAGGTACCGCCGGCGGATATTGCTTCTGCCGTGATGCCAAGTTCCGAAGGATTACGCGCTACCGTTATAACAGCGTGCCTATGGACGATGGTGGGCGGTATTTTTATATAAAGGATGGGGATACTGTCTGGAATCCCGGATGGAAACCTTGCAAGACTCCTCTTGATTTCTATGAGTGCCGTCACGGAATGGGTTATACCCGCATCACCGGGGAGAAAAACGGCCTGTGCGCGGAACTTTTGCTTTTCGTGCCCATAGGGTATAGATGTGAGGTTCAGCGTCTGCGCCTTACCAATACGGGGACTTCCCGGAAAGAATTCAAGTTGTTCTCTTTCTTGGAGTGGTGTCTGTGGAACGCCGCGACCGACATGGAGAATTTCCAGCGCAATCTTTCTACCGGAGAGGTGGAGGTGCAGGGCAGCGTCATCTATCACAAGACTGAATATCGCGAGAGGCGTAATCACTACGCATTTTATGGAGTGAATGCTTCTGTCGATGGCTTTGATACGGATAGAGAATCATTTCTGGGACTTTATAACGGATTCGAGGCGCCTCAGTGTGTATTGGAAGGCCGTTGTTCTGATTCCATAGCGCACGGGTGGAGCCCTGTGGCTTCGCATTGCCTGTCGATTGGCCTTGAGCCGGGAGAGAGCAGGGATTTGGTCTTCACTTTAGGTTATGTGGAGATGCCAGATGAATGCAAATTCGAAAAGCAGATAGGCGCGGAGGCTCTTGAGAAGCTGAAGAATAAAGTGGAAGATACTCATTTTGGCGGTTCTGTGCTTAATTCGTGTTCGGATCTCATAAACAAGAGCGCGGCTTACGATATGTTGTCGGCGTTCAACACTTCGGAGCGGGTCGAAAAGGCTTTTGCTCAGCTGAAGGATTATTGGGATAATCTTCTGGGCCGTTTCCAAGTGGAATCGAGGGTCCCTGAATTGGACCGTATGGTGAATATCTGGAACCAATATCAGTGCATGGTGACGTTCAACATGAGCCGTAGCGCCAGCTTCTTTGAAAGCGGGATAGGCCGCGGAATGGGCTTCAGGGATTCCAATCAGGACCTTGTGGGTTTCGTACATCAGATCCCGTCGCGTGCCCGCTCCCGCATATTGGATATCGCAGCCACGCAGTTCCCCGGCGGTGGATGTTATCATCAGTATCAGCCTCTTACCAAGCGCGGGAATAACGATATAGGGTCCGGTTTCAACGATGATCCTCTCTGGCTTATTTTCGGAACTGTGGCTTATCTTAAGGAAACGGGAGATTTCTCTATTCTGGACGAGAGAGTGCCTTTCGACAATGTTCCGGGCTCTGAAAAGTCGCTTCTTGAACATCTGCTTATAAGTTTCAGTTTTACCGGCAGCCATCTCGGGCCACATGGCCTTCCTCTTATAGGACGGGCGGACTGGAATGATTGCCTGAATCTTAATTGTTTTTCTTCTAATCCTGACGAGTCCTTCCAGACGACGGAGAACAAGAGCGAAGGCAGCCGGGCCGAATCGCTTATGATAGCCGGGCTGTATGTGGTTACGGGTAAGGACTTGGCCGCTTTGCTCGAACATCTGGAGAAGCATTCCGGGCTTTGCCGGTCTTTTGACAGGACGCCGGTTTCTTCGGAGAGTGTCCGGAAAGATGTGGAAAAAATGTCTTCTTCCGTTGAAAAGCACGGATGGGACGGGAAGTGGTTCCTCAGGGCATACGATTTCTTCGGGAACAAAATTGGCTCGAAAGAGAATGCTGAAGGCAAGATATTCATCGAAAGTCAGGGCTGGTGCACTATGGCGCGTATAGGAGCGGAGCGGGGGATGTGTGATATGGCCCTTGATTCTGCGAAAGAGATGCTAGACAGTGAGCATGGTCTGGTTCTGCTTAATCCGGCCTACACATATTATCATATGGAATCCGGGGAGATTTCCTCTTATCCGCAGGGTTATAAGGAGAATGCCGGCATATTCTGTCATAATAATCCGTGGGTGATAATAGGTGAGGTGTTGGCGGGGCGTGCGAAGGATGCGTGGGAGCATTATTGCAAAATTTCTCCGGCCTTCATCAAGGATCAGAGCCTGCATAAGGTGGAGCCTTATGTGTATTGTCAGATGGTGGCGGGAAAAGATGCGGCGCGTCCTGGAGAAGGAAAGAACAGTTGGCTTACGGGAACTGCCGCATGGAATTGGTATGCCGTATCGGAGTACTTGTTGGGTGTTTATCCTCAGTACGACGGTCTTTTGATAAAGCCTTGTCTTCCGGTAGAGATTAAGGATTATAAAATTCACAGGGTCTTCCGGGAGGCTGTTTATGACATAAAGATTCATAATTCCGGGAGTGGCAAGGAGGCTTTCATCAAGTACGAACCCGGAAGGCACAGCCTTGAATTGGAATTGTAGATATTGTTGAATATGAGAAGATTATTTGCCGCGATGGCGGGAATTGTCATTGGTTTTAATTTATTTGGCCAATCGATAAATATAGATACCGACTGGACTTTTTCGCTCGGTAATGCTTCGAGTATGGAGGCGGATTACACTCACGGTACAGAGTATTTTACTTATCTGTGCAAGGTCCGTTCAGCAGACCATAGCCATTCTCCCATAATGCCGGATTTCGATGACTCTTCTTGGCAGAGGGTAAGTCTTCCGCACGACTGGGTGGTGGATCTTCCTTATAGCGCCGAGGCCAGCCATTCTCATGGTTACAAATGTGTGGGGTGGAGATATCCTGAGAATTCCATCGGATGGTACAGACGTCACGTCTTTATTCCGGAGTCGGACAAGGGCAGACAGATTAGTCTGGAAATAGAAGGTGCCTATCGCAACAGCGAGGTTTTTTGCAACGGCTTTTATCTGGGCGGCGAACGGAGCGGATATGCCTCAAGAGTATATACGCTAACTCCCTATCTCAGATATGGGCAGGATAATGTGATAACCGTCCGCTGCGATGCATCCTTAGAAGAGGGCTGGTATTACGAAGGAGCAGGACTCTATCGCCATGTGCGCCTGCATAAGGCGGGGAAGATAGCTGTAAAGCCTTATTCGCTAAGCATTAACGCCAAGAAAACGGATGGGAGCGCGTGGACGGTGAAAGACGGGACATGTTCTGTGTCGGTTGACGTATCTTGTGTAAAATTTGACTGCATCTATGCCGACGCTTCCGTAAGTGCTGCCGATCTGTCTTATGAGATAAGTTTCGAAGATGCGCAGGGGAATTCAGTGGCGGTGGCTGAACATCTATGGACTCCGTCTGATCCGTATCTTTATACGCTTAATCTCAAACTGTTTTATAAAGGTGAGCTTTCGGATGAGTATTCCTGCCGTTTCGGAGTACGGACGCTTGAATTCAATTCGCAGAAGGGCCTTCTCGTGGGAGGAGAGACAGTTAAACTTAAAGGGGCCAATATGCATCTTGACCATGCGGGTGTAGGAGTGGGAGTTCCCGATGAACTGTGGCGTTACCGCATACAGAGACTTAAAGATTTCGGTTTCAATGCCATTCGATGCTCGCACAACTGTGCGTCTCCTGCCATGCTCGACATCTGTGATTCGCTTGGCATACTGGTGATAGATGAAAACCGCCAGTTCGGGGTCAATGACGAACAGCTGGGCCAATTCCGCTCTATGATAGAGCGTGACCGCAATCACCCTTGCGTAATCCTTTGGAGTGTGGGAAATGAAGAATGGTCTATGGAACATGATCCGCAAGGAACGCAAGTGGCTCTCAGGATGAGCGAATTTGCACATACGATTGATGCCACGCGCCCTACCACCTACGGCAATTCCGGCGGTCCGGAGCTGGTCAAGGGCCTGGATGTGTTCGGATATAACTATATAGTGCAGAATCCGGTGGAGAAGTATCACGAGTTGTTCCCCGATAAATGTGCTGTGGGTACGGAAGAGACTTCAGGTTGCGGAACCAGAGGAAAATGGACAACTGACCCGGACAACGGATGGATGGCCCCGCTTAACCGTGTGGATACCGCCGGGAGGGTCAATGTCATAGAACACGGGTGGAAATTTTACAAGAAGCACACTTGGGCTTTGGGACTGTTCTATTGGACAGGATTTGATTATCGCGGAGAGCCTAATCCTATGAAGTGGCCTGCTACAGGTTCGCAGTTCGGTATTTTTGACTATTGCGGTTTTCCTAAGGATGAAGCTTTTTATCTTAAGGCCGCCTGGACTTGCGAGCCGGTGGTTCATTTATGCGGGCCTTATAACGCTCAGGTGTGGGTATATTCTTCCTGTGACAGGGTGCGTCTTTACGCGGACGGCAAGAGTCTCGGGACTAAGGCTATGCCTGAGGACGGACATCTGGTCTGGAATGTGCCGGGCGATGCGTCCTCGTTCACGGCTATAGGTTATAGAAAAGGCAAGAAATGTGCGGAAGACCGTTTCCCTGAGCTGCTTCCTAGCCTTGAAGTCAGGTTCTCGAAGTCGACTCTCAAGGCGGACGGAACGGATGTGGTGGTAGCGGATCTGAGGACATCTTCTGAAGATGTGATGGATGTCAAGGTGCAGAATGCGGAGATTCTTGGCTGGGGGAACGGAGACCCCGGGTTCAAGAGTTTGGAAAGACCTGCTGAAAAGACTTTTGCAGAAAGAAATGCCATTACGGTGACGCCGTTCTCCGGTTATGCGCAGATTATATTGCGCTCCATAGATGGTTCTGATGGCAAAGTGACACTTACGGTTAAGGGAAAAGATTTCTGCCTTCCTTTGACTGATTGATTCCGTGAACTTTGCACGCTTCTTTGTAGCCATTATACTTTGGATTTTCTGTCGAAGTTGGAAACGGAGCAGGGTAGCGGAATCAAGCGCTGAGGCTGACCTTTGCGGGCCAGCCTCAGTTTATTTTCATGTATTTCGGAGCCTTTGATATCGGAATTATTGGCCGGCAAATTCTATTTTTTGATAGGGTACAGGTAGGTGAGCAGCAGCAAGATGGCGGCGATGCCGGCCGGAATGAGCGAGAACAGAGCCCATATCATGGTAAGCACCGGGTCCGTGATGGAAAACGGATCCACGATGGCGTTCCCCGCTGCGTCCGTTATGTTTCTGGCTCCTGCAAGTCCCAGGAAAAGTGCTACGAGCGAGCCTGATACGGCCGTGCCGAGCTTCTGGGCCATAGTTCCTGACGAGAAGATGAGGCCTGTCGAAGATGTTCCGTTTTTCTGCGTGGCGTAGTCGGCCACGTCCGAATACATGGACCACAGAAGCGGAGAATAAAGGCCAATTCCTATGGATGTGAGAATTACGAGGCCTATCATCACATAGATTGACGACGGCTTCATAGGCACGAAGAAGAAGAGTACGGAAGTTACCAGACAGATGAGCGCTGCCAGCATGAAGGCTCTCTTCTTGCTTCCCACCTTTTTCGTGAACCACGGAGACACCCCGCCGAATATCATGCAGGTCAATTCCCCGAAAGTCATGAATATGGTGTAGTTGATGATGAGCTTTCCTATGGTTATGTCTCCTCCCAGACAGTAAGTGAATATGTAACCGGCTACCGCATAACGGAACCCGTTGAAGAAATTCGTGCATATTCCCATCAGGGTCAGGATTACCCAAGGTTTGTTGTTGAACAGGTCTCCGAACTGCTTGAAAGAGTATTTTTCGGCTCTCACAGGTTTGAGCCTCTCCCTGGTGAGAAGTCCGCAGGCAAGTGTCATGGCTGCGGCAATTGCTCCGAATATCGCGGCTATTACAGCATATTGGTGTGCTTCGCTGCCTCCTATATGCTTCTGAAGATATGGGAAAGAGAGCAAAGTAATGAAGCCCATTGCATAAGCTCCTACCATTCTGTAGGAAGAGAACTGGTTTTTTTCGTTGTCATCGTCGGTCATGACACCCAAAAGTGAGCCATAAGGTACATTTACCATGGTGTAAACCAACATCATAAGAAGATATAGCGTATATGCCCATATTCGTTTTCCGGTTGGCCCGAGATCAGGGGTGCAAAGCAACAGCGTGAATACGACACCTAAAGGAATGGCTCCGAAAATAAGCCACGGACGATATGTTCCCCATTTGGACTGCGTGCGATCCGCTATGCTGCCCATGATAGGGTCAGTGACCACATCGAAGAGTCTTGCAACCAGCATCAGGGTCGCGGCGTCGGCGAATGTGAGACCGAACACGTTAGTAAAGAACAGCGGGAATGCGATGGACATTATTTTCCAAGTGATACCGCCCGCAGCGGCATCTCCGAGCGCATATCCTATTTTTTCAGAAAGCTTGATTTTAGCCATTTTATAGTAATTATGTAGTTATAGTTTTTTGCATGCCTTGGAGATGATTTCTATCGTACTGAGGTCTGTAGTGTAAACAGAGTTCAGACCCTGTTGCTCCTGTGCCGGGTCCCCGCAGTAATCGTCTCCTTTCTGCCAATAGATACTGCTTTCTGATTGAGCCGCAGTACCTCCCCAGGTCCAGAAGTTGATTCCGGCAAAGACATCGCCTTCAGATTGCGACAGCATGACCCTGTCAAATATGTGCGAGTAGTATTCGTCACGAAGTGAAGTGGACGATCCTTTTTTAAACTGAAAATCGTCGCGCGGAAAACCAAATTCTTCAAGGACAATAGGTTTGCCTAATTCACGTGCCACTTTAATGTGTTCATCTATATATTCGTCCGTTTTCCTTATCGCTTCAGGAAGGTCTTCCTTGAGGCTGTCGCGTCGGGCCCAGCTCCAATTGAAAGGCCAGATGTGTATGGTCAGATAATCTATATCCGGGCAGGCGTGAATCTGTTCGAACAGGTCCATGTCACCTTCGCATCCCCAGCTGCCCTCGCTTCCTGTCGATACCATATGGTTCGGGTCCAGCGCCTTGATCTGCGCGGCTGTTTTATAAAGCCAATCCGTGAATGCCTCCTTCAACTCAGGTGTGCTCACGAAAAACCTGGGCTCGTTACATATCTGCCATGAGAATATGGCCGGATCATCTTTATATGCCAATCCTGTCACCGTGTTGACTCTGCCCACTACCTTGTTTACGTGCTCAGAGAACATGGCTTTGGCCTTATCATTGATTACGAATTTGCCGGTGTGCTCGCAGTATTCGTTCCAAGGGTCATCCACCGTGCTTTTAGGCTTTCCTTCGCCGGCCCATTCAAGGTATTGGCCGAATCCTCCTGACCACTCCCACGCGTTATTAATATAAAGGACAGCGCACATCGAGCGTTTGCCTATCTCGGCGAGAAATCTGTCCAGACCTACGAATACATCTTCGTCATATTCGCCCGGATTGCGCTGGAGAGTAGGTTCGATCTTGGATTTCACCCCGGGGAGTCCGTCCGCTCCCACGAGTACCCGCAAGTTCGTTATGCCTATTGATTTGAGGTAGTCCAATTCCTCATTAAGTCTTTGAAAGTCAGACGCGTCAGTATCGGAAGCCAGAAGCGGTCCATACCATATGTTGGTACCTATAAAGTACGTGGCTTCACCTGAACCTTTATGAAATTGGCCGTCTTCAGTGGTCCAAAAGTCTTTTTGTGGTGAAATGCAGGCGGCAAACAACAGTGCCATTGCGGTTAGCGATAAAAATGAATGTTTCATATAGTTTTAGAGTTTCTTCTTTAGACCACGACTTTATTTTTCTTATAAAGTTCCCGGAATCCGCTTGGAGTGTAGCCTCTTTTGGATTTGAAGATGCGGTTGAAATTGGACAGATTATTGAATCCGCTTTCGTAACAGATTTCGGAGATGTTTTTAGTGGTGTCAACCAGGGATCTTGCCGCAAAACCGACTCTTATGTCGAGAATGTAGTCTGAAGGCGTCTTTCCTGTTCTGATTTTGAAAAACCGGCAGAATGCAGACTGGGTCATTCCGACGAGATTTGACAATTCATCGGTTTTAATCGCCTCTGCATAGTGTTCGTTGATATATTGCTTCACCTTGGTTATTCTTCTGCTTTCCACGTTTTTCGCCAGGTGGGCGAAAGAGCTGCTGGCCAGGGCTCTGTAACTTCTTTTTGACAGTTCATTGAGGATAAAGAGAAGTTTGAGAAATTGGATAAAGTGGTCAGGTTCGTCTGCCAATCTGTCAAGATGCGGGTAGATGTGCATTATGGCGTCGAGCGAGAAAGTGATGCCGTGCTCGGCGGCCTTGAGCATCTTGCGTATGGAATCGAACTGGTTCTTGGCCAATATGTTGTCTCCCAGGAATTCAGGAGAGAACTGAATGGTGATTTCCCTTATGTCTTTGCTCTTGCAAGTGCCGTTTTTCCAAGCGTGCTCCAAATCGGGTGCGCCTATGAGGGTGAGCTCATATTCGTCTATCTCCTCCACGCTGTCTCCCACGATTCGGCTCACACCCTTGCCGTGTTCTATAAAATTGAGTTCGAACTCGCGGTGTTTGTGAACTGGATAGGTGAATTCTGATTTATGCCTGTCTGTTATATAAAAACAGTCAAGGTTGGACAGGGGAGTTATTTCTGTGAATACTTCTCTCATTAGAGCGCTGATTTTGTTATTAGTTTAATAGAATCGATATGTGAATATCTGCAAAGTTAGAATTTTTATTGTACTTTTTTAACATTATTTGATACGATTTTTATTTTATGTATGGATATTAATCTTTTTAGATTAAATTTGAACGATAATCAATTAAACACATATTAACATATGAATATTACGGATGCTTCGAAGTGTCTTAAAAGAGAAGTTTATGAAAATCTTGTAGAAAATATACTTCCTTTTTGGATCGGACATTTTATGGACCCACAAGGCGGTTTCCTTGGCCGTATATCCGGTGAGGGCGAAGTTGACCCGAAGGCTCCTAAAGGTGCCATTTTGAATGCGCGCATCCTGTGGGCGTTTTCGGCGGCTTACCGAGTGCTCCGGAAAGAGGAATATCTGAAAGTGGCCACAAGGGCGCGGGATGAAATCATAAACCGCTTCTATGATCCTGAATATGGCGGAGTGTACTGGAGCCTGGACAGCGAGGGCAAACCGCTGGATACCAAAAAGCAGATCTATGCCATAGGTTTTGCCATTTATGGCCTCAGTGAGTATTCCAAAGCCACGGGAGACGCTCTTTCGCTTGATTATGCCAAGCGTCTTTTCGAGGACATAGAATCTCACAGCTTTGATCCGGTGAACAATGGCTATTTCGAGGCCTTTGCGCGTGACTGGTCTGCGCTGGAGGATATGCGCCTCAGTGACAAGGATGCCAATGAGTGCAAGACGATGAATACGCATCTTCATATAATAGAGCCATATACGGCGCTGTATCGGGTGTGGCCGTCGGAGCGTTTGAAAGAGAGGATAGAGAATCTGCTTTGGGTTTTCCGTAACAGGATACTCGACCCTGATACCGGGCATCTTAGGCTGTTTTTCGATGAGAATTGGCAGAGTAAGCGCGAGATTACCTCATTCGGGCACGACATAGAGGCCTCCTGGCTTCTGGACGAGGCTGCTGGGGTGATCGGCCTGCCTTCCGGGGAATTGCTTCCCGATGTGCTGAAGATAGCCGACGCCGCGATGGAGGGCTTTGTTCCTAAGGCGGGAATGATGTATGAACTCCATTCGGATACCGGGGCGATAGATGCGGACCGTCACTGGTGGGTGCAGGCGGAAACTGTAGTGGGCTGTCTTAATGCCTGGCAGCGCAGCGGTGAGCAGGTGTGGCTGGAACGTTCGTATGACGCTTGGCAGTTCATAAAGTCTCATCTGGTTGATTATAAGGGAGGAGAGTGGTATTGGAGCCTTAAAGCCGACGGCAGTGTGAACACGGTAGATGACAAGGCCGGATTCTGGAAATGTCCGTATCATAACAGCCGCATGTGCCTGGAGGTGCTGGAACGGCTTGGCGAGTGAAGAAATAAGTTGGTAATTTTATGGAGAGATATGAATTTCGGAGGATGTTGTTTCAGAACGTCTTGCTGACCGCGTCTTCGAAAGAGTGGAGAGACCATGAACTTAAGTGAACGGAATGTTATAGAGGGGGCTGGCAAGTGGAGTAAATATTAATAGATATAAGATTATAGAGGATATAAATTATGGAAGATGTTGTTTCGAGGACGGCTTGCCGCCCGTGGCATGTGAACGGGAGGGGCCCACGAAGTGGGAGGGATAGCGCGAAGCGCGTATCGTCCTGAAACAACATCTTTCATAATTAAAATTTGTATATATAACAACAACGATTATGACACTGAAAACTTTAACTGCAGGGGCCGCTGCATTGGCCCTGATGATGAACTTGGCCATAGAGGCGGACGCGAAAATCAAACTTCCGGAGCAGCTGGGCGACCACTGCATTCTTCAACAGAACACCTCCGCCAATCTATGGGGAGAGGCTGCGGTCAATTCTAAAGTAACGGTAAAAACTTCCTGGAGTAAGGAGAAAACCGTAACCGTGGCGGGAGAGGACGGTAAATGGAAACTTGCCGTGAAGACCCCTGCGGGAAGTTACGCTCCGCAGAGCATAGTGATTTCCGACAAGGACGGCTCCGTTACGCTTAGTGACGTTCTGATAGGGGAGGTCTGGCTTGCCGGAGGACAGTCGAATATGGAGATGCCTCTCATGGGATTC
Source organism: Lachnospiraceae bacterium (assembly GCA_963654805.1). Classification (GTDB taxonomy): domain Bacteria; phylum Bacteroidota; class Bacteroidia; order Bacteroidales; family UBA932; genus Cryptobacteroides. The sequence goes on along the minus strand of CAVKBL010000021.1, from coordinate 3,878 downwards.
CACAGCTGTCCGGTGGAAGGTGCTGTGAGCAGTATCCTGTCGGCAGGAGAATGGAAAAACAAGGTACGGGAGGTTAAGATCCCCAAGACCGGATCCCCGGAGGTGGAGGATTATGTGGATGGCCGATGGGTGGAGACCACTCCTGCCACTGCGCGTGAATTTACGGCGGTAGGCTGGTATTTCGCCACCGCGCTCAACTCTTCTCTTGACGTTCCTGTGGGCATAATTGCCTGCAACTGGGGAGGTTCCGCCGTGGAGAGCTGGCTTCCGGAGCAACTGGTGCGTTCATATCCGGAGAAAACCATCCCTTCGGGCCAATACGACCCTGTAATCACGGAAGGAGGATGGTATCACCATATGTCCAACTATATAATGTACAATGCCATGCTCGCTCCGGTAAGCAATTATACCATAAAAGGGTTCATCTGGTATCAGGGCGAGACCAACGCAGGCCTGTACGATTATTATGCGCAAAGGCTCGCCACGATGGTCGGCGTCTGGCGTGAATTGTGGGGCCAGGGAGAGATTCCTTTCTATGAGGTGGAACTCGCACCGTGGTGCTATGGCGGAGACGGCACTTCCGGTGCGCGTATCCGCGAGGCTCAGCGCCGTGCCGTGGATATTATCCCCAATAGCGGCATAGTGACGACCAATGACTTGGCGTATGGATATGAAAGGGATCAGATACATCCTTGCCAGAAGAGGCAGGTGGGGGAGCGTCTGGCGCTGTTGGCTCTGAACAGAACTTACGGGATGAGCTCCCTTCAATGCGAAGGCCCTATATATAAGGATATGCAGGTGGAGGGCGACCGTGTCATCATAAGCTTTACGAATACGATATATGACGGGCTCAGCCCTTGGCATGACATAAAAGGATTCGAACTTGCAGGAGAAGATCGCGTGTTCTATCCTGCGCAGGCCGAGAGGTGGGACGACAGGGTGGTGGTGCGAAGCGCGCAGGTGCCTGCCCCTGTAGCGGTAAGGTATTGCTTCCGTGATTTTCAGGTAGGTAATCTCACCGGTTCGCTCGGACTTCCTGCCGCTCCGTTCCGCTCGGATAACTGGTAGAAGTAAAGACTCTCTTGATAAATCGCGGGAATAATCGTACATTTGTCTTCGTTTTATTTCCCATGAGAACTATAACTGATACCGCCATACTTAATTCTCTGCATTCTCCTGTACGGGGGGGGTATCATAACGCGCTAATTTATAATATCTTATATAGGATCTCCTTTGGCTATGCGGCCGGAGGAGACTTTTTCGTGTGTACACAAATCCATCAAATTATATCCATTTATGAAAAGAGATTTTATTCAGAACGCTCAGGGCTGTTACGAGGCGCCTGAGTGCAGCATCATCGCCTTCGGCTTCGAAGGTGTACTCTGTGAAAGCGGACGGGAAAGTTGGGGACTGTCCAATTATGCCGGAGACAGCGTGGAGGAGGATGAATACACTACCATTTTTTAGTGCGTGCCTTATGAAAAGAACATTTACAGTAATGGGGGCGGCTGCCGCAGCGGCAGTACTCCTTTCATCTTGTTCAAAACAGGAAGAGTCCGTCAAGGACGGCAGCGTGCGGATGAGCATCACCGCAGGTCTTGGCGAAGAGACCAAGACCGTACTCGCAGCGGACGGTTCTGTTACCTGGGCCACATCGGGAGAGAAACTCGAAGTTCTACAGGTGGTTGGAACGGGCACTGCTGCCACGGCCAAGGTGTCATCCGAGGGCACTACATCAGATGAAGGTCAGACGATGACTTTCGCTGTGAACTTCGATGCCAGTGAAGAGGCGCCGTTTGCCTATTATGCGCTGTATCCTTCTTCGGCATATGTTACATCATCTAGCACGAATGTTGAGAAACTGAAGGTTGAATTGGCCTCAAGCCAGACTCCGACGGGAACGAGCTTCGGGGCAGGGGCGGATATTCTTGTCGCGAAGCCTCTTGCCGGACTCTCCGAACAGCCGACGACGCTCAGCCTTCAGTTTGCACGCATAGTGGCGGTCGGCAAGATGAGCATTACCGACCTCAATTCCACCGAGAATGTTAAGTCCGTAACTTTCACGGCTGCGGGCAAGACTCTTGCGGGAAGAAGTTATGTCAATCTCACAACAGGTCTGGTAGAGCAGTACGGATATTCATCTAATGACAATGTCGTTCTGGATTATTCTTCTCAGAGTATCGTCGCGAACGGCATGACGGCATATTTCACCTGCTGGCCTTGTGAATTCGCGAAGGACGACACCTTCACGGTCGTAGTTGAAACGCAGACCAAGAAATTTACCAAGAAGGTGACCATTCCGAGTGACGGGGCTCTTGCCTTCAAGGAAGGCCGCGCATCGGCTTTCACCGTGAGCTTCTCCGGGATAGAGGGAGAGAATGTGGCTGCCGATCTCAATGCAGCATATCTTTCCTATGATGAGATAAAGGATGCTACCGGTTGGGGTAAATATACTGATGTTTATTCATATACTCAGTCAAGCGGGGCTGCATGGACTATAGCCTGCTACAAGCAGGATTGTATTCAATTAGGTAATGGGAATGGTTACCTTAAACTCCCTGATTTTACGGCGAACATCACATCCGTAACGGTTACTTTAAGCGAAGCCCCGAAAAGCGTAAACTCGCTTCTGCTCGCTACTTCGAAAAGCGCTACCGCGGGCGATATCGCCAGCGTGACAGGAGACGGTTCTAAAAAAGAATTCACTTTCGATATTACTTATAAAGAAGTAAAAACGGCATACCTGAGAGCATCAGGCGGCGCTGCGAAAATACTTTCGGTTCTCGTCATCGCAGGAGAAGATGCCAGAACGGCGCTTTCCGCTCCTCAGGATGTGATGGCCGATCTCGTAAAGGACTCTGCCAATTCCATAGAAGTGGTATGGGACGCCGTTGAAAACGCCGGCTCGTATGTGGTTACTGCCACCCCTGCGGAAGGCAATGCCGCGACAAAGACCGTAACTGAGACTTCCTGCACTTTCACCGATCTCGCCTATGAGACAGAATACTCCATATCAGTGGTAGCCAAATCGTCCGATTACACTAAGTACACCGACTCCGCCGCCGGCACTGCGGAAGAAACGGTTACGACACTTGCGAACCCATCGACAGGTGATGTGGAAGTGCTTAAGGAGGCATTCGATGATACATCAACATCTGATTCTAGTATAGAGATAAAATCAGACACATTTGCTAATTTCAGCGGAGCTACATCCAAGGCTTATAAAAGCAAATTTGGAGGTATAAAGTTCGGAACGGGCAGCAAATCCGGATATATTACTTCGAAGTCATTAGATTTATCTTCTTCTTTTACTGTAAAAATAAATGTTAGGCAGTTTAACACAGACACGGGTAAGGTTCAAGTTATGGTAGGCAGCGTAACAAAAGAAATAACTCCAACTTCTACGGATACAGTGTATTCACTTGATTTTGAGGCTGCAACAGCCACATCAACAGTGAAAATCGGAACTTCAGCGAAGAGAGCATACATTGATAATGTGATTATCATAAGACATGCTGAATAGAAAATAGCATTACCCCATACGGAAAGGCTCAGGCCTTTCCGTTGTTATCGTGGAGATGAGGAGCATCTCCTTCAGATCTATGATATGATGTATTTGAGGAAAGAAGCCACGTCGTCGTGAGACGCCGTGGCTTCAAATTTTTCAGTATGTTGTATCTGCTCCGCAGATCGCAAAAGTTACAGACTCTGCACTTCCTCTCGCGACAGCCCTGTGGCGCAAACAATCTGCTCCAAAGATAGCCCCATCGCCTTCAAGTTTTTCGCTATCTCCCGTTTGCCTTTTGCCTCACCCTCTGCAAGCCCTTCCTCTCTCGCCTGCTCCTTGGCATACTCCATTACATTCTCGTAATCGAATC